>NZ_JBITLO010000014.1:0-306977 GCF_044465345.1 Nonomuraea sp. NPDC049684 | reverse complement strand
GGTAGACGACCGGGTTGATAGGCCGGAGGTGGAAGCATGGTAACGTGTGGAGCTGACCGGTACTAATAGGCCGAGGACTTGACCTCAAAGCTTTTTGCTCGCGTCCACTAGGCAATTCTGAGACAGCAAACAGTTGTTGTTTGTGTGTTTCATAGGGTTACGGCGGTTATGGCGGGAAGGAAACACCCGGTTACATTCCGAACCCGGAAGTTAAGCTTCTCTGCGCCGATGGTACTGCACTCGGGAGGGTGTGGGAGAGTAGGTCACCGCCGGACAATCTTTCGAAGAGGCCCCACACACAGCGTGTGGGGCCTCTTCGCGTTTATCGGCATGACAAGCTCATAGGCATGACAACACGAACGAGGGCCACCCCCAGCAGCCGGGGTGGCCCTCTTTTGCGTTCGGGGACCAGTGGATCAGACGCGCTGCCACAAGGCCGGCACGTTGGGTGGCTCCCAACCGGCCATTGAGGTGTGCCCCTGCAGGCACCGGTACGTCGATCCGCCGTAGGTCACCTGGTCACCCGCCTGGTAGGTCACCCCAACCTTCCAGGTTCCGCCGCCCGGAGGCGGGCTCGTCGTGGGCGTGGGAGTAGGAGTCTGAGTGGGGGGCACGCCCTGGACGTTGAGGACGAAGTCGAACGTCGCTTCCTTCCCGGACCCGACCGGGCGGACGTTCATGAGCAGTCTCGGGTCGTAGATGCTGTCGGTGTTGTTGCGCGGCTCGCCCGGGAAGTAGAGCTGCGTGGTGAGGATCCCGCGGCCCGGAGCCTGCGCCTTGACGTGGATGTGCCGGGTACGGCCGGGGTAGAGGCCGGGCACGATGGTGGTGAGCTTGAAGGCCCCCTGGGCGTTCGTGTATTGGTGCCCACGGAAGTTGTACGTGACGTTGTCGTAGTTGCCGTTGGTGTCGGCCTGCCAGAAGTCGAGCAGGACGTTCGCCAGTGGCTGACAGGACAGTCCGAACACGTATCCGCTCACCGTCAGCGGGGTGCCCGAGCCGGGGAGGGTCGAGCGCTGGGGGGAGTTGGGCTTGAAGTAGGGGCCCTCGGTCTGCGAGATCGTGAGATCGTCACCGTCGTCGCAGAACGGGGTGGGCTCAAGCTGCTGGCCGGTCCCGGCCATGGTGCGGGCCAGGGCCGGCACCTCGCCGATCAGGAACGGGACCGGTGTCGCTATGAGAGCCGCCTTGAACAGCGCCTTTCTGGTGATTCCGCGCTGCCTTTCCTCGCGAGTGTTCTCGCCTTCCACGATGGCCTCCTTGAAAGCGCCTGCTGGGGGGTAGAGCAGGCTGTTCTCCAAGGTGGCACCCTGCGGCGGAGGTGAGTACCCTCTAATTTTCTATACGATTCACGATATGTTTGCCCCGCGTCCAGACCGCTACGCGTGGTCAGTAGGGTTGAGGGGTGGATTATCGTGCGGTTGAACGTGCCATCCTGGAGCGGGGCGTCGAGTGGGACTTCGAGCCGACGCTCGACAGGATCGCTGCGCTCATGGATTTGCTCGGCTCGCCTCAGCGGGCGTACCCGGTCATACACATCGCCGGCACCAACGGCAAGACGACCACGGCGCGGCTGACCGAGGCGCTGCTTCGCGAGCGCAATCTCAGGGTGGGCCGGTTCACCAGCCCGCACCTGGTCACCGTGCGCGAGCGCATCACGGTCGACGGCGAGCCGTTGAGCGAGGAGCGCTTCGCCGAGGTCTACGAGGAGATAGCCCCTTATGTCGAGCTGGCCGACGCGCAGGGACACCGGCGCATCCAGTTCTTCGAGCTGCTGACGGCCATGGCGTTCGCGGCGTTCGCCGACACGCCGGTCGACGTCGCGGTCATCGAGGCCGGCATGGGCGGGTCGTGGGACGCGACGAACGTCGCCGACGGCCTGGTGTCGGTCATCACGCCCATCTCCCTCGATCACATGGACCGTCTGGGGCCTGACATCCCGAGCATCGCCGGGGAGAAGGCCGGGATCATCAAGCCGGGCGCCACGACCGTGCTCGCTCAGCAGGAGCTGGCCGCGGCCGAGGTGCTGATGCGCCGCGCGGCCGAGGTCGGCGCGGTGGTGGCGCGCGAGGGGCTGGAGTTCGGCGTCCTGGGCCGGGAGATGGCCATGGGCGGGCAATTGCTCACCCTGCGCGGGCTCAAGGGCGTCTATGACGAGATCTACCTGCCGCTCTACGGCAGCTACCAGGCCAGCAACGCGGTGTGCGCGCTGGCCGCCGTCGAGGCGCTGACCGGCGGCGACGATCCGCTCGACGCAGACCTGGTGCGTCAGGCGTTCGCCCAGGCGGCCTCGCCCGGCCGGATGGAGGTCGTACGGCGCACGCCCACGGTGGTGATCGACGCGGCGCACAATCCCGGCGGGCTGGAGGCGAGCCTGGAGGCGCTGCACGAGGCGTTCGACTTCGCCAAGGTGGTCGGCGTGGTCGCCGTTATGCGCGACAAGGACGTCGAGACCCTGCTGGAGCTCCTGGAGCCGATGCTCGACGAGATCGTGGTGACGCGTAACTCCTCGCCCAGGTCGTTGTCGGCGCAGGAGCTCGCCGCGCTGGCCGTGCCGCTGTTCGGCGAGGACCGCGTGCACGTCGTCGAGCGGCTCGACGAGGCCATCGACCGGGGCATCGGCATCGCCGACGCGGAGGGTGAGTTCAGCGGGACCGGGGTGTTCATCACCGGTTCGGTGGTGACGGCCGGCGATGCCCGGCATCTGCTCAAAGCGGATGGTGTGAGATGAATTTCGAGGTCACACCGGGCATGCGCAGGCTCGGCGCGAGTGTGCTCGGCATGGAGGCTATCGTGGCCGGGCTCATCACGCCGGTGGCGATCACGGTGGGCGGCGTGGCCCCCGCGCTCGCCGTCGCGGTGGGCATCGGGCTCCTGGTGTTGTGCGTGGTCGCCGCGGGCCTGCTCAAACGGCCCTTCGGGTACGTCATGGGCAGCGTCATCCAGGTGCTGGCCATCGCCACGGGCTTCCTCGTGCCGACCATGTTCTTCCTCGGCGCGATCTTCGCGGCGCTGTGGATCACCGCGATTATCGTAGCTCGCCGTGTCGAGGGCGTGACTTCCCGCTAAAGTCGGCCTACATGGCCGTCCCCCCGATTCAACGGTCGCCGCATCCGGCTGGCCTCAGACACTCCTGGCTGCTCGACGTGGTGCTCGGGCTGCTCGTCCTCGTGGCGTTGCCGCTGGCGATCGTCGCGATACCCAACACGCTGTCCGTGGTCGCCGACCTGCTGCCGGGCGACTTCGACCAGATCGGGTTGAGCCGTACGCACGGGCTGGCGCTGCCGGCCCTGATGCTGACGGTGCCGCTCGCTGCCGTCGCGTTGCGGCGGATGAAGGTGGCCCACGTGCTGGTCGCGGGGCTCGCGCTGGTGGCGGTGGCCGACGCGGCGGGCGGATACGCGGCCTCCGAGCTGGTCGTCGGCGTCGTACGCGTGCTGCGCGGCGTGGGCGGCGGCCTGATCGTGCCGGCCACGCTGGTGGCGGTCTGGGACCGTACGCCCGCGCTGCGCGGCCTGTGGGCCGGGGTGTTGTGCGTCAGCCTGCTGGAGGCCCAGGCGTTCGCGCTCTGGCCGCTGGTCGACGTGACGAGCTGGAAGGTCACGCTGCAGCCGTACCCGATGGCCACCGGGGTGGGGCTGGCGCTGGCGGCGGCGTACCTGGTGGTCTGGAGGATCGACGGGCAGCCGCCCGCGCCCGCGCCGGACGCCAGGGAGCGCAGCCGGCTGCTGCTCGCGGCCGTGCCCGCGGCGGGCATCGCGGTCGTGGCGATCAGCACGGCGAGCGCCGGGTGGGGTGTCGTCCCGGTGATCCTGCTGGCGGGGGTGGCGATCGCCGGGCTGCTGGCGCTCGGCTCGATCGGCCGGGCGGAGGGCCGCACGCACGCGTACACGATGGTGGCCGTCGGGGTGGTGCTGCTGCCGAGCACGGCGCAGGTCACGCTGGTGGAGATGGGCGGTCTGGGAGGCCCGGGGCTGCGCGGCCTGTGGACGCCGTTCGGGGTGGCGGCGGTGCTCGCGGTCGTCGCCGGGGTGGGTGTGCGGTTGTTCGCCAAGGGCGGGGGACGGCTCGCGGCGCCGCTCGGGCTGCTGGCGATGGTGGTCGGTCTGTGCTCGGTGCGGCTGGTCGTCCCGTCGGCCGACGGGCTGGTGCTGGCGGTGCCGTTCACGCTGCTCGCGGTGGGCGCGACCGTGGCGGTCACGGCCACGCTCGGCGAGGTCGGGATCGGGGCGGCGGCGTTCGGGCTGTCCTTGGGCATCGCCGGGGTGCTGGCGGGCTACCTGCTGGGGACCGGCGTGCAGATGTGGATGCTGGAGGGCGTCGGGTCGCGCCAGGAACTGGTGGACAGTTTCGTGGGCGCGTTGCACTGGTGGGCGTTGATCGGCGGGTTCCTGCTGGTGGGCGTGATCGTGCTGGCGGCGGTGATGGGGCGGCGGGCGTCCCGGGAGGATGAGCCGCCGTCGGGTGGCGAGCCGGCGGAGGTCGCGGTGGCGGTCGGGGCCGGCCGCGAGCTCGGCGCCGCGGCGCAGGAGCCGGTCACGACGTGGGGCTCGGTCGTTCCCGAAGGCTCTCCCGCGCCGGAGGAGGACGAGAGCGTCGAGCCCGGCGAGCCCGTGCCCGCGGTGCCGCCGCAGGCGCCCTCGCCGGAGGACGGCGAGCGGTCCTGAAGTCCTCGCCCACGCGCGTCATGCCTGTGGCGCCGAGGGTGTGGACGCGGACGGTAAGCTGAGCGACGGCTATGGCGACGCGAGGGCCCGTGTCCCGCGGAGCGCCCTCGTGGTCAGGCCAGGCGCCCGTAGCCGCGACCCGAATCTGTTCAAAGGAGAACCACACGTGTCCGAGCGCACTCTTGTCCTGATCAAGCCCGACGGGGTGAAGCGTGGCCTCATCGGTGACGTGATCGCCCGCGTGGAGCGCAAGGGCCTCAAGGTCGTGGCGATGGACCTGCGCACCCTCGACGCCGACACCGCCAAGGCGCACTACGCCGAGCACGCCGAGAAGCCGTTCTTCGGCGAGCTGGTCGACTTCATCACGTCGGCGCCGCTCGTGGCCATGGTCCTTGAGGGCCCGCGCGCCATCGAGGCCTTCCGCGCGCTGGCCGGCGCCACCGACCCGGTCAAGTCCGCCCCCGGCACCATCCGCGGCGACCACGCCCTGGAGATCGGCGAGAACGTCGTCCACGGCTCCGACTCGCCCGAGTCCGCGGCCAGGGAGATCAAGATCTTCTTCCCCGACCGCTTCTAGCAGTCAGCTTCACCCGCGCGCCCGCCGGCTTCACGCCGTGCGGGCGCGTCTTTTTGTCGGCGCCGCGTTGTAGCGTTCACCGAGTCTGACAGGCACGGGCGCAGTTGATCCGGTCGTGTGGGTGCAATTCGGGCAAAATCCAGGTTGAGGTAGGGGCTGGAGATTTTTGTGGAGCGCGAGGGCTCATTGCGCTCACTGGTGGGTACGTCACGTTACGATTCGAATTCGATCCGTAGTCATTCGCGAACGACGATACGGAGGGCTCCGTTCCCCATGGGCAGCAAGCTCGCGTTTCTCGGCCGTGACATGGCGGTCGATCTGGGCACCGCCAACACGTTGGTATACGTGCGTGGCCGGGGCATCGTGCTCAATGAGCCGTCAGTCGTAGCGATCAACACCACCACAGGCAAGATCGTGGCGGTGGGCATCGAGGCAAAGCGAATGATCGGTCGTACGCCCGGCAACATCGTCGCGGTCCGCCCGCTGAAGGACGGCGTGATCGCCGACTTCGACGTCACCGAACGGATGTTGCGCTACTTCATCCAACGAGTGCACAGACGACGCCATTTCGCCAAGCCGCGCATCATCATCGCCGTACCGAGCGGCATCACCAGCGTGGAGCAGCGCGCGGTGAAGGAAGCCGGATACCAGGCCGGCGCCAGGAAGGTCTACATCGTCGAGGAGCCGATGGCCGCCGCCATCGGGGCCGGGCTGCCGGTGCACGAGCCCACCGGGAACATGGTGGTCGACATCGGCGGCGGCACCACCGAGGTGGCCATCATCTCGATGGGCGGCGTGGTCACCAGCCAGTCGATCAGGATCGGCGGCGACGAGCTCGACCAGGCGGTGATCACGTTCGCCAAGAAGGAGTTCTCGCTGATGCTCGGCGAGCGCACCGCCGAGGAGATCAAGATGGCGATCGGGTCGGCCTGCCCCAACGGCGAGGAGTCCCACGCCGAGGTGCGGGGGCGTGACCTGGTCAGCGGGCTGCCCAAGACGATCATCGTGTCGAGCGAGGAGATCCGCAAGGCCACCGAGGAGCCGGTCAACGCGATCGTCGACGCGGTGAAGACCACTCTCGACAAGTGCCCGCCCGAGCTGTCGGGCGACATCATGGACCGCGGCATCGCCCTGACCGGCGGCGGCGCCCTGCTCAAGGGCCTCGACGAGCGGGTCAAGGCCGAGACCGGCATGCCCGTCCACCTGGTGGAGAACGCCCTCGACTCGGTCGCCATCGGCTCGGGCAAGTGCGCCGAGGAGTTCGAGGCCCTGCAGCAGGTGCTCGTTCCGGAGTCGCGGCACTGATGAGAGATTCGCGCCGGGCCCGGCTGATCCTTGGAGTGCTGCTGATGGCGGCGCTGGTCGTCCTGACCATCGACCATCGTGCGGGCGACAGCTCACCGCTGCGTCCGCTGCGCTCGGCGGGGTCCTGGGTGTTCGGCGCGGCCGAGCGGTTCGGCGGGGGCGTGGTGCGGCCCGTCGGCGGCTTCCTGCACGCCCTGGCCAGCGCGCCCAGCGCGCAGCGGCACATCGAGCAGCTGCAGGAGGAGAACGCCAGGCTGCGGGCCGGGTTGTCCTCCAGCACGCTCGACGCCACCCGCTCGGCGGAGCTGAAGAAGCTGCTCGGCCTCTCCGGCACCGGCGGCTACAAGGTGGTCACGGCCAATGTGGTGGCCAGGCGCGGGCAGCCGGGGTTCGAGGACAGCGTGCAGATCGACGTGGGCGCCGGTGACGGGGTGCGTCCCGACATGACGGTGCTCAACGGTGACGGGCTGGTCGGCCGGGTCATCCACGCCTCGGCCGCCACCTCCACGGTGCTGCTGCTCAGCGACCCCGCCTCGGCCGCCGGGGGGCGGCTGGAGGGCGGCCAGGAGATCGGCGTGGTGCACGGGGTGGGCGAGAACGGGCGGCTCGTGCAGTTCCGGCTGCTCGACTCGACGGCGCCGATGGAGCGGGGCGGTCGCATCGTCAGCTTCGGCTCCAAGAACGGGCGTCCGTACGTGCCGGGGGTGCCGATCGGGGTGATCGAGCGCGTGGAGTCGACGCCGGGCGAGCTGACCCGGATCGCCTACGCCAGGCCGTTCGCCGACCTGACGGCGCTCGACGTGGTCGGGGTGGTGGTCGAAGGGCCCAAGCGGGATCCGCGTGACGCGGTGCTGCCGGTCAAGGAGGGGGCGCGGTGACCGGCGACGGCACGGCCTCCGGCGAGGCCGCTGCTGGTGTGGTGATCGGGGGATGAGAAGCGTGCTGCTTTCGGCGGGGACGGAGGCGCGGTGATCGGGGCGATGGTCGTGGTGCTGGCGTTGCTGGCACAGGTCATGCTGGTCAACCGGCTGCCGTTGCCGGCGGGCGGCGCGCCTGACCTGGTGCTGCTGGCGGTGGTGGGCATGGCCCTCGACCGCGGGCCGGTGGCGGGGGCGATGGTCGGGTTCTTCTCGGGGCTGCTGGTGGACCTGGTGCCGCCGACGGCGCACCTGATGGGCCAGTACGCGTTCGTGCTGGCCGTGGTCGGTTATGTGGCGGGGCGTGGCGCGGGCGGGCCGGCGACGACCGTCGTGCTGTGCGTGCTGATCGCGCCGCTGGTGGCCGTGGGGGTGGCCGGGCTGCTGTCCGATCCGCGGGTGTCGCTGGCGACGCTGACCCAGCAGGTGCCGGTCACCGTTCTCTACACGCTCATCGTGGCGCCGGTGGTGATCTGGCTGGCCACCCGGGGGAGACAGCCGAGGTACTCGACATGATCCGCATGCGTACCAGGTTGCTGGTGCTGCACGTCCTGGTGGTGCTGCTGCTCGTCGTGCTGGCCGTACGGCTGTGGCAGGTGCAGGTCGTGCGCGGCCAGGAGTTCGTGACCAGGGCGATGGAGACCAGGACGCGCACGGTGATCGTGCCCGCGGTGCGGGGGCAGATCCTCGACTCGTCGGGGCGTCCGCTGGTGCGCAACAGGACGGCGCTGGTCGTGTCCGTCGACCGGACGAAGCTGAACAGGATGCCGGGCGGGGGGATGAGCGTGCTGCGCAGGCTCTCCTCGGTGCTCGACCGGCCGGTCAAGGACCTGCGGCAGCGCATCACGCCCTGCGGGCCGGGCGTGGGCAAGCCGTGCTGGACGGGGTCGCCGTACCAGCCGGTTCCGCTGGACGAGAAGGTGGACACGCGCGAGGCGTTGCAGATCCTGGAGCGGCAGGAGGAGTTCCCGGGGGTGACCGCGGAGATCCACTCCGTACGGCAGTACCCGGGCGGACGGGCCGGGGCGCAGATGCTGGGCTACCTGCAGCCGGTGACCGAGGCGGAGCTGGAGAAGCGCGAGGGGCTCAAGGCCAGCTTCTCCGGTGTCGACCTGGCGGGGCGCGACGGCATCGAGTACGTCTACGACGACGCGCTGCGCGGCAAGTCGGGGCTGCGCAGGGTGCAGGTCGACCGGATGGGCAAGGCCCTCGGGGTCGAGGAGCAGGTGCCACCGGTCGCCGGCGACCATCTGGTGACCAGCATCGACGCGCGGGTGCAGGCGGTGACGGAGAAGGCGCTGGCCCACGCGATGAAGAACGCGCCCGGGGCCGACGGCGGCGCCGCGGTGGTGCTCGACGCGCGTTCCGGGCGGGTGGTGTCGGTGGCCAGCGCGCCGGGGTACGACCCGGAGATCTGGGCCGGTGGCATCTCGGCCAAGGGGTACCAGTGGCTGTTGTCGGACAAGTCGGGTAAGCCGCTGGTCTCGCGGGCGATCAACGGGCAGTTCGCGCCCGGTTCGACGTTCAAGGTGTCGTCGGTGTCGGCGATGTTGCGGGCGGGGTACCCGCTCAACGGCACGTACGACTGCCCCGGGGCGTACATGGTGGGCGACCGGTCCTTCAGCAACTTCCGGGGCATCGGCCTCGGGCAGATGAACCTGCACACGGCGCTGGTCAAGTCGTGCGACACGATCTTCTACCGGGCGGCGTACGAGCAGTACCTGAAGGACGGCGGGCGCAACCCGAAGAAGCGCACGAAGGAGGTGTTCGCCAACACGGCCAGGGCCTTCGGCTTCGGCCGGCCCACCGGGGTCGACCTGCCGGGCGAGTCCTCCGGGCGCATCCCCGACCGGGCCTGGAAGAAGGACCTGTGGAACCGCACCAGCGCCACGAGCTGCGAGCGGTCGCGCAAGGGATATCCGGAGGAGAAGGACCGGGCGCGGGCCGACTTCCTCAAACGCCTGGCCCTGGAGAACTGCACCGAGGGCTTCCTGCTGCGGCCCGGTGACTCGGCCAACTTCGCCATCGGGCAGGGCGACGTCCTGGTGACGCCGATGCAGCTCGCGCGGGCGTACATGGCCCTGGTGAGCGACGGCAAGGTGCGCAGCCCGCGCATCGGGTGGGCGCAGGTGAGGCCCGACGGCAAGGTGGTCAAGACCATCGACGTGCCGGTGGTCGGCAAGCTGCCGATCAGCGACAAGGAACGCCTCTACATCAAGAACGCGCTGAGCCAGGTGCCCTCCGACGGCACCGCGGCGGGGGCGTTCACCGGCTTCCCGATGGACAAGGTACGCATCGGCGGCAAGACCGGTACCGCGGAGGTGTGGGGCAAGAAGGACACCTCGTGGTTCGCGTCGTTCGCGCCCACCAACAATCCGCAGTTCGTGGTGGTCGTCATGGTGTCGCAGGGCGGCATGGGCGCCTCGACCGCGGCGCCGGCCGCACGCGAGATCTACGAGGGCATCTACGGCTTCAAGGGGGAGCCGGCCGCCGTGCCCGGCGGAAGGCTTCCGACCAAGCTGCCGAAGTTCGCCCCCGACGGGACGGTGATCCACCAATGAACCGCGCCGTGGCCGCGCGGCGGCCCTCGCTCATCCAGCGGGCGATCGGCGAGCACTCGGTGGTGCGCCGCATGGACGGCCTGATGCTGGTCGCGGTGGCCGGGCTGTGCCTGATCGGCACCCTGCTGGTGTGGTCCTCGACCCGCACGTGGGCGCCCGGCGCCACCGGGCTGGTCAAGAAACACCTGCTCAACGAGGTCATCGGCGTGACGCTGTGCGCCGTGGTGGCGATGGTCGACCATCGGGCGATGCGGGCCTACGCGCCGCTGGTGTTCCTGGTGTCGCTGGTGGGGCTGGCGCTGGTGATCACGCCGCTGGGCGCGACGATCAACGGATCGCACTCGTGGATCCTGCTCGGAGGCGGGTTCGCGGTGCAGCCGTCGGAGTTCGCCAAGGTCGGGCTGCTGCTGATCATCGCGATGCTGCTGGCCCAGCCCGCCGAGGGCAGCGACCGGCCGCGCGGCCTGGACATCACGCTGGCCCTGGTCGCGGCGGGCCTCACGATGGGGCTGGTGATGCTGCAGCCCGACCTCGGCACGGCGCTCGTGCTCGCCGTGATCACGGCCGCGGGGCTGGTGATCGGGGGCGTGCGCAAGCGGTGGATCGTCGGGCTGGTGCTCGTGGCGGCGGCTGGGGTGTTCTGCGTGTTCTGGTTCAACCTGCTGGAGCCGTACCAGGTGGCGCGGTTCACCGCGTTCGTCGATCCGAAGGTCGATCCGCGCGGGGTGGGCTACAACAGCACGCAGTCGCTGATCGCGATCGGTTCCGGGCAACTGCTGGGCAAGGGGCTCTTCGGCGGCGGGCAGACGACCGGGCGGTTCGTGCCCGAGCAGCACACCGACTTCATCTTCACGGTGGCGGGGGAGGAGTTCGGGTTCATCGGGTCGGTCACCGTGGTGCTGCTGCTCGGCGTGGTGCTGCTGCGCGGGCTGAAGGTCGCCAGACACTGCGACGACCGGTTCGGCACGCTGGTCGCGGGCATGATCGTGTGCTGGTTCGCGTTCCAGACGTTCATCAATGTCGGGATGACGATCGGGATCATGCCGATCACCGGTCTGCCGCTGCCTTTCGTGTCCTATGGCGGCACTGCCACGTTCGCGAACCTCATGGCGGTAGGGCTGCTCCTGGCCATCAGAGTGCGGCGGCAGTCGTTCAACTGAGCGCGTAACGGGGGCCGTCCGCGGGTGGGCCGGATTTGTCACCGTCCGCGCGCCGCTACCCTGGACGGTATGCCTGTCGAGTCGATATTCCACCGCCTGGAAGCGCTGCTGCCCAAGGTGCAGAAGCCCATCCAGTACGTCGGGGGTGAGCTCAACTCGACCGTCAAGGACTGGGACTCCGCCGACGTGCGGTGGGCGCTGATGTACCCGGATGCCTACGAGGTCGGGCTGCCCAACCAGGGCGTGGCGATCCTCTACGAGATCCTCAACGAGCTGCCCCGAACCCTGGCCGAGCGCACCTACGCGGTCTGGCCCGACCTGGAGGCCCTCATGCGGGCCGAGGGCGTGCCGCAGTTCACCGTCGACGCCCACCGGCCGGTGCGCGCCTTCGACGTGCTCGGCCTGTCGTTCTCGACGGAGCTGGGCTACACCAACATGCTGACCGCGCTCGACCTGGCCGGGATCCCGCTCAACGCGGTAGACCGGGGCGAGGACGACCCGATCGTGCTCGCCGGCGGTCACGCGGCCTTCAACCCCGAGCCGATCGCCGACTTCCTCGACGCGGCCGTGCTCGGCGACGGCGAGCAGATCTCGATCGCCATCTCCGAGGTCATCCGCGAGTGGAAGGCCGAGGGGCGTCCCGGCGGGCGCGACGAGCTGCTGATGCGGCTCGCCGAGTCCGGCGGCGTCTACGTGCCGAAGTTCTACGACGTCGACTACCACCCCGACGGGCGCATCAAGCGGGTCGCGCCCAACAGGTCCGAGGTGCCGTGGCGGGTGCACAAGCACACCGTGATGGACCTCGACGAGTGGCCCTACCCGAAGAAGCCGCTGGTGCCGCTGGCCGAGACGGTGCACGAGCGGTTCAGCGTGGAGATCTTCCGCGGCTGCACGCGCGGCTGCCGCTTCTGCCAGGCGGGCATGATCACCCGTCCGGTGCGGGAGCGTTCGATCACCACGATCGGCGCCATGGTCGACAACGGCATCAAGGAGTCCGGCTTCAACGAGGTCGGCCTGCTGTCGTTGTCCTCGGCCGACCACTCCGAGATCGGCGAGGTCGCCAAGGGCCTGGCCGACCGCTACGAGGGCACCAACACCTCGCTGTCCCTGCCCTCGACCCGGGTCGACGCGTTCAACATCGACCTGGCCAACGAGTTCTCCAGGAACGGCAGGCGCTCGGGTCTCACGTTCGCCCCCGAGGGCGGCTCCGAGCGCATGCGCAAGGTGATCAACAAGATGGTCACCGAGGAAGACCTCATCCGCACGGTCACCACCGCCTACTCGCAGGGCTGGCGGCAGGTGAAGCTCTACTTCATGTGCGGCCTGCCCACCGAGCAGGACGAAGACGTGCTCGGCATCGCCGACCTGGCCAAGAAGGTCATCCAGGCGGGCCGTGAGGCGACCGGCAGCCGCGACATCCGCTGCACCGTCTCCATCGGCGGGTTCGTGCCCAAGCCGCACACCCCGTTCCAGTGGGCCGGGCAGGCCGACCACGAGACCGTCGACCGGCGGCTCAAGGCGCTGCGCGACTCACTGCGCGGCGACAAGCAGTACGGCCGGGCCATCGGCTTCCGCTACCACGACGGCAAACCGTCCATCGTGGAGGGCCTGCTCTCGCGCGGCGACCGCAGGGTCGGCGCGGTGATCAGGGCCGTCTGGGAGGCCGGCGGCAGGTTCGACGGGTGGAGCGAGCACTTCTCCTACGACAGATGGATGCAGGCCGCCGAGAAGGCGGGCGTCGACGTCGACTGGTACACCACGCGTGAGCGGGCCGAGAACGAGGTCCTTCCGTGGGACCACCTCGACGCCGGGCTCGACCGCGAATGGCTCTGGCAGGACTGGCAGGAGGCCGTGTCCGGCGGCGAGGTCGAAGACTGCCGCTGGACCCCGTGCTACGACTGCGGGGTCTGCCCGACCATGGGCACCGAGATCCAGATAGGCCCGACAGGGCGCAAGCTCCTTCCTCTCACAGTGGTCTAGCGCGCTCAGTGGGCGAGCCGTGTCACGGCGTACACGTACACGTGTCGCGGCGGCTTATCCTGGGAGAAGGAACTCTTACAAGGGAAGGACGCAAAGCTCTGAAACCTGTTCCCGACGGGCCTCCGCCCGCGCCTACGGTGCAGCGCCTTCGTGTGCGTTACGCCAAGCGCGGACGTCTGCGCTTCACCAGTCACCGCGACATCTCGCGGGCCGTCGAGAGGGCGGTCCGCCGTGCCGGCATTCCGGTGGCCTTCAGCGCGGGCTTCTCGCCCCATCCGAAGATCTCCTACGCGGGCGCAGCGCCGACCGGCGTCGCCAGCGAGGCCGAATACCTCGAGATCGGTGTCACCACGCTGTGCGACCCCGAGCAGGTCAAGTCCAGCCTGGACGCGTCACTGCCGCCCGGTCTCGACGTGCTCGACGTCGTGCAGGCGGGCCCGGGGGGGCTGGCCGACCGCCTGGAGGTCTCCGACTGGGAGGTACGCCTGCCCGGGGCCGACCGCGAACTCGCCGAGACGGCGGTGGAGAAGTTCCTCGCGGCGGGCACCGTGGAGGTCGAGCGCCTCACCAAGAAGGGCCCACGGCGCTTCGACGCGCGGGAGGCCGTCCTGGGGCTCGTGGTGTCCGAGGGAACAGACAGAACCGCAGCTCAGGTGCCAGGACAGACGTGTGTCATACTGCGCATGGTTGTTCGGCACATGACGCCTGCCGTTCGACCCGATGATGTGCTCACAGGGCTGCGCCTTGTGGCCGACTTCGCGCCGCCGGTTCCCCCCGAGGTGACCAGGCTGGCGCAGGGGCCGCTCGACGCCGGTACCGGTGCGCTTGCCGACCCGCTCGGCCTTGACCGCGATATGACGCGCGGCGGCGAGGCGGGACCGGCGGGTGAGCACGTCGTCGGCTAAGGAGGTGCCCTGCGCGAGCGGGGCGCCACCGCTGACAGGACTTGGCGCCCGCGTCTCCTTTCCGGAGGCGGGGGCGGACAACGAGACACGAGGGCTCCTGCGCGGCGCGGCGACGCGCCCGGGAGCTGACGGGAGAGCGCCCGCATGCTCGACAACGAGCCCAACGCCGGGGCCACTGGCCCTGACGGGGAGACAACTGAACAGCCCAAGGTGACCAGGCGCCGCCGTTCCGCGAGCCGCCCGGCGGGTCCTCCGCCGGAGCTGCCGGAGGAGCCGGCCGCCACCGCCCCGATCACCGTCGCGGCCGCCCAGGCCGCGCCGTCGGTTGCCGACGTGCAACCGGTGCAGACCAACGCCGTGCAGCGTGCCGCCGGAGAGCCCGCGCCCGATGCCGGGCGCGGCCGCAGAACCCGGGCCCGCGCGGCGGCGCCCGAAGCGCCGACAGGCCAGGCCGGAGCCGCCGAGGGCGGCCCGGCGGGCGTTCAGGCACAGGCCGGCGCGCCCGAGAGCGCCGTGGCTGGAGCCGCTGCGCCGCAGGGCGCCTCCGCCGTGGGCGGCGCGCCCGAAGGTGCCGCAACCGGCGTCGGCGCGCCCCAGGGTGTCGCGACCGGCGTCGGCGCGCCTGAAGGTGCCGTGACCGGCGTCGGCGCGCCTCGTGGGGCCGGGGCCGTCGTGCCTGAGGGGCCGGCGCCGCAGCAGGCCGAGAGCCCTGCCGCCTCGCATGCCGGCACGTCGGCAGAGCCCGCTGTGGAGTCCGCCGTGGAGCCCGTCGTGGCGCCGGTCGTCGAACGGCGGGAGGCTGCCGGGCGGGTGGCCGGTGCGGCTGAGCCCGTCGTGGCGCCGGTGGTGCGGAGTCCGGGCGCGCCGGAGGCCGAGAGCCCCGCGTACGCGGGTGGCCCGGCCGGTGCCGGTGAGGTGGCCAGTGTGGTCGAGGCCGCCGTGGCCGAGGCCGCGGTGGAGGCCGCCGACGTTCCCGAGGAGAAGCCCAAGAGGGCCACGCGCACGCGGTCCACCGCGACCACGACGCGCCGCCGTACGACGAAGAAGGCCGAGCCGGAGGTCGCGGGAGCGCTCCCGGAGGAGGAGGCCGAGGCGCCCAAGCGGCGGCGTACGCGGAAGAAGGCCGAAGAGGTCGTCGTGGAGGCGCCGGCGGGCGCCGACGTCGAGGTCGTCGCGACGCCCTCCGACGTCGAGGTGGCCGTCACCGTGCCCGAGGCCGCCGAGGAGGCCGACGAGGACATCCTGGAGATCCTGCCCGAGGACGAGCCGCTCGACGACGAGCCCGCCGGCGAGGACCTCGACGAGGACGTCGACCGGCCGAGCCTGCTCGCCGACCCCTTCGGGCTGAACGCGCGCAGGCACGACGAGCCGGGCACGGCGTTCCAGCGTCCGGCGGCCATCTTCGCGCCGCTGTTCCAGGCCCCCGACCCCAGCCAGGGCAAGCCCGCCGTGATCCGGCGGCCCGAGCCGGAGCCGGAGCCCGAGGAGATCGAGGAGCTGGTCGACGAGACCCTCGTCGAGGACGAGGGCGACGTCGACACCTCCGAGGAGCAGGAAGAGGAGGAGGGCGGCGGCCGTCGCCGGCGTCGCCGTCGCGGCGGCAGGGGCCGCGGCAAGTCGCGCGAGCGTGACGAGGCCGAGGACGGCGAGGAAGGCGACGAGGAGGAAGGCGAGGACCAGGGCGAGGAGGCCCAGGAGGAAGAGGCCGCCGGCTCGCGCCGCCGTCGCCGTCGTCGCCGCCGCGGCACCGAGGAGACGCTGGAGCCCTCCAGCGACGACCCGCCGAACACGGTGGTGCGCATCCGCGCGCCGCGCTCCGGCCGTGCCGCCTCCCTGGAGACCGCCACCGACGGCGTGCAGAGCGTGCGCGGCTCGACCCGCCTGGAGGCCAAGAAGCAGCGCCGCCGCGAGGGGCGCGAGCTCGGCCGCAGGCGTCCGCCGATCATCACGGAGTCGGAGTTCCTGGCCCGCCGCGAGTCCGTCGACCGCATGATGGTGGTGCGCCGCCAGGGCGACCGTACGCAGATCGCGGTCCTTGAGGACGGCGTGCTCGTCGAGCACTACGTCAACCGCGAGGCCAGCCAGTCCTACGTCGGCAACGTCTACCTGGGCAAGGTCCAGAACGTGCTGCCGTCGATGGAGGCCGCGTTCGTGGACATCGGCAAGGGGCGCAACGCCGTCCTGTACGCCGGTGAGGTGAACTTCGACACCGCCGGGCTGGAGGGCCAGCCCAAGCGCATCGAGTCGGCGCTGAAGTCCGGCCAGTCGGTGCTGGTGCAGGTCACCAAGGACCCGATCGGCCACAAGGGCGCCCGGCTCACCTCGCAGATCAGCCTGCCCGGCCGTTACCTGGTGTACGTGCCGGACGGGTCGATGACCGGCATCAGCCGCAAGCTGCCCGACAAGGAACGCACCCGGCTCAAGAGCATCCTGAAGAAGGTCATGCCGGAGAACGCCGGTGTGATCGTCCGCACCGCGGCCGAGGGCGCCTCCGAGGACGAGCTGGCCCGCGACGTGGCCCGGCTGTCGGCCCAGTGGGAGAGCATCCAGAAGAAGGCCAAGTCGGCCAGCCCGCCCGAGCTGCTGTCGGCCGAGCCCGATCTGACGATCCGGGTCGTGCGCGACGTGTTCAACGAGGACTTCACCTCGCTGGTCGTGCAGGGCGACGACGCCTGGGACACCGTCGACGACTACGTCAAGTACGTGGCGCCGCACCTGGCCGAGCGCCTGTCGCGCTGGGACACCGGGCAGGGCGACGTGTTCGAGTCGTACCGGATCGACGAGCAGCTGGGCAAGGCGCTGGAGCGCAAGGTGTGGCTGCCGAGCGGCGGCTCGCTGGTGATCGACCGTACCGAGGCGATGACCGTCGTCGACGTCAACACCGGCAAGTTCACCGGCCAGGGCGGCAATCTTGAGGAGACCGTCACCAGGAACAACCTGGAGGCGGCCGAGGAGATCGTGCGCCAGCTCCGGCTGCGGGACATCGGCGGCATCATCGTGATCGACTTCATCGACATGGTGCTGGAGTCCAACCGCGATCTGGTGCTGCGGCGGCTGCTGGAGTGCCTGGCGCGCGACAGGACCAAGCACCAGGTCGCCGAGGTGACCTCCCTGGGCCTGGTGCAGATGACGCGTAAGCGGGTCGGTCAGGGGCTGCTGGAGGCGTTCTCGACGGCCTGTGAGTGCTGCAACGGGCGCGGGCTGATCGTCTCGACCGAGCCGGTCGAGACGAAGCCGGAGCCGCGCGGCACGCAGGGCAAGATGGCGATCGAGAAGGCGGTCTCGGACAAGGTTTCCGCGGCCAAGGACTCCGGCAGCCGTGATACCGTGACCGGTGCGCTTGATGACGTCCCGGCTGAGGACGACCAGGCCAGCCAGACTTCCGGCAGAGGGCGGCGACGCTCCCGCCGAGCCAAGTCCGCCGAGTAGCCTCGGCAGGCTTCCGACGATCCGTCCGGTTCGCCTAGGGCACCGTTAAGCGGTACCCTGGTGAATCGGTGCGTCAGGTGACGTGCCCTGTTGGCGCGCTTACTCGGTTCGTCGGTTTGAGACAGGCCGAATGATAGGCGCAGCATTCGGCGGCCGCCTCGATGCGGGGCGGCTGAGGGCAACAGCGAGTCAGTAGAAGGGTTCCGCGGTGTACGCGATCGTTCGTTGCGGCGGCAGGCAGCAGAAGGTCTCCGTCGGTGACGTCCTCGAGGTGGACAAGGTCGCCGGCGAGGTCGGCTCTTCGGTTACGCTGCCGACGGTGCTCGTCGTCAACGACGGCGATGTGACCACCGAGGCGGGCAAGTTCACGGTCAGCGCCGAGATCCTCGGTGAGACCAAGGGCCCGAAGATCCGCATTCTCAAGTACAAGAACAAGACCGGTTACAAGAAGCGCCAGGGTCACCGCCAGCGGTACACCCAGGTGAAGATCACCGGTATCGACCAGGCCTGATCGGGAGTTTGAGAGATGGCACACAAGAAGGGCGCGTCGTCCACCCGGAACGGCCGTGACTCCAACGCTCAGCGCCTGGGCGTCAAGCGCTTCGGCGGCCAGCTGGTGAACGCGGGCGAGATCATCGTTCGCCAGCGTGGCACCCACTTCCACCCCGGCGACAACGTCGGCCGCGGTGGCGATGACACGCTGTTCGCGCTGGCCGCCGGCCACGTGCAGTTCGGCGTCAAGCGCGGTCGTCGCGCCGTCAGCATCGTTCCCGTCGCGGAGTAATCAGCTTCGCTTCGGTGTTGCTTCAAGGGGTGGATCGCCTGTCGATCCACCCCTTAGGCGTTTTCTGGGGGCCCTGCGGGGGCGCCAGGTTGTGATTGATCTTGTATGCCCTGGTGGGCTTGATGGAGGAGAGCTGGATGCCGGACTTCGTGGACCAGGTGGTCCTGCACGTCAAGGCCGGTGACGGAGGGAACGGGTGCGCCTCCATCCACCGGGAGAAGTTCAAGCCGCTCGGCGGCCCCGACGGGGGGAACGGCGGCCGTGGCGGCGACGTGATCCTTGAGGTCGATCCCAACACCGCGACCTTGCTGGACTACCACCGCCGTCCCCATCGCAAGGCCGACAACGGCAAGCAGGGGCAGGGCTCCAACCGCGACGGCGCCAACGGCGACGACGTGATCCTCGCCGTCCCGAACGGGACCGTGGTGAAGGACGCCAACACCGGTGAGGTGCTGGTGGACCTCGTGGGGGCCGGCACCCGGTACGTCATCGCGCAGGGCGGTCACGGCGGGCTGGGGAACGCCGCCCTGGCCAATGCCCGGCGGAAGGCGCCCGGGTTCGCGCTGCTGGGGGAGCCCGGCGACGGGCTCGACGTCATGCTGGAGCTCAAGAGCGTCGCCGACGTGGCGCTGGTCGGGTTCCCCAGCGCGGGCAAGTCGTCGCTGATCGCGGCGCTGAGCGCGGCCAAGCCGAAGATCGCGGACTACCCGTTCACCACCCTCATCCCCAACCTGGGGGTCGTGACGGCCGGCGAGAACGTGTTCACGGTCGCCGACGTGCCCGGGCTGATCCCGGGGGCCTCGCAGGGCAAGGGGCTCGGGCACGAGTTCCTGCGCCATGTCGAGCGCTGCGACATGCTCGTGCACGTCATCGACTGCGCGACCATGGAGCCGGGGCGCGATCCCGTCACCGACTACGAGGTGATCGAGGCCGAGCTGCGGGCGTACGGGAAGCTTGAGGACCGGCCGCGGATGATCGTGCTGAACAAGGCCGACGTGCCCGACGCGCGGGAGCTGGCCGACCTGGTCAGGGCCGAGTTCGAGGAGCGGGGGCTGCAGGTCTTCGTCATCTCGGCGGCCACGCACGACGGGTTGCGGGAGCTCACGTACGCGATGGGCGAGTGGGTGGCGGCGGCCAGGGCCAACAAGCCGGTCGAGGAGCCGACCCGACTGGTGATCAGGCCCAAGCAGCTCGGTGAGGCCGGGTTCAAGGTGCGGCGGGTCAACGAGAACCTGTTCCAGGTCACCGGCGAGAAGCCGGAGCGGTGGATCCGGCAGACCGACTTCAGCAACGACGAGGCCGTCGGATACCTGGCCGACCGGCTCGAACGGCTCGGCGTGGAGGACGAGCTGGTCAAGGCGGGCGCCAAGGCGGGGGCCGAGGTGGTCATCGGGCCGATGGAGGGCGGATACGTCTTCGACTGGCAGCCGACGCTCAGCGCCGAGTCGGTGCGACAGGGGCCACGCGGCTCGGACAACCGCCTGGGCTGACCGCTGCCGGTGGTGACGGTCGTGTTGGCGTGGCCGTCGCATGGCGTGGCCGTGGCTCGCCGGCTGGTGACCGTCGTTTGAGGTGACCGTCATTGAGGTGTTCGTCGGCTGGTGACCGTCCTCTGGGATGACTGCAGCCGGCGGGCCCGCTGGGGTTTCCCAGGGGGCGCAGTGGGCGGTTGCCCTGCGGTGGGCCGCTGAGGTTTCCCGGGGTGGAGGTTCTGAAGGCGGGGGGCGTGCGGGGGCTGCCGCCGTTCTCCTGCGGTTCTGCGGAGGGTGAAGGGGGACGGGGGTGGGGGTGGGGCGCGGATAGGCTGTCAGGCGTGCGGGAACAGATCAGCTCAGCGTCGAGGGTCGTCGTCAAGGTCGGCTCCTCCTCGCTCACCACCCCCCAGGGCATGATCGACGTCGACCGGGTCGACGCCCTGGTGGACGTCCTGGCGGCGCGGCGGCGTGCCGGGGCGCAGATCGTGCTGGTGTCGTCGGGAGCGATCGCGGCGGGTCTCGGCCCGCTGGGGTTGTCGGCGCGGCCACGCGACCTGGCCACCCAGCAGGCGGCGGCCTCCGTCGGCCAGGGGGTGCTGGTCGCGCGCTACACCTCCTCCTTCGCCCGGTACGGCCTGCGCGTCGGCCAGGTGCTGCTGACCGCCGACGACATGATGCGCCGCGCCCACCACGCCAACGCCCAGCGCACCCTGGCGCGGCTGCTGGAGCTGGGCATCGTGCCGATCGTCAACGAGAACGACACGGTCGCGACCGACGAGATCAGGTTCGGCGACAACGACCGGCTCGCCGCGCTGGTCTCCCACCTGATCCACGCCGACGCGCTGGTGCTGCTGTCCGACGTCGACGCCCTCTACGACGGCCCGCCGAGCCGCCCAGGCTCGCGCCGGCTGGCCGAGGTGCGCGGCCCCGAGGACCTGGTCGGCGTCGAGCTGGGCAGGAACGGCGCGGCGGTCGGCACCGGCGGCATGGTGACCAAGGTCCAGGCGGCCAGGATCGCCACGGGCGCGGGAGTGCCGGTCGTGCTCACCGCCGCCGCCCACGCCGCCCAGGCGCTCACCGGCGCCGACATCGGCACCTACTTCCATCCCGGCGGCCGGCACCCCGGCACGCGGCTGCTGTGGCTCGCCCACGCCACCACCGGGCGCGGCCGGCTCCACCTCGACCAGGGGGCGGTCGAGGCGATCGTGGGCCGGCGCAAGTCGCTGCTGCCCGCCGGCGTGACGTCCGTGGAGGGCGAGTTCGCCGCGGGCGACCCGGTCGACCTGTGCGGGCCGCAGGGCGGCGTGGTGGCGCGCGGCCTGGTCAACTTCGACGCCGTGGAGATCCCCGGGCTGCTCGGCCGCTCCACGAAGGAGCTGGCCAGCGCGCTCGGTCCGGAATATGAACGCGAGCTGATCCACCGCGACGACATCGTCATACTGGAACCCCGTCACCAGTGAGGAGCACGCGATGTCCGAGGAGTTCCTGAAGGTAGCCCGCGCGGCACGAGAGGCCGCCGCCGAGCTGGCCCCGCTGCCGCGGGCGCCCAAGGACCGGGCGTTGCGGGTGATCGCCGACGCCCTGGTCGCGCACGCGGCCGAGATCGTCGAGGCCAACGCAGAAGACGTCGAGCGGGCGCGGGCCCAGGGCACGTCCGAGGCGATGATCGACCGGCTGCGGCTCGACGAGGCCAGGATCGGGGCCATCGCCGAGGCCGTGCGGGAGGTGGCCGACCTGCCCGACCCGGTCGGCGAGGTCGTCCGGGGCAGCACGCTGCCCAACGGGCTGGAGCTGCGGCAGCTCAGGGTGCCGCTGGGCGTGATCGGCATCATCTACGAGGGGCGTCCCAACGTCACGGTCGACGCCGCCGCGCTCTGCCTCAAGAGCGGCAACGCGGTGCTGCTCAGGGGCTCGTCTAGCGCCTACTCGTCCAACACGGCGCTGGTGCGGATCATGCAGGACGCGCTCGCGGGCACGCAGGTGCCCGCCGGGGCGGTGCAGCTCGTGCCCGGCACGACGCGGGAGTCGGTCAAGGAGCTGATGCGCGCCCGCGGGCTGGTCGACGTGCTGATCCCGCGCGGCGGCGCGGCGCTGATCAACTCGGTGGTCGAGGAGTCGACGGTCCCGGTGATCGAGACCGGCGTCGGCAACTGCCACGTCTACGTCGACGCGGAGGCCGATCTCGACCTGGCCGTGCAGATCCTGGTCAACTCCAAGGCGCAGCGGCCGTCGGTGTGCAACGCGGCCGAGACGTTCCTCGTCCACGAGAAGGTGGCCGACGCGTTCGTGCCGAGGGCGTTGCGGGCGCTGGCCGAGGCGGGGGTGACCGTCCACGGCGACGAGCGCATCGCCGGTTACGGCGAGGTCGTGCCGGTCACCGACGACGACTTCGGCACCGAATACCTGTCGCTCGACATCGCCGCCGCCGTCGTCGGCTCGCTGGAGGAGGCCGTGGCCCACATCCGGCGCTACGGCTCCGGGCACACCGACGCGATCGTCACCCGGTCGCAGCCGGCCGCCCGCCGCTTCGTCTCGCTCGTGGACTCCGCGGCCGTGGCGGTGAACGCCTCGACCAGGTTCACCGACGGCGGCGAGTTCGGGTTCGGCGCGGAGATCGGCATCTCCACGCAGAAGCTGCACGCGCGTGGCCCGATGGGCCTGCCGGAGCTGACCTCCACCAAGTGGATCTACACGGGAGAAGGGCATCTGCGCACGTCAGAAGGCACTGTGGTGCCCGGACCGGCTTGCGGTTAGTCGGCGTGTCGGGCTGACCGGCGGCCCGCGGCCTCGGTTGACTGGGTGTCATGGAAATTGTCGTCGCCCTTGTCTTCTCGGCCGCGGTGCTGTTCGGCGCCGACCGTCTGCTGCTCTGGCTGGAGAGCCGCGGTCACGTCAACTGGCGCAGGAAGGGCCGCAAGCCCCTGGCCGAGGAACCCACGGCCGAGCTCGACAGCATGCTCTCCGACCGTTCACCCCGATAAAGGTTCAACGGCTCCGGCGCGCCGCGGGCGTCAACTGTCGTCCCAGCGCTAGGGTTGTGTCCCTTATGGGCGCGCCGGGCGGGGAGGGACGGTGAGCAAGCTCGGCAAGGTCGGGCCGTACAGCCTGGTCGAGCGGCTCGGCCGAGGCGGCATGGGCGAGGTCTACCTCGCCACCACCCGCCGTGGCGAGCAGGTCGCACTCAAGGTCCTCCACGACCTGGCCGAGGACGAGATGTCCCGGGTCAGGCTGGAGCGCGAGGTGCGCGCGCTGCGCAGGGTCGAGAGCCCCTACGTGGCCAAGGTGCTCGACGCCGACCTGAGCTGTGCCCGGCCCTACCTGGTCATGGAGCACATCGAGGGCGCCACGCTGCTGGAGCGCGTACGCCAGAGCGGGCCGCTCGACCTGGGCCAGCTCGTGCACATGGCGCAGGGCATCGCCGCGGCGCTGGCCATCATCCACGCGGCCGGGGTCGTGCACCGCGACCTGAAGCCGGGCAACATCATCATGGGCACCGAGGGGCCGGTGCTCATCGACTTCGGCATCGCGCAGGTGCTCGACGCGACCCGGCTCACCATGACGGGCACGTTCCTCGGCACGCCGGGCTACACCGCGCCGGAGATCTTCGCCGACGAGCAGGTCGACTCGCCCGCCGACGTGCACGCCTGGGCCGCGACGGTGGCGTTCGCGGCGACCGGGCGGCCCACGTTCGGGCGCGGCACGGCCGAGGCGCAGATGTACGCGGTGCTGAACGGGCAGGCCGACCTCAAGGGCGTCCCGGTGGCGCTGCTGCCGCTGGTGCGGGCGGCGCTCAACCGGGAGCCCGGCAAGCGGCCCACCGCGGCGTTGCTGGCCGACCGGCTGTCCCGGCTGGCCAAGGCCACGAACAACCCCGACGGCGACGCGTCGGCGGCCGCCGAGGAGGCGTCCAGGGGCGAGAGCGCACGAAGCCGGGCGAACGGCTCGACGGCCGAGGTCCCCGCGCCCCGCGGCCGGGCCGGCACGGAGGGCAAGACGCCCGTGCCGCGCGGCCGTACGGGCACCGACGGGAAGACGCCCGTGCCGCGCACGCGTACCGGCGGGGATGGGAAGACGCCCGTCCCCAGGAACCGGACGGAACCGCCTGCGGCGCGCAACCGGGCCGACGGCGCCGCCTCGGCCGCGCGCCCCAGGCCCGGCACGGACGGCGTCAACCCCGGAGCGCGCCCCAGGACGGGCGCCGACGGACCTGCCTCCGGCCCCCGCCCGAGGCCGGGTACGGAGAGCGCCCGCCCCAGACCGGGAACGGAGAGTACCCGCCCCAGGCCGGGAACCGAGAGCGTCCGCGCCAGGACCGGCACGGAGGGCGCCCGCACCCGCACCGGCACGGAGGGCACGCGCGCCAGGACCGGCGCCGACGGGACGCGGGTCAGGGCCGACGGCGCGGTTCCGCCGCCGCGGACCAGGACGAGCACCGACGGCAAGGCCGCCACGCCCCGGACCAGGACTGGCGCCGACCCCAAGACGGGCCCGCGCGCGCGGGCGACCGCGGCCGTGCGGGGCAGGTCACAGGACGGCCGGCGGGCCAGGCTGAGGGGCGAGGCGCCGACCACGCTGCCCGCGGGCAATACGGCTCTGCTGCTGCTCGCGGTGCTGGCGGTGCCGTGCGTGGTGACGTCGGTGATCTGGCCGATCGCCTCGATCGCCATCACGACGGCGTTCGTGGTGCTGACCAGGACGCTCTGGATGAGTCATTGGCTGGTCAGGAAGCGCAGCGCGCGTCGCATGCGGATCGCGCTGCGCGTGTTGCTGTTCCCGTTCGCGCTGACCGGGGCGGCGGCGACCGCCGTGGTGTGGCCGGGAGTGCCCGTCGCGGTGGCGTCGGGCGGTGCGCTCTGGGTGACCGGTGGCGGTCAGATCGACTCCGACTGGTGGCAGCAGCCGGCGCCCGTGACGGTCGCGGCGGTGGTGTTCGGCATGTTGTGCGGCGGTATCACCGGGCGCGAGATCGAGCGGATCGGCGGCAAGCTGCCGGAGTTGCGCAGGGAAGGGCTGCGCGCACTGGCCGTGCTGGGCGGGTTTGTCGCCCTGTGCGCGGCCGCCGTGCGCGCGATCGCCCTCCTGCTGTAGGCGGCGAGGACGGCCGGCCGGTCAGCCCTGGCCGCCGTCGCGGCGCGAGAAGCGGTTGAAGATGCGCTCGCCCGCGTTCACCGCACCTTCGGCCACGTCGCGCAGCACGCCGATGAACGGGTCCTGCGACTGGGACCAGGAGGCGCGGTAGGACTCGGCCGCCGCCTTGATCTCGTCGGTGACGCGGGCGTTGGCGTCGTCCTCCCTGCGCGGGTAGTCGCCGCCGATGATGCGGTCGTACTCGCCGCTGCGCTGCCACTTGTCGAGCTCGGCGACGCGCACCACGGCGAACGGGTGGGTGGTGCCGAGCAGGTTGAGCACCTTGAGGAAGCCGTCGCGCAGGTCGCCCGCGGTGTCGTACTCCTGGTACTGGGCCAGGAACGCCTCGATGTTCATCTCGTGGGTGTAGGCGCCGCCGGCGAGCTTCATCAGCGCGCGCTTGGCCGAGTCGGGGTTCTGGGCGGTCAGCAGGCCGCCGCGGTCGGAGGAGAGCTCCGACTTGCGGTACCACTCCTCCAGGCCCGCGACGATCGCGCGCAGCCCGATGTAGCCGAGCGGGATCCAGGCGACGCGCGTGGCCAGGCGGGTGAGGATGTCGAGCATCGTCCGGTAGACCGCGTGACCGGACAGGATGTGCGAGGTCTCGTGGCCGATGACGAAGCGCTGCTCCTCCTCGTCCATGAGGTTGAGCAGGCCGGTGGTGACGACGATGAACGGGTCGTCGAAGCCGATGGCCTTGGCCTGGACGTTCGGGTCCTGCTGGACGTAGATCTCCGGGATGCGGTGCAGGTCGAGGATGTAGGCCGCGTCGCGCCCCATGTCGTACAGGGAGCGGAACTGGGTCTCGCTGACGCGCACGGACGACGCCAGGTACATCAGGCGAAGGCGGCGCTCACTCACAAGACCGGACATCTGCTTAAGAACCGTGTCGAACCCACTCAACTTCCGCAGAGCGACCAGGGCGGACCGGTCTGCGGGGTGTTCGTAGGCTCGGGACGAGATGCCGGGCAGTTGGACGCGGTTGCGGTCCGGGGTGGTCGTCATGCCCGGCATGCTACGTCCGCAACGGATGTGATGCGCGGACATCACCAAGGGGGGTGCCGTCATGTTCGGGTACCGCGTCCGCGTAGGGTCCGACTCATGATGAACGCGCCTGGTGTCAAGGGGAAGCGGCGGGTGGGTGTGATGGGCGGGACCTTCGATCCCATCCACCACGGCCACCTGGTCGCAGCAAGCGAGGTCGCCCATCACTTCGACCTCGACGAGGTCGTGTTCGTGCCGACCGGGCGGCCGTACCAGAAGTCCGGACGCGAGGTGTCGGCGCCCGAGGACCGCTACCTGATGACGGTCATCGCCACGGCCTCCAACCCCCGCTTCTCCGTGAGCAGGGTGGACGTGGACCGCCCCGGCCCCACCTTCACCATCGACACGCTGCGGGACATCTCCAACGTCTACGGCCCGCAGACGGACCTGTACTTCATCACCGGCGCCGACGCGCTCGGCGCGATCCTCGGCTGGCAGAACGCCGACGAGCTGTTCGAGCTGGCGCACTTCGTGGGCTGCACCCGCCCCGGGCACACGTTGCACGACCCCGGGCTGCCCGAGGGCAGGGTGACCCTGCTGGAGATCCCCGCGCTGGCCATCTCGTCGTCGGAGTGCCGTCAGCGGGTGGCCAAGGGGGAGCCGATCTGGTATCTGGTGCCGGACGGAATCGTGCAGTACATCAACAAACGAGGGTTGTATCACGGGGAAGGCTGAAGCTCTCCGCGCCGTGGGTGAGGGGTTTCGGCCTGGAAGGGTACCCTCGGTATATGGGCATGCTGCCGACACAGGAGGACAGACCCGCATCGTGACCGCATCCGACAGATCCGTTCAGCTCGTCCAGATCGCCGCCGAGGCCGCGGCCGACAAGCTGGCCGATGACATCCTCGCCTATGACGTGAGCGAGCAGCTCGTCATCACCGACGCCTTCCTGCTCTGCTCCGCCACGAACGACCGCCAGGTCCGCGCCATCGTCGACGAGATCGAAGACCGGCTGCGCACCGAGGCCGACGCCAAGCCCGTGCGCCGCGAGGGCGAGCGCGAGGGCCGCTGGGTGCTGCTCGACTACATCGACATCGTCGTGCACGTCCAGCATGAGGAAGACCGCACGTTCTACGCGCTCGAGCGCCTGTGGAAGGACTGCCCGGCCATCGGGCTGCCGGAGAGCGTCATGCTCGCCAACATGCAGCGGGCCCGCAGTTGAGCAGGCGGATCGTCTGCCTCCGCCACGGACAGACCCTGTGGAACGTGGAGCACCGCTTCCAGGGCCACTCCGACATCCCGCTCGACGAGACCGGCGTCGCGCAGGCGGCCAGGGCCGCCTCGCTGCTGGCCTCGCTGCGGCCCACCCTCATCGTCTCCTCCGACCTCCAGCGCGCCCATGACACGGCCCTGGCGCTCGGCAGGCTCGTGGGGCTCGACGTGACCGTCGACAAGGACTTCCGCGAACGCGGCGGCGGCCAGTGGGAGGGGCTGACGCGCGACGAGATCGCCGCGCGCTGGCCCGAGGAGTACATCGCCTGGGAGGCCCCCGACGGCGAGCCCGTCTCGGAGGTCGCGACCCGGGTGGCCGCCTCCATGCGCAAGTGGGCGTCCCGGCTCGACGACGACGGGCTCCTGGTCGTCGCCTCGCACGGTGCCGCGCTGCGCCTCGGCATCTGCGAGCTGCTCGGCCTGCCCGAGGAGTTGTGGCCGGCGCTGGGCGGGCTGGGCAACTGCTCCTGGTCGGTGCTGCAGGAGGGCCGTCAGGGCTGGCGGCTGCTCGAACACAACGCGGGCACCCTTCCCGAGCCCATCAGCAGCGACGACCGCCCTGACGCGGAGGCGTAGCCGACCGGCTCAGGCCGGCTGCGCGGGGCGGCGAGCGCCCTGCCGGGGGTGGTCCGGCAGCGTGACGGCGCTCGCGGCCTTGTCCGTCATCCGCTTGACCATGCCCTTGCCCGGCAGGTACGGCAGCATGCGCATCATCTGGTTCCGCAGCCGGATCCGCGTCCGCGTGCCCGGCACGAGGTATTTGTCGGCCCCCTCGGCCTGCTTCTGGCACACCTCGACGTACGGTCGCATCCGCCGCTCGTAGGCGTCGAAGGCGGCGGCGTGGTCGCCGGGGGCCGCGGCCAGCTCGGCGGCCAGCACGTACGCGCCCACCATCCCGAGCCCCGTGCCCATGCCGCCCGGACCGGGGGCGTACCCGGCGTCGCCGACCAGCGCCACCCGGCCGGACGACCACCGGGGCAGGACGACCTGGGCGGCCTGCCAGAAGTAGAAGTCCTCGGCCTCCTCCATGGCCGCCAGCAGGGACGGCACCTGCCAGCCCACCCCACGGAACGCTTGCGCCACCAGGGCCCGCTGCGCCGCCTGGTCGCGGTGGCCGACGTCGAGCGGGGGCGTGGCGAAGTCGAGCGAGGCCCGGGTGCGGCCGTTCGTCCTGACGACGGTGGCGCAGCGGCCCGGCACGTTGTGCATCAGTCCGTCGTGGTCCAGCCCGTACGTGCCGGGGACGGAGAAGACGGCGCCGTAGAAGCCGAGATGGCGCAGAGGGGCGGCAGGGAAGGCCAGTTCGCGTACCTTGCTGCGGATGCCGTCCGCGCCGACGACCAGGTCGAACGTGCGGGGCGCGGCCTTTTCGAAGGTCACGTGCACGCCGTCGGGGCGCTCGGTCAGGGACGTGATCGAGTCGCCGAGGAGGCGTTCGGCGGGGGCGGCCTCGTTCAGGATGCGGGTCAGGTCGCCGCGCAGGATCTCCACGTCGCCGCTGAACACCTCCGACGGCAGCCTGGCCAGCCGCCTGCCGTCGCCGTCGACGATGGCGATGTCGCCCATGCCGGTCTGGGCGGCCCTGATCGCGTCCAGCACGCCCATGCGCTTGAGGACCTCCAGCTGCGGGGCGCCGCGGAAGTCGACGGCCTGGCCGCCGGTGCGCAGGGCGGGGGCGCGTTCGACGACGGTCGGCCGGAACCCGGCGCGGGCCAGCCAGTGGGCGAGCGTGGGACCGGCGACGCCGCCGCCGGAGATGAGTACGGCCTGCACAGCGGCCTCCTTGGGTAGTGCGCCATGTACGTTGTACGCGTACCGTAGGTTCGGGATTTCCACCAGGCAAGAGGGGCACCCGGCGCACTAGTGCGGCGAGGAGGTGCCGGCGGGTGCGCCGGGCCTGGTGCACTAGTGCATCGGAAGGGGTGGCCGTGGACCGGCCCGTGTATCTGCGGATCGTGGAGGAGCTGCGCGACCGCATCGCCGCCGGCGAGCTGGCGCCGGGGGACAAGGTGCCCTCGACCCGGCAGATCATCCGGGAGTGGGGCGTGGCGATGGCCACCGCGACCAGGGCGCTCGGCAGGTTGCGCGAGGAAGGGCTCACGCGGGCCGTGCCGGGGGTCGGGACCGTCGTCGCCGGCCCCGTGCGGCGGGCGGCGCAGGACCTCACCGGGCGGCGCGTCGTGCGCGCGGCGATCAGGGTCGCCGACCGGGAGGGGCTGGCCGCCGTGTCGATGCGCCGCCTGGCCGCCGAGCTCGACGCCTCGGCCATGTCGCTGTACCGGCATGTGGCGGGCAAGGACGAGCTCGTCCGGCTCATGATCGACGCCGTCTACGGCGAGGAGCCGCCCGCCGGGCAGCCGCCGCGCGCCTGGCGGGCCCGGCTGGAGCTGGAGCTCCGGCAGCTGTGGCGGATGCACCTGCGGCACCCGTGGCTGGCGCAGGCGGTCTCGCTGACCCGGCCGCAGCTCGTGCCCAACGGCATGGCCTCCACCGAACGGCTGCTGCGCGCACTGGACGGGCTCGGCCTCGACGCCGGCGCCATGCTGCACGCCGCCGTGTCCCTGGTGAACTTCGTCCGGGGCGCCGCCGTGGCGCTGGAGGCGGAACTCCAGGCGCGTACCGAGACCGGGGTGACCGAGGACGACTGGCTGAGCGAGCACGAGGGGGAGATGGCCCGGTTGTTCGCCTCCGGCGCCTTCCCGACCCTGGCGAAGGTGGTCACGGCTCCCGGGGTGGAGCTGGACCTGGACTCCGTCTTCGAGTTCGGGCTCCGCAGCCAGCTCGACGGGCTGTCCGTGCTGGTGGCGCGGGCGCAGCGGGGACGGCGGCCGGGCGATTAGGCGAAAGGGCGCGGATGGCTATATGCTCTCGGAGCGCCGCAACGGGTGATCCCGCAGCGGTGACCAGGGGCTATGGCGCAGTTGGTAGCGCGCCTCCATGGCATGGAGGAGGTCTGGGGTTCGAATCCCCATAGCTCCACACAGATTGTTTCCCTGGTCCGGGCCGTCGAGCCCGGCCGCGCGTCAGTCCAGGAACGCCGGATCCCGCCACGTCGTGGCGGGCAGGGCGTTGAGGGCGGCGACGATCCGCTTCTCCTCGTAGACGAAATGCGACTCCAGCAGGGCCGACAGGCCGTCCAGCTCGGTGCGCACGTCACGCGGGCCAGGGGCATCGGCGGCCAGCAGGGTCTCCAGGTCGCGCAGGATGGCGGCCACCTGCTCGTGGTCCCGGCTTAGTTCCTCCAGGACGGGGCGCAGTTCGGGGAACTCGGCGGCGAGCACCGGGAAGGCCGTGGCGTCCTCGCCGGTGTGGTGGGTGGTGATCGCCGAGCAGAAGGCCAGGCAGTGGGTGCGCAGGTCGCGCAGGGAGCCGCCGCGGCCGGCGGTTTCGCGCAGCCTGGCCAGCTCTTCGCGGAGCCGGAGGTGCACGTCGATCAGCTGGTTGCCGAAGGCCGCCAGACGGCGGGCCGGCTCGGGAAGGTCGTTCATGGTCGGGTCCGATGTCACGGCGCCTCCATGCCCGCGGCGGTCTCCTGGCCGGGTGCACTGCGACGCTGATCCGGGATCAGATCATGCTTTTCGCGGCGAATCAACTCGGCGGGCCGAGCCCCGGAGAGACCCGGCCCTGGAGCGGCGTGTCCCGGCGTCAGGCGCAGGGGGTGTCGCCGAGCGTGAAGGCGGCCGGCGGGGCGGTGTCGCCCGTGTGGGTGGCCTGGAAGCCGAACGACGTGGAGGCGCCGGGCGCGATCGTCGCGTTGTAGGCGACGTTCCTGGCGGTGACCTGGCCCGTGGCGGGGGAGATCGTGGCGTTCCAGGCCGAGGTGACGGTCTGGCCCGCGGGCAGTGTGAAGCTCAGCGCCCAGGAGGGCAGGGCCGTGGCGCCGGTGTTGGTGATCGTGACGGCGGCGGTGAAGCCGGTGTTCCAGGCGTTGGTGGTGTAGGAGACGCGGCAGGCGCCCGGCGGGTTCGGCGTGGGCGTCGGCGTGGGCGTCGGCGTCGGGGTGGGCGTGGGGGTCGGGCCGCTGCCGGTGATGCCGAAGAAGGCGAGGGCGGCGGCGGCCATTCCGGCGGTGGGCAGGCTGTGCCCCACGCCCTGGACGCTCACCGCCTCGACCGGCGCGGTCGTCCCCGCGCTGCCGTACCTGGTCCTGGTCCAGCCGGGCCGGGGCTGGTCGGTGAGGCTCGGGGTCTGGGTCAGGCCGTGGACGTTCGTCCACTGCTTGATCTCCTCCTGGAAGTTCGGGTAGCGCAGGGTGGCGTCCTCGGTGCCGTGCCAGACCTGCATGCGCGGACGGGGGCCGGTGTAGCCGGGGTAGGCGGCGCGGACCAGGTCACCCCACTGCTGCGGGGTCCTGGTGAGCTGGCCGTTCGCGCACGCGCTGTTCCAGCTCGACCCGTCGGTGGTGGCGAAGCAGCCGAACGGCACGCCCATGAACGCCGCTCCCGCCTGGAACACGTCGGGATAGTCGCCCAGCAGCACGTTCGTCATCATGCCGCCGGAGGAGGCGCCGGTCACGTACGTGCGGGCGGGGTCGGTGGCGTACCGCTGCTGGACGTACCGGACCATGGACACGATGCCGACGGGGTCGCTGCCGCCGTCGTGCCGCAACGCCTGCGGGGAGGAGACGTCGAAGCAGGAGCCGCTCCTGGTCGCCGAGGGGTAGATCACGATGAACTTGTGGCGGTCGGCGAGCGAGGCGAACTCCGTGCCGGAGTAGAAGGCGGGGCCGGAGCCGGTGCAGTAGTGCACGGCGACGAGCAGCGGCGGCCGGGTCCCGACGCCGTCCGGGACGTACAGGTGCATGCGCAGACCTGTCGGGTTGGCGCCGAATCCGGTCACCTCGGTGAGCTGCGCCGAGGCGGCCGGGGGAGCGGTGACCAGGCCCGCGACGGCGAGTGCGGCGACGGCGATCGCGGCGCCCGCCAGTCGAGCTCTCAGGTTCATCGGGTTCCTCTCGTTCGCCTGAAATATTGCGAGTATGAAGAGAAACTTTCGGAGGCGCAATGGCCGGACTGCCCGCCTGGCTCCGACCTGGGCCGGGCTGGAGGGCAGGCGTGAAACTTTCGGGTCAGGCGTAGCGCCGGGCCAGCTCCGCCGCCGCCGCGCCCAGGGCCTCGCGCAGCGCGGGCGGGGACAGCACCTCGACGTCGGTCCCGAGCCGCAGGAACTCGCCGAGCGCGTGGTCGTGCGACTCGATCGGCAGGGTGACCCGCGTCCAGCCCTCGGCGTCCGGCGGCTCGGCGGTCTCCCGCGCGGCCGCCGCGACGCCGGGCGTCATGAGGTCGGGCAGGCGGTCCAGGCCGCGCGGCGACAGCCGTACCACCGCCTCGCCGCGCCGCAGCCTGGCCTCGAACTCGGCCAGGTAGCCCTGCCAGTACGCCGCCAGGGAGAAGTCGTCCGGCCGGGTGAACGTCTCCGGGAGGGCGTGCAGGTCGAGGATCTGGGAGACGCGGTAGGTGCGTACGTGCTCGCCGCAGCGCGCCACCAGGTACCAGCGGCCCGCCTTGACCACCAGCCCGTACGGCTCCAGCCGCCGTTCCACCTCCTGCGGCGCCTTCCACCGCCGGTAGGTGACCTGGACGGGCCGCTCGTTCCACACGGCGTCGGCCACGGCCGGCAGGTACGTTACCGGCTCGGCGTCCCGGTACCAGGAGGGCGCGTCGAGATGGAAACGCTCCTGGATGCGGCCCGCGCGGTCGCGCAGCTCGACGGGCAGCGCGGCCATCAGCTTGAGCTGGGCGGCGGTCACCACCGCGCCCAGGCCCAGCTCGGCCGCCGGCCCCGGCAGCCCGGCCAGGAACAACGACTCGGCCTCGTCGGTGGTCAGCCCGGTCAGCCGGGTGCGGTAGCCGTCGAGGAGCTGGTAGCCGCCGTTGGGCCCGGCGTCGCCGTAGAGCGGGATGCCGGCGGCGTGCAGGGACTCCATGTCGCGGTAGATCGTGCGGACGGAGACCTCCAGGCGCTCGGCGAGGTCGTGGGCCGTCATGCGGCCGCGCGTCTGCAACAGCAGCAGGATCGAGACCAGGCGGGAGGCGCGCACGGACACTGACACTACATGTCAGTGACCCGGCCGTACGTTCGCCCGCATGAACGACTTCGACTTCCTCGCCGGCACCTGGGACGTGGTGAACCGCAAGCTACTCAAGCCGCTGGCCGGCAGCGACGAATGGGACGAGTTCCCCGGCCGCTCGGTCGCGACCCGGCACTTCGACGGCGCCGCCAGCTTCGACGAGATCGCCTTCCCCACCAAGGGCCGGCACGGGCTGACCGTGCGCGTCCACAACCCCGCGACGGGGCAGTGGTCGATCTACTGGGCCAGCAGCGCGACGGGCACGCTGGACACCCGGCCCATGGTGGGCGCGTTCACCGGGGACCGGGGCGAGTTCTACGGCGAGGAGACCCACGAGGGCCGGCCGGTGCGCTGCCGGTTCGTCTGGACCGTCGTCGGCGAGCACCGGGCCAGGTGGGAGCAGGCCTTCTCGGCGGACGACGGCCAGACCTGGGAGACCAACTGGACGATGGACTTCACCCGGGCGTCCTGAGCGAGCGGCTTCGCCCGGCCCTCAGGACGCCTGGCCGCGCACCCACAGGACGGTGGCCACGGCCAGCACCGCGACCAGCAGCAGGAGCCCGCCCACCAGGACCACCCACCGCCAGGCCGACTTCGGTGGCGGCGTGACCTCGTACAGGGGGACGTCGGGAAGCATGTCGGGGGTGTAGGGCAGGCTCTGCGTGTACGGCGCCTCCGGGGGACCCTGCGGGGGGTGTTCCGGGTGCGGGACGCGATGTCGGACGGTCTGGTTCGGGTCCGGCTCCTGTTGCTCTCGCTTCATGATCCCCTCAGACGCGGCTCTGGAGGTGGGTTTCATCGACATTGTCATACTTGCCGGTGAAACGCGGTCCAGACGTCGGAAGGCTCAGTAACCGCTCTGCTCGCCCCCGTACGGCGGCTGCGGCGGCTGCCAGCCGCCCTGAGGACCGGGCTGGGGGCCGCCCTGGGGACCGGGCTGAGGGCCGGGCTGCTGGTAGGGCTGCTGGTAGGGCTGCGCGGGCTGCTGCCAGCCGGGGCCCTGCGGCCGCTCCTGCCGGGGGGCGGCGCGGCGCGCGACGACGGCCCAGATCAGCAGCCCGATGCCGGCCAGGTGGAAGAGCGAGGAGATGAGGTAGGCGAACGGCAGGACGGCCATCATGCTGGAGCCGTACGACTCGATCAGCGTCTGGGTCAGGATGCTCAGCACGAGGTTGATCAGCGTGCCGATCAGCAGCAGGCCGCAGCCCGACATGCCGAGGGTGGCCGCGCGGCCCACGTGCCGTCTGTTCATCCCGATCAGGACGATGCCCACCACCAGCAGCAGGGCGGTGATGAGGGTGGGGAGCAGGTTCGTGAGCATGTTGAGGAAACTCATGGGCGACTCCAGCCAGAAGGGGGACTCGGGCGACGTTACGGGGATCCGCGCAGTTCTTCCACCGCACGGCTGATCGACTGCAGGTCGAGGCCGCCCTTGTGCCGGCGGCCGTTCAGGAACAGGGTGGGGGTGCCGCGCACGCCGCTCTCCTTGCCCGACGCCTCGTCGAGCGCGATGCGGGAGGCGTGCCCGGCCACGTCCGCCCAGGGGTCGACGTCGAGCTCGGCGGCGTAGTGTTCGAGGTCGGCGTCGGTGAGGAAACGCTGGTTGTCGTAGAGGATGTCGTGCATCTCCCAGAACCGGCCCCGGTCGGCGGCGGCCTCGGAGACGATGGCGGCCGAGGCGGCCCGGGGGTGCAGCGTCCGGATCGGATAGTGCCGGAAGACCAGCCGGACGTCGGGGTTCCGGCGCAGGATCTCGTCCAGGACGGGGTGGAGACGGCCGCAGTAGGGGCACTCGAAGTCGCCGTACTCGACGATGGTGACCTTCGCGGTCGCCGGGCCACGTACGTGGTCGTCGGGGCCGACCGGCACGGACAGCACGTCGGGCAGCTCCTCGCCGGGCTCGGCCTCGGGCGGCGCGCAGACACCGCCCCGGTCCCAGGCCAGCCGGAAGACCACCCAGCCCAGCGCGGCGGACAGCAACGACCCGGCCAGAATGCCGATCTTGGCCTGGCTCTGGATCGCCGGGTCGTCGAAGGCCAGGTCGACGATGAACAGCGCCACCGTGAACCCGATGCCGGACACCGCCGCGCCGCCCAGCAACTGCCCCCACACCAGGTTCCCCGGCAGGATGCCCCAGCCGAAGCGCAGCGGCAGCCACGTGCCGAGCGAGATCCCGGCGAACTTCCCGAGCAGCAGCCCCAGCGCGATGCCGAGGGAGATCGGCGAGGTCAGCGCCGCCCGCAGGGTCTCGCCGTCGAGCCGCACCCCGGCGTTGGCCAGGGCGAACACCGGCACGATCACGTAGCTGCTCCAGGGATGCAGGCGGAGCTGGAGCCGTTCGTTGACCGAGACGGCACGCTGCACGCGCCGCGTGGCCTCCCTGGCCGCCCGCGCGCTCGGCTCGCTGGTGAACTCCTGGACGGCCTCGCCCGCCAGCAGCAGCTTCTGGTCGCTCGGGGCGTAGACGAACACGAGGACGCCGAGCGCGATGCCCACGAGCGTCGGATGGATGCCGCTCTCCAGCGTCGCGACCCACAAGCCGAACCCGAGCGCGATGTAGGCCGGCGCCCGCCAGATCTTCAGCCAGCGCAGCAGCACGATGGCCGCCAGCAGCACGACCGCCACGACGAGCGCGGTGAGCTGGAGGCTGGCCGTGTAGAAGATCGCGATGATCATGATGGCCAGCACGTCGTCCACGATGGCCAGCGTCAGCAGGAACGCCCGCAGCGGGTCGGGACAGCGCGCCCCGACGACGGCCAGCACGCCCAGCACGAACGCGGTGTCGGTGGCGATCGGCACACCCCACCCGCCCGCGCCGGGACCGCCGAGGTTGAGCGCGAGGTAGACGGCGGCCGGCACGAGCATCCCGCCGAGCGCGGCCACGGCCGGGACGGCGATCAGCCGCCGGTCCCTGAGCTGCCCGAGCCGCACCTCGTAGGAGACCTCCAGGCCGATCAGGAAGAAGAACACGCTCATCAGGCCGTCGTTGACCCAGTGGCGCAGGTCGAGGGAGAACACCGCGTCGCCGAACGAGATGCCCATGGGCAGGTGCCAGAACGACTCGTAGGTCGCGGCCCACGGCGAGTTGGCCCAGACCATGGCCAGGGCGGTGGCCACGAGCAGCACGCTCGTGCTGCCCGCCTCGGTCTTGAAGAACGCCCGCAACATCGTCAGATCTCCCCCCGGAGATCCGATCTTAGAACCCGCCCCGGCGGCGGCCGGGCCCGGCGGGGGTGTTCCCGCCGGGCCAGGACGTCACAGGTTGCGGAGGTAGGCCAGGGACGGCGCGAAGAAGTACTCGCCGCCCTTCATCGTGATCGTCTGGGCGACCTGGGCCTGCGGGGCCGACGGCTCGGCCCGGCCCCACACCTTCGGCCAGCTCACCTTGACGTCGCGGGCTCCCTGCCCGATGAGCGGGTCGTGGCCGGTCGCCGGGTTCTGGAAGTCCTCGTTGTTCGCCCAGCTCTGCTGGGTGAACTCGAACTGGGCGAGCAGGCTGCTGTTGAACGCCATGAACAGCAGGCCGACCTCGCCGCTCGGGCGGGCGCCGGGCGGGGAGTCGTCCCAGGGGTCGTCGGCGCGGTCGCCGTAGGTCTGGCCCCGGCGGGCCATGAGGACCTCACGGCCGAACGAGCGCGGGTTCGTCTTCCTGATGTGCCCGCTGAAGGGGCACTTCGAGCCCGGGTCGTCGTCGAAGGTGAAGTCGTTGGCCACCGGGCCCCCGCCCGGCTTCTGCCTGAGCGTGACGGGGGTGCCGTCCTTGAAGCGGCCGACGAGCATGGCGCCCGCGCGGTCGCGGTCGGCGCCGAGCAGGCCGAGGGCGTCGGCCAGGTCCTGCTCGATCTCCTTGAACGCCCGGACGTTCTGCTCCAGCTTCCTGAAGACCAGGTAGCTGCCGAAATGCCGCTCCGGGTGCGGCGCGAAGGGGTCGGCGACCAGGATGTTGGAGAGCGGGAAGGCGGGGTCCCAGTGCTCCTTCGGCTCCTTGTCGACCTCGTCCCGCACGAACAGCGGCTGGCTGCGGCCGTCCACGTACCCGAAGTGCTCGATGCCGTCGCCGGCCGGGTTGCGCATGCCCTGGCCGGTCTCCTCGCCGAGCAGTCGCGCGCTCGCCGGCAGCTCGCCGAGGATCTCCTCGCGCAGTTCCTCGACCCGGTCCCGGCGGGCGTCGCCGATGAGGATGACGGCGTGGATCTCCCGCTGGTAGGCGGGCTCCCACTCCGTCACCGGCGGGTCGTCCAGCTCGGCGCCGCGCCGCTTCATGCCGTCGCGGAACGCCTTGTCGCCGAACCTGCGCACGTCCTCGACCGAATGGCCGAGGTCGCGGTAGCCGGCCTTGCTGATGCCGATGCCGACGTACGGCGTGCCGCGCCGGCCGTTCGCGCCGAACTCGCGCACCTCCTCAAGGTGCCGGCGCGCCGACTTCATCTTCGTGACGGCGATGTGCCGCAGGAACGCCTTTCCCGCGGCGACGTCGTTGAACCTGACGAACAGCACGGACAGGTGCTCGCGCACGTGCGCGCGGAGAATGTTGGGCTGGAGATTGTCCAGCATCTCCTTGGTGTCCGCGTCGAGCGTGGCCGAATCCCAGGCCAGGGGTTGTGCGTTGTTCAGGTCGACAGTCATTGTCGCCGAATCCTTTCCCCGTTTCGAAATGAATCGGGCCCCCTGCTTCTGTACGACTCCCGGGAATACGAGAAAGTTTCCGATGATCAGGTCAGTTCGATTTCCTGATCAAACCCCGCGGACCCGTACATAATGTCCGGATGAAGAACCGGGGCTGGGGACGTTCCAGCGGCACCCGCGACACGCTGCTGCGCGCGGCCCGCGAGGTCTTCCTGGCCAAGGGGTACGCCGAGGCCACCGTCGCCGACATCGTCGAGGCGTCGGGCATCAGCGTCGGCAGCCTTTACCACCATTTCGGCGGCAAGCCGGGCCTGTTCCTCGCCCTGTGGGAGCAGTTCATGCGCGAACAGGAGGAACGCACCTCCCGCGCGGCCAAGGCCACCGCCGGCGCCGGCGAGGAACGGTTCCTGGCCGGCGCCCGCGCCTACCTGGAGGGCTCGTGGGAGCAGCGCGACGTGGCCAGGCTGTTCCTGGAGAACGACGGCCCGGCCGAGTTCTCGACCCTGCGCAGGCAGCGCGGCTGGGAGTGGATCGGCGGCAACAAGCGGCTGCTCGGCCTGGCGGACACGCCGGAGAGCAACGTGCTGGTCGTGCTGCTGACCACGGTGATGGGCGAGGCCGGGCGCGAGGTGGCGGCCTGCGAGTCCGACGGGGACGCCCAGGTGACCATCGACGAGGTGATCAGGATCGTCCGCCGCATGCTGGCTACGACGGGCGGCGTACCGCGGCCTTCTCCCTGAGGACGATTTCGCCGCGCCCCCGCGATGCGAGCGTGTAGCCCATGGACGCACTGCGCAAAGCCCTCGGCGCGCTCTCCCTGATCTACGCGCTGATCTTCGCCGGGGCCGCGCTGCTGCACGCGGGCATCACGGTCGGCCCGCTGTCCCAGCCGGTCGTGCCGCCCGCGGTGGTCGTGGAGACGTTGTGCGCCCTGGGCCTGGTCGCCGGCGGCCACGGCGCGCTGACCCGCCGCCGGTGGGCCTGGGACGGCCTGGTCCACACCCACGCGGGGGCCTTGGGCGGCGTGCTGATCGGCATCCTGGCGCTGGCCCTGCACCCGTCGGCGGCCACGGCCCTGAGCACCTGGTTCCACGACACGATGGCGGTGCTGCTGGCCGCCGGGCTGGCCGGGGCCTTCTACGCCTCCAGATCGCGCAGGTGATCGGCGGCCTCGGGCAACTGGTCCTCGGTGAACACGCGGACGCCGTGCGCTTCGAGCAGGGCGGTGGTCACCCCCTGGCCGGGGACCCGCCGTCCGGCGAACGTGCCGTCGTGGATGGCCAGCGCGCCGCACGAGGGGCTGCCCTCCTTGAGCACGGCCAGCCGGACCCCGGCCGAGCGGGCGGCCTCAAGCGCGGCCCGCGCCCCCGCCACGAACTCGGCCGTCACGTCGGAGCCGTCGCTCGCCAGCACGCGGGCCGCGCCGGAGAGCACCGCCGCGCCGCCCGCGCCGCCCTCGATCTCGGCCGCCGGGCGCGGAACGGGCAGCCCGCCCGCCACCTCGGGGCAGAAGACCACCAGCCGGCCCTCCGCCCGCCAGTTCGCGAGCAGGGCGTCGGCGCTGGTCTTCGCGCCGCCGTCGTAGCGGACCCGGCGGCCCATCAGGCACGCGCTGACGAGGATTCTCTGCACGTCCCCGATCCTACGAGCGCGATCGGCACCAGCGGGACGGCGGCGGGGGCGACCTGCACGGGCGCTAACCTGTGTCCCGATGAACACCACCGTCGCCACGATCGTCATCGTCGGCTCACTGCTGCTCATGCTGGCCGCCCTGGTCGTCGCCGTCCGCGACCGGCCGATGGGCATGGTCCTGCTGGTCGGCTTCGCCGTGCTGGAGGTGGCGATCCTGGTGCAGGCCGGGTTCGTGATCGCGGCGGTGAGCGGCGGCGAGGGGCCGCCGGAGAAGGCCACGCTGTTCGGCTACATCGGCGGCCAGGTGCTCATCCCGCCCGCCGGGGTGTTCCTCGCGCTGGCCGAGCGCAGCCGGTGGGGCACGGCGATCCTGGTCGTGGCCGGGTTCGCGATCGCGGTGATGAACGCGCGGCTGCTGCAGATCTGGCAGGGCGTGGCGTGAGCGCCCCGATCGGCACCGGCCCCGGGCGCGCGCTGGTCGCCGTCTACGGGCTGTTCTCGCTGGCGGCCGGGGCGCGGGCGGCGGTGCAGATCGCCACCAGGTTCGGCGAGGCGCCGCTGGCCTACGCGCTGTCGGCGTTCGCCGCGCTGGTCTACCTCGTGCTCACCGTCGCCCTCGTGCGCGGCGCCCGCCGCCTCGCGCTCGGCGCGCTCGTCATCGAGCTGGCCGGCGTGCTGCTGATCGGCACCGCGAGCGTGGCCGACCCGGCGGCCTTCCCCGACGCCACGGTGTGGTCGTCGTACGGCAAGGGTTACCTGTTCATCCCGCTGGTGCTGCCCTTCGTGGGTCTCTACTGGCTGCTGCGCAGGCGTTAACGCCGGGCCTGCGCGGGCAGGGACAGACCCCATGAGCACGATCGAGCACTCAGTAGACGTCAACGTCCCGATCCGCGTGGCCTACAACCAGTGGACCCAGTTCGAGAGCTTCCCCGAGTTCATGGAGGGCGTGGAGTCCGTCAAGCAGATCTCCGACACGCTCACCGAGTGGGTGGTCGAGATCGCCGGGGTCCGCCGCGAGTTCCAGGCCGAGATCACCGAGCAGCACCCCGACGAGCGCGTCGCCTGGCGCGGCACGGACTCGCCGCACCACGCGGGCGTGGTCACCTTCCACCGCATCGACGCCGACACCACCAAGGTCACCCTCCAGATGGAGTACGACCCCGAGGGCGTCGTCGAGACCGTCGGCGACGCGCTGCAGATCGTCCGGCTGCGCATCAGGAACGACATGGAGCGGTTCAAGTCGTTCATCGAGTCGCGTGGCGGCGAGACGGGCGGCTGGCGCGGCGACGTCCCCGGCGCCCACCAGCACCAGCACGAGCACGGCTCCACCTACGGCGACAGCGGCGCGCCGGTCCCGCCCGGCACCGTCGGCGGCGGCGACTACCCGCCGAGCGGCACCCTGCCGCCCCCCGGCCCGGTGCCCCCGCGCAACCAGCCCCCGGAGGGCCCCAGCCCGGTCCTGTAGGACGTGCTTTCCCCTGAGAGTCTCAGCCCCCGCCCCGGGGGCTTTCTCATGTCCAGGAATAAAGGGACATTTCGGTCCTGTTAAGGTGGTGATTCGTCCCATGATTTGATGAGTGGAGGACCTGACCAGCATGAGCGTGCTCGCCCAAGAGGCCCGTGGCAGAACAGGCAGAACCGCCCCCCTGGCCTGGCTTCTCGTGCTGGGCATCGTTCTGGCGGCGCTGAACCTGCGCACGGCCGTCACCAGCGTCGGGCCGCTGCTCGACCAGCTCGCCGGGGCACTCGGCATGAGCAGCGTCGGCACCGGCCTGCTCACCACGCTGCCGGTGCTGGCCTTCGCCGGCGTCGGCGCGGTCACCCCGACCCTGGCCCGGCGGATCGGCGAGCACCGGCTGCTGCTGCTCGCGCTGGTCACCCTCGGCTCGGGCATGCTGGTCAGGTCGCTGGTCGGGTCGGCCCCGGTGTTCCTGCTGAGCAGCGCGGTCGCGCTGTCCGGCGGCGCCGTCGGCAACGTGCTCATCCCGACACTGATCAAGCGCCACTTCCCTGGGCGTACCGGGATCATGACCACCGTCTACACCACGGCCCTGGCGGCGGGCACCATGCTGGCCGCCGCCGCGACCGTGCCGATCGAGCGCGCGTCGGGGGACTGGCACATCGCGCTCGGCGTGTGGGCGGCCCTGGCCGCCGTGGCCGCCATTCCGTGGCTTGCGCTGCTGCGCAGTGAGCCGGAGCGGGACACGGGCAGCCGGGACGCGGGCATCTCGACCCTGCTCAGGAGCAGGCTCGCCTGGATGGTGGCGATCTACTTCGGCACCCAGTCGATGATCGCCTACATCATGTTCGGGTGGCTGGCCACGATCCTGACCGACGGGGGATACACCTCCTCGCAGGCCGGGCTCATGCTCGGCGTGTTCACCGCCCTGAACATCCCGGTCTCGATCCTCGTGCCGACGGTCGCCGCGCGCTTCCGCGACCAGCGGCCGGTCGTCGTGGGGCTGGTCGTGGCCTACACGATCGGCTTCCTCGGGCTGTGGTTCGCGCCCGCCTCGACCGCCATGGTCTGGGTGGTGTTCGTGGCGATCGGCATGGGGTCGTTCCCGCTGGCGCTGGTCATGCTGGGGCTGCGCACCCGTACGCCGGAGAGCACGGCCGCGCTGTCGGCCTTCGGGCAGAGCGCCGGATATCTCATCGCCGGCGCCGGCCCGCTGCTGGTCGGGGTGATCTACCAGATGACCGGCGGCTGGTCGCTGACGTACGTGCTGATCTTCGGTGTGATCGCCGTCCAGCTCCTCACCGGCCTGTACGCCGGCCGCGACCGCTATCTGGAGGACGAGCGCCGCCCTGCCACAATGACCAGGTGAGATCCACTGTCGTCACCTTCCCCAACGGCCGGGTCAGCGGCCGTTCCCCGATTGTCGGGGCCGTGCCGGTGGGGGACCGGCACGGCCTCGTCACCGCCGAGACGCCGTTCCATCCCCTCGACCACACCTGGCCCGACCAGCCCGCAGACCGGGGGACGATCGGCGAGCTGCCGGTCCTCGACTGCGTGACAGGGGCCCAGTCGAACGACGGTGAGATCTTCGTCGGCGAGTCCATCCCGGTCCGGCGGGGCGCAGAGGGCTGGGAGTGGCTGGTCGTCCACGTCACCGACACCCCGCTGCCCGTCGGCGCCGAGGTGGACCTGGAGGTGGACGCCGGATACCGGGCGGCGCTCTCGGCCGGCCACACCGCCTGCCACCTGGCCGCCCTGGCGCTCAACGCGGCGCTGGCGGACAGGTGGCGCAAGGAGGTGCGGCAGGACCGGCTCGGCCACCCCGACTTCGACCAGACGGCGATCACCTCCTCGCGCATCCTGCCGCACGGCAGCGTCGACGAATACCGCCTGGGCAAGTCGCTGCGCAAGAAGGGCTTCTCCGCCGACGACCTGGACCTGACCGAGCTGGCCCGGAAAGTGAACGAGCAGCTCGGGGCCTGGGTGGCGGCCCGGGCGCCGGTCCGGCTCGACGTGCCGGGGCCCGGTCTGACCGCGTTGCGCACCTGGCACTGCTCGCTGCCCGAGGGCGAGGCGTCGATCCCGTGCGGCGGCACGCACGTGCGCGACACGGCGGAGCTGGGCACGGTCGAGGTCGCGTTCACCCTGGAGGAAGCCGCCCTCACCATGCGCACCACCTGCGGCTAGCGGGCCCCTTCCGCCGGGGAGCCCGCGCTCAGGCCGGCCAGGAAGGCCAGCATCCGCCGCCACGCGTCCGCGCAGATCGCCTCGTGCTCGGCGTGGGCCTCGTCGAAGAAGCCGTGCGGGGCGCCCGGGTAGACGACGATCTCGTGCTCCACCCCGGCCCCGGTCAGCGCGGCCCCGAACTCCGCCACCTGGTCGGCCGGGATGCCCTCGTCGGCCCCGCCGAACAGGCCGAGGATCGGCGCGCCCAGCTCGGCGGCGTGCTGGGTGGGGCCGGGGCCGTACGGGCCGGCGATCCCCGGCGCGCCGTAGAACCCGATCACGCCGGCGAACCCGAACCTGGGCGCCGAGGCGAAGAACGCGTTCCGGCCGCCCATGCAGAAGCCGAGCGCCACCGCCGGACGTCCCAGGCGCTCGGTCGCGGCCTGGATGTCGGCCTGGATGTTCTCCCTGGTCAGCTTGGGGATGTGGGCCATGACCTGGAACGACTCGCCCCGGTCGTCGTCGGTGGCGGTCCTGCCGTAGTAGTCGAGGGCGAGCGCCGGATGGCCCTGCTCGGCCAGCCGTACGGCGAGCTGCTTGTAGAAGCCGTGCAGGCCGCGGACGTCGGGGAGGATCACGACGCCGGGCCCGCTCACCCGGTCGGGACGGGACTCGTAGGCGGCGAACGACGCGCCGTCGGCGGAGGTCAGGCGGAGCTCGGCGGAGCGGGTGCCGGTGATCGGCGCTCGCCGTGCTGTCCCGCCTCGACCGGGACGGGCCGCACACCTCGGCCCAGCTCGCGCACCTGGAACGGATCACCGCCCAGGCGATCGGCACCGTCCTGGGCGGCCTCCACCGGCGCGGCATGGTGGCCCGCGAGCCCGACCCGGCCGACCGGCGGCGGGTGATCACCGCCATCACCGGCTCCGGCCGCGCCGCGCTGGACAGCCGGGAACAGGTGATCACCGAACGCCTGGCCGCGGCCGTCGACTCCCTCACCCCCGACGAGCGCGAACGCCTCGCCGCCGCCCTGCCCGTCCTGGTCGACCTGGCCCCGGACGCCTCTGAGGCGTCAGCATGTGTTGACAAACGGCCGTCTGTCAGCACATGCTGACACCATGGACGTCACCGAACTGGCCGGCGCGGCCTCCGACCGCGACCCCGGAACGGGCCTCGCGGCGGTGGCCGCGCTCAGGGCCCTGCTGGAGGAGCTGGAGGCCGTCCACGTCAGCAACGCCCGCGCGGCCGGTTGGTCGTGGGAGCAGATCGCCGGCGCGCTCGGGGTCCGGCGGCAGTCCGCCCATCGCAAGCACGCCCGCAGAACGGGGAGGTAGCAGGTGCTCGACAGGTTGACGAAAGACGCCCGCCGGGCGGTGGTCCGGGCCGGGATCCTCGCGCTCGACGCCCACCGCGCCACGCTCGACGCCGACCTCCTGCTGCTGGGCGTGGCCGAGGTGCGGCCGTTCGCGCTGTCGTCGTTCACCGCCTCCGGCGCCGCCCTGCGCGCCCGCGTCGACCTGGGCGACGCGCGGGCGCTGCTGGCCACCCTCGGCATCGACCTCGACGAGGTCCACCGCCGCACCAGGGCCGGCGCGGACGCGCCCGGCCAGTGGGTGCTGCGCCGGTCCCGGCTGCGCCCGCTGCGCGTGACCCTCGACGGGCCGCTGGGCACGATCCCGCTGGCCATGCACGCCAGGAAGGTGATCGAGGTGGCGATGTGGAAGCCGGGGCCGGTCACCGGCGAACGGCTGCTGTGGGGCCTGCTCGCCGACGGCGCGAACGGCGCAGGCCGCCTGCTGCGCGAGGCCGGGGTCGACGTGGCCGCGCTGGTCAGGGAGGCGGGCATCCCGTCCCGCCGCGCCGCCTGACGCCTCGCCTTCCGGCGGTCTTCCGGCGCGGTCTTCCGGCGCGGCCGTTCGGCGCGGGCCGGAGGGTTCCTCCGGTCCGCCGGGGCGGGGTCCGGAGTGACGCGAGGGGTCCGGAAGTCCGATACACTTTTGGTGATCGCAAGGGGCTATGGCGCAGTTGGTAGCGCGCCTCCATGGCATGGAGGAGGTCTGGGGTTCGAATCCCCATAGCTCCACAGCAGAGAAGGTGGCGTCCGTGAGGGCGCCACCTTTTTTCGTGCCTGCGCCGGGCCGTGTCAATACCTCTCAGGTCACCTCTTGTCCGGACATGGGGGAGACGCGGGCGGCGGGCCGGAGCCGCGATCGTCGGGGCATGCGACTTCAACGACTGCAGATCTCGGCGCTTTCCGTCCTCGCGCTCGTCGTGGCGCTGGCGCTGGCGCCGCTTCCGGGGCTGCCGTACACCATGGGGTTCGCGCCGCACTGGGTGACCGTCCTGGCCGCCGGGCTGGGGGCGGTCTTCGTGGTGCGGCCGCATCCGGCGGGGCTGCTGCCCGTCCTGCTGCTGCTGTGGTCGGCGGGCGGGCTCGTGCTCGACGTCTTCCGCGCCTTCTTCGCGCTCACCGGGATCCCCGCCGGGGAGTTCGCGCAGGTCGACTGGCCCGGGATGGCGCTGCGCGGGCTCAGCCTGGCCGGCTGCGCGCTGCTGGGCGCGCTGCTGCTGCCGCGCGTCAGGGTGCCCGCCGGGCCCTGGCTCGGGTACGCCGCCTTCGCCCTCGGGTTCGTCTACCCCTTGGCCAAGCTCTACTGGTCGGCGGGCGGCGCCCTGCTGCGCCCCGCGGACTACGGCGAGGGCTTCCCGTACGGCGAGACGATCATGCTGGTGGTCGGCGCGGCAGGCTCGCTGGCCCTCGTGCAGCGGTGGGGACGGTCGCTGCCGCGGCGGCTGGTGCTGGCCGGCGGTTGGACGGGCGCCGCCATGTTGACCACTATGGGAGCCATGTCCGTTCTCGGCACGTTCTCCCAGCTCCTCGGTCTCACCCAGGGGCCCGTGCCGCTGTCCGACCCGGCCGCGGTGGCGGCGGTCGCGGTCGTGTACGGGAGCTGGCTGCTGTTCGGGCTGGCGGTCGCCGGAGCCACCCTCTCCTACCAGCGCGCGACGGCACGATGACGCCCCGCCGCGCCGACGTGGTCCTGGCCCTGGTCGCCGGGGTGACGCTGGTCCCGCTCTCGCTGACGGTGGCGGTCCTGTCGGCGCCCGGCGGGCGGGCGGTGCTGCTGGCGGCGGCCTGCCTGGCGGCGCACGCGGCCGTGGCGTACCGGCGGCGGACGTGGGCGTTCCTCGTGGTGGCCGCGGCGTTCGCCGTCCAGGCCGCGGTGACCGGGCTGTTCCTCGTGCTGCCGTCGTCGGCGCTGTTCCCGTTCGCGGTCTATTCCTGCGCCGCCCACGCCCGGCGGCACCCGCCGCTGGTGGTCGGCCTGGCGGGGGCGGGGGCGGCGGCGGCGCGGTTCGCGACCGACTCCAGCGTCGCGGCGGCCGGGCTCGGGCCGGACCCGTGGCTGCTGCTGGCGCTGCTGGCCGCGGTGGTGGTCGCGGCGTGGGGGCTCGGCCTGTACCGGCGGACCCAGCTCGCCCACCTCGACCTGCTGCGGGAGCGGGCCCGCGAGGCCGCGGCGCGGGCCACCGCCGAGGAACGGGCCAGGATCGCCAGGGAGATGCACGACGTGGTCGCCCACGCGCTGGCCGTCATCGTCGCCCAGGCCAGGGGCGGCCGGTTCGCGCCCGCGCGGGCGGCCGAGATCCTGGCCGCGATCGAGGAGACCGGACGCGCGGCTCTCACCGACATGCGGGCCGCCGTCGGCGTGCTGCGCGCCACGCCCGGGGACGGGCCGCCGCCCGGACTGACCGGCCTGCCGGACCTGGTCGCGCGGACCCGGGAGGCCGGGCTGCCCGTCGAGGAGATCGTGCGCGGCACGCCGCGTCCCCTCGGGCCGGGGGCCGATCTCGTCGCCTACCGCGTGGTGCAGGAGGCGCTGACGAACACGCTCAAGCACGCGGGCGCGGGCGCGCGCAGCACCCTCCGGCTGGAGTGGACGGACGACGCCCTGCGCATCACCGCCGGCGACGCGGGCGGCGCCGCCTCCGCCGGAACGCGCGGTGACGGGCCGGGGAACGGGCTGGCGGGCATGCGGGAGCGGGTGACCGCGCTCGGCGGGACCCTGGACGTCCGGACGGAGGAGGAAGGCGGGTTCGTCGTCGAGGCCCGCCTTCCGTACCCGGCATGACCATCGGCGTGTACGTCGTCGACGACCAGCGGCTGGTGCGTACCGGCACGGTGATGGTGATCGACGCCCAGGACGACATGCGCGTGGTGGGGGAGGCCGGCGACGGGGTGGAGGCGCTGGCCGGGCTGCGCGCGGTGACGGCGGACGTGGTGCTCATGGACGTCCGCATGCCGCGCATGGACGGCGTCGAGGCCACCCGGCGGCTGCTGGCGGCCCCCGGCGCGCCCAAGGTGATCGTCCTGACCACCTTCGACCTGGACGAGTACGCCTTCGCCGCGCTGCGGGCCGGCGCGTCGGGATTCCTGCTCAAGGACGCCCCCGCCGAGGAGCTGCTGGCCGCGGTGCGGACCGTCCACCGGGGGGACGCGGTGATCGCCCCCTCGACCACCCGCCGCCTGCTCGACCACGTCGCGCCGCACCTGCCGGACGCCGGGCCCGACCCGCTGACCGAACGGGAGCGGGAGGTGCTGCGGCACATCGCCCGGGGCGAGACGAACGCCGAGATCGCGGGCGCCCTGTTCCTGTCGGAGGGCACCGTCAAGACCCACGTCGGCCGCATCCTGGCCAAGCTCGGGCTGCGCGACCGGGTCCAGGCGGTCATCTGGGCCTACGAGCACGGCCTGCACCGCCGCCCCTGAACGGTCGCGCGCCGCCACGGTCAGCTCGAATCGTTCATGCTCTGAATGGCGTCGGTACCATCGTGCGCGTGGACGAAGTCAAGCCGGTGTCGGTGGCAGGCACGATGGCCTTCAGGATCGGGACGCTCGGGGCGATCGTGACCGAGCGGTTCACGGCCGCGCTCGTCCCGCTCGACCTCAAGCCCAAGCACGTCGGCCTGATGATCCTGCTGGAGGCGCGCGGCGCGGCCTCGCAGCTCGACGTGGCCAGGACCATGGGCGTCGCGCCGAGCCTGGTGGTGACGCTGGCCGACCACCTCGAACGGCTCGGCGCGATCTCCCGGGTGCGCGACCCCGGCGACCGGCGGCGTCAGCTCCTCGACCTCACCGGCGAGGGGCGCGCGCTGCTCGGCCGGTGCCTGGAGGTGACGCTGGAGCTCGACGCCGAGCTCACCGGCGGGCTCGGCCCGCGGGACCGGGCCGTGCTCGCCAGGGTCCTCGGCACGCTGGCCGCCCAGGCGGGGCTGCCGCTCTAGCCGGCGCGGGCGGCCGCCAGGGCGGCGTGTCCCTGGCGGATGTCGGCCCAGGCCCGCTCGACGTGACGGAGTTCGGTCGCCGGGCCGCCGACGGCCATGCGGAGCACGATCCGGCCGCCGATCCCGGTGTGCGTCAGGTAGAGGGAGCCGCCCGCGTTGAGGGTCTCCATCAGGCGCAGCGTGGCGGCGTCGGCGTCGGCGGACGGCAGGCCGGGCCAGCGGGGCCGGAAGCAGACCAGGCCGAGCGGGTGCGGCTCGTGCAGCTCGAAGGCGGGGTCGGCGGCGATCAGGGCGGCCAGGTGCTGGGCCAGGGAGACGCCCTTGCGGATGTGGGCGCGCAGGCCCTCGGCGCCGTACCAGCGGATCACCGACCACAGTTTCAGCGCTCTGAACCGGCGGCCCAGCGGGATCTGCCAGTCGCGGTAGTCGACCACCGAGCCGGCCGTGGTCGCGGCGTTGCGCAGGTACTCCGGCAGGATCGACAGCGCGCCGAGCAAGGGGGCGCGGTCGGCCGTCCACAGGACGGTGCAGTCGAAGTTGGTCAGCAGCCATTTGTGCGGGTTGGTGGAGTAGGTGTCGGCGTACTCCGCCACGCCGTCGTTGAGCCCGCGGAACTCGGGGCAGACGGCGGCGACCCCGGCGTAGGCGGCGTCCACGTGCAGCCACACGTCGTGCTCGCGGCACACCTCGCCGATCTCCGGCACCGGGTCGACGGCGGCCGAGGAGGTGGTGCCGACGGTGGCGCAGACCATCGCCGGAACCGCGCCGGCGGCCTTGTCGGCCGCGATCAGCTCGCGCAGCCGTCCCGGGTCCATGGCCAGCGTACGGGGGTCCACGTCCACCACCCGTACGCCGTCGGAGCCGAGGCCCGCGACGCGGGCGGCCTTCTCCAGCGAGGAGTGCGTCTGCGACGAGACGTAGATCGTGTACCGCTCGGCGACGCCCGTCCGCGTGGACCGGCCGCCGCTCGCCCGGTGCAGGGCGGCCAGCAGCGCGACCAGGCAGGCGCTCGACGCCGAGTCCTGGATCACGCCGCCGCCGCGCGCGTCGGTCCTGAAGTGCGCGGGCAGGCCGAGCAGGCTGGCCAGCCAGTCCACCACCACGGTCTCCAGCTCGGTGCACGCGGGGCTGGTGACCCACAACATGCCCTGCACGCCGAGGCCGCTGGAGAGCAGGTCGCCGAGGATGGCGGGGCCGCTGGCGTTGGAGGGGTAGTAGGCGAAGAAGGCGGGGTGCTGCCAGTGGGTGATGCCGGGCAGCAGGATGGTGTTCAGGTCGTCCAGGACGGCCTCGAACGGCTCGCCGTGCTCGGGCGGCTCGGCGGGCAACGCGCGGCGGACGTCCCCCGGCTCGGCCCGTGACCTCACCGGACGGGACTCGATGTCCGCCATGTAGTCCGCGATCCAGTCGACGACCTGCCTGCCGTGGCGGCGGAACTCCTCCGGGCTCATGTGGGCGTTCATGCCTACAGATCATCATCCGGGCGGCGTCCCGGGAAGACGGGAACGGGCCGGAGGCCGCGCGCCTCCGGCCCGTCGTTCCGTCGGGGGGTCAGCGACCGCTGAGTGTCTTGCGCCAGTGGAAGCCGCCGGGCAGATTGACCGACAGCGTACGGCGGCCGTCGGCGGTACGCGTCACCCTGAACAGCCGGTTGCCCCAGCTGTGTCCAACGCCGCCGCGGGACAGGTTCAGCCGGACCGGGCCCAGCTTGATCGTCTTGCGGTAGCTCCAGCTCATCGGACTCCTCCGTCGAGGTCGGTGAGAGCCCGTCAACTACCCGGGAACGCCGGAATTATCGGGGTTTTCGGCGTTGATCGCGCTTCTCTCGGCGGTTGCCCAGGTCAGGGCGTCGGCGAGGGCGTCGAGAGCGGCGGGGAAGGCGCGTTCGGAGGGGGCGGCGTACCCGATCAGCAGGCCGCCGGGGCCGGGGGTCTGGCGCAGCGGGCTCAGGCCGCGCAGGGCGATGCCGCGCCGTTCGCAGGCCGCGAGCACGGCGGACTCGGCCGGCCCGGACGGCGGGAGCAGCAGCAGGGCGCGCAGCCCGGCGGTCACGCCGGGCAGGCGCGCGCCGGGCAGCGGGGCGGCCGGTCCGGGGCCGAGCCGCGCCAGCAGCAGCTCGCGGCGGCGGCGGTAGCGCAGGCGCGCGGCGCGGACGTGCCGGTCGTAGTCGTGGACGTCGACCAGCCGGGCCAGGACGAGCTGGCCCAGCACCCCGGTGTGGGCGTCGGCGTGCAGCTTGGCCTCGGCGACCGGGCCCACCAGGGCGGGCGGCAGCGCCATCCAGCCCAGGCGCAGCGCAGGGGAGAGTGACTCGGACGTGGTGCCGCAGTAGACGACCTGGTCGGGGGCCATGCCCTGGAGGGCGCCCACGGGACGGCGGTCGTAGCGGAACTCGCCGTCGTAGTCGTCCTCGATGACCGGGCCGCCCCACGCGCGCAGCAGGCGGCGGCGCGCCGGGGCCAGGGGCACGCCGGTCGGGTACTGGTGCGCCGGGGTCAGCACGGCGGCGGCCACCCCGGACGTGAGGTCGCCGGTACGGGCGCCCTGCTCGTCCACCGCGAGGGGGACGATCGCGCGGCCGGCGCGGCGCAGGACCTCGCGGTAGAAGTCGTGCCCCGGGTCCTCCATGGCGAACGGGCCCTCGCCGAGCGCCTCCGCCAGCAGGTTGAGCGACTGGACGAAGCCCGTGGTGACGACGATCCGGTCGGGAGTGGTGCGCACGCCGCGGGTCCTGCCGAGGTAGCCGGCCAGCGCGGTGCGCAGTTCGATCCGGCCCCGGGGGTCGCAGGGGCCGAAGACGTCGGCGGGGGCCGCGGCGAGCACGTGGCGGGTGGCCCGCACCCAGGCCCGCGCGGGGAAGGCCGACACGTCCGGCTGGCCGGGCCGAAGATCGTGCACCGGCTGCGGTCCGGCGGCGGCAGGGGAGCCGATCGGCCGCGGCGGTCCGGCGGCGGCAGGGGAGCCGATCGGCGCGGGGGCGGGCGGAAGGGCGTCGGCGACCTCGGTGCCCGAACCCGGGCGGGTGGTGAGGTAGCCCTCCTCGGCGAGCTGGTCGTAGGCGGCGCTCACCGTGCCGCGCGCGAGGCCGAGCCCGGCCGCGAGCGCCCTGGTCGAGGGCAGGCGGGTGCCGGGCGGCAGCCGTCCGTCGCGGACGGCGGCGCGCAGAGCGTCCTCGACGGCCCGCCGCCGTCCGGGTGCGGGATCGAGCTCCAGATGCAGGTCCACTCCGGAACTGGCCCAATATTTCGCCACAAAACCGGATCTTACGGGTGGGCCGGTGGGCGGCTACCGTCGAGGGCGTACCTCGAAAGGAAGTTCTGCCCATGCTCGTGATCGCCCATCTCAGCGACATCCACGTCGGCGGCTCGGACCGGTCCGTCGAGCGCGCCGACGCCGTCATGCGCTATCTGGACGCTCTCCCGTACGACCTCGACGCGGTGCTCGTCACCGGAGACATCGCCGACCACGGTCTGCCCGAGGAGTACGAGCAGGCGCGCAAGCTGCTGACCTCCCGCCACCCGGTCCTCGTGTGCCCCGGCAACCACGACGTCCGGGAGGAGTTCCGGCGGGTGCTGCTGGGCGAGCCGGCCGCGTCCGGGCCGGTCAACCGGGTCCACCGCACCGGCGGGGCGGTCTACGTGCTGTGCGACTCCTCCATCCCGGGCCGGCCCGAGGGCCACCTGGACGACGAGACGCTGGCCTGGCTCGACGGCGTGCTCGGCGCGGAAGGCGGCCTGCCGGTGTTCGTGGCCTTCCACCACCCGCCCGCGACGCTGCACTCACCGGTCGACACGATCATGCTCCAGACCCCGGACCGCCTCGCCGGCCTGCTGGCCGGGCATCCGCACGTGACGGCTGTGCTGGTCGGCCACGCCCACACCGCGGCGGCCACCGCCTTCGCCGGACGCCCGCTGCTCACCGCCCCCGGCGTGGTCTCCACGCTGCGGCTGCCCTGGGAGGGCGCGACCACGCTGGCCGGCTGCGCCGACTACGAACTCCCGCCGGGGCTCGTCTTCCACGTGCTGGACGACGACGGCCGGATCACCACCCACCACCGCGTCGTGCCGGTCTGAGGGCGGACGGCGGCGGGCCGGGAGGCCGCGGGCTTCCCGGCGCCGGGACGGCTCGTTTCATGGGGGTGCTCCTCGGATCAGCGGACTGTTAGCGCTACCAGTCGAAGCGACCGCTAACAAAGGTGATCGGCGTCACGTTAGGGAGGTAATGCCCCTGGAGTCAAGGGGTGTCCGGCGTGACGTGACCGTGATGCGGAGGGCCCTTGACGGATGGGCTTGTTAACGTTCACAGTCGTGGCCAAGCCAGGAAAGGAGCGGTCGCGGGATCGGTCCGGGGCCGTCTCCCCTCGGTCGCGGCCGGGGAGGCGAGGTGGCGGCCCGCCTCCTGGCACCCCGCGGTCGCCGGTACGCGAGACGGCACGGCCCGACGGGACCGCGCAGGCCCCCGAGGCAGGAAGGCGCCGGCAGCCGACTTCGGTTGTTAGCGCTCACATGAGAAGGGAACCCCCCACGTGTTCAAGAGGATCTCGGCGTTGGTGCTCGCCGGGCTCACCGCGATGTCGGTGGCGAGCTGCGGCGGAGGCAGTGGCGGCAGCGGCGGCAGCGGCGGCAGCGGCGACGGCTCGATCACCATGGGCTTCGCCCAGGTCGGCGCGGAGAGCGGCTGGCGCACCGCGAACACCAAGTCCGTGCAGGACTCGGCCAAGAACGCGGGCGTGACGCTCAAGTTCTCCGACGCCCAGCAGAAGCAGGAGAACCAGATCAAGGCCATCCGCTCCTACATCCAGCAGAAGGTGGACGTCATCGCCTTCTCGCCGGTGGTGGAGTCCGGCTGGGACACGGTGCTCAAGGAGGCCAAGGACGCGAAGATCCCGGTCATCCTGACCGACCGCGCCGTCGACTCCAAGGACACCTCCCTGTACAAGACCTTCCTCGGCTCCGACTTCGTCGAGGAGGGCAAGAAGGCCGGTCAGTGGCTGGTGCAGGAGTACAAGGACGCCAAGGACCCGGTGAACATCGTCGAGCTCCAGGGCACCACCGGCTCGGCCCCCGCCAACGACCGCAAGGCCGGGTTCGCCCAGGTCATCGGCGCCGACCCGAAGTTCAAGGTCATCGCCTCGCAGACCGGCGACTTCACCAGGGCCAAGGGCAAGGAGGTCATGGAGGCCTTCCTGAAGTCCAACCCGGACATCGACGTGCTCTACGCCCACAACGACGACATGGGCCTGGGCGCGATCGAGGCCATCGAGGGCGCGGGCAAGGTGCCCGGCAAGGACATCAAGATCATCACGGTCGACGCGGTCAAGGACGGCATGCAGGCCCTGGCCGACGGGAAGATCAACTACATCGTCGAGTGCTCGCCGCTGCTCGGCCCGCAGCTCATGGACCTGGCCAAGAAGGTCGTCAAGGGCGAGCAGGTGCCGGCCCGCGTGGTGACCGAGGAGGCCACGTTCACGCAGGAGCAGGCCAAGCAGGTCCTGTCCAGCCGTCAGTACTGATCGGGCGGGCCGGGCCCGGTGGCCCGGCCCCTTCAGGCGGAAGGGGAGGCGCATGGCCGCACCCGTGCCGGTCCTGACGATGAACGGGATCGGCAAACAGTTTCCCGGGGTCAAGGCCCTGGACGGCGTGGACCTGCGGCTGCTGCCCGGCGAGGTGCACGCGCTCATGGGCGAGAACGGCGCCGGCAAGTCCACCCTGATCAAGGTGCTCACCGGCGTGCATCCCGCCGACTCGGGCACGATCGAGCTCGGCGGGCGGCCCGTCGCCTTCGCCGGCCCGGCCGAGGCGCAGCGGGGCGGCATCAGCACGGTCTACCAGGAGATCAACCTCTGCACGAACCTGTCGGTGGCCGAGAACATCTTCATCGGCCGCGAGCCGCGCAGGTTCGGGCGCATCGACTGGAAACGCGTGCGGGCCAGGGCCGGCGAGCTGCTGAGCGGGCTGGACCTGAGCATCGACGTCTCGGCGCCGCTGTCGGCGTACTCGCCGGCGGTGCAGCAGATGGTGGCCATCGCGCGGGCGGTCGACATCGAGGCCCGGGTGCTGATCCTGGACGAGCCCACCTCCAGCCTGGACGCCGACGAGGTGCGGCAGCTCTTCCGGGTGATGCGGCGGCTCAAGGAGGAGGGCATCGCCATCCTCTTCGTCTCCCACTTTCTCGACCAGATCTACGAAATTTCGGACCGTATGACGATCCTGCGCAACGGACGGCTCGTCGGCGAGTACCTGACCCGCGAGCTGCCCCAGCTCGACCTGGTCGCCAAGATGATCGGCCAGGAGCTGGCCGCGCTCGAACGCCTGCACGGCGAGGCCAGGGTCTTCGACCGCCCGCTGGTCGAGGCGCGCGGGCTGGGCCGGGCCGGGGCCGTCGAGCCGTTCTCGCTCACCATCCACGAGGGCGAGGTCGTGGGGCTGGCCGGGCTGCTCGGCTCGGGGCGTACCGAGGTCGCGCGGCTGCTGTTCGGCGCCGACCACGCGAGCGGCGGCGAGCTGTCCGTCGGCGGCGCGCCCGCCGCGCTGCGCACGCCCCGCGCGGCGATGAACCACAAGATCGCCTTCTGCTCGGAGAACCGCAAGGAGGACGGCCTGATCCCCGACCTCACCGTGCGCGAGAACATCATCCTGGCCCTCCAGGCCACCCGGGGCTGGACCAGGCCGGTGCCGCGCGAGCAGCAGGACGAGCTCGTCGCCCGGTACGTCAAGGCGCTGCGGATCAGCCCGCCCAACCCCGAGCACCTGGTGCGGAACCTGAGCGGCGGCAACCAGCAGAAGGTGCTGCTGGCGCGCTGGCTCATCCTGGAGCCCCGGCTGCTCATCCTCGACGAGCCCACCCGCGGCATCGACGTCGGGGCCAAGACCGAGATCCAGCGCCTGGTCGCCGAGCTGTCCGACGGCGGCATGGCGGTGCTGTTCATCTCCGCCGAGCTGGAGGAGGTGCTGCGGCTCAGCCACAAGGTCGAGGTGCTGCGCGACCGGCGGCTGGTGGCCGAGCTGCCCAACGACGAAGCCCTCACCACGGACGTGCTGATGGAGACGATCGCGAGCGGAGGGCGGCCCTGATGCGGCGGCTGTTGTGGCCCGTGGCGGTGCTCGCGCTGCTGCTGGCCCTGAACGTGTTCTTCACCCCCAGCTTCCTGTCCGTCCAGGTCAGGGACGGGCACCTGTACGGGAGCCTGATCGACATCCTGCGCTTCGGCGCGCCGCTGATCCTGGTCTCGCTGGGCATGACGCTGGTCATCGCGACCGGCGGCATCGACCTGTCGGTGGGCTCGGTGGTGGCCATCTCGGGCGCGCTGGCCTGCCTGCGGATCAGCGAGGACGCCGGCGTGCTCGCCGCCGTCGCGCTCGCGCTCGGGTTGTGCCTGCTGCTCGGCGCCTGGAACGGGTTCCTGGTCGCGCAGGCGGGCATCCAGCCGATCATCGCCACGCTGATCCTCATGGTGGCCGGGCGCGGCCTGGCCCAGCTCATCACCGACGGGCAGATCATCACGGTCAACAGCCCGTCGTACAAGCTGATCGGCGGCGGGTATCTGCTGGCGGTGCCGTTCGGGGTGCTGCTGGTGCCGGTCGTGCTGGCGGTCACCGCGTTCCTGACCCGGCGGCTGGCGCTGGGCCTGCTGATCGAGTCGGTCGGCGGGAACGCCGAGGCCAGCAGGCTCGCGGGCATCAGGTCGCGCGGGATCGTCGTCATGGTCTACGCCTTCGCCGCCCTGTGCGCGGGCATCGCCGGGATCCTGATCAGCTCGAACGTCTCCAGCGCCGACGGCAACAACGCCGGCCTGTGGATCGAGCTGGACGCGATCCTGGCCGTGGTGATCGGCGGCACCTCGCTGTCGGGCGGCCGGTTCTCGCTGGGCGGGACCGTGGCCGGCGCGCTCGTCATCCAGACGCTCACCACGACGATCTACTCCATCGGCGTGCCGCCCGAGACGACCCTGCTGTTCAAGGCGCTGGTCGTGACCGCGGTCTGCCTCGTGCAGTCGCCGTCGTTCCGCGCCAAGGCGCTGCGCCGGCGCGCCGGCAGCGCGCCGCCCAGCCCGGCCCCCGAGGAGAAAGTGCGGGTGACCCTGTGACGACCATGACCGTGGGCCGGGTCGCGTTGCCGGCCCGCCACCTGCCCGTGCTGGTGACGGCGTGCCTGTTCGTGGCGATGTTCGTCGTGGGCGGCGTGCGGTACGAGGGGTTCGCCAGCGGGCAGGTGGTGCTCAACGTCTTCATCGACAACGCGTTCCTGCTGGTGGTGGCGGTGGGGATGACGTTCGTGATCCTGGCCGGGGGCATCGACCTGTCGGTGGGGTCGGTGGTGGCGCTGTCCACGATGATCTCGGCGTCGCTGATGTCGGGGCCGGGGTGGCCGCCGTACGTGGTGGTGCCGCTGGTGCTGGCCGTCGGGTCCGGGCTCGGGCTGGTGATGGGGTACATCGTGCACGCCTTCGACATCCAGCCGTTCATCGTGACGCTGGCCGGGATGTTCCTGGCCCGGGGGCTGTGCTACACGATCGGCACGGACTCGATCCCGATCGAGGACCCGACGTTCACGGCGTTCGCGCAGACCAGGATCGACCTGTTCGCCGATCTGTGGATCTCGCCGAGCGTGCTCATCGCGGTGGCGGTCGTGCTGGTGGCGGCGTACGTGCTGCACTACACCCGGCTCGGCCGGGCGGTGTACGCGACGGGCGGCAGCGAGCAGTCGGCGCTGCTCATGGGCCTGCCGGTGGGCCGGACGAAGATCACGGTCTACACGGTGAGCGGCTTCTGCTCGGCGCTCGGCGGCGTGCTGCTGTCGTTCTACATGCTCTCGGGCTACGGCCTGCACGCCGTGGGCATGGAGCTGGACGCCATCGCCGCCGTGGTGATCGGCGGCACGCTGCTCACGGGCGGCAGCGGCTTCCTGCTGGGCACGGTGCTCGGCGTGCTGGTGCTCGGCCTGATCCAGACGATCATCAGCTTCGAGGGCACGCTCAGCTCCTGGTGGACCAAGATCTTCATCGGCCTGCTGCTCTTCGTCTTCATCGTGCTGCAACGGGTCTTCAGCGCACGCCCAAGGCGCTGACCTGCAAGGAGTCTGCCGTGAAAGTTACCTAAAGGTTTCCGTCAGGTTATCCTCAACCGTTGACATCGTCTTTGTTAGCGATAACAATCGGCGGGAACGAAGCGAGAACTTTGTTCTGATTCGGCACGTTCTGTGACTGAGTCCTCCGCATGATCGGCAGTTAACGCTCACATCCGCTGCCGCAACCCCCATTGCAAGGAGTGCCACATGAGGTTGGGACGTATCGGGGGCGTGGTGTCCGCCATCGCGCTCGCCGCGACCATGACGGCCTGCGGCTCCAGCCAGAAGACGGTCGACGCCGACGCCTCCACGTCGGCCGCCGCCGGCGGCGCGGGCGCCCTGATCGGCGTCACGATGCCCACCAAGTCGTCCGAGCGGTGGATCCACGACGGCGACAACGTCAAGCAGCAGCTCGAACAGCTGGGCTACAAGGTCGACCTCCAGTACGCGGAGAACGACATCCCGACGCAGGCCAACCAGATCGAGAACCAGATCACCAAGGGCGCCAAGCTCCTGATCATCGCCTCGATCGACGGCACCGCGATCACCTCGCAGCTCCAGCAGGCCGCCGACGCCAAGATCCCGGTCATCTCCTACGACCGCCTGATCCGCAACAGCCCCAACGTCGACTACTACGCCACCTTCGACAACTTCAAGGTCGGCGTGCAGCAGGCGACCTCGCTGCTCAAGGGCCTCGGCGTGGACGACGGCAAGAAGGGCCCGTTCAACGTCGAGCTGTTCGGCGGCTCGCCCGACGACAACAACGCCACGTTCTTCTGGAACGGCGCCATGTCGGTGCTCCAGCCGAAGATCGACGACGGCACCCTGCTGGTCAAGAGCGGCCAGAAGGACTTCAAGACCGCCGCCATCCTGCGCTGGGACCCGGCCACGGCCCAGAAGCGCATGGAGGACATCCTCACCAAGACCTACACCGGCGGCACCAAGGTGGACGGCGTGCTGTCCCCGTACGACGGCCTGTCCATCGGCATCCTGTCGGCGCTCAAGAGCTCCGGCTACGGCACCAGTGGCCAGCCCTACCCCGTCGTGACCGGCCAGGACGCCGAGCTCGCCTCGGTCAAGTCGATCATCGCCGGCGAGCAGTACTCCACCATCTTCAAGGACACCCGCAAGCTCGCCGAGCAGACGGTGAAGATGGCCGACGCGGTCCTCAAGGGCGGCAAGCCCGAGGTGAACAACACCAAGGACTACGACAACGGCAACAAGGTCGTCCCCTCCTACCTGCTCGACCCGGTGATCGTGGACAAGAGCAACTACAAGGAGATCATCGTCGGCGGCAACTACTACACCGAGGACCAGCTCAAGTAAGGGCCCGCCCCGGGGGACGGCGGTCCCCCGGGGGCACTTCCCACACCTGAGCGAGGGGCATATGACCGAGCACATCTTGCGGATGAGCGGGATCACCAAGACGTTCCCCGGTGTCAAGGCGCTGCAGGACGTCAACCTGGCCGTCCGGCGCGGCGAGATCCACGCCATCTGCGGCGAGAACGGCGCCGGCAAGTCGACGCTGATGAAGGTGCTGTCCGGGGTCTACCCGCACGGCGACTACGAGGGCGAGATCACCTTCGAGGGCGCGCGCTGCGAGTTCGCCGGCATCCGCGACAGCGAGCACGCCGGGATCGTCATCATCCACCAGGAGCTGGCGCTCAGCCCGCAGCTGTCGATCGCGGAGAACATCTTCCTCGGCAACGAGCGCGCCAGGCGCGGCTTCATCGACTGGAACCGCACCAACTACGAGGCCGCCGAGCTGATGCGCCGCGTCGGCCTCCAGGAGAACCCCACCACCACGGTCTCCGACCTCGGCGTCGGCAAGCAGCAGCTCGTCGAGATCGCCAAGGCGCTGTCGAAGGAGGTGAAGCTGCTCATCCTCGACGAGCCGACCGCCGCGCTCAACGACGACGACTCGGCCCACCTGCTCGACCTGCTGCGCGGCCTGCGGGACGAGGGCATCACCTGCGTGATCATCTCGCACAAGCTCAACGAGGTGACCGCGATCGCCGACTCCGTCACGATCATCCGCGACGGCCGCACGATCGAGACCCTGGACATGGCCACCGACCACGTCACCGAGGACCGGATCATCTCCGGCATGGTCGGCCGCGCGCTGGACAACCGCTTCCCGCCGCACGAGTCGACGATCGGCGAGGAGGTCCTGCGGATCGAGGACTGGACGGTCCACAGCCCGAGCCAGCCCGGCCGCAAGGTCGTGGACGGCGCCTCCCTCACCCTGCGCAGGGGCGAGATCGTCGGGCTGGCCGGCCTGATGGGCGCCGGGCGCACCGAGCTGGCGATGAGCCTGTTCGGCCGCACGTACGGCGTGCACATCTCCGGCAAGGTCTTCAAGGACGGCAAGCCGATCGAGATCCGCAACGTGCAGGACGCGATCCGCCACGGCCTGGCCTACGCCACCGAGGACCGCAAGCGGTACGGCCTCAACCTCATCGAGGACATCAAGCGCAACATCAGCGCGGCCGGCCTCAAGGGCCTGGCCAGGCGCGGCTGGGTGAACGAGAACGAGGAGTACAAGGTCGCCGAGGAGTTCCACCGGAGCATGAACATCAAGGCGCCCAGCGTCAACAGCGTCGTCGGCAAGCTGAGCGGCGGCAACCAGCAGAAGGTCGTGCTCTCCAAGTGGATCCTGACGCAGCCTGACGTGCTCATCCTCGACGAGCCCACCCGCGGCATCGACGTCGGCGCCAAGTACGAGATTTACACGATCATCAACCGCCTCGCCGACCAGGGCAAGGCCGTGCTGGTGATCTCCAGTGAGTTGCCTGAGCTGCTCGGCCTGTGCGACCGCATCTACACGCTCTCCGAAGGTCGCGTCACCGGCGAGGTCCCCCGCCGGGAGGCCACCCAGGAAAGCCTCATGCATCTCATGACCAAGGGACAGGAGTAGCTCCGATGAGCAGCATCACGCCCGCCGACGTGCAGGTCGGCGCGGGAGGCGACGGGGAGGCGCCGCGGCGGCCCGGCCGGGTGTCGCTCGGCGGCCTGTCGCTGAACCTGCGTTCGAGCGGCATCTACATCGCCTTCGCGCTGATCATCGTGCTGTTCTCGGTGCTCACCGACGGCGCGTTGCTCCAGCCGCAGAACATCTCCAACATCATCGTCCAGAACTCCTACGTCCTGATCCTGGCGATCGGGATGATCCTGGTCATCATCGCCGGGCACATCGACCTGTCGGTCGGCTCGGTGGTGGCGGTCACCGGGGCGCTGGCCGCCGTGCTCATGGTGAACATGGGCCTGCCCTGGCCGCTGGCCCTGCTGATCACGGTCGCCGCCGGCGCGCTGATCGGGGCCTGGCAGGGGTACTGGATCGCCTACTTCGGCATCCCGGCCTTCATCGTCACGCTGGCCGGCATGCTGCTGTTCCGCGCGCTCACCATGACCGTGCTCGGCAACCAGGGCATCGGCCCGTTCCCCGACCAGGTCCGTACGCTGGCCAACGGCTTCACCGACGGCTACCTCGGCAACGTGGGCCTCGGCCCGCTGGGCGGCGCCGACCTGTTCAGCCTGCTCATCGGCCTGGTCGCGATCGGCGGCATGGTCGCCGCGCAGTGGCGCACCCGCAACGCCCGCCGGGGCTACGGCCAGTCGGTCGAGCCGATGGCCGTGTTCGCGCTGAAGATGGCGGCCGGCGCCGCGCTGATCCTGTTCCTGGTCGTGCAGCTCGCCCGCTTCAAGAACCTGCCGTGGGTGCTGGTGCTGCTGGCCGCGCTGGTGCTGGCGTACTCGCTGATGGCCAACCGGACGGTCTTCGGCCGGCAGATCTACGCCATCGGCGGCAACCTCCAGGCGGCGGTCATGTCCGGCGTCAAGGTCAAGTCGGTGGTCTTCTGGATCTTCGTCAACATGGGCGTGCTGGCCTCCATCGCCGGCATCATCTTCGCCGGCCGGCTCAACCAGGCGGGCCCGACCGCGGGCAACAGCTTCGAGCTGGACGCCATCGCGGCCGCCTTCATCGGCGGCGCGGCCGTCCAGGGCGGCGTGGGCAAGGTCGTCGGCGCGATCACCGGCGGTCTGATCATGGCTGTGATCAACAACGGCATGTCGCTCATCGGCTCGCCCAGCGAGCGCGTGATGCTCGTCAAGGGCGCCGTGCTGCTGGCCGCCGTCGCGTTCGACGTGTGGACCAAGCGGCGCGCCGGCGCCTCCCGCTGACCGCCGCAGGCCCGGCAAGACCCGCGAAAGGAGAACCCGTGGTACCGAGCCCCAGGCCGCGTCCGCCGGTCATGGCCGACGTGGCCAAGGAGGCCGGCGTGTCGCACCAGACCGTCTCACGGGTGCTCAACGACCACCCGAACGTCCGGGCCGACACCCGCGCCCGGGTGGAGGAGGCGATCGTCCGGCTGGGCTACCGGCGCAACCTGGTCGCCCGCGCGCTGGTCACCAAGCGGTCGCGCACCCTCGGGGTGGTGAGCTTCGACACCACCCTGTACGGCCCGGCCAGCATGGTCTACGGCATCGAGCAGGCGGCCAGGACCGCGGGGTACTTCGTCAGCATCGTGAGCCTGAAGTCGATCGACGCGGCCAGCGTCCGCGACGCCCTCGACTACCTGGCCGAGCAGAGCGTGGACGGGGTGGTGGTGGTCGCGCCGCAGCGCTCGGCCGCCTCCGCCCTGGAGAGCCTGCCGGCCGGGGTGCCCGCGGTCGTGGTCGAGGGCGCGCACGGCGCCGACGTCTCCGCGGTCTGCATCGACCAGGTCGAGGGCGCCAGGCTCGCCACCCGGCACCTGCTCGACCTGGGCCACGAGACGGTCTGGCACGTGGCGGGGCCCTCCGACTGGCTGGAGACCGAGGGGCGCGTCGAGGGCTGGCGCTCGACGCTGGAGGCGGCCGGCCGCCCGGTGCCCGAGCCGCTGCCCGGCGACTGGAGCCCGCGCGCCGGGTACGCGGCCGGCCGGCGCCTGGCCGGGATGGACGGGGTCACCGCGGTGTTCGCCGCCAACGACCAGATGGCGCTGGGCGTGCTGCGCGCGCTCAGCGAGGCCGGGGTGCCCGTCCCCGGGCGGATCAGCGTCGTGGGCTTCGACGACATCCCCGAGTCCGAGTTCTTCTCCCCGCCGCTCACCACGGTCCGGCAGGACTTCGACGTGGTGGGCCGCCACTGCATCGAGGTGCTGCTGCGGCAGATCGACGCCGGGCCGGCGGCGTACGAGCGCATGGTGGTGCGTCCCAGCTTCGTCGTCAGGTCCAGCACCGCGCCGGCCCGGTAGCCGGCAGGCGAACAGACAACTCTCTGGAGTGCAATGTGAACGCTAACAAGTTCGTGGTCGGAGTGGACTTCGGCACGCTGTCGGGGCGCGCGGTCGTCGTCCGCGTGTCCGACGGCGCGGAGCTGGGCAGCGCCGTCCACGAGTACGCCGAGCGCGTCATCGAGCACGCGCTCCCCGGCACCGGCGTGCGGCTCGGCCCCGACTGGGCGCTGCAGTCGCCGCAGGACTGGCTGGACGTGCTGCGCGTGGCCGTGCCCGCGGCCCTGGCCGCCGCCGGGGTCGCCCCCGAGGACGTGATCGGCATCGGCACCGACTTCACCGCCTGCACCGTGCTGCCGGCCACGGCCGACGGCACGCCCCTCTGCTTCCAGACGCCCGAGCAGCCGCACGCCTGGCCGAAGCTGTGGAAGCACCACGCCGCCCAGCCGCACGCCGACCGCATCAACGAGCTGGCCGCGCGCCGGGGCGAGAGCTGGCTGCCGCGCTACGGCGGCAAGATCTCCTCCGAGTGGGAGTTCGCCAAGGCCCTCCAGGTCCTGGAGGAGGCCCCCGAGGTGTACGCCAGGGCCGAGCGCTGGATCGAGGCGGCCGACTGGATCGTCTGGCAGCTGTCCGGCGTCGAGAGCCGCAACATCTGCACCGCCGGCTACAAGGGCGTCTTCCAGGACGGCGGCTACCCCTCCGAGGACTTCCTCGCCGCCCTGAACCCCGGCTTCGCCGGCTTCACCGGCAAACTGGCCACCGGCGTGGTCGGCGACGACGTCAACGGCACCACCCTGGCCCCGCTCGGCGGCCTGGCCGGCGTCCTGACCGCGCGGGCGGCCGGATGGACGGGCCTGCCCGAGGGCATCGCCGTGGCCGTCGGCAACGTGGACGCCCACGTCACCGCCGCCGCCGCCGACGCCGTGCGCCCCGGCCAGATGGTGGCCATCATGGGCACCTCCACCTGCCACATCATGCCCAGCGACCGGCTGGCCGAGGTGCCGGGGATGTGCGGCGTCGTCCGGGACGGCATCGTGCCCGGCCTGTGGGGCTACGAGGCCGGCCAGTCCGCCGTCGGCGACATCTTCGCCTGGTACGTCGACTCCTTCGGCACCGACGGCCACGAGCGCCTGACCGAGCTGGCCGAGCGCCAGGCCGTCGGCGCGCACGGGCTGGTCGCCCTCGACTGGTTCGGCGGCAACCGCTCGGTGCTCGTGGACCACGACCTGTCCGGCGTGATCGTCGGCCAGACCCTCGCCACCAGGCCCGAGGACGTCTACCGCGCGCTCATCGAGTCCACCGCGTACGGCGCCCGCATGATCGTCGAGACGTTCGAGAAGTCCGGCGTGCCGGTCGAGGAGTTCGTGGTCGCCGGCGGGCTGCTGAAGAACCGCTTCCTCATGCAGGTCTACGCCGACGTGCTGCGCCGCCCGCTGTCGGTCATCGGCTCCGACCAGGGCCCCGCGCTCGGCTCGGCCGTGCACGCGGCGGTCGCCGCCGGGGCCTACCCGGGCATCGAGGAGGCCGCCGCGGCGATGGGCAAGCGCACGCGGGCGGCGTACGTGCCGGACGAGGCCCGCGCCGACGCCTACGACCGCCTGTACGCCCAGTACCGCGACCTGCACGACCACTTCGGGGACGGGCGCATGCTGCACACCCTCCGCGCGATCAGGAACGAGGCCGCCAAGTGAACCACGAGGCAATGAGGACGACCGTCGCCGGGCTGCACGCCGAGCTGGTCAACTACGGTCTGGTCGTCTGGACCGCGGGCAACGTCTCGGGCCGCGTCCCGGGCGAGGACCTGTTCGTCATCAAGCCGTCCGGGGTGTCCTACGACGAGCTGACCCCGGAGAACATGGTGGTCTGCGACCTCGACGGCAACCTCGTCGAGGGGGCCCACGCGCCCTCCAGCGACACCGCCGCGCACGCCTACGTCTACCGCGAGATGCCCGAGGTCGGCGGCGTCGTGCACACCCACTCGACCTACGCCTCGGCGTGGGCGGCCCGCGGCGAGCCCATCCCGTGCGTGCTGACGGCCATGGCCGACGAGTTCGGCGGCGAGATCCCGGTCGGCCCGTTCGCGCTGATCGGGGACGACTCCATCGGCCAGGGCGTCGTGCAGACGCTCAAGGGTCACCGCTCGCCGGCCGTCCTCATGCAGAACCACGGCGTCTTCACCATCGGCAAGGACCCCAAGGCCGCCGTCAAGGCCGCCGTGATGTGCGAGGACGTGGCCCGCACCGTCCACGTCTCCAGGCAGCTCGGCACGCCGCTGCCCATCGGCCCGGCCCACATCGACCGCCTGTACGACCGCTATCAGAACGTCTACGGACAGAGGAGCCCGCGTTGAACATCTGGTTTCTGACCGGCAGCCAGGGACTGTACGGCGAGGACACGCTGAGCCAGGTGGCCGAGCAGTCGCGGCGCATCGCCGAGCGGCTTCCGGTGCCCGTGCAGTGGCGGCCCGTGCTGACCGACGCCGCCGCGATCCGGCGCGTCATGCTGGAGGCCAACGCGGACGACGAGTGCGCCGGCGTCATCGCCTGGATGCACACCTTCTCCCCGGCCAAGATGTGGATCGCCGGCCTCGACGCGCTGCGCAAGCCGCTGCTGCACCTGCACACGCAGGCCGACGTCGAGCTGCCGTGGAGCTCCATCGACATGGACTTCATGAACCTCAACCAGGCCGCGCACGGCGACCGCGAGTTCGGGTTCGTGCAGACCCGGCTCGGCGTGCCGCGCAAGACCGTCGCCGGGCACGTCAGCGACCCGGCCGTCGGCGCGCGCATCGAGGCGTGGGCGCGCGCGGCCAGGGGCGTGGCCGAGGTGCGGGCGCTGCGGCTGGCCCGCTTCGGCGACAACATGCGCGACGTGGCCGTGACCGAGGGTGACAAGGTCGAGGCGCAGCTCCGGTTCGGCGTCTCGGTCAACACCTACGGCGTCAACGACCTGGTCGAGGCCGTCGACGCGGCCTCCGACGCCGACGTGTCGGCCCTGGTCAAGGAGTACGCCGAGCTGTACCGCGTGGCCCCGGAGCTGCTCGGCGAGCGCCACGAGTCGCTGCGGTACGCCGCCAGGATCGAGCTCGGCCTGCGCGGCTTCCTGGAGCGCGGCGGCTTCCGCGCCTTCACCACGAACTTCGAGGACCTCGGCGGCCTGCGCCAGCTCCCCGGCCTGGCCGTGCAGCGCCTGATGGCCGACGGCTACGGCTTCGGCGGCGAGGGCGACTGGAAGACCTCGGTCCTGCTGCGCACCCTCAAGGCCATGCGGCCGGGCGGCACGTCGTTCATGGAGGACTACACCTACGACCTGACGCCCGGCAACGAGCTGATCCTCGGCGCGCACATGCTGGAGGTCTGCCCGTCCATCGCCGCCGGGACGCCGTCGTGCGAGATCCACCCGCTGAGCATCGGCGGGCGGGAGGACCCGGTGCGGCTGGTGTTCGACGCCGCCCCCGGCCCCGGCATCGTCGTCGGCCTGGCCGACATGGGCGACCGGTTCCGCCTGGTGGCCAACGAGATCGACATCGTCGCGCCGCCGCAGCCGCTGCCGAAGCTGCCGGTGGCCCGCGCCGTCTGGTCGCCGCGGCCGAACCTGCGCACCTCGACCGAGTCGTGGCTGACCGCCGGGGCGCCGCACCACACCGTGCTGTCCACGGCCGTCGGGCGCGAGGAGCTGACCGACCTGGCCGACATGCTCGGCGTGGAGCTGCTGGTGATCGACAAGGACACCACGACGGCGCAGTTCACCAAGGAGCTCCGCTGGAACCAGGCGTACTACCGGCTGGCCCAGGGCTTCTGAGCGGCCTCTAGTCCTCCGGCGGCTTCTTCGGGGCGTTCCTGCGCTGCTCCTCGGCGCGTTCGCGGCAGCGGCGCAGGAACTCGGCGTCGTCGTCGGGGTTGGTGGCGGCGAAGCGTCCCGGGCGGTCGTACTCGGGGAACGCGCTCGGGCGCGCCGCCTGCGGGGCGCGTTCGGGACGGCCGGCCACGAGCCAGACGACCGAGCCGACCAGCGGGAACAGCAGGACCACCAGCACCCATACGATCTTGGGCAGGTTCCTGCAGACCGCGTCCGGCGTGGTGATCACGTCGAAGAGGCAGTAGAGCCACAGCACGAGGGTGGCCAGGCCCATGGCCTCGGACAGATACAGCACGGGGCCGAACGTAGTGACGGGCGGGGGAGACGGCAAGGGAAACCGGATGAATAGGGTGAAGCCGTGATGTTGACCAACTGGGCGGGCAACACCGCCTTCCGGGCGCGGGCCGTCCACCATCCCGCCTCGCTCGACGAGCTGCGCGGCCTGGTGGCCGAAAGCGACCGGGTGCGGGCCCTGGGCAGCGGTCATTCCTTCAACGACGTCGCCGACACCACCGGCGACCTCGTCGTGCTCGACCGCATGCCCGCCACGATCGAGATCGACAGCGCGGCGCGCACGGTCCGGGTCGCCGCCGGCACCACCTACGCGCGGCTGGCCGAGGCGGTGCACGCGGCCGGGTTCGCGCTGGAGAACATGGCCTCGCTGCCGCACATCTCGGTCGCCGGCTCGGTCGCGACCGGCACGCACGGCTCCGGCGACGCCAACCGCTGCCTGGCCGCCGCCGTGTCCGGGCTGGAGCTGGTCACCGCCGACGGCTCGCTGCTGTCGTTGTCCCGCGGGGACGACGGCTTCGCCGGCGCGGTCGTCTCGCTGGGCGCGCTCGGCGTCGTCCACACGCTGACGCTCGATCTCGTCCCGGCCTTCGAGCTGCGCCAGTACGTGCGCGAGGGCCTGACGCTCGACGCGCTCGACGGATTCGACGACATCATGGCGAGCGGCTACAGCGTCAGCCTGTTCACCGACTGGCGCGACACCCGGATCTGGCTCAAGCGCCGCGAGGAGTTCACCGCCGGCTCCTGGCACGGCACCCGTCCCGCCCCCGCGCCCCGCCACCCGCTGCCCGGCATGCCCGCCGACGCCTGCACCACGCAGCTCGGCGTGCCGGGCCCCTGGCACGAGCGGCTGCCGCACTTCCGGCCCGACGCGCCGCCGAGCGGCGCCGGCGACGAGCTCCAGTCGGAGTTCCTGCTGCCCCGCGGGCACGCGGTCGCGGCGCTGCGCGAGCTGTACGCCGTCGGCGACCGGCTCCGCCCGGCCCTGCAGATCTCGGAGGTGCGCACGATCGCCGCCGACGACCTGTGGCTCAGCCCCTTCCGCGACCGCGACAGCGTCGGCGTGCACTTCACCTGGATCAGGGACGTCGCCACCGTGCTCCCGGCGATCGACCTCGTCGAGCGGACGCTCGCCCCCTACGACCCGCGGCCCCACTGGGGCAAGCTGTTCACCCGCCGCCCAGGCTGCCCCGACGACTTCCGCGAGCTGGTCCGGCGGCTGGACCCGGCGGGCAAGTTCGCGGGCGACTTCGTCCGGCTACTGCTGGGGGAGTAGCGGCCCGCGCCGGGCGTGCGCCCGCCGTCGTAGCGGGCCACCGGTCCGGCGGACGATGTGCCGGCCGGGCCGTCGCGGCATCGTGGAGCGCATGACCGATCACCCGTTCAGATTCGGGGCCGTCGCCGGTTACGCCCCCACCGCGCAGGCCTGGACCGGGCTGGCCCGCAGGGTCGAGAGCCTGGGCTTCGCCACCCTGCTCGTCCCCGACACGCTCGGGACGCTGTCGCCGTTCGCCGCCGCGGCCGCGGCCGCCGCCGTCACCACGACGTTGCGCGTCGGCACGTACGTGGTCAGCGCCCCGTACCGCACGCCCGAGACCGTCGCCTGGGAGTCCGCCACCCTGCACACCCTCACCGGGGGACGCTTCGAGCTGGGGCTGGGCGCCGGCCGTCCGGGCGCCGAGCAGGACGCGGCGGCGCTCGGCGTCCCCTTCGGCACCCCGGCCGAGCGCGTGGCGCGCCTGGCCGCCACCATCGACGCGGTCAAGGACGTGCCGATCCTGGTCGCCGCGACGGGCGCCCGCGTGCTGGGGCTGGCCGCGCGCAAGGCCGACACGGTGGCGCTCGGCGTGCCGCCGCAGCACACCGAGGACCAGGTCGCCGCCAAGCTGGACGAGCTGTACGAGCTGGCCGGCGACCGCTTCCACGACCTGGAGCTCGGCATGAACCTGGTGGCCGCCGGCGCCGAGCCGCCCGCCTGGCTGGCCGGCCGCTTCGGCCCGCTCGGCCCCGAGGCCACCGGCCTGCTCACCGGCACCCCCGACGAGATGGCCGACGTCCTGCGGCGGCGCAGGGACCGGCTCGGGATCTCGTACGTGACGGTGAACGCCCAGTTCGTCGACGCCTTCGCGCCCGTCGTGGAACGCCTGGCCGGTACCTGACGGTAGCTGACAGGTAAGACCGGCACGATGCTTCCCATGACCGCAAAGGGAACTTTCGACACCGCCGGCTGGGACGCCAAGCCGCCCTTCGACGACCGCGACGGCGTCGCGCTCGGCCTCGTCAGCATGACCAAGACCTTCCACGGCGACCTGACCGGGACGAGCGTCGTCCATCTGATGGTGGCCTCGACCCCGGTGGAGGACTCGCGCGCGTACGTGGCGATGGAACGCATCGAGGGCGCCCTGGACGGCCGGAAGGGCGGCTTCGTCGTGGCGCACCAGGCCCTGAGCGACCGCGGAGGGCAGTCGCTCACCATCACGATCGTGCCCGACTCGGGCCACGGCGAGCTGACCGGCATCACGGGACGGATGAACATCACCATCGCCCCGGACGGCTCGCACTCCTACACCCTGGACTACGAGCTGCGGGAGAAAAAAATGACCCGGGCGGAACGCCCGGGTGGATGAGGGGTGGAGCTATGGGGATTCGAACCCCAGACCTCCTCCATGCCATGGAGGCGCGCTACCAACTGCGCCATAGCCCCTTGCTGCGGTCACAAGTGTACAGGGCTTCGGGACCCGCGACACACATGCGCGTAGCAGGCATACGCTCGGTCAAATCTTGCTACTCTCCGTGCCATGTCCAGCGTGCAGGCCGTCCCGTTGACCCCGCGGTGCGCGAAGATCCTCGCCGCTCGTGAGCATGCCGTCGTCGAGGTCAGCGCGTTCAACGGGTTCTTCACCCTGCGGGCCATCCGCAGCCTGCTGGAGTGGGCGACCCGCACGTTCACCGGCGTGCACGTGCTCGTGCCGGGCGTCGAGCTGGCCGGCACGCTGGTCGCGCGCGGGCTCCCGTCCGGGGCGGCGCTGATCAAGGCGCGGTCGGCGGCCAACAACACGCGCAACCGGGTGATCCGGGTGCTCGAAGGCATGGGCGCGGCCAACGCCACCGTCTTCGACTGGAACGAGCTGGCCGGCAACCGCGCCTACCGGCGCTCCCGGCGCGAGCTGGAACGGCTGGCCGCCAAGGACGCCGCGTTCCGCGCGCGGTGCGTGGCGGCCGTGCTGCCGAGCGTCGGCGGCCAGGAGCTGACCCCCGAGCAGGCCGCGAACGCGCTGCCCTTCCTGCTGGCCGGGCTGCCGCTGGTGCTGAACAGTCCGGCGATCCTGCGCACGGGCTCGTCGGTGTTCTGCCATCCCGAGCCCATGCCGCTGGTGGGGGAGCTCTACGCGGGCACGCTGCCCGTCTCGCGCTCGCCCCACCAGGGCTTCGTCGCCTCCCGGCCGGCCCCCGACCCGGCCCCCGACCCGGCCTGATCCCGGCGGGCGGTCAGCCGACCGAGCGAGCCTTGTCGATCAGGGTGACCAGCTCGGCGACCATCGGGTCCTCCGAGGTCCGCGCCAGGCGTCCGGCGTGCTCGCGCAGCGCGGGCAGGTCCAGGCCGAACGCCTTCCTGTCGCGCAGGTAGACCGCGAAGGCGGCGACCACCACGTCCACCTGCAGCCGGATGGGCGTGCCGGTCCAGATGGAGTCGTTCAGCTCGTCGGCCCGCAGCGACCCGCCGGCCTCGGAGGCCGCCCGGGTGTCGGGGTCCTGCCAGCGCACGGTCGCCTGGGCGAGCTGTCCCCGCGCGCCCGGCTTGAGGTGGAGGGCGTACAGGGCGGTGACCGAGTGGCCGGGGCCGATCTCGCCGCCGTCGCGGCTGTCGTCCCGGAACTCCTCGGCCGACATCGCGCGGTTCTCGTAGCCGATGAGCTGGTAGCTCTCCACGACCGAAGGGTTGAAGACGACCTGCGCCTTGGCGTCGCGGGCCCGTACCTCGATGGTGGCCGGGAGCTGGGTGGTGAAGACCTTCTCGGCCTCCTGCTCGGAGTCCACGTAGACGGCCATGCCGTCGCCGTTGTCGGCGAGCTGCTCCATGAGCTCGTCGCCGTAGTCGCGGCCGACGCCGACGGTGAGCAGCGTGACCTGCTTGCCCGCGTACTCCTTGACCTGCTCCACGATGGTCCGCCACTCGGTGTCGCCCTGGTTGGCCAGGCCGTCGGAGAGCAGGACGACCCGGTTCGTGGCGGCGGGCCGGAACGCCTGGGACGCCTCCCGGTACCCGGCCAGGACGCCGCTCTGCAGGTTCGTGCCGCCGGCGGTGGCCAGCTCGTCCACCGCGGCGTGGAGCTGGCTCCTGGCGGTGAGCGGCGTCATGGAGGCCAGCACGTCCGCCTCGTCGCTGAAGGCCACGAGTGACACCTGGTCGCCGGGGGCGAGCTGGTCGAGCAGCTTGTGCAGGGCCGACTTGACCAGGTCGAGGCGGCCGGTCTCGGCCATCGAGCCGGAGACGTCGACCACGAAGGTGAGGTTGGCCGGGCGGCGCGCGGCCGAGTCGGAGGCGCGGGTCTGCAGGCCCACGCGCAGCACGGCCTCGTCGCGGCCGGGCAGCCGGGCGCCGTCCACGTGCACGGCGAAGCCGTCGTCGGAGGGCTGCGGGTAGTCCTGCCCGAAGGCGTTGACCCACTCCTCGGGGCGGATCTCGCCGGGCGCGGGCCAGCGCCCTTCCTGAAGCGTACGGCGGGCGTAGCCGTACGAGGCGGTGTCCACGTCCAGGGCGAAGGTGGAGATCTGCGCCTTGGTCGTGTCCTGCTCGGATTCCTGGGTGCCGGCCGGGGACGCGCTCGGCGCGGGCTGACGCTGCGTGTCGGACAGGGGGGCCCGCGCGGCGCTGCCGCTGGACGATCCGCCGGAGCCGCCGCACGCGGCGAGTCCGAGCAGCGCGGCGAGCCCGACACTGATGGCCAGGGGACGAATGGCTAAGGGGCGACATCTCATCGCAACCACCTCCGCGTCCTATGACGGAGATCCGCGTGGCGGCGGCCGGGCCGGAGACGCAAGCGAGCGCAAACCGCGATCGTCACGTGATCAGTTGTGACAGATCCGGACGCATGACGTGGGCGGGGACGAACGGCGCGGACGGTCGCGCGGGCCCGGACGCCGCCGCCGTCGCCTCGTCGTTACCGGCCGTCGCCCGGTCCTTATCCGCCCTCACCCGGCGGAGGTCACCAGTGCAGCAGGAGCAGTTCGGCCGAGAAGCCGGGGCCCAGGGCCATCAGGACGGCGGGCCGCCCGGCGTGCCCGCGCGTCTCCTGGAGCACGTGGAGCACCGAGACCGACGACAGGTTCCCGTACGTCCGCAGCGACCGCCACGTCACGTCCAGGGCCCTGGGGTCGAGGTCGAGGCTCTGGACGATCTTGTCGATGACCTTGGGGCCGCCGGGGTGGCAGATCCACGTCGGCACCTGGTCGGGGGTCAGGCCGTAGTCGGCAAGGAAGGCCCTGATGTCGTCGGCCAGCACCTGGTCCACGAAGTGGGTGAGGTCGGCGTCGAGCACGATGTGGAAGCCGTGGTCGCCCACCTCCCATCCCATCAGGTGCTCGGTGTCGGGGTAGAGCCTGCTGCGGGTGGCGACGACCTCGGGGCCCCGGCCGCGCCCGGTGGCCACGACGGCCGCCGCGCCGTCCCCGAACAGGCCGCTGGCGATCATGTTGGCGATCGAGGAGTCGTCGCGCTGGATGGTCAGCGAGCACAGCTCCACGCAGACCAGCACGGCGGCGTGGTCCGGCCAGCCGCGCAGGTAGTCGTGCAGACGCGACAGGCCCGAGGCCCCGGCCGCGCAGCCGAGGCCGAACACGGGCACCCGCTTGACGTCGCCGCGCAGCCCGAGGCGCTGGGCGAGCTTGGCGTCCAGCGAGGGCGTGGCCAGGCCGGTGGTCGAGCAGAACAGCAGGTGGTCGATCTTCCCCGGCGGCACGTCGGCCTTTTCGAGGGCGCCCCGGACGGCCTGCTCGCCGAGGTCGAGGGCGATCTCGACGTACATGGCGTTGGCGCGGGCGAAGGAGTCGAGCTTGGTGTAGCCGTCCAGCGGGAGTGCGAGGTTGCGGCCCACGACGCCGGTGGCCGCGTGGAAGCGCCGCAGCAACTCCTCGTCGCAGTCCGTCAGACGGGAGAACGCTTCGGTGATCTCCGCCTGCTCGTAGCGGTGATCGGGGAAAACGGTCTCTACCCCCGAAATATGCATATATCACTCCTGCCGCAGGGAGCGGAGCGCTAACCTGCTTGTGCCGGATATGGGCGGTTAATATGCGGATGTGCCGCTTCCGACCTCCGGCCGACCGCCCTCCGCCTCCGCCTCCGCCCCCGCCGCCCCGCTCCCGGCCCCCGCCCGGCCACCGGTCCCGGCGTCGCTGCCGGTCGCCCTGCCGGTTCCTGCCCGGTTGCCCACGGTCGCCGTGCTGGCCTTCGACGGGATGGCGCCGTTCGAGCTGGGGTGCGTCGTGGAGTTCTTCGGGCTGCCCCGGCCCGAGCTGGACGTCCCCTGGTACGACCTCAAGGTGTGCGCCGAGACCGCCGAGCCGCTGCGCGTGGTCGGCGGGTTCACCATGCAGGCCGCGCACGGGCTCGACGTCCTGGCCGGGGCCGGGACGGTGATCGTGCCCGGCGTGGCCGACGTCCGGGGCGAGGTCTCGGGCGAGCTGGTCGAGGCGCTGCGCCTGGCCCACGGCCGGGGCGCCCGGATGGTGTCGATCTGCTCCGGCGCGTTCGCGCTGGCCGCCGCCGGTCTCCTGGACGGCCGCGAGGCCACCACCCACTGGCGGTACGCCGACCTGCTCCAGCGGCGCTTCCCCGCCGTCCGCGTCAACCCCTCGGTCCTGTACGTGGACGGCGGCGACGTGCTGACCAGCGCGGGCAGCGCCGCCGGCCTGGACCTGCTCGTCCACCTGGTACGCAACGACCACGGGCCGAACGTGGCCAACGCGGTCGCCCGCCGGCTGGTCGTCCCGCCGCACCGGGAGGGCGGTCAGGCCCAGTTCATCGAGGCCGCCGTCACGCCCGTGGCCGACGACGGCGGCGTGGCCAGGGCGATGGGATGGGCGCTCGACCACCTGGCCGAGCCGATCGGCGTGGCGGACCTGGCCGCGGTGGCGCACATGTCGCAACGCTCGTTCATCAGGCACTTCAAGCGGCAGACCGGGACCAGCCCGCTGCGGTGGGTGATCTCGCAGCGGGTGGCGGCGAGCCTGCCGATGCTGGAGTCGACGGCGGTGCCGGTGGAGGAGATCGGGGCGGCGGTCGGGTTCGAGAGCCCGGCGACGTTCCGCCACCACTTCACCCGCGCCATGCGCACCTCCCCCTCCGCCTACCGCCGCACCTTCGGCCCCTGACCCGCGCCTGGTCCCCTGCCCGCGCCTCCGGATCCGGGCCCTGACCTTCAGCGGCCGGCCTCTGGCGGGTGGCCGGGGCGGGGGAGCAGGCCGTCGACCAGGGCGCGCAGGCCCAGCTCGTAGGTGTCCTCGGCGGTGAGCTCGGCCCAGCGGCCGCCCAGTTCGGCCAGGCGGGGCAGGGCGGCCGGGTCGAGGCCGGCGAAGACCTGGTCGCGGTAGGTTGGCCCGCCCTCCTCGCGCCTGCGCCGGGCCGCCGCGCGGATGGCGATCTCGCCCGCCGTGTAGTGCCAGATGATCCGGTAGAGGTGGACGGCGCGCTCGGCCGTCAGGCCCGCGTCGAGGGCCGCGTCGATGATCTTCTCCGGGTACCACAGCGCGCCGACCGCGAGCAGGTCGTCGGCGCGTAGCACGTCCACCGCCCAGGGGCAGCCGGCGACCCCGTCGCGCATGGCCAGCGCCACCACGACCACGCGTTCGCGCGGCTCGGCGGGCAGCTCGGGGCGCGGCAGCCCGGCCGCGTAGTCGTCGAGCAGGAGCAGCAGCAGCTCCTCCTTGTCGCGGACGTGGTGGTAGAGCGCCATCGGCGTGCTGCCGACCTCCTTGGCCAGCCTGCGCATGGTCAGCCCGCCGACGCCGTCGGCCTCGATGACCCGGTGCGCCGCTGCCACGATGTCCGCCCGCGAGATCCGGGGCGGCCTTCCAGTGCGTGCGGGCATGCCGCCATGTTACTTTCTATACATGTACAAAAAGACATTCCCCTGGACGGCGGTGGTGGTCCTGGCGTTCGCCGTCGCCGTCGGGTCACTCCAGATGACCGTCGTCGTCCCGCTGCTCCCGCTGCTCCAGAGGCAGTTCGGCGCGTCATCCACGTCCGTCTCCTGGACGCTCACCGCCGGCCTGCTGTCCGGCGCGGTCGCGATCCCGCTGCTGTCCCGGCTCGGCGACATGTACGGCCGCCGCGTCGTCGCCCTGTCCGCGCTCGCCCTGCTGGTGGCCGGTGCGGCGGTCGCCGCGCTGTCCGGCACGCTAGGCGCGGCGGTCGCCGGACGGGTGCTCCAGGGCGTGTCCGCCGCGCTGCTCCCGCTGGCCATGGGGCTGGCCAGGCAGGCCGTCCCCGCACACCGGCTGGCCACGGCGATCGGCGTGCTGAGCGCCACCATCGGCGTGGGCAGCGGCGGCGGCATGATCCTGGCCGGGCTCGTCGGCGGCGACCACCGGGCCATGTTCTGGATCCTGGCGGCGCTGGGCGCGCTGAGCTTCGTCCTGGTGGCGGCCCTGGTGCGGGAGGCCGCGCCGGCCGGGCGCGCGGGGCGTCCGGACCTGGTGGGGGCCGCGCTCGTCGCCGGCTGGCTGGTCTGCCTGCTGCTCGCGATCAGCAAGGGCGGCGCCTGGGGCTGGACGTCGCCGCCGACGCTGGGGCTGCTCGCGGGGGCGGTCGTGCTCGCGGCGGCGTGGGTGGTCACGGCCCGGCGCACCGCCTCGCCGCTGATCGAGATCCCCATGCTGCTGCACCGGGGCACGGTCGGGGCCACGGTGGCCTCGTTCCTCATCGGGTTCGCGCTGTTCGGGGCGATCACCACGCTGTCGGCGGTCGCGCAGGGCCCTCTCGGGGCCTCGGTGCTGCAGGTGGGGCTGTACCTGCTGCCGACCACGGTGCTGATGCTCGCCGTCTCGATGCTGGCCGGGCCGCTGATGCGGCGCTTCCCGGCCGCGGGGCTGGTCTCCGGCGGCTCGGCGCTGGTCACCGCCGCCGCGGTGTGGCTGGTGGTCTTCCGCGACACGCCTGCCGACCTGTACGGGGCCGCCGCCGTCCTGGGCCTCGGCGTCGGCCTGGTGTACGCGGCGCTCGGCACGATGGCCGTCGAGCACGTCGAACCGGCCAAGACCGCGGCGGCCGGAGGCGTGAACGCGCTGGTCAGGGTCGTGGGCAGCAGCCTGGCCGGAGCCGTCGGCGCGGCGGTGTCGGCCGCCGGGGGAGCCGGCTGGAGCTTCGGCGTCGCCGCCGTGGCCGCCCTGCTGGCCGCCGTGTTCGCGGCCGTCCACCGGGCCGGGGCGGTGGCGTGGGCATGAGCGGGGAACAGCGCCTGATCGCGTGGGGTGACGAACTGGTGAAGCTGCACGACGGCTTCCGGCGGGAGCTGGCGCGCCTGCGGGCCGGCGGCGAGGGGGTCGACCTGCGTACGCACTGCCTGGCCTTCTGCGACGCCCTCCACGCCCACCACGAGGGCGAGGACGCGGTGCTGTTCCCGCACCTGGCCGCCGGGCGTCCCGAGCTGGCCGGCGTCCTGGCCCGGCTGGGCGCCGAGCACCGCGTGGTGGCCCGGCTGCTCGCCCGCGTCCGCGACCTGGCCGGCACAGACGCGAGCGCGGCCGACGAGCTCGACCGGCTGGCCGCCGAGCTGGAGGCCCACCTGGACTACGAGGAAGAGCAGCTCGTCCCGCTGCTGAACGGCATGACCTCGATGCCCGAGAACCTCTGAGCCCGCCGCCCGCCGCCCGCCGCCCGACGCCCGGCGTCAGCGGGTGACGGGCGGGTTGAAGCGGTGGTGTTCCGGCGGGGTCCAGCCCGCCCCCACCGTGCCGTCCACCTCCGTGTACGCGGTCAGCTCGAACCGCACCGGCCGCTGCTCGGCGGCCCAGTCCACCTCCGCCCGGCCGGTCAGGTGGAGGGTCCGGCCGGCGTCCCAGTCGACGAACAGCAGCCCGGCGGCCGGGTCGAGCTCCAGGTTGCCGAGCGTCATGTACATCGAGTTGCCGACGTAGTCCGGGAACTCCAGCGACCCGGGCCCGGTCACCCGGACGAACCCCGGGTTGCCGCCGCGGTGGGAGACGTCGGCCCCCAGGCCCGCGGCGCGGGTGGCGATGAAGAACGTGGCGGCCCGCTCGATCCACTCGACGTGGCCCGGCGCGAGCCGCGTCCCGCCGCCGGCGACCTCCGGGACGCCGGGCGCGGCGGTGGGCTCGCGGGCCTGGATGTACTTGGGGCAGTTGGCGTACACCTGCTCCGTCCAGATCACCAGGCCGTCGCCGGCCTGCACGGCGGTGCCGTTGACGCGCATCCTGCGCCGGGTGCGCGGCTCGATGGCCAGCAGCCCGATGTCGCGTTCCGCCGTGAACAGGCCCCGCAGCGGCGCCGCGGGCAGGGCGCGGACGGTGATCGTGCGGTCGTCGTCCGCGCCCGCGAACCCCGGCGGCCCGGTCAGCACGTCGGCCCACACCTGGCCGAGGTCGTCGGCCGCGCCCGCGACCAGCAGGTGCTGCGCGCGCAGGAACGCCGCGGCCACCTCGGGGATCTCCGGACGGGTGCGCGAGCTGCCGAACGCGCCCGGTGTCCGCACCCCGGCGCGGGCCTGGACGGCGATCTCCCACGGATGTCTCATCTTTAGAAGAACCCGCAGGTGGGAGCGCCGGCGGTGGGGGCGGGACGGTCGCCCGCGGCGCCGGGCGCGGAGATCTCCAGCCGGATGCCGTCGGGGTCCTCGAAGAACACGCCGCCGGAGGAGGCGCCCTCGCCGTGGGGGACCACGCCGTCGTGGTGCAGCTTCGCGCCGATCTCCCTGACGACCTGCTCGGCCCTGCGCACCGCGTCGAGGTCCTCGACCTGGAAGGCCAGGTGGTGCAGGCCGGGCAGGGCGGTGGGGAAGCGGCCGTCGCTCTGCTGCCAGAGCGTGACGACGAGCTTGCCGTCCTGGGCGAGGAGGGCGTAGCGGCGGCCGTCCTCGGAGGACTCGCCGGCGACGGTGAAGCCGAAGACGCGGCCGTAGAACTCCTTCGACCTGTCGAGGTCGGTGACGTTGAGCCCGACGTGCCCGGTCCGGAATGACATGCGACTCTCCCCAACTAACGGTTGCACGACTGATCGGCCGTTAGAAACACAATATAACGGCAAAAGTCGGCCGTTGGCGTTAGATAAGGCTATTTCTTGTGTTCCCGGTAGTGCCGCGCCGCCCGCGCGCGGTTGCCGCACGCCGGGGAGCACCACTCCTGGCGCGGGTGCTCCTTGACGAAATAGAGCACGCAGCGCGGGGCCCCGCAGGTGCGGAGCAGGACGCGGTCGGGGCCGCCCAGGAACTCCACGGCCGCGACGGCGAGCCGCCCCCGCAGGCGCGTGGACGGGTTCGCCCTGGTCGCGGGGGCCACGGTCAGCGCCGGCTCGCCCGTCCACGACAGTTGCGGGGCCGTGGGGGCGGCCAGGGCGGTCGCGTTGACCAGGGCCAGCGACTCGGCGAAACCCGGCAGGTCGGCCGCGTCCGCGGCGCTCGGCGGTTCCGGGGCGATCGCCCTGGCCAGCAGCGCACGGACGGCCTGGCGCAGCCGTACGGTCTGCTCGCGCAACTCCTCCGTGGCGGTGAAGCCGGGCGGCACGCCGAGGTCGGCCGTGTGCTCGTGGAGCCATTCGGTCATCGCGGCGGCGTCGCGCAGCCGGTCGACGGGCCCGGAGCGGTCGGCCCTGACCGTGCCGGCGAACTCCATGGTCAGCGTGGTGGACATGCCTCCAAGCTAACGCCTGTCACCGAGTGTTGCCGTTAGGCAAAAAATTGCTCGTTCAGAAAGATTGCGTGATCAGAAAAAGTGCGTAATCTGAAAGAGTGAGCGGACTGAGGGAACGGAAGAAACAGGCGACCCGCGAGGCGCTGATGGACGCGGCGCTCCGGCTGGCGTTGGAGCGCGGGCTGGAGAACGTCCGGGTGGAGGACGTCGCCGAGCGGGTCGGCGTGTCGCCGCGCACGTTCAACAACTACTTCTCCAGCAAGTACGAGGCCCTCGCCGCCCGCCACACCGACCGCGTCCGGCGGACGGTGGCCGTGCTGCGCGCCCGCCCGGCGGACGAGCCGCTGTGGGAGGCGCTGATCGCGGCCGTCGCCGAGCCCTGGGAGCAGGCCATGACCAGCCCCGGGCCGCCCGACGCCGACCGGCTGGCCCTCACCAGGCTGCTGGCCGAGGAGCCCGCGTTGCGCGCCGAGGCGCTGAAGGCCCAGTTCGCGGCCGACGGCGAGCTGGCCGCGGCCGTGGCCGAGCGCACGGGCGCCGATCCGGACCGAGACCTCTACCCGCACCTGGTGGCGGCCACGGTGACCACCGCCGTGCAGGTGGCCGTCGGCCACTGGCTGCGCTCCGACCCGCCCGTCCCGCTGGTGCCGGTGCTGCGCGAGGCGCTGCACTGCCTGGCCGCGGGGCTGCCCGCCCCCCACCCCCGAACCGAAGGAGAAGCCCCATGACCGCAGCGGACGCCGCGACCGCGGACGTCGTCATCGCCGGCGCCGGCCCCAACGGCCTGATGCTGGCCTGCGAGCTCGGCCTGGCCGGAGTCCGTCCCGTCGTGCTCGAACGCCTGCCCGCCCGCAGCGGCCGGCCCAAGGCCAACGGCATCGTCGGCCAGGTCGTGGGCCTGCTGCACCAGCGCGGGCTCGCCGCGGAGCCCGTGCCCGTGCCCGCGTTCGTCTTCGGGGCCATGCCGCTCGACCTGGCCGGGCTCGACGGCAACCCGCTGCGCGCGCTGCCCGTCCGGCAGCCGGTGCTGGAGGAGCTGTTCGAGCGGCGGGCCGGCGAGCTGGGCGTGGAGATCCGGCGCGGCCACGAGCTGACCGGCTTCGAGCAGGACGCCGACGGCGTCACGCTCGCGGTGACGGGCCCCGAAGGCCCCGGCGAGCTGCGTACGCGCTACCTGGTGGGCTGCGACGGCGCCCACAGCCTGGTCAGGAAGCGGGCCGGCATCGGCTTCCCTGGGGTGAGCGCGCCCGACGTCGTCAGCCGCACGGCCCATGTCACCGTGCCAGGAGCGGTCGTGCGGCCCGGCGCGGCCGAGATGGAGGTGCCCGGCCACGGCACGTTCGTGCTCTACACCTGGCACCGGACCGAGCGCGGCGCGTACGCGATGCTGCCCGCGGGGCCGGGCGTGCTCTCGGTCACCGCGATGGAGTGGGGCGGCGAGATCCCCGGCGGCGAGGTCCTGGGCGACGAGGCGCCGATGACGATCGGCGAGCTGCGCGCGAGCCTGGCCCGCGTGCTCGGGGCCGACCTGCCGCTCGCCCCGCCCACCGGCGAGGGCCCCCACCTGCTCCGGCGGCTGAACGGCCGCGAGACGCGGGTGGCCGACCGCTACCGGGCGGGCCGCGTGTTCGTGGCCGGCGACGCCGCCCACGTGCACTCGGCCATGGGCGCCCCCGGGCTCAACCTCGGCCTCCAGGACGCCGCCAACCTGGCCTGGAAGCTGGCCGCCGAGCTCCAGGGCTGGGCGCCCGAGGGGCTGCTCGACACCTACGACGCCGAGCGCAGGCCCGCCGCCGAGCGGGTGGCCGTGCACTCCAGCGCCCAGCTCGCCCTGGCCGCGCCGGGCCCCGACGTGACCGCCCTGCGCACGCTGTTCGCCGAGCTGCTGGGGGACGACGCCAACCGGCGGCGCGTCGCGGCGCTCATGGCGGGCTCCGACCTGCCCTACCCGACGCCCGGCAGCGGCCATCCCCTCGCCGGCCGGTTCCTGGCCGACCTGCCCGCGGAGCCCGCCTCCCGGGCCCGTCCGCTGCTGCTCGACCGCACCGGCGAGCTGCGCGTGCGCCACGAGCGGGTCGAGACGGTCACCGTGCCGTCGTGCCCGGCCGAGGCCGTGCTGGTGCGCCCCGACGGCTACGTGGCCTGGGCGGGCACGCCCGACGAGACGCTGACACAGGCCCTAGAGACCTGGTTCGGCAAGGGTGTCGAGGTGGCGGCGTAGACAGCGGCGCATCAGGGCGGGCGTCATCCGCTCGGGGTGCAGCACGCCCTCGACCGTGAGCCCGTCGATCAGCGCGCACAGCCGTTCGGTCTCCACCTCGGCGTCGGCGCGCAGGCGGCCGTGCGCGGCGATGCCCTCGATGATCCGGCCGACCAGGCGGCGCATGCCGTCGTACGCCTCGCGGGCCTGCGGCTGGAGCTCGGGGCGGGTGCGCGCGGCCGTCGCGAAGGCCAGCCAGACCGCCGCCTCCTCCAGCCGCGGCTCGTCCAGGGGCAGCAGCTCCGACAGCATCTGCTCCACCAGCTCGGCCCGCTCCTCGCCGTCCCGCGCGGCGAGCAGCGGGCCGACGCGTTCCTCCAGGCGCGCGCTGATCCGCTCGATCGAGGAGCGCATCGCGAAGGTCATCAGCTCGGTGTGCCCGGCGAAGTAGTGGCGGACCGAGCCGATGGCGAGCCCGCCGCGCTCGTCGCCTACGCCGTGGCCCGGCGCATGATCGGCCAGCCGCTCGTCGCCAAGGACGTGTACGCGCCGCCGGTCATCCTCATCGGCATCGGCCTCCACAGCCTGCTCGACCTGCGCCCCACCGCGCTCGACGTCACGTGGCTGGCGGTCACCGCCCTGATCGGCGTCGCCTTCGGCGCCCCGCGCGCGGCCACCACGCAGGTCTTCCCAAGGACGGCGTGCTCTGGCAGCGCTACACCTGGCGGACGCTGGTCGTGTGGGCCGTGACGTTCGCGATCAGCTTCGGCGTGGGCGCGCTGGCGGCGGCCGCCGGCATGCACGAGGAGGTGCGCTCGATCCCGCTGTCGATCGGCGTCGGCCTGCTCGGCGAGGCCCTGGTGATCGCGGCCAGGGCGCGGACGGCGGGCGTGCCGTTCAGGCGCTAGTCTGCGGTCAGAACAACATTCTGTACGCGAGGAGAGCCATGCCGGACAACCTCATCTTCCGCCTGCCGCCGACGTTCGAGACGATCGAGGAGGAGCGGCGGCACCGCAAGGAACGGCTCGCGGCGGCGCTGCGCATCTTCGGCAGGTTCGGGTTCGAGGAGGGCGTGGCCGGGCACATCACCGCCCGCGACCCCGAGCTGAGCGACCACTTCTGGGTCAACCCGTTCGGCATGTCGTTCAAGCACGTCAGGGTCAGCGACCTCATCCTGGTCAACCACGAGGGCCAGGTCGTCGAGGGGCGCCACCACGTCAACGAGGCCGCCTTCGCCATCCACTCCCAGGTCCACCAGGCCCGTCCCGACGTCGTCGCGGCCGCCCACAGCCACTCGATCCACGGCCGCGCCCTGTCGGCGCTCGGCCAGACCATCGAGCCCATCACCCAGGACGCCTGCGCCTTCTACCAGGACAACGCGCTGTTCGACGACTACACGGGCGTCGTGACCGACCTGGAGGAGGGCAAGCGCATAGCCGCGACCCTGGGCGGCAACAAGGCCCTCGTGCTGCGCAACCACGGCCTGCTGACGGTCGGCGACACGGTCGACGCGGCCGCCTGGTGGTTCATCACCATGGAACGCTCGGCTCAGGTGCAGCTCCTGGCCAAGGCCGCCGGGCAGGTCGTGCCCATCGAGCCGGACAACGCCGCGCTCACCCACCAGCAGATCGGCAACGACCTGGTCGGCTGGATCAACTACCAGCCGCTGCACGACCAGATCGTGCGCGAGCAGCCCGACCTGTTCGAGTAGGACTCTCAGGAGCTGCGGAAGGTGTGCCGGTAGGTCAGGGGCGCGACGCCGACGGCCGCGTGCAGGTGCTGCCGGAGCGAGACCGCCGTGCCGAAGCCGGAGCGCCTGGCCACCTCCTCCACGCCGAGGTCGGTCGTCTCCAGCAGCCGCCTGGCGTGGCGGACGCGGTGGCCGGACAGCCATTTGGCCGGGCTCATCCCGGTCTCCTCGCGAAAGCGCCTGGTGAAGGTGCGCACGCTCATCCTGGCGTGGGCGGCCAGCGCGTTGAGGTCGAGCGGGGCGTCGAGGTGGGCCAGCATCCAGTCGCGGGTCGCGGCGGTGCCGCCGGCGCCGTCGTGCGGCAGCGGGCGCTCGATGTACTGCGCCTGGCCGCCGTCCCGCCAGGGCGGCATCACGCAGCGGCGGGCGGCCCGGTTGGCCACCTCGGCGCCGTGGTCGCGCTTGATCACGTACAGGCACAGGTCGAGGCCCGCCGCCACGCCGGCCGAGGTGAGCACGTCGCCGTCGTCCACGAAGAGCACGTCGGGGTCCAGCTTGACCTGGGGGAACAGGGCGGCGAAGCGGGCCGCCTCGCGCCAGTGCGTGGTGGCCGGGCGGCCGTCCAGCAGGCCCGCCGCGGCCAGCACGAACGCGCCCGTGCAGATCGACATGACCCGCGGCCGGTCCTGAAGGGCCGCGCGCAGGGTGGCGGTGATCGTGCCGTCCTTCATCGCCCGGCCCGCGTGGATGCCGGGGACCAGCACCGTGTCGGCCGTGTCGAGCACGTCGAGGTCGTGGTCGGGCAGCACGGTGTAGCCGGCCGTGCAGCGGACCGGCTCGCGGTCGGGGGAGCAGGTCACGACCTCGTAGAGCCTCTCGCCGCCGGGCGTCTCGGCCGACTGGAAGACCTGGCCGGGGACGCCGAGGTCGAGCGGGGCGAAGTGGTTCAGCACGACGACCGCGACACGATGGGCCATGGCCCGATTCTTGCACATATTGGCTTTCGGGCCACTCACGCCTTCAAAACGCGATGAATCAGGATTGGCGCATGACGTTGAGCACCACCCCCGCCCCCACGCGGACCCGCCGGATCCACCGCGCCTGGTGGGTCGCGGCCGTGGCCTTCGTGGCCATCCTCGGCGCGGCCGGCTTCCGCGCCACCCCCGGCGTGCTGATCACCCCGCTGCACGACGAGTTCGGCTGGAGCACGGGCACGATCTCGCTGGCCGTGTCGATCAACCTGGTGCTCTACGGGCTGACCGCGCCCTTCGCCGCCGCGCTGATGGACCGCTTCGGCATGCGCCGCGTGGTGTCGCTGGCGCTGCTGCTGGTCGCGGTGGGCAGCGGGCTCACCGTGATCATGACGGCGAGCTGGCACCTGCTGCTGTTCTGGGGCGTGTTCATCGGGCTCGGCACCGGGTCGATGGCGCTGGTGTTCGCCGCCACGGTGACCGACCGGTGGTTCGTCCGGCACCGCGGGCTCGTCACCGGCATCCTGACCGCGGCGGGCGCGACGGGGCAGCTCATCTTCCTGCCCGTGCTGGCCTGGCTCGCCGAGGGGCCGGGCTGGCGGGCGGCCTCCCTGACGGTGGCCGGCGCCGCGCTCGCGGTGGTGCCGTTCGTCTGGTGGTTGCTGCGCGACCACCCCGAGGAGGTGGGCACGACGGCGCTCGGCGCCGAGGCGGGCGCCGTACGGACCGGGCCGGCCGCCGGGAACGCGGCGGCGCGGGCGCTGACGGTGCTGCGCTCGGCCGCGCGCACGCGGCCCTTCTGGTTCCTCGCCGGCGGCTTCGCGATCTGCGGCATGAGCACGAACGGCCTGGTCGGCACGCACTTCATCCCCGCCGCGCACGACCACGGCATGGCCGAGCCGGTCGCCGCCGGGCTGCTCGCGATCATCGGGATCTTCGACATCGCCGGGACGGTCGCCTCCGGCTGGCTCAGCGACAAGGTCAACCCCAAGCTGCTGCTCGGCGTCTACTACGGCCTGCGCGGCCTGTCGCTGATGCTGCTGCCCGGCCTGTTCGCGGCCACCACCGAGCCCAGCATGCTGATCTTCATCGTGTTCTACGGCCTGGACTGGGTGGCCACCGTGCCACCGACCGTCGCCCTGTGCCGTCAGGTCTACGGCAAGGACGGCGCGGTCGTGTTCGGCTGGGTGTTCGCCTCCCACCAGGTGGGCGCCGCCGTCGCCGCCGTGGGCGCCGGCCTGACCCGCGACCACCTCGGCGCCTACGACCTGGCCTGGTACGCCGCCGGCGCCCTCTGCCTCCTGGCCGCGGGAATGTCCCTGGCCATCCGGCATGCTAGACGGTGATGAACGAGACCGAACTGATGGTCCTCCCCCTCGTGGTCAGGATCGAGAGGGCCGCTCCCCCCGAGCGCACCGACGCGCTGGAGGCCGCCGCCATGGCCGTGCTGAGCCTGCTGGACGACCCGGGTGAGTGGGCCGCCGAGCTGCTCGCCTGGCAGTCCACCGGCAAGATCCGCAAGGTGGTGCGGCGGGCCAGGGGCGCCGAGTGGCGCAGGGCCGCCGCGCTGCCCGGCCGCACGGTCGACCACCGCACGGCGGAGGTGCGGGTGCACCCGCCCGTCCCGCTCGACGCCTGGCCCAGGGACCTGGCCCGGCTCCAGGTGGGCGGCACCGAGCTGAGCGACGCCGCCGAGCCCGGCGAGCCGCCCTCCGGCCCGCCGGTCCTGTGGGAGAACCCGAAGCTGACCATGTCGGCGGGCAAGGCCATGGCCCAGGCCGGGCACGCCGCGCAGCTCGCCTGGTGGGCCAGCGACGAGGCTGAGCGGGCCGCCTGGCGGGCGACCGGCCTGGCGGTCTCCGTGCGCGCCGCGCCCGCCGGGGACGACTTCGACGCCAAGGTGGCCGCCGGGCTCCCCGTGGTGCGCGACGCCGGGTTCACCGAGATCGAGCCGGGTTCGTGCACGTTCGTCGCCGAGGCGCCCTGGCTGCTGGGGCGGGTCGCTAGATCGTGAAGACGTCGGCCAGCACGCCGCCCGCCGGGGTGATCCGGGCGGGCGACGGGCTGTCGTAGACGACCATGAGCCGCCCGTCGGGCAGCACGGCCAGCCCCTCCGGATGGTCGTCCCCTACGCCGTAGGGCAGCTCCAGCACCGTCTCCAGGTCGTGCGCGGGCACGAGCCCGCCGCCCTGCCGCTCCCGCCAGCGCACGACCCGCACCGGGCCGTCCAGGCTCATCGTGGGACCGGTGAGCAGCAGCAGGTCGCCGCCGTGCGGGCACATGTCCCGCACGCCCAGCCCGCCGAGGTCGAGGAAGTGCTTGCGGTACGGCCCGTCCAGCCGTAACCGGCCGCCGCCGTCGTCCACCGGGCGGATCTCCAGCACCACCGCCCAGCCGCGCAGCACCGGCCCGCGCAGCCCCAGGTAGACCCGCTCGCCCACGACCGCGATGCCCTCGATGTCCAGCCCGTTGTCCTTGCCCGGCAGCGCCAGGAACGGCGCCAGATGGCGGTCGCCGGACAGCATGGCCGCGACGTTGCGCTCGCCGGACAGGATCGCGCCCGGCAGCGGACGCTCGCCGGTCCCGTCCAGCGGCAGGCGGACCAGGATGAACCGGTTCTCCTCGCGGACGACCGTGCCCAGCCTCCTGATCGACTTCTCCGGCGAGCCCGGCTTGGCCTTGCGGCGTTTGAGGCTGTGCGAGCCGACCGCCCACAGATGGCCGTCGGCCCTGGCCAGGCCCTCGATGTCGGCCTCGTCGAAGCGTCCGGCGGGCAGGTCCACGTAGTCGGCCAGGAAGAAGGAGCGCTCGTCGCCGAAGTGGTCGCCGGTCCAGGTGAGCCGCTCGACGGTGGCGGTCTCGTCGCCGGCCACCCACAGACCCGACGGCTCCCACCTGACCGCGGAGAGATTCGTGTGCGTCTGGGCGAACCGGGAGTCCTCGCCGAACCGCAGTTCCACCTGTTCCACCCCGCCATGATTGCACTTCGGTCGCTTCACACACGCAATGGCGGGATATGTCGTACGCTCCCGTCGTGCTCCATGGGGAAGATGAGACCGAGGGTTCACGAGTGAGAACCACAGACCGCCCTGCGAACCCTGTTTCACCGCCCAGGCGCTCCCGCATCGGCGATGTCCGGATGCGGTCGATATATCGGGGGCTCGCCGTCGTGGCGGCCGTGGCGGTCGGCGCCACGGTGATCGTCCTGGCGCTCCCCTCCGGGCCGGACGAGGTCGTGGCGGGGCCGGTAACCGCGCCGCCGGCTGCACCCGCCTCGTCCGCACCCGCCTCCTCCGCGCCGGCCCCCACGCCGTCGGCATCCCTCACGCCGACGTCGCCCGCCACGCCGGCGTCCACGTCCGCGCCGACCCCGACGCCCTCGCCGGGCGCCTCGCTGGCGCCCGGCTACACCGCCATGCAGGCCCTCTACGCCGACCCGCGGGTGCCCCGCCTGACCGGCCGGACCAAGCGGATGGCCCTGCCCCGGCCGGCCCGGCGGCTGCTGAAGGACAGGCGCACCGGCCTGGCCGTGCCCCGGCTGGGCAAGCCGTGGAAGACGCACGGGGCGGCGCCGTTCACCAGCAAGCAGGTGCTGCCCGCGGCGCGCGGCGGCAAGCTGCGCGGCATGCTGGTGACCTGCCCGCTGCCGATCATGGAGCAGAAGTCGCCGCGCGACACGGCGCTGCTGGCCGCCCGCTGGACGCTCAACCACCACCCCAAGGGCTCCAAGATCAGTTGGCTCGCCTCACAACGGGTTAAAACCGGATGGATGCTCGTATACCGCGTTAAATACGGCAAACATTCCTCCCGGGCGGCCGTCGTCGTGATGGACGGGGGAATGAGCAAGCCGGGACTTGCGTTCGTCACAGTGCCTGACTCGCAGAGAAAGCGTTGGCGTGATATTGGCCGCGTGGTCTCAGGAGTGCGTGTTCTAGGCTAGAAAGATCATGTATGCGGCGATGTGGGGGAGTGACGCCGTGGAACGCTCTGGACCGCCGCAGGCACCGAACAAGGGCAAGGTCAAGCCGCCCTGGCGCTCGGAGGGCCTGCCCGGTTCGCCAGGCGGGCGGCCGAAGATCAACTGGTGGCGCTTCGTCGTCACCCTGCTCGTGGTGTACGCGGGCTTCTTCGTCGTCTCCTCCCTGGTCGACAACAACTCGGTCGAGACGATCTCCTACACCGAGTTCACCAAGCAGGTCGAGGCGAAGAACGTCAAGGACATCTACGCCCAGGGGCTGTCGGTCGAGGGCGACCTGAGGAGCGCGGCCAAGAACCCCGAGAGCAACGAGTCCTACACCAAGTTCCAGACCGAGATCCCCGCCTTCGCCAACACCGACCAGCTCGACCAGCAGCTCAAGTCGGCCCAGGTGGAGACCACGTCCAAGCCGCTGACCCGCGGCTTCTTCTCCAACCTGCTGCTGTCGCTGCTGCCCGTCCTGCTGCTGGCCGGCCTGTGGATCTGGATCATGCGCCGCGGCGCCAGCATGATGGGCGGCGGCCTGAGCGGGCTCGGCAAGTCCAAGGCCGCCAAGCCGGTCGAGGCCGCCAAGGTGCGCGTCACGTTCGACGACGTCGCCGGCATCGACGAGGTGGAGAACGAGCTCGTCGAGGTCGTCGACTACCTCAAGGACCCCGGCAAGTACCGCAGGCTGGGCGCCAAGCTGCCCAAGGGCGTGCTGCTCGCCGGTCCTCCCGGCACCGGCAAGACGCTGCTGGCCAGGGCCGTGGCGGGCGAGGCCAAGGTGCCGTACTTCTCGGCCAGCGCCTCGGAGTTCATCGAGATGATCGTCGGCGTGGGCGCCTCGCGCGTCCGCGACCTGTTCGAGGAGGCCCGCAAGGTCGCGCCCTCGATCGTGTTCATCGACGAGATCGACGCCATCGGACGGGCCCGCGGCGGCGCGGGCGGCATCGGCGGCCACGACGAGCGCGAGCAGACGCTGAACCAGATCCTCACCGAGATGGACGGCTTCTCCGGCGCCGAGGGCGTGATCGTCATCGGGGCCACCAACCGGCCCGAGATCCTCGACCCGGCGCTGCTGCGTCCCGGGCGCTTCGACCGTACGGTGCAGGTGGGCCTGCCCGACGCGGCCGGACGCACGGCCATCCTGGAGGTCCACTCGCGCGGCGTGCCGCTCGACGGCGAGGTCAGCCTCGACCGCATCGCCAAGACCACCCCCGGCATGACCGGCGCCGACCTGGCCAACCTGGTCAACGAGGCCGCACTCCTCGCCGCCAAGCGCGGCAAGGAGAAGGTCGACATGTCCGACTTCGCGGACGCGCTGGAGAAGCTCCAGCTCGGCGCGGCCCGCAGCATCGTGATGCCGGAGGAGGAGCGCACCCGCACCGCCTTCCACGAGGCCGGGCACGCCCTGCTCGGCATGCTCCAGCCCGGCGCCGACCCGGTCAGGAAGATCTCGATCATCCCCCGCGGCCGGGCGCTCGGCGTCACGCTGTCCACCCCCGACACCGACCGCTACGCCTACGACGAGCCGTACCTGCGCGGGCGCATCACCGGCGCGCTCGGCGGCATGGCGGCCGAGCAGGTCGTCTACGGCATCATCACCACCGGCGCCGAGAACGACCTCGAACAGGTCACCATGATCGCGCGCGGCATGGTGGGCCGCTGGGGCATGTCGGAGAAGATCGGCCCGCTGACCATCCTGCCCAACGACGGCTCCTCGCCGCAGGCGTCGCCGGCCACGCTGGCCACCGTCGACGAGGAGGCGCGGCGCATCGTGGACGAGTGCTACGAGCGCGCCGTCCAGGTGCTCACCGAGAACCGCGAACGGCTCGACGGCATCGTGGCGGCCCTGCTCGAACACGAGACGCTCGACGAGGCGAGCGCGTACGCCGCCGCCGGCCTGGCCAGCGGCAGCAAGCAGCCCGCCCTCGACTGACCCCCGGGAGACCCGCCTTTCCCGAGACTTAGGGGAACCCCGGCCTTGCCTCGATCACGGCCGGGGAACGTCCTCCCGCGACTCGGATCGGGGGACTGCCTTGACACTGAATGACGAGCTTCTCACCCAGCTCGGCGACTCAGGCGTAGACCAGATCGCCGGCATGCTCGGCACCGACACGGCCACGGCGCGCAAGGTCGTCGAGGCCGTGGCCGGCACCGTGATCGGCGGCATGGCCCGCAACGCCGAGCACCCCGACGGCGCAGAGGCCCTGCGCGGCGCCCTCGACGACCACGTCGACGCCGACCCCTTCAACGGCGACGTGGCCTCGCTGACCCGCGACGGCCACAGCATCCTCGGCCACGTCCTCGGCGGCCAGGGCACCGAACGGGCCGCGGCCGGCCTCTCGCAACTGGCCGGCGTCAGCTCCGGCACCATCATGCGGCTGCTCCCGCTCGTCGCCCCCATGGTCATGTCCCTCCTGGCCGGCCGCGCCGCCAAGGCCAACATGGACGCCTCCGCCCTCGCCGCCGACCTGCGCCAGGAGCACGCCTCGCTGCCCGGCGGCCTCGGCCACCTGCTCGACGGCCTGCTGAGCGGCATCTTCGGCGGCGCCGTCCCGGCCCAGGGCGGCCCGTACGACCCCGCCGACCGGCAGCCCGCGAGGGGCACCCCGAACCACGACTGGTGACCGCGCGGGCCTTCGGTAAGCTGGGACGGTGATCGTTCTGGCCTCTGCCTCGCCCACCCGCCTCACCGTGCTGCGCAATGCCGGCCTCGACCCCAAGGTGATCGTCTCCGGGGTCGACGAGGACGCCTTCACCGCACACTCGCCGGCGGCGCTCAGCCTCGTCCTGGCCAAGGCCAAGGCGGAGGCGGTCGCGAGCGGGCTGGAGGAGGGGCTGGTCATCGGCTGCGACTCGATCCTCGAAATCGACGGCCGCCCCTACGGCAAGCCCGGCACCCCCGAGGAGGCCGTCGAGCGCTGGCGCATCATGCGCGGGCGCACCGGCCGCCTGGTGACCGGCCACTGCGTGATCGACGTGCCGGCCGGCCGGCAGGCGGCCCAGGTGGCCACCACCGTGGTCCGCTTCGGCCAGCCGTCGCAGGAGGAGATCGCCGCCTACGTCGCCACCGGCGAGCCGCTCGGCCTGGCCGGCGGGTTCAGCATCGAGGGGCGCGGCGGCTGGTTCGTCGAGGGCATCGAGGGCGACCACGGCAACGTGCTCGGGGTGTCCCTGCCGCTGCTGCGCGAGCTGTTCGACGAGCTGGGTTACGCGGTCACGTCGTTCTGGCGCTAGCCTGCCGGGCATGCGATCTCTGCGCGACTTCGCCGCCGGCGTCGGCTTCTTCTTCCAGGGTCTCGGATGGGTGTCGCGGCACGGCCGGTGGTGGCTGTTCGGGCTGATCCCGGCGGTGATCGCATTCGCCGTCTACGTGGCGGCGCTGATCCTGCTCGGCACCCACGCGCGCGACCTGGCCGAGTTCTTCACCCCGTTCGCCGACTCGTGGAGCTGGGCCGACCTGTTCCGCACGCTGGTCGGCATCGCGCTCTTCCTCGGCGGGCTGGCGCTGGCGGTGCTGACGTTCACGGCGCTGACGCTGGCGATCGGCGAGCCGTTCTACGAACGGCTCTCGGCCGAGGCCGACCCGCTGCCCGGCGCGGTGGAGCAGCCGTGGTGGCGTACGCTGCCCCGCTCGATCAGGGACAGCCTGGTCACCCTGTTCTACGTGCTGCTGTTCACCGTGCCGCTGTTCTTCCTGGGGTTCGTGCCGGTGGTCGGCCAGACGGTGGTGCCCGTGGTCGGCGCCTTCGTCTCCGGCTTCTTCCTGACGGTCGAGCTGACCACGCTGGCCCTGGAACGCCGGGGGGTGGCCAGGAAGGAACGGTTCACGCTGCTGCGCCGGAACATGGCGACCACGCTGGGGTTCGGGGTGGTGGGGTTCCTGCTGTTCCTGGTGCCGTTCGTGGCGGTGGTGACGATGCCGGCCGCGGTGGCGGGCGCCGCCCTCCTCGTACGCGCCCGCATATCCCCCACCCAACCCCCCGACCCCACCCCCAACCCCACCCACCTAACCCCACCCGCCTAACCTCCCGCCCGCGCCCTCCCTCGGCCTGACCCCCACCCGCATGTCCCGCACCGGCGTGACCCCCACCCGCGCGCTCCCTTCCGGCCTGACCTCCACCCGCGTGACCTGCACCGGCGCGCTCCCCACACGCGCGCTCCCCACCGGCCTGCCCCTCACCCGCGTGCTCCCACGGGCCTGACCCCCACCCGCGGGCCCGCACCTGTGCCTGACCCCCACCCGGCGCCTGATCCTCACCTGCGGTTCCGCCCCCTGACCTGCCGGTTTGGCCCATCCCTTCGGTCGTCCACAGGGCAGGACGTCGGGGAGGTCGTCATCCACAGAACCGCGCTCGGGCGCTTTCGAAGCGTGCCTCCCCGGCACCCTTGACGCTCATGACGACCAACGCCCCGGCCCCCTGCCTCACGCTCACCAGCCCGGCCGACATCCTGGCCGCCGTCCCCTACCTGGTCGGCTTCCACCCCCACGACAGTCTGGTCGTGATCGGCCTCCACCGAGGCCAGGCCAAGGTGGCCGCGAGGTGGGACGTCCCGTTCCCCCGGGGCACCCTCGACCCCCTCACCGGCCTGCTGTCCCGTGAAGGCGTCACCGAGCTGGTCATCGTCGGCTACGGCAGCGGCGACACGGTCACGCCCGCCGTCGACGAGGCCAGGCTGCTGGCCGCCGCATCGGAGATCCGCGTGGGCGAGGCGCTGCGCGCCCACGAAGGCCGCTACTGGTCCTACGTCTGCGACCTGCCCCGGTGCTGCCCGCCCGAAGGCACCCCGTACGACCCGACCACCAGCCAGATCGCCGCCGAGGCCACCGTGCGCGGCCTGGTCGCCCTCCCCGACCGCCGCAGCCTCGAGCGCACGATCGCCCCCGCCGCCGGCCCTGTCCGCATGGCGATGCGCCAGGCCACCGCCACCGCCGTAGCCGAGGTCCGAACCCGCCTGGTGGCCGCCCCAGACCTGGACACCTTCGCCCGCGGCTACGTCGCCGAGGCCCTCGCCGAAGTCCGCGCGACCTTGACCGCCCACGCCGGCGGCGTCCGCCTCGACGACATCGCAGCCGCCCGGCTGGGCCTGGCCCTGACCGTGATCAGAGTCCGCGACGAAGCCTGGACCATGATGCGCGACGCCCACCTGCCCCTGTGGAAAGATCTCACCCGCCGCCTGGAGCCCCGCTTCGTCCCGCCGGCCGCCTCCCTGCTGGCCATGGCGGCCTGGCGCACGGGTGACAACATCCTGGCCACCATCGCCCTCGAACGCGCCCTCACCACCGATCCCCACTACTCGATGGCCAACCTCCTGATGCACGCCCTGCAGAGCCTGCTCTCACCCGCCGTCGTCCGCGGCCGCCTGCCCAGCCCCGCCGAGCTCGACACCGCCATGGGCTCGCCCAACGGGGGCTGGCTGATCCCCATGCTCGGCCTGCTCGACGACGTCCCGTCCCAGCCGGGGCCCGGCCCGCACCGGGGGGCGGGTGGGGGCGCATGAAGAAAGGGTGCCGGTGGCCTCCACCAGCACCCTTCCCGCCGGAACTACAGGCTGCCTTCTTCGCGGCGCCGGCGCTCGTTGTACGCCCGCATCCGAGGGGGGTAGCCCGTCAGCTGCACGTCGTACACCGGTAATGCCAGATCTCGGGCCACCTTGTGGATCACCGCGGGCGACCCGACCCGGCGCCTGGTCCACTCGCCGTCGTCGGCCACCGCCACGGCGGTCGTGTCGGTGGCGAACGTCTCAGGCTCGACGTAGAACTCGACGCCACGCCGCGAACGTGCGAAGGCGATGAGCGCTTCGATGTCGGCATCGGTCGCCTCGCGGTCGAACCGCGCGATCTTCTGCCCGCGCAGCCGACGGATACCGTAGCGGTCTCGCCATCTCATGGATCCTTTTTATACCGTCCGAAGCGCCGGTGTCGGGGATGATCTCGGGGACAGCTCGGGGTTTCTCCCGATGGCACGTCCGGCTCCGAGGACGCAGTATGAAGGTTGACTGCCGATTCCAAGGAGAGGCATGACCATCATGGCTGGGGTACCCAAGACCCCCGGGCCGGGACAGGTGCCGCCAGCTCATCTGCGCGTCACCCACCAGGACCGAGAGCACGTCGTCGAGCACGTCAAGGCCGCCTACGCGGAGGGCCGCTTCGACAAGCTGGAGTTCGACGACCGGCTGGAACGCGCGATGACCGCGCGTACGCACGGCGACCTGATGCCCATCATGAACGAGCTGTACGGGACGATGGCGGTGCCCAGACTCGCGCCGCCGATGCCCCGTCGGGTCCATCCGGAACGGCCTTCGGAGAGCAACGAACGCCTCCAGGCCGCCTTGGGCCACCTGCTGATCGCCATCGGGATCCCGGTGGTTGGCCCGTTGATCCTGCTGCTCACGGCGGCCAAGACGTCCCCGTACCTGCGGCGGCATGCGTTGGAAGCCCTGAACTTCCAGCTCACCGTGGTGGGGGCGACCTGCATCCTGCCCCTCACCGTCATCGGCGTCGTGCTGCTGCCGGTGATCTGGGTCGGCGCCGTCGTCCTGGGCATCGTCGGCGGCATCTCGGCCCTGGCCGAGAGCAGCTTCCGCTACCCCCTGACGGTCCGCCTGGTCAAGTAACGCCTCCTGTCGGGTTGGAGGAAACCGACTGCGGCGGAGGCTGACGAACAGACCCGCAGATTGCAGATTCGGGGGCCACGGATAGCGGAGGTCGGGGGGTCTCCGGAAGATGGATCGCGACATCCGAGGATCTGGATCAGGACCAAGCGCTGTCGGGGCTCAGGAAACTAGATCGGTCCCAAGGATGTCGGGGGGCGTCCATGAATGGCAGCGGGCCCGGGGCCCGGGACGCGCGTATTGGGACCAAGGGACGTCGGGGGACGTCCGGGGACATCGGGGGCGTCCCCGGGGTATCGCGGGTCCAGGAATTCGAGTCGGGGGCTTGATGGATCACGAGACCAGGGCCGCATCGAAGTATCCGGAAATGCGAAGGGGCAGGGGATCTCGAGTCGAGGGCCCCGAGGCGTTAGGGCCGCGACCGGAGAGCGTCCGAAGAGCGGGACCCGGGGATGGTGGGGGACATCTGGGGATGCCGGCCAGGTGCCCGGGGGCCGGAACTGTGGCGTTGCAACCGCGATCGGGGAACGAACCTGCGGGACGTCGGGGGACGTGACCGACGTCGGGAATGGCGGGGGATTGCGGACCCGAATCCGGCCCCGCGGTTTCGTAACCGAGGGACGTTAGGGGACGTCCGGGGACAGCGGGGGCGTTCCCGGGAGATCGGGGGCGGAGATTTGGGTTGGGGCCCGGGGTGTCACGGGACCAGGACCCACGTCGGGGTATCCGAGATGTCGAAAGACCGGGGATTCCGGGTCGGGGAGCCATCGAACCGCAGTATTGGGTCCGCGATCGGGAAGGCGTCCGGAGAGTGAGCCCCAGGGATGTCTGGGACCAGAACCAGTAACTCGACCACAGCTCTCGAACATCCTGGCCGCAGTCCTCTTGACATTCCAGGCCCCCAGCTCTCGGGCCTCAGCGCTCGCAGGGGTTTCGGTCGCAGCTTCCCGACGTCTCGGGTCCCGCTCCCCTGGACGCCCGACCCGGTTCCTTCGATCCCGATGTCGGGGTTCCAAGTCCTTGGCTCCACGGCCCTCCGATGGAGGCCGGCGATCGGAGCTGGGATGTCGGCAGTCAGGATCGGCGCATGTGCGGCATTCGTGGGCGCGGTGTTGAGGGAGGCCCGGCCCGCCCCCGGGGGACGAATGAGTGGGGGCGGGGCCGAGGGGAGGCCGGACGTCGTCAGCGGGCCAGGACTTCGTAGCGGACGGTCATCACGCCCGCGCCCAGGCTGCCGATCGCGTCGAACGCGGCCCTGGAGAGGTCGAGGCACCGGCCGCCCACGTACGGGCCGCGGTCGTTGATGCGTACGGTGACCGACGAGCCGTTGCGCGGGTTGATGACGCGGACGCGGCTGCCCAGCGGAAGGGTCTTGTGGGCGGCCGTCATGGCGGAGGGATTGAAGCGTTCGCCGCTGGCCGTCATCTGGGGCTCGCCGTAGTACGAGGCGCCACACGTCCCGGAGGACAGAACGCGAACCTTCGGCTTCGTGGCCCGGAGCTTGACCGGCTTGACGGTCTTGGTCGTCTTCTTCGCCGTGTCGGAGGCCGCCGCGTCGGACGAAGCCGTGTCGGAGGAGGCTGTGTCGGAGGCCGGCGTCTCGGTGGCGTCGGGGGCCTTCGGCGCGGGGTTGGCGCCGTGCGGAGAGTTCGGGACGCTCTTCGCGCTCGGCCCCGAAGCGGTGGAGGTCGAGGCGCTGGGGCTTGATGCCGTGGGAGCCGGGGTGGTGGTTCTGGCCTGGGAGACGTTGGCCGCGACCGGCGGGTTGGGGGCGCCGGTGGAGGTGGACGCCGTGGCGGCGTCCTTGGCGGCGGTGGTGCCGGGGGCGTCGTTGCCGACGGCGGCCCAGGCGGTGGTCGAGGCGGCGGCCACTACGGCGGCCCCAGCGGCGATGGCGGTCCAGCGGCGCTTGCCCGGGGAGAGCTTGCGGTCGTTGGGGGACGATTTGTGGGAGTGCTGGCCCAAGGTAAACCACGGTCCTAGCTAGGGGACAGGAAAGGGAAAGGCCAGGTCAAGGGGGGTGGGAGGCGTGTGACGGCCTGTCCGCCCGCAAGGGATGGGGGATCCGGCGGGCGAGGACGAACATATGCGACAAACAGCAGGTAAAGACAACTTAATGCGACATACAGTGATATATCTCACTTAAGGGCGCAAGAGGCCCAGAACGCCGAGCGTACGCCGAGGATCTTGGGGTTTCTGGAGAACGACAGAACTCGTCTAACCCCACGCCTCAGACCAACCCGACCCCAAGTCACAAACGCTCCAACCTGCCCCAAGGCCATAAACGGCCCCAACCGGACGTCAGACCGTGAGCGGCCCCACCGGACGTCAGACCGTGAGCGGCCCCACCGGACGTCAGGACCGTGAGTGGCCCAACCGGACGTCAGGCCGTGAGTGGCCCAACCGGACGTCAGGATGCGAGCGGCTCAACCGGGACGTCAGCTCGTGAACCGGCCAACCCTGCCCCAGGCCGCCAGCGGCTCAACCTGGACTCAGGGTGCGAGCGGCCCGAATGGATGTCAGGTCGTGATCGGGGGAGTTCAAGGAGTGTGTGCAGGGGGAACCGATGGGAGCGCCAGACGACCCCATTGCCTGCCTCCAGGTGCAGGTCTCTGGGGTTCGGGTGTGCGGTCTGGTAGGTGTGGGTGGGGTCAGAGCATGAGGGAGCGGACGGTGGCGACGGTGTCGGCGTCCTCGGGGCGTTTGTCCGGCCGGTAGCGCAGCACCCGGGCGAAGCGCAGCGCCATCCCTCCGGGGTAGCGCGGCGAACGCTGCACTCCGTCGAAGGCGATCTCCACGACCAGTTCGGGCCGCAGCTTGACCGCCCACTCGTCGGTGGGGCCGTCGGCGAGTTCGAGGAAGCGTTCGGTCTGCCAGGCCAGCAGCTCGTCGGTGAGCCCCTTGAACGTCTTGCCCAGCATGACGAACCCGCCCTCGGGGTCGCGCGCGCCCAGGTGGAGGTTGGACAGCTTGCCCTCGCGCCGTCCATGGCCCCACTCGGCCGCCAGGACCACCAGGTCGAGCGTGTGGCGGGGCTTGACCTTGATCCAGCCCGCGCCGCGCCGGCCGGCCGCGTACGGCGAGGACAGGGACTTCACCACCAGGCCCTCGTGGCCCGCCTTGACGACGTCGGTGAAGAACTTCTCCGCCTCGGCCACGTCAGCGGTGATCAGCCGCGGCGTCAGCAGGCCGGGCGGGACGGCGCCGGCCAGGGCCTCCTGGCGTTGCGAGTACGGCAGGTCGAGCAGGTCGGCGCCGTCGGCGCGCAGCGCGTCGAAGAAGAACACGCTGAGCGGGGTCTGCTCGCGCAGCCTGGCGACGTCGGTCTTGCTGGAGACGCGGCTCGCGGTCACCTGGAAGGGGTGGGGACGCCCGTCCGGCCGCAGCGCGAGGACCTCGCCGTCGAGCACCAGGTCGGCGGAGTCGAGCCCGAGCACCGCCTCGACCAGCTCGGGGACCTGCGCGGTGATGTCGTCGAGGGTGCGGGTGAAGACCCGCACCTGCGTGCCCGAGCGGTGGGCCTGCACGCGTACGCCGTCGAGCTTCCACTCCAGGGACGCGGGCGAGCCGGCCTTCTCCAGCGCGGCGGCCACGTTGGGCGCGCTGCCGGCGAGCATGGGGGAGACCGGCCGCCCCACCTCCAGCTTGAACGCGTGCAGCGCCGCCACGCCGCCGGTCAGCGCCGCCGCGCCCACGGCGGGCAACCAGCCGCGCAGGGTGAGCGCCCGCCGCACGTCGGCCGACGGCGCGCCGGACGCCTTGGCCAGCGCTTCGATCATGACGCCGTCGAGGGCGCCCTGGCGCAGCTCGCCGTTGAGCAGCCTGCGCATGAACTGCTGCTCCTGGCTGGTCAGCCCGGCGAACAGCTCGGCGACCAGCGCTCTGCGCGCCGCCTGCGAGCCGGGGCCGGAGACGGCCTTGATGCGGGTCAGCAGCGCGTCGACGGTCGTGAGGGTGGCGGTGGCGGCGAGTTTGGGCTGCGGGACGTCCTCCAGCGAGCGCCAGCCCACGCCGATCTGGCGCTGCGGCAGGTCGCCCGACAGGTAGGCGATGGCGATCTCCGCCTCGTCCGGGCCGACCCGGGCGAGCAGCTCGGCCAGATGCCCGACCTTGCCCAGCCGTGCGGAGGTGCGCGTCACCGCGTCGGAGGTCCGGACCACGTCGATCAGAAGCACACCGCTATCGTGCCTCACCACGCCGACATTTCCCCACCCGATATGTGCCGGGTTTTCCAAAGCAGGGGTAGCCGGGCGGGCCACCGTCGGCGGCCCGCCCGTGCCCGGTCTAGCTGACGCCGAGCAGGTCGACCACGAAGATCAGCGTCTCGCCGCCCTTGATGCGCGGCGGCGCGCCGCGGTCGCCGTAACCGAGGTGCGGCGGGATGACGAGCTTGCGACGGCCGCCGACCTTCATCCCGGCGACCCCGCGGTCCCAGCCCGCGATGACGCGGCCGCCCCCGAGCGGGAACTCGAACGCCTGGCCGCGGTTCCACGACGCGTCGAACTCCTCCCCGGACGAGAACGAGACGCCCACGTAGTGGACGCTGACGTTGTGGCCCGGCTTGGCCTCGGGGCCAGTGCCTTCGACGAGGTCGACGATCTCCAGGTCGGCGGGCGGGTTGCCCTCGGGGAAGTCGATCTCGGGCTTCTCGAGTGCCACGAATGTGCTCCTGTTGACGATGACAATAACCCGACGACTCTATGCCGTCGGGGTACGGCCGTCGTTCATGGCCGCCCTTTCTCCCGGCGCCGGGCCGCTCGGCGGGCGCGTCGCCGGGGGGCGCCGGCGCCGGTGGGTGGGCGTCACCAGCTCTGGTGCAGCGGCATGCCCTCCGCGTAGCCGGAGGAGCTCTGGATGCCGATGACGGCCTGCTGGTGGAACTCCTCCAGGTTGGCCGCGCCCGCGTACGTGCACGACGACCGCAGGCCCGCGACGATCCCGTCGATCTGGTCCTCCACGCTGGGCCGCTTGGGGTCGAGGTACATGCGCGAGGTCGAGATGCCCTCCTCGAACAGCGCCTTCCTGGCCCGGTCGTAGGCGGAGTCCTCGGCCGTCCTGAGCCGCACGGCGCGGGAGGAGGCCATGCCGAAGTTCTCCTTGTACTTGCGCCCGTCGGCGTCGGTGCGGGCGTCGCCGGGCGACTCGTACGTGCCGGCGAACCACGAGCCGATCATCACGTTGGACGCCCCGGCCGCCAGCGCCAGGGCCACGTCACGGGGGTGCCGGACGCCGCCGTCCGCCCAGACGTGCCTGCCGAGCCGGCGGGCCTCGGCCGAGCATTCGAGCACCGCCGAGAACTGCGGACGCCCGACGCCGGTCATCATCCGCGTGGTGCACATGGCGCCCGGGCCCACGCCGACCTTGAGGATGTCGGCCCCGGCCTCGACCAGGTCGCGCACGCCCTCGGCGGTCACCACGTTGCCAGCCGCGACCGGCACGCCGGGGTCGAGCGCCCGGACGGCGCGCAGGGCGGCGATCATCTTCTCCTGGTGGCCGTGGGCGGTGTCCACGACCAGGCAGTCGGCCCCGGCCTCCAGCAGCTCCTTGGCCTTGGCGGCGACGTCGCCGTTCACGCCGACGGCCGCGGCGATGCGCAGGCGGCCCTGGGCGTCGAGCGCGGGCTGGTAGAGCGTGGCCCGCAGCGCGCCCGTGCGGGTGAGGATGCCGACCAGCCGGCCCTCGTCGTCCACGATGGGCGCCAGGCGGTGGCGGCCCTCGTGCAGGCGGTCGAAGGCGGCGCGCGGGTCGAGCCCGGCGGGCAGCGTCAGCAGCTCGCTCGACATGACCTCCGACAGCTGCGTGTACATGTCCACGCCCTGGCAGTCGGCCTCGGTCACCACGCCGACGGGGCGGTTGTCCCAGTCGACGACGATGACCGCGTTGTGGGCGCGCTTGGGCAGCAGTTGCAGCGCCTCGCCCACGGTGTCGTGCGGGGTGAGGGTGAGCGGCGTGTCGTGGACCAGGTCGCGCTTCTTGACCCAGTCGACCACGTCGGCGACGACGTCGAGCGGGATGTCCTGGGGGATCACGGTGATCCCGCCGCGGCGGGCCACGGTCTCGGCCATGCGGCGGCCGGCGACCGCGGTCATGTTGGCGACGACGACGGGGATCGTGGTGCCCGTGCCGTCGTTCGTGGAGAGGTCGACCGCGAGCCGCGATCCGACCGAGGAGCGCGACGGCACCATGAACACGTCGCTGTAAGTCAAATCGTAACGAGGCTCTTGGTCGTTGAGAAACTTCACGTTCATCCATCTTATGGGGTGACAGGGCTAACAAGGGGTTTCCCCCGTTCTCCGGGGCTTATGATCGGCCGGGGACACATTTGGGGGAGGTAAGTCGTGGACATCGTCGAACGGGCCGAGCTGACCGTCGTGGGCTTCGCCGTACGCACGACGAACGCCGACGAGGCGGATCCGGCGCGGGCCGCGCTGCCCACGCTGTGGCAGCGGGCGGGCGCGCCGGGGGCCTTCGCGCACGTGCCGGGCCGCATCGACGAGAACCTCTACGCGGTCCTGACCGACTACGAGAGCGACCACACCGGCGCCTACACGCAGATCGTCGGCATCGGCGTGCGCACGGTGCCGCGCCTGCCCGAGGGCATGGTGGCGGTGCGCGTGCCGGCCGCCAAGTCGCTCAGGCTGGAGGCCCGCGGGCCGCTGCCGCAGGCGCTGATCGAGGCGTGGCAGCAGGTGTGGCAGCACACCGAGTCGGGCGGCCAGCCCTCCCGCGCCTTCACCACGGACCTGGAGGTCCATCACTTCGGCGGCGCCGACCTCTACGTGGCCGTCTAGGCCCCGGAAGTCACAGGCCGGGCGTCACAGGCCGAGCGCTTCGGCCGCCGCCGCGACGGCCGTCGGCTTGACCTCCTCCAGGGGGAGGCCGGCGTACTCGACCGTGCAGTCGGCCATGCCGCCGAGCGCCAGCGTGGCGCGGATCTGCTGGGCCTGCGTGAGGTCGGGGCCGAGCAGCAGGGCGATCAGCTCGCGCCGCCATTCGAACATGCGCCGGCCCAGGTCGAGGTAGGCCAGGATCGAGATGTCGCGGACCATCATCCCGGTCACGTCCCGGTGGCGCCACATGAGCTCGAAGTAGTCGTCGAGCAGCGCGCGCGGGTCGCCGGGCTCCTGCCTGGCGGTGAAGCGCTCGAAGTCCTCCACCAGCGGCTGCACGATGCTGCGCACCAGGTCGTCGCGCGAGGCGAAGTGGTAGTAGAGCGCGGGCTTGGTGATGCCCAGCCGGTCGGAGATCTGGCGCAGGCTGGTGTTCTGCACGCCCTGCTCGGCGAACAGCTCGCGGGCCACCGCCTGGATGCGGGACTTGGTGTCACTGGGCATGGCTGAAGTTTATCCCTTACCTACCGTTAAGTAAGGACGCGTGCTAGCGTGGACTTACCTACCGTTAAGTAAGGAGGGGGCCATGAAGGTCCTCATCTCGGGAGCCAGCGTCACCGGGCCGGTGCTGGCGTACTGGCTGACCAGGTACGGCTTCGAGGTCACGGTCGTCGAACGCGCCCCCGCGCTCAGGAAGTCGGGCGGCCACGCGGTGGACCTGTTCCGGCCCGCCATGGACATCGTCGAGAAGATGGGCCTCCTGGAGCCCGTCATGGCGAAGAAGACCGGCACCGACTGGCTCAGGATCCACCGCGAGGGCCGGGCGCGGCCCGTGGAGCTGGAGCTGCGCCGCATCCTCACCGCCGTCTCCGACCGGCACGTCGAGATCATGCGCGACGACCTGAGCGAGGTCTTTCACGAGGCCACCCGGCACGACGCCGCCTACGTCTTCGGCGACTCCATCGCCTCGATCTCCGAGGACGGCGAGGTGCGCTTCGACAGCGGCCGGCAGGACCGCTTCGACCTGGTGATCGGCGCCGACGGCCTGCATTCCAACGTGCGCCGCCTGACCTTCGGCCCCGAGGAGCGCTTCGCCACCTGGATCGGCGCCTACCTGGCCGTCGCGTCCGTCCCGAACTTCCTGGGCCTCGACGGCCGGATGGAGGCCATGGCGGGCGAGGGCTACATGGCCGCCGTCTACAGCGCCGCGCACATGGACGACGCCAGGGCCGGTTTCCTGTTCAGGACGCCGGAGCCGCTCGACTACCACTACCGGGACGTGGCACGGCAGAAGGAGCTGCTGCGCGAGCGGTTCGGCGGCCTCGGCTGGCAGGTTCCCAGGATCCTGGACGAGGTGGACCGCGCGTCCGTCTTCTACTTCGACTCCATCACCCAGCTCAGGCTCGACTCCTGGTCGCGCGGCCGGGTGACGCTGGCCGGCGACGCCGGCTACTGCCCGGGGCCGGCCGTGGGCGGCAGCACGAGCCTGGCGGTCGTGGGGGCGTACGTGCTGGCGGGCGAGCTGGCCGCGCACGGCGGCGACCACCGCACGGCCTACCCCGCCTACGAGGCCGAGATCGGCGAGTACGTGCGCCGCAGCCGCGCCTTCGCCCGCCGCGCGGCCAGGGGGATCGTCCCGGGGAGCCGCTTCGACGTGTGGGCGCTCGCCCAGGGCGTCCGGCTGGTCGGCCACCTGCCGGTCGCCCTCACCAGGGCCGCGACCAAGACCAGCGGCAAGGGCGTGCGCCTGCACGACTCGATCCGGCTCAAGGACTACGCCGCCCACGCGCGACCGGCGACGTCCCGCCCCTGACGAAGGCTCAGGCCAGCACGCCCTGCTCCCGCAGCTTCTCCGCCTCCGCCGCCGGCAGCCCCCACGCGGACAGGTCCGTGAGGCGGGTGGCGGGCGACAGGTCCGGGGCCGGCGCGCCGAGCAGGCGCGGCGCGGGCGCCGGCTGGGTCACGCCGCCGACCTCGGCGAACGTGCCCCGGGCGACGTTGTGCGGGTGCCGCGCGGCCTCGGCCATGGACAGGACGGGCGAGACGCAGGCGTCCGAGCCCTCGAACAGGGCCTCCCACTCGGCACGGGTGCGCTTGGCGAACTCCTCGGCCAGCCGGGCCTTGAGCGCGGGCCACTGCGTCCTGTCGTTGCGGTCGGGCAGGCCGGTCAGGCCCATCAGGTTCACCATGGCGTCCCAGAACTGCGGTTCGAGCGAGCCGACGGCCAGGAAGCCGCCGTCGGCGGTCTCGTAGGTGTCGTACTGGGGGGCGCCGGTGTCGAGCAGGTTGGTGCCCCGCGGGCCCCAGAAGCCGCTCTGGGCGGCCTGGTAGAACATCGAGAACAGCAGGGCGGCGCCGTCCACCATGGCGGCGTCGATCACCCGGCCCTTGCCGGTGCGCTCGCGTTCGAACAGGGCCAGCAGCACGCCGTAGGCGAGCATGAGGCCGCCGCCGGCGAAGTCGCCGAGGATGTTGATCGGCGGGGTGGGCTTGCCGCCCTCGCGGCCGAGCATCGACAGCACGCCGGAGATCGCGATGTAGTCTATGTCGTGGCCGGCGGTGGGGGCGAGCGGGCCGTCCTGGCCCCAGCCGGTCATCCGGCCGTAGACCAGCCGCTCGTTCACCGCGTGCAGGTCGGCGGGGCCGATGCCGAGCCGTTCGGCGACGCCGGGACGGAAGACCTCGATCACCGCGTCGGCGTTGCGGGCCAGCTCCTTGAAGGCGGCCACGCCCTCGGGTGACTTCAGGTCCAGGCCGATCGTCTGCTTGCCGCGGTCCATGACGTCCGTACGAGGTCGGTCGGAGACGGCCTGCACCCGGTCGACCCGCAGCACCTCGGCGCCGTGGTCGGCCAGCATCATCCCGGCGAACGGCCCGGGGGCCAGCCCCGCGAGCTCCAGCACGCGCACTCCGGCCAGCGGGCCGCCACTACCCTTCGACATGGACATCTCCTCGACAGTCGCACCGGCAAACGATCGGCTGCCGGGCTCCGAACCTGCCTCAGTAGAACAACATTCGGCAAGTCGTGGCAAGCGGCCTTTTGCGTCCTTCCCGCGAACTCGTGGGAGGTATGGGAAACTTGCCCACTGTTCGGGTGGTCTACAGATCGCCGGCGTCCAGCGGCTGTCTGCAGCAGGCGCTCGCGCCGCTACAGGGGTAGGACATGGTTTCGGAGAGCAACCGGCTTGTCGCCAGGCGCTACCAGTTACTGCGCGAACTGGGCCGCGGGGGTATGGGCGTCGTCTGGGAGGGCTACGACACGCTGCTCAACCGGCAGGTGGCCATCAAGGAGGTGCTGCTGCCCGAGGGGCTGTCGCCGGGCGAGCAGGAGCGCCACCTCATGCGCACGGCCCGCGAGGCCCGTACGGCGGCCAAGCTCAACCACCCCTCCGTGGTCGCGGTCTACGACGTGGTCGAGGAGGGCGGCCGGCCCTGGATCGTCATGGAGCTGGTCGCACATCCCTCGCTCGAAGAGGTCGTGGCCACCTCGGGGGCCCTGCCCGTACGGCAGGCGGCCGACGTGGGCCGCCAGGTGCTGTCGGCGCTCAGGGCCGCCCACGAGGCCGGGATCCTGCACAGAGACGTCAAGCCCGCCAACATCCTGCTCGCCGACGACGGCCGCGCGGTGCTGATGGACTTCGGCATCGCCACGGTCGAGGGCGACGCCTCGCTGACCAGGACGGGCATGGTGACCGGCTCGCCCAGCTTCCTGGCCCCCGAACGGGTGCGCGCGGACGAGGCGGGACCGCCCTCCGACCTGTGGTCGCTCGGCGCGACGCTGTTCGCCGCGATGGTCGGCCGCTCGCCCTTCGACCGCGGCGAGGCCATGGCGACGATCAACGCGCTGCTCAACGAGGAGCCCGACTACCGGCGCATCCCGCCGATCATGCATCCGATCCTGAAGGGCCTGCTGCGCAAGGAGCCCGCCGACCGGGTGGACGCCGAGGAGGCCGACCGGCTGCTCGCGGCCATCGAGGTGGCGGCCAAGCCCGCCTACACCGACCTGCCGGAGAAGAAGCCGGGCAGCGGGCGCGGGCGGGCCGTGCTGGCCGTGGCCGCCGCCGCCGTCGTGGTCGTCGCGGGCGGCGCGGTCGCCTACTTCAAGCTCGCCACGCCCGCCGAGGGCGCCCCGCGCACCGCCCAGCCGGCCGCCGCGGCCAGCCCGCTGAGCCCGTCCCCCTCGCAGCAGCCCACGACGAGCCGGACCCCGTCGGCGACCCCCACGCCGACCGTGCGGCGGGTGCGCCCGCTCGTACGGGCGTGGACCTCGCGGGAGGGCTGGTCGATCCTGCGCCCGATCGGCTGGCGGGGCGCGCTGCGCGAGTCCGTCACCGAGTGGACGCGCCGCGACGGCAACGCCCACCTCGGCGTGGAGGCCCTGTACTCCAGCCTCGACGCCAACCAGATCCTGCGCGACTCGGAGGAGACGCTGCGGCAGCAGGGCCAGGAGGTGATCAGCCGCGGCCGCCGCGTGGTCGAGCACCGGGGCGTCAAGGCGGTCGAGTGGGAGTTCTCCTGGACCGCCGCCAGCGCCGCCGGCACCCGCTGGATCAGGCCGGGCATGACCTACCACGAGGTGCGCCGCGCGGTGGTGTCCGGCGAGACGGCCTACATCCTGTCCTGGACCGTCGCCCAGGACCAGTGGCTGCGCAACAGGGGACTGATGCGACAGGTGATCGACAGCTTTACTGTGAAGGCATGAGCCCCTGGAACCTGCTCGCCCTGCCGCCGCTCCCCGAGGAGGCGACGCGCGGCCTGCTCGCCCCGCTCGGCGACCGGGTGACGGTCCGCGTGCCCGCCACCCGCGACCGGGCCGGGCTGCTGGCCGCGCTGCCCGGGGCCGAGATCGTGCTCGGCGACTGGACCTCCACGCTCGTGCTCGACGCCGAGGCGGTCAAGCACGCGCCCGCGCTGGCCTTCGTGCAGCAGCCGTCGGTGGGCGTCGACGGCCACGACCTGGCCGCCCTGGCCGAGGCCGGGGTGCCGCTGGCCAACACGCCGGGCGTCAGCGCCGTCGCGGTGTCGGAGTGGTGCCTGGCCGCCACGCTGTCGCTGTCGAGGCGGCTGGGGGCCGCCGACGCCGCCGTCCGCGCGGGGGAGTGGCCGCAGCAGGGCCTGCGCCCGCGCGAGCTGAGCGGCCGCCGGGTCGGCGTCGTCGGGTACGGCCCGATCGGCGAGAACTGCGTGCGCCTGTTCGGCGCCCTGGGCTGCGAGGTCTCCTACTGGACCAGGTCCCCGCGGCAGGCGCCCGGCCGCGCCGACCTGGAGACGCTGGTGGCCGGCAGCGACGTGCTGGTCGTGGTGATCGCGCTGTCGGAGGAGACCCGCGGGCTGATCGACCCGCGCCGCATGAAGCAGGGCGCGCTGCTGGTCAACGCGGCCAGGGGCGGCGTCGTCGACCAGGCGGCGCTGGTCGCCGCGCTGCGTGACGGGCACCTCGGCGGGGCCGCGCTCGACGTGTTCGACACCGAGCCGCTGCCCGCCGGCGACCCGCTGCGCGATCTGCCGGACGTGCTGCTGTCCCCGCACGCCGCCGGGGTGACGCCTGAGGCGACGACGCGCCTGCTCACGGCCGTGCTGGACAACCTCACGGCGGCACTGGAGGGACGAGAGGTGCGTGCCGTGCTCAATGGTGTCTCACCCCAGGTCCGACGTAGATTTCCGCATTTGCCTGCCATATAGGCGTTTCACCTGGCACGATGAACAGTTTTCGTGTCTTTAACGACCCCGGTCTGTTCGAGCCGGGCCGCGGGAGATACGGTCTTACGGACGATCTCTACCAGCTCAAGGGGGTGCTTCCGTGACGACGACGATGTCGACACACCAACGGGCAGTAGAGCAGATCCGGCAGTCCTACGCCGAGATCCCCGGCGACGCCGCTCCCCGGTTGGCCAAGTCCACGTCCAACCTGTTCAGGTTCCGTGACGGAGGCAGGACGGCCAAGCTGTCGGCCAGAGACCTCGACGAGGTCATCAGCGTGGACCCGGCGACGATGACGGCCGAGGTCCAGGGCATGACCACGTACGAGCACCTCGTCGAGGCCACGCTGCCGCACGGGCTCATGCCGTACGTGGTGCCGCAGCTCAAGACGATCACGCTCGGCGGCGCCGTCACCGGCCTCGGCATCGAGTCGACCAGCTTCCGGGACGGCCTGCCGCACGAGTCGGTGGAGGAGCTGGAGATCCTCACCGGCGACGGCCGCATCATCGTGGCCCGTGACGACAACGAGCACCAGGATCTGTTCCGCGCCTTCCCCAACTCCTACGGCACGCTCGGCTACGCCCTGCGCATCCGGATCAAGCTCCGCAAGGTCCAGCCGTACGTGCACCTGACGCACATCAGGTTCACCGACGCGGCCAAGTGCATGCTCGCCATGCAGGAGATCTGCGACAGCATGGTGCACGACGGCGAGCAGGTCGACTTCGTGGACGGCGTCTTCTTCGACCCGGAGGAGATGTACATCACGCTCGGCCGCTTCGCCGACCGCGCGCCCTACGTCTCCGACTACACCGGCATGCGCATCTACTACCAGTCGATCAGGCAGCGCAGCCGCGACTGGCTGAGCATCCACGACTACCTGTGGCGCTGGGACACCGACTGGTTCTGGTGCTCGCGGGCGTTCGGCGTGCAGCAGCCGGTGGTCCGCTCGCTGATGCCGCGCCGCTGGATGCGCTCCGACGTCTACCGCAAGCTCGTCGCCCTCGACCGGCGGACCGGCCTGACCGCCCGCATCGACCGCTGGCGCGACCAGCCCGTCCAGGAGTCGGTCATCCAGGACGTCGAGGTGCCGATCGAGCGCGGCGCGCAGTTCCTGGAGTTCTTCCACGACAAGGTGGGCATGACCCCCGTCTGGATGTGCCCGCTGCGGGCGAGCTCCCAATGGCCGCTGTACCCGCTGGAGCCGGGGAAGCTCTACGTCAACTTCGGCTTCTGGGGCATGGTCCCGCTGCCGCGCGGCCAGTTCGACGGCTACTACAACAGGCTCATCGAGGACTCGGTACACGAGCTGGACGGCCACAAGTCGCTCTACTCGACCTCCTTCTACGCCCGTGAGCAGTTCTGGGAGCTGTACAACGGTGATGCTTATTGGCCGGTCAAGCGGGAATACGACCCGAACGGTCGCCTGCTGGACCTGTACGAAAAGTGTGTACGGGGAAGGTGAGCATGGCTCTCGCAAGCATCTTTGAGAAGATCGTCGGCTCTGACGCGAACATCTCGTTCATGGCCTACGACGGCAGCAAGGCCGGTCCCGACGGCGCCGACCTCGGTCTTGAGGTCAAGTCGCCCATCGCGGTGGCCTACCTGGCGCAGGCCCCCGGGGAACTGGGCCTGGCCAGGGCGTACATCTCGGGCCACATCGACGTGCACGGCGACCTTTACACCCTGCTCGACCGCATGTGGAACATCACCACCAACGACCTGACCGCGGGCGAGAAGCTCGCCGCCGTACGGTCGCTGGGCGTCAAGCCGCTGCTCATGCGGGTGCCGCCGCCCCCGCAGGAGGTGCGCCAGAGCGCCCTGGCCCGGCTCGGCTCGCGGCACGCCAAGCAGCGTGACGCCGAGGCGATCCACCACCACTACGACGTGTCCAACCGGTTCTACCGGTGGGTGCTGGGGCCGTCCATGGCCTACACGTGCGCGACCTTCCCCGAGGAGGGCGCGACGCTGGAGGAGGCCCAGTACACGAAGTTCGACCTGGTGGCCAGGAAGCTCGACCTCAAGCCGGGCATGCGCCTGCTCGACGTCGGCTGCGGCTGGGGCGGCATGGTCATCCACGCTGCCAAGCACTACGGCGTCAAGGCGCTGGGCGTGACGCTGAGCCGTCAGCAGGCCGAGTGGGCCCAGAAGGCGATCGCCGACGCGGGCCTCCAGGACCTCGCCGAGGTGCGCTTCATGGACTACCGCGACGTGCGGGAGACCGGCTTCGACGCGGTCAGCTCCATCGGCCTGACCGAGCACATCGGCAAGGACAACGTCCCGTCGTACTTCGAGTTCCTCTACGGCAAGCTCAAGCCCGGCGGCCGGCTGCTCAACCACTGCATCACCCGTCCGACGGGCAAGGAGAAGACGTTCAACAAGGGCGGTTTCATCAACCGCTACGTCTTCCCCGACGGCGAGCTGGAGTCGGTGGGCTGGCTGATCAGGCAGATGGAGGACATCGGCTTCGAGATCCGCCACGAGGAGAACCTGCGCGAGCACTACGCCAAGACCCTGCGCCACTGGTGCGACAACCTCGACGCCAACTGGGACGAGGCCGTCCAGGAGGTCGGGATGGGCACGGCCAGGGTGTGGGCCCTGTACATGGCGGGCTGCATCGTGGGCTTCGAGCGCAACAAGGTCCAGCTGCACCAGGTGCTGGGCGTCAAGCTCGACGACGACGGCCGGTCCGGCGTGCAGCTCCGCCCGGCGGTCAACTGGCCGTGACGCTCAGGAGAGGGCCCGCCGCCCTCTCCTGACGGGCTCGTCCGCACCCCGCAGGTGGCGCGCAGGTCGCGGAGCACGGGCAGCAGCGCGTCGGGGATCGGCTCGTACACGTCCCGGATCCTAGACGCCCCCCGGCCGGGTCCCTGAACGGCGCTTGGCATCGCCCGGCGTAGCGTGGTCTCACGGTCGAGAGGGAGGGGCGGACGGTGACGGCTGGGAACAAGGTCCGGGTGCGCCGGGTCTACGAGGAGCCCGCGCCGGACGACGGCGCCCGGGTGCTGGTCGACCGGCTGTGGCCGCGCGGGCTGGCCAAGGCCGACGCCCACCTCGACGAATGGTGCAAACAGGTCGCTCCCTCCACCGAGCTGCGCACCTGGTACAAGCACGACCCCGACCGGTTCGCGGAGTTCGGCCACCGCTACCGGGACGAGCTGGCCGAGCCGGAGCGGGCCGAGGCGGTGGCCCACCTGCGCGAGCTCGCCGGGAAGGGCCCGCTGACCCTGCTCACCGCCACCAGGCAGCCCGAGATCAGCGAGGCCGCGGTGCTCGCCGAACTGCTCAACGCCTGACCCCCGCGAACGCTCAGCGGGCGAAGGGCCCGCCGGCGGCCAGGCCGTCGAGCGTGCGGGTGAGGAAGTGCAGGCTCAGGTCGGTGTCGCGGGTGCGGCCGTGCGGGGCGCGGAACAGTGCGACGTACGCGGCCACGTCGTCGAGGCTCCAGCGCAGCCGGTAGAGGGCCAGCGCGGCGGGGTCGGGCGTGCGGCCGGCGGCGGCCGCGTACCTGGCCAGGTCGCCGGGGGTCCTGGCGACCAGCCACAGGTCGCGTTCCGGCACGGCCAGGCCGACGGTGTCCCAGTCGATCAGCAGGCAGCGGCCCTCGTGCCGGAGCAGGTTGCCGGGGTGGGGTTCGCCGTGGGTGACGACGGGCGGGCCGAGGTCGCGGCAGCCGCGGTCGAAGTCGCGCAGCCGGGCGTCCAGGGTTCCGGCGTGCCGGTCGAGCAGCGTCCGGGCCTGTTCGGCGTACGGGCCGCCGGTCCACGGGCGGCCGGTCTCGGCCAGGGCCCGCTCCAGCGCCGCCCGTCCGGCCGGCTGCAGCGGGCGGGACGGCGTCGACGGGGGCGGTGTTGTGGCGTGCAGCTCGGCCAGCAGGTCGATGACCTGGGCACGGTCGTGCTCGGCCGGCTCGTCGTCGAAGCCGCCGGTGACGCCGTCGACGAACGGGAAGACGCTCAGCGCGTACCGCGGGGCCAGCGGGCGGAGCAGCGCGCCGCCGTCGAGGTCCGGCACGGGCGCGACCACGAAGCTCAGGGACGCCGACAGCGCCGCCGCCGTCTCCAGCGCCCGCCCCAAGTCCCCGAACGCCGCCCGCGCAGCCCCGTGGGGGAGGGTGGCGGCGGTGAGGAACCAGCGCCGTCCGTCGGCGCCGGTCGCGATCCAGTGGTGGTCGCCGAAGCCCACCGGCGCGTACGCCAGCTCGACGGCCTTGATCCCCCACGCCTCCAGGGCGGGCGCCAGCAGCGATTCGTCCAGATCCGCGGGTCTGTCACGCATCCGGTCACACTAGCGGCCGCTCCCGCCGCCGGGCATCCGGATTAACAGCTCCACGGCCGCGAGCACGTCGTTCACCGTGAGGTCCGCCGGGGGAGCCGCCGCCCCGGTCCCGCGGTCGATCCAGATCGTTCGCAGACCGGCCGCGCGTCCGCCCGCGATGTCCTTGTCGGGATCGTCGCCCACCATCCATCCGCCCGCCGGGACGGCTCCGCACCGGTCGGCGGCGATCCGGAACAGCCGCTCGCCGGGTTTGCACACGCCCTCCGCGCCGGAGATCGCCCATCCGTCCACCCGCTCGGCCAGCCCGGTACGCCGGATCTTGCCCGTCTGGTTGTCGGCCATCCCGTTCGTCACGATCCCGACCGCCCAGCCCGCCGCCCGCAGCCGGTCGAGCCCCGCCAGCACCTCGGCACGGCACTCCACCAGCCACGGCAGCCTGGCCCGGTAGGCCCGCCACAGCTCCTCGACAGGCTCGGTCAGCGCGAAGCGCTCACGTACGCGGGCGAAGAAGGCGTCCATCGGCACGGAGCCGTCGGCGTCCAGCCGTACCAGCCAGTCCGCGGCGTCCGGGCCCAGGCCGCGGACCTCGGCGAACTCGGCCGCCCACAGCCGGAACGCGGCCAGCCGGTCGATCAGCGTGTTGTCCAGGTCGAACAGCACGAGCGGGCGGTCGTCGGGAAGGCGCGGGCCGGAGCCCGCGCCGCGGCCGGTCAGCGAAGCTCGCGCTTGAGGATCTTGCCCGTGGCCGTCATCGGCAGGGCGTCGCGGAACTCGACGATCCTCGGGTACTTGTAGGCCGCCATGTTCTCCTTGGCCCAGGCGATCAGCTCGTCCTCGGTGACCGACGAGCCGGGCGTGCGGATGACGTACGCCTTGACCTCCTCGCCGTGCGACTCGTGCGGGACGCCCACGACCGCCGCCAGCGACACCGCCTCGTGGGTCATGAGCACCTCCTCCAGCTCGCGCGGGTAGACGTTGAAGCCGCCCCGGATGATCATGTCCTTGGCCCGGTCGATGATGGCGTAGTAGCCGTCGGCGTCGCGGGTGGCGATGTCGCCGGTGCGGAACCAGCCGTCCTTGAGCACCTCGGCGGTCGCCTCGGGGCGGCCGTAGTAGCCCTTCATGACGTTGTGGCCGCGGATGGCGATCTCGCCGGGGCCCTCGCCCTCGACCGTCTTCCAGTCGCCCTCGATCAGCTTCATCTCCACGCCCCAGATGGGCGTGCCGATCGTGCCGGGCTTGGTGGGCCGTCCGAGCTGGTTGAAGCTGGCCACGGGGGAGGTCTCGGACAGGCCGTACCCCTCCAGGATGCCGATGCCGAAGGTCTGCTCGAAGTCCTTCAGCACCTCCACCGGCGAGGACGCGCCGCCGGCCACGGCCACCTTCAGGCTGCGCGGCACCTCGACGCCGTCGGCGTGGATCTTCGTGAGCATGCCCCAGTACATCGTCGGGACGCCGGCGAAGGTCGTCACGTTCTCCCTGCGCATGAGCTCCAGGGCCTCGCCCGGCTCGAAGCGCGGCATCAGCACGACCGTCGCGCCGCGCATGAAGGCGGTGTTCATGACGGTCGTCTGGCCGAAGGAGTGGAACAGCGGCAGCACCGCGAGGTAGGTGTCGCCGCCCTCGCTGCGCGGGAACATCCGGTCGCTGATCAGGGCGTTCATCAGCATGTTCTGGTGGCTGAGCTCGGCCCCCTTGGGCTGGCCCGTGGTGCCCGAGGTGTAGAGGATCACGGCGGTGTCCTCGGGGTCGGTCTGCACCGTCTCGAAGTCGGCCGGCACGCCGTTGAGCGCCGCCCACACCGTCTCGCCGTACGGGGACTCGGTGGCCAGCGGGGTGGCGGGCAGCACGAAGAAGTGCTCGCAGCCGTCCGCGGCCTCGAAGCCGGCCTTGCCGCGCTCGCCCAGCGGCAGCTCCGGCGAGCCCTCGAAGCAGAACAGCGCCTTGGCGTCGCTGTCGTCGAGGTGGTAGGCGATCTCGCGGCCCTGCAGCAGCACGTTCAGCGGCACCACCGTGGCGCCGGCCTTGAGGATGCCGAAGTAGACGAACGGGAAGTACGGCAGGTTGGGACAGGCCAGCGCCACCTTGTCGCCCTTGCCGATGCCGCGCGACACCAGCAGGTTCGCCACCTGGCGGGCGACAGTGTCGATCATGCCGTACGGCAGGCGCATGTCGCCGAAGACGATCGCCGTGCCGTCGGGGTTGTTTCTGGCGCTGTCCTCCAGGACGACCGACAAGTTGAGCATGAACGCCTTCCTCCTCTGTACGCGCTTGCCCCATCTTGGCAGCCCCACATACCGACCGGTAGGGCGAATTTCATTCGGCCCTGCTGCGGCCCGCTGAACGCGGGCCGCAGTAGGTAACAGAGGTTACAGATGCATATGGACGCGCCAGCTCACCTGGAGTAAGCAAGTGACAGGTTACTTAGCCCCCTGGAGTGCTCATGCAGTACGACTACGTGATCGTCGGAGCGGGGTCCGCCGGGTGCGTGCTGGCCAACCGGCTGTCGGCGGACCCGTCGGTGTCGGTGGCGCTGGTCGAGGCGGGCGGGCATGACGACAAGCTGGAGATCCGCATGCCCGCGGGCTTCGCCAAGCTGTTCAAGACCGACTACGACTGGAACTTCACGACGGCCAAGCAGGGCGAGATGTCCGGCCGCGAGCTCTACTGGCCGCGCGGCCGGGTGATCGGCGGCTCGTCCTCGCTCAACGCGCAGATGTGGGTGCGCGGCTGCCAGGAGGACTACGACCAGTGGGGGGTGCCCGGCTGGACGTACGAGGAGGTCCTGCCATACTTCACCAGGGCCGAGCAGCGCGTCGGCAGCAACCACGGCGGCGTCTACGGCACCTCCGGCCCGCTCTACGTCTCCGAGCTGCGCAGCCCCAACGTCACCACGGCGGCCTTCCTGCGGGCCTGCGAGGAGCTGGGCCTGACCCGGCTGGCGGAGCTGAACGGCCGCTCCAACGAGGGCTACTGCCCCACCCCCGTCACCCAGAACCGCGGCCGCAGATGGAGCGCCGCGGACGCCTACCTGCGCCCGGCCGCCGCCCGGCCGAACCTCACCGTGCTCACCGGCGCGACCGTGGACCGCGTGGTGTTCGAGGGCAACCGGGCCGTCGGCATCGAGCACAGCGGCGGCACCCTGGTCAGAGCGGCCAAGGAGGTCGTCCTGTCGGCGGGGGCGATCGGCTCGCCGTACCTGCTGATGCGCTCCGGGGTGGGCGCGGCCGACGAGCTGCGCGACGCGGGGGTGCCGCTCGTGCGCGAGCTGCCCGAGGTCGGCAAGAACCTCCAGGACCACCTCGCCTCCGGCGTGTACGTCGAGTGCAAGGAGCCGGTGACGCTGACCAAGGCCGAGTCCCTGGTGAACCTGCTGCGCTACATCGTGCTGCGCTCGGGCATGCTGACCACGAACGTCGGCGAGGCGGTCGCCTTCGTCAGGACCTCGGCCGAGGAGCCCGCCCCCGACATCGAGCTCGTCTTCGCCCCCGGCCCGTTCGTCGACCACGGGCTCACCCCGCCGACCGGCCACGGCCTGACCGTCGGGGTCGTGCTGCTGCAGCCGGAGAGCCGCGGCCGGGTCGGGCTGAGCGGGCGCGACGTGCTGATCGACCCCGGCTACCTGAGCGCGGAGGCCGACGTCAAGCGCCTGGTCGCCGGGCTGAAGACGGCCAAGCAGGTGTTCGCGACGAGCGCGATGAAGCGGTACGCGGGCGGTCCGATGGCGCCGTACTGGGGGCCGGAGAGCGACGAGGAGCTGGCCCAGTGGGTGCGCGAACGCGGCGAGACGCTCTATCACCCGGTCGGCACCTGCCGGATGGGCGTCGACGAGGGGTCGGTCGTGGACCCGTCGCTGCGGGTGCGCGGCCTCGACGGGCTCAGGGTGGTGGACGTGTCCGTCATGCCGACGCTCAACCGCGGCCACACGCACGCCCCGGCGATCATGATCGGCGAGAAGGGCTCAGAGCTGATCCTGGGGAGCCGGTAGCCGGGCGCCGCGACGCGGCGGACCTTGACGTAAGTGAGCACTTGCCCAAGGCTTGTACGGTATGACGCTCTCCGCGGATCTGGACATCTCGCAGATACCGTTCTGGGGGCTGCCGCAGGAAGACCGCATGGAGACCTTCCGCCGCCTGCGCCGGCTCGAACGGCCCCTCTTCGTGCCGGAGCAGAGGGTGCCGTTCATCGGCGGCGGCCCCGGCTACCACGCCCTCGTCCGCCACGCCGACGTGACCGAGGCCAGCAGGAACGCGGCCGTCTTCAGCAGCGAGCCGTGCTCCAACAGCATCCCCGACATGCCGCGCTGGCTCAGCGTCTACTTCGGCTCGATGATCAACATGGACGACCCGCGCCACGCCCGCCTGCGCCGGATCGTCTCCAGGGCCTTCACCCCGCGCATCCTGTCCAAGATGGAGGAGGACCTGGCCAGGGCCGCCGCCGAGATCGTGGACGAGGCGATCGAGCAGGGTCCGGGGGACTTCGTGGCGCAGGTCGCCGCCCGGCTGCCGGTACGGGTCATCTGCGACATGATGGGGATTCCGCCGAAATTTCATGACCTGGTGTTGCGGCGGACCAACGTCATCCTCGGCAACGCCGACCCCGAGTACACCGGCATCGACCCGAGCTTCAGCCGCGTCAACGTCGCCCGCGGCCTGGCCAAGCTGCTGCGCGCCGGCTACTCGCTGAACCGGATGGCCGCCCGCCTCGGCGACGAGCGCCGCAAGCGCCCGACCGGTGACCTGGTCAGCCTGCTCGTGGGCGGCGAGGAGCGGCTCAGCCCGCAGGAGCTGGGGTCGTTCTTCATCCTGCTGGTGGTGGCCGGCAGCGAGACCACCCGCAACGCCATCGCCTACGGGCTGAAGCTGTTCACCGACCATCCCGGCCAGCGGGACCTGCTGCTGGCCGACTTCGACGCGCGCGTCGGCCGGGCGTGCGACGAGATCGTGCGCTACGCGACCCCGGTGATCCAGTTCCGCCGCACGCTGACCCGGGACCACGAGATGAACGGCGTGCCGTACAAGAAGGGCGACAAGGTGCTGCTCTTCTACAACTCGGCCAACCGCGACGAGTCCGTCTTCACCGACCCGGACGTCTTCGACATCACCCGCGACCCCAACCCGCACGTCGGCTTCGGCGGCCCGGGGCCGCACTACTGCCTGGGCGCCCACCTGGCACGCCGGGAGATGAGCGTGATGTTCCGCGAGCTGTTCACCCGCCTGCCCGGCATCAGGACGACCGGCGAGCCCGACTTCCTGCTGTCGAACTTCATCAACGGCATCAAGCACCTGCCGTACACGTTCTGACCGCCTCGGCCAGGCCGTCGTCCGGGCCGCGCCAGGCCACGAACCCGTCGGGCCGCACCAGCACGGTCCCGTACGGCCAGCCGTCCACCACGTGCACCGGGACGCCCGGGTCGGGCACCGGCGCGCCGGTGAACACGCTGAAATCGGGCCCGACCAGGTCGAGGCTGGACCGCTCGCCGATCCACACGTGCGGCAGCCGCGAGCCGGGCGAGCCGTCGAGGCAGAGCGTCACGTCCTCGGTGGAGGGCAGGCCGTCGACCGCCGAGGCGCCGCCGTACCGGTAGCCGACGTGCACGATCGGGGCGTTCACCGCGCCCGCCGCCGCCCTGAGCCGGACGGCCTCGGGGCCGGAGCCGAAGTGCATTCGCAGGTCACGCATCCGCAGCCGCGACTGCTCCAGCGCCAGCAGCGCGACCGGCCGCCGCTCGTCGTGGTAGGTGTCCAGCAGCGCGGGCGCCGACCGGCCGGCCAGCACGCGGGCCAGCTTCCAGGCCAGGTTGTGGGCGTCGGCGACGCCCGTGTTCAGCCCGAACGCGCCGGTCGGCGGCACGGCGTGCGCCGCGTCGCCGGCCAGGAAGACGCGCCCCTCGCCGAACCGGTCGGCCACCTGGCCGCGGGCCCGCCAGCCGAGCACACTGACGATCTCGACCTTCAGCCCCGGGTCGCCGATCGCGGTCCTGATCAGGTCGGGGCTCGGTTCCTGGGCGGTGTGGAAGACCCATTCGCTCTCGCCGTCGATCGCCATGAGCATGCCGGGGGCGTCGGGGGTGGTGATCTCGGCGAGCGCGAAGCCGTACCCGTCGGTCAGGTGGCTCAGGTCGGCGTGGAACATGACGTTGTGCAGCTCGGGGCCGAGCGCGCCGGGGCCGGTCACGCCGATGCCGAGCGCCGCGCGCACCCCGCTGCGCACGCCGTCCGCGGCGATCACGTAGCGGGCGCGCAGGGTGCGGGTCCCGTCCGGGCGGGACACGACCGCGGTCACGCCGTCGGCGTCCTGCTCCAGGGAGAGCAGTTCGGTGTCGTACGCGACGTGCGCGCCGCGCTCGCGGGCGGCGTCGAGCAGCACCCGGTCCAGCCGGTTCTGCGGACATATGCCGCGCAGCCGGGCCGGGCTGTAGGCCGCCGTGTCGAACATCCGCGTCCGGGCGGGCAGGCCGGCCGCGATCGCGGCGAGGTCGGCGCCGGCCAGCGTGTCAACGGTGATCTTGCCGAGGGTCGCGTTCGTCATGTCGATGGCCACCTCGTCCACCGCCCGTTCAAGACCGGCCTCGCGGAGCAGCTCGACCGTGCGCGGGCCGATGCCGGTGGCGCGGGGGTGCGCCCGCGGGCCGGGCTCGCGCTCGACGACCAGGGCGGGCACGCCGTGGCGGGCGAGGAACACGGCCGCGCTCAGCCCGACGCTGCCGCCGCCGACGATCAGGACGTCGGCACCGTGTGGGAACACTGTTTCCGTCATGGGAACACTGTAGCCACAGGCGTACGATGAAGGCCAGAGGGGGGAGCCGGATGTCACTGGTGTGGAGTCGCGAGCCGTACGCGCCGAAGCGTCACGCCCTGAGCGTCGAGGCGATCGTGCGGGCCGCGATCGCGGTGGCCGACGCCGAGGGCCTCGGCGCGGTGTCCATGCGCCGGGTGGCGAACGAGGTCAAGTCGGGCACCACCTCGCTCTACCGCTACCTGGAGAACCGCGACGAGCTGCTCGACCTCATGGTCGACGCGGTGTGGGGCGAGGGCGAGCCCGGCCCGCTCACCGGGGACTGGCGGGCCGATCTCGCCGGGGTGGCCCGCGACCAGCGCGCGGGCCTGCTGCGCCATCCGTGGCTGGCCGCGCTGATGACGAGCAGGCCGGTGCTCGGGCCCAACTCGCTGCGGCGGGTGGAGCACGCGCTGTCCGCGGCCCGGCCGCTGACCTCCGACATCACCCGGGCCGCCGCCGTGATCGGGGTGATCGGCGACTACGTGCTCGGCGCGGTGGCCAAGGAGCTGGCCGAGCAGGAGGCGCTGCGCCGTACCGGGCTGTCGGAGCAGGAGTGGCGGGTCTCGATCGGCCCCTACATCCGCCAGGTGATGGCCACCGGCGCCTACCCGGAGTTCAACCGCCGGGTGGTGGAGGCCGACGACCTCAGCTTCGCCGACCAGTTCGAGTTCGGGCTGGAGTGCCTCCTTCGGGGGCTCGCGGAGCGAACCCGCTGAGCAGCGCCGCCACGGCCAGGTCGAAGCGCTCCCGGTGGTCCTGCGGCGTGCCGAGGCCGTCGGCGACCGCCCGCGCCAGCACCGGATAGTCCGCCAGGTCCAGGTCGGGCTGCCGCGGGCTGTCCGGCCCCGCCTCGGCCAGGGTGTGCCCGATCACGAACGTCGACACCGCGTTGATGACGTGCAGCGCCTCCTTGGCGGTGAAGCCCGCCCGGGTCAGCGCGGCGGCGGCGCCTTCGACCATGCCCAGGGCTCCGGGCGTGGCCACCGGCCGGATCGCGACCACCGGCATCAGCGCGGGATGCCGTAGCAGCTCGGCCCTGATCGACTCGGCGAACGCCCGCATCCAGGCCCGCCAGTCGCCGGAGGGCTCGATCGTGACGCGGGAGAGCACCAGCTCGACCAGCCCGTCGAGGACCGCGTCCTTGTTCGGCACGTAGTAGTAGAGCGTCATCGCCTCGACGCCCAGCTCCTTGCCCAGCTTGCGCATGGACAGCCCGGCCGCGCCCTCGCGGTCGAGGAGTTCGAGCGCCGCCTCCAGCACCCGCTCCCTTGACATCCGCTCTCTCATACACCGTAAGATACTCCCGTCTTACACCGTAAGAGAGAGGGTCTGACCGTGATCGCCGACTTCTTCGCCGCCGTCAACGAACGCCGCCTCGACGATCTGGGTGCTTACCTGGCACCCGACGTCGTCGACCACAACAAGATCATTTTTGGCGAGCCGGACGAGCCCGGCGCCGCCTTCGAGGGCATCCGGATGCAGCTCGACGCGTTCGATCCGTTCCACATCGAGGTCGAGGAGGTCGTCGCCGAGGGGGACAAGCTGGTCGCCCGGATCCGCATGACCGGCACGCACTCCGGCACCCACCCGCGCATGCCCACGCCCACCGGGCGCAGCTTCGAGGTCGAGGCGATCTTCCTGGTCACCCTGCGGGAGGGGCGGATCAGCGAGATCCGCGCGGTCAGCGACCGGCTGGGCCTGTTCCTCCAGCTGGGCTGGGACTGGCCGGAGACCGACTGACTCGCCTGCCCGGCAGGACGGCGGGGCGATCGTCACGGCGGTCAGGTCCACCACCGCGAGCACGATGGTCGGTGAGGCGGGAGCGAGAACCATGCCTGGTCCTCACGATGAAAGGGCCCCTTGCGCAGTGGTGCTCCCGGAAGGGGGCGAATGCTAGGTTTCGCAGTCATGGAGATCAGGACGATCCACGCCAACGGTGTGGAGTTCGCGTATCTGACCGTGGGGGAGGGGCCGCTGGCGTTGTGCCTGCACGGGTTCCCCGACACCGCGCACACCTGGCGGCACCTGATGCCCGAGCTGGCCGGACGCGGCTACCGCGCGGTCGCGCCGTTCAGCCGCGGCTACGCGCCCACCGAGATCCCGGCCGACGGCGCGTACGAGGAGGCGGCCCTGGTCGCCGACCTGCGCGCGCTGCACGAGGAGCTCGGCGGCGACGAGAACGCGGTGATCGTCGGGCACGACTGGGGGGCCTTCCCCGCCTACGCCCTGGCCGGGCGCTTCCGCCGGGCGGTCGCGCTCGCGGTGCCGCCGCCGGGTGCGCAGCTTCCCGGGCTGCTGGCGTACGAGCAGCTCAAGCGGTCGTTCTACATCTTCCTGTTCCAGACCGTGCTGGCCGAGCCGGCCGCCGCCGACCCGGCCTTCCTCGACCGGCTGTGGCGGGACTGGTCGCCCGGCCACGACCCGGCCGAGGACCTGGCGTTCGTCCGGCGCAGCCTGGGGGAGCCCGCCAACATGGCGGCGGCCATCGGGTACTACCGCGCCGCGCTCGGCACCACGCCCCCCTCGGGCCGTTACCCGGACGTCGACCCCGCCACCGCGGGCCCGGTCCTGTACCTGCACGGCGAGCGGGACGGGTGCATGGGCGCGGAGATGGCCAAGGACGCGGCCGGCAGCCTGCCGCCGGGGTCGCGGGTCGAGCTGGTGGCGGACGCGGGCCACTTCCTGCACCTGGAGCGACCCGCGGAGGTCAACCGCCTCATCCTCGACTGGCTCGGCCCCGCCACCTGACCGCATCGATCACGGTGAGCCGACCGGCTCGGCCCTCCTGACCAGGGCGATCACCGGGAGCCGGCCGGCTGCCGTCCTTCCTCCTGATTGCGGGGATCATCGGGTGGTGCCTCGTCAGATCCGGCCCCGCCTGCTGAGCACGGTGATCAGCGGGTGGCGGCCGGACAGGCTCACCCGGATCGCCTGCTCGACCGCGAACCCGCGTGGCGTGCCCGCCGGTGTCCCGCCGGCGCCGGGATCGTCGTGGAGCAGTGCGACGGCCAGGCCGCCGGGTTCCAGCACCCGCCGCACCTCCCGCCACAACAGGTCCAGGCCGGGCCCGAGCAGGCCGCGCGGCGGCACCTGACGTCCCCAGGGCGGGTTCACCAGCACCCGCCGCACGCTTCCGTCCGCCACCGGGAGCCGTCCGGCGTCGGCGAGCCCCCAGCGGAACGGGCCCGGACCGCCCGGCGGAAGGGCGGCCCGCGCGTTCGCGGCGGCCGCGGCGACGGCGGCCGGGGCTCGATCGAACCCCACAAACCCGACAAATCCGGAAAGCCCCACGGATCCGGCGAAGCCGGTGGAGTCGGGGTGTGGTGGGAGTGTCAGGGCGTGGGCCTCGATGAGGGGGGTGCCCGCACCGCAGCAGGGGTCGAGCACGACGCCGTGGAAGCCCTCCGCGCCCACCCCGGCGAGCTGGGCCATCGCGGCGGCCAGCGGCGGGTGCAGCGTGCCCGGGATCGAGGCCGTCTTGTACGGCCTGCGGTGCAGCGGACGGTCACCGGCCCGCCGGGCGATGACCGCCTGGTCGCCCTCGATCGTCACCCGCCACGCCGTCGCCCCCGCGGGCGGCCGGCCGCCGTCGCGCCGGGAGTGGTAGCGCAGCCGCCAGGACCGGGCCAGCTCGGTCCCGACGGCGTCCTCGATCTCGTGCCTGGTGTAGTTGCGGCGTCCCACGAACGAGGCCGAGACCTCGACGTCGGGGCCGCCGGGCGGGCCGAGGTCGAGCCCGCGGGCCGCCCGCGCCAGCCGGGCGAGCGCGGAGCGGCCGTGGCCGACCCCGTCCACCACGGCCGCGGCCAGCAGTACGTCGTCCGCGGTGCGCAATCCCAGGAGCCCGGCGCCGGGCCGGACCTCGAACCACACCTCCCGATGGCGGACGCCGACGACGGCCCCGAGACGGGCACGCCGGATCTCCGCCGCGACCAGGGGTTCGGTGCCACGCACCGCCCTGGCCACCGCCAAGGTGAGCAACTGTCCTTCTCCCACGTAGCGACCCGGGACGGCGGCAGGCCGCCCCGCATCGCCGGCGGTGGGTCAGCCCACGGCCCGCCGGCGGATCGCTAGCCGAGCAGGAAGAAGAACGTCATGCGCGGCACCCTACAAAAGCCCCGACCGCACGGGCCACCGGTTTTCCCGGCAACCACGTACGGTGTACGTCGAACCCATTGACGTAAGTGGTCGCTTTCCCAATGATTGCCCTATGACCGTCCTGGACTTCGACCTTTCGGACCGGAACTTCTGGGCCAGGCCCATGAGCGAGCGCGAGGCGGCGTTCGACCGGTTGCGCGCCCGCGAGACGCCGGCCTTCTTCGAGGAGATGGAGATGGCCGTCGCGCCCAAGGGGCCCGGCTACTACGCGCTGGCCAGGCACGCCGACATCCTGGAGGCGAGCCGCAACCCCGAGGTCTTCTGCTCCGGCGACGGCGGCGCGACGAACATCCCCGACATGCCCGCCGAGTTCACCGAGTACTTCGGCTCCATGATCAACATGGACGACCCCCGGCACGCCCGGCTGCGCAGGATCGTCTCCCGCGCGTTCACCCCCAAGATGATCAAACAGTTCGAGTCGGACGTCGATGCCGCCGCCGTGCGCATCGTCGACGACCTGGTGGCCGCCGGTCCGGGCGGCGACTTCGTCACCGACGTGGCCGCGCGCCTTCCGCTGAAGATCATCTGCGACATGATGGGCATCCCCGAGCGCGACTACCGGTTCGTCTTCGACCGCTCGAACATCATCCTCGGTGGCTTCGACCCCGAGTACACCGGCGGCGACCTCGACCAGCTCGCCACCCGCCTGCTCACCGCCGGGATGGAGCTGCAGCAGCTCGTCCAGGACCTCGCCGCCCACCGCACCGCCAACCCCACGAACGACCTGACGTCCTCGCTGGTCAACGCCAACATCGACGGCGAGCGGCTGACGATGCAGGAGCTGGGGTCGTTCTTCATCCTGCTGGTGGTCGCGGGCAACGAGACGACCAGGAACGCCATCTCCTACGGCCTGCGCCTGCTCACCAAGAACCCCGACCAGCGCGCCCTGTGGCTGGAGGACGTCGAGGGCCGGGCCCCCGGAGCCGTGGAGGAGATCGTCCGGCTGGCCTCGCCGGTGAACTTCATGCGCCGCAAGGTCACCCGCGACCACGAGATGAACGGCCACCTCTACCGCGCCGGCGAGAAGGTGGTGCTGTTCTACTGGGCGGCGAACCGGGACGAGCGGGTGTTCGCCGACCCGTACCGCTTCGACATCACCCGCCACCCCAACCCGCACGTCGGCTTCGGCGGGCCGGGGCCGCACTTCTGTCTCGGCGCCCACCTGGCCCGGCGGGAGATCACGGTGATGTTCCGCGAGCTGCTGCGCCGGGTGCCGCACATCGAGGGCGGCAGGCCCGACCGCCTGCACTCCTCGTTCATCAACGGGATCAAGCACATGGAGTGCACGTTCTGAGCCGGGCGCGGCGGCGCCCGGGGCTCAGGACTGCGTGGTCAGCTTGAGCTGGTTCATCACGGTACGGATGTCCGGCAGGAGCTGCTTGCCCTCGTCCGGGATCGACACGAACACGATGGCGGGCACGCTGCCGCCGGTGTTGACCGCCATCGTGACGATCGTGGCCTTCTCCGTGCCGGCGGTCATGGCGTACGCGATGAGCCGGCCGGTGGAGGCGCCCACCTTGATCGGCTGCTGCGCGATCTTCCTGACCTTGTTGCCGTCGGGGTAGAAGTCCTTGCGGGCCTGGAGCACCATGCGCCGGATGACCGGCTCCAGGTCGTCCTCCTGGTAGAGGGAGGACAGGTTCGCCGGCAGCGGGCCCGACATGACCTGGGCGTACTTGTCGGGCGCGACCTCCGTGTACTGGCGGGTGTCGTAGCCGAACGTGGACTTGACCGTGGCCCGCTGGTCGAGCTGCCAGCTGCCGCCCAGGCGGGGCAGCGAGACCCCGGCCGCCGCGTCCTCGACCCGGCCGGTCACCGGGGACGCCTTGCCCGGGTACTTGGGCAGGGCGGGGATCGTGGTGGAGCGCTTGCCCGTGCCCGCCTTGGTGGGGCCGGCCGAGGCCGCCGGGGAGGCGGCGGTCTTGCCCTCAGGGGTGTCCTCGCCGGCCAGCGGGCCCGCGAGGAAGGCCCACAGCAGCGCCGCGATCAGGGCGATCACGACCGAGCCGCCGAGCGCGTAGATCCAGATGGGCTTGCCCGGCTCGTCGTCCAGGGAGTCGTGGTCGCCGCCCTGGTACTCGTCGCCGAAGACGTTGTTCCAGAGCTCCTGCTGACGGTCGGGGGGCGGGGTGCGCGAGCCGCTGATCTGGCCGGCCGTCACGAAGCGGCGGTCGGGGTCGGAGGGGTCGCGGTTCAGGTTCGAGCCGGGGCGCGGCTGGTCGGGGTGGCCGTCGCCGGGCAGGCCCGGTCCGGCAGGGGGCGCGCCGACGTGGGCCGCCGCGAGCGGGCCCGGGGGCGTCGCGGGGTCGCCCACCATGGTGTCGGCCTGCCGGCCGCCGTACATGACGGTGTGCTCGTCGGCCGGGGCGCCGGGCCCGCCGGGCCCGTCGAGCGGCGACGGCGCGGGCTGGACGGGGGCGTCGAGCGGGCCGGACGCGCGGCCCAGCGTGACCGTGCGGTCCAGCGGGTCGGCGGCGGACGCCGACGGGGCGGGGGCCGGGGCAGGGCTGTTGGGCCAGGGCGCCGGCGTGGACAGGTTGGACCACGCGCCGGGGGACGGCGTCGGCGGCTGCGACCAGGCGGGCACCGGGTCCTGCGGCTGGACCGGCTGCTGCTGCTCCGGCCAGGAGACGGGGACCTCCTGGCGGGTGGCCTCGGGCCGGCCCTGCTCCTGCCGGGGCGCCTCGGGCCAGCCCTGCTCCTGCCGGGGCGGGTCGGGCCAGGACGGCCGCGCCGGCTCCGGCCAGGACGCGTCGCCGCCGCGCTGCCGCCCGCGGGGCTCGTCGTGAGAGGAGCCGCGGGACGAGCCGTCGCGAGCGGAGCCGTTGCGCGGGACGTCGGGCCAGGAGGCGTCGGGACGCGGCGGCTCGGGCCAGGACGGCGCCTGCGGGGCCTCGGGCCAGGACGGCTGGGCCGGGGCGGCCTCCGGCCACGACATCGGCACGCCGGAGGACTCCTGCCCGCTGGACGGCCAGGAGGAAGGCACGTCGTTGCGGACCTCCGGCCAGGACGGTGGCAGGTGCGACGCTCCGGAGCTCGCGGAATTCTCCGTTGCCATTGCTGCCGGCCCTCCCGAGGTTGTGTCCGGATGTGCCGCTATATCCGGATTTGACGTACCAGGCATGATCTCATGGGATTTTCCAGGAGATACGGCTGGTTTCGCAGCGAAACGAGCGAAGCCGTGCGGATCGGTTGGAGGATCCTGCAGCGGCAGGTCGCCCTCCGGTCGATCTGGCTCAGCTGGGTACACCACGCGACGACAGTATTCTAATGGGACATATGAGGTCACAACGGATACATCACCATCAGGTCTCGCTGGACCTGAAGGGTCTATTGTGCCTGCGCCGGTCGCCGGAGTATCTGCATTCCGTCGAAGACGTGCGCTAGGCTTGACACATGCGTTCCGCGACCCTGCTTCTTAGCGGGCCGCGACGGCCCTGAGAGGTCTCGCCGTCGCGGCTACCCCTCGTTGTGCACGAGGGGTTTTCTTATGGGTCCGAGTCAAGCCAGAAGGACAGTAGCCGTGAGTGAGTACGACCCGCAGGCGCTGCAGGCCAAGTGGCAGCAGCGATGGGAGGAACAGGAGCCCTACCGGGCCAGCGAGGACGCGACCGACTCCCGGGAGCGGCGCTACATGCTCGACATGTTCCCCTACCCGTCGGGCGACCTCCACATGGGCCACGGCGAGGTGTTCGCCATCGGCGACGTCGTCGCGCGCTACTGGATGCAGCAGGGCTACAACGTCCTGCACCCGATCGGCTGGGACTCCTTCGGCCTGCCCGCCGAGAACGCCGCGATCAAGCGCAACGCCCACCCCGCCGAGTGGACCCACGCCAACATCGAGACGCAGGCCCACTCCTTCCGCCGCTACGGCATCTCCTTCGACTGGTCGCGTCGCCTGCACACCAGCGACCCGGAGTACTACCGCTGGAACCAGTGGCTGTTCAACCGCTTCTTCGAGCGCGGCCTGGCCTACCGCAAGGGCGGCCTGGTCAACTGGTGCCCCAACGACCAGACGGTGCTGGCCAACGAGCAGGTCGTGGCCGGCAAGTGCGAGCGCTGCGGCGCCGACGTCATCCGCCGCGAGCTGACGCAGTGGTACTTCAAGATCACTGACTACGCCCAGCGCCTGCTGGACGACATGGAGCAGCTCGACGGCTGGCCCGAGCGCCTGCTGACCATGCAGCGCAACTGGATCGGCCGCTCCGAGGGCGCCGACGTGCTGTTCGAGATCGAGGGCCGCGACGAGCCGGTCCACGTCTACACCACGCGCCCCGACACCCTGTACGGCGCCACGTTCTTCGTGGTCGCGGTCGACGCCGCGCTGGCCGACGAGATCGTCACCGACGAGCAGCGCCCGGCGTTCGAGGCCTACCGCGCCGAGGTCGCCAAGCTGAGCGACATCGAGCGCCTGTCCACCGACAAGGAGAAGACCGGCGTCTTCCTGGGCCGCCACGCGGTCAACCCGGTCAGCGGCGAGCGCATCCCGGTCTGGGCGGCCGACTACGTGCTGTCCGACTACGGCCACGGCGCGATCATGGCGGTGCCCGCCCACGACCAGCGCGACCTCGACTTCGCCAGGAAGTTCGAGCTGCCGGTCAGGGTCGTCGTCCACACCGGTCTGGCCGACCCCGGCGAGACCGGCGAGGCCACGCCCGGCGAGGGCACGCTGGTCAACTCCGGCCCCCTCGACGGGCTGACCAAGACCGAGGCCATCGCCAAGATCATCGAGATCCTGGAGGTCGAGGGCCGGGGCGCCGGCGCGGTCAACTTCCGGCTGCGCGACTGGCTGCTGTCCCGTCAGCGCTTCTGGGGCACGCCGATCCCGATCATCCACTGCGCCGACTGCGGCGAGGTGCCCGTCCCCGACGAGCAGCTGCCCGTCACGCTGCCCGACCTGCGCGGCGAGGCGCTGGCGCCCAAGGGCGTCTCCCCGCTGGCCAGCGCCACCGAGTGGGTCAACGTCGAGTGCCCCAAGTGCGGCGGTCCGGCCAAGCGGGACACCGACACGATGGACACGTTCGTCGACTCGTCCTGGTACTTCCTGCGTTACACCTCGCCCGGCTACACCGACGGGCCGTTCGACCCCGAGCAGGTGCGCAAGTGGGGCCCGATCGACCAGTACGTCGGCGGCATCGAGCACGCCGTGCTCCACCTGCTGTACTCGCGCTTCTTCACCAAGGTCCTGCACGACATGGGCATGGTGAGCTTCACCGAGCCGTTCCTGCGCATGCTCAACCAGGGGCAGGTGATCAACGGCGGCAAGGCGATGTCGAAGTCCCTGGGCAACGGCATCGACCTGGGCCAGCAGATCGACGCCTACGGCGTCGACGCCGTGCGCCTGACGATGATCTTCGCCGGTCCGCCGGAGGACGACATCGACTGGGCCGACGTCTCGCCGGCCGCCTCGCAGAAGTTCCTGGCCCGCGCGCTGCGCGTGATGTCGGAGGCGACCGCCGAGCCCGGCGTGCCGTTCGAGGGCGGCGACGCCGAGCTGCGCAAGGTCACCCACCGCACGATCGACGAGGTCACCAAGCTGGTCGAGTCGCAGCGCTTCAACGTCGCGGTGGCCCGCATGATGGAGCTGACCTCGGCCGCCCGCAAGGCCATCGACTCCGGTCCCGGCGCGGCCGACCCGGCGGTGCGCGAGGCCGCCGAGTCGCTGGCCGTCATGCTGTCGCTGGTGGCGCCCTACGTCGCCGAGGAGGGCTGGGAGCGCCTGGGCCGCACCGGTCCGGTCGCCTTCGCCGGCTGGCCCGTCGCCGACCCCGCGCTGCTGGTGCAGGAGTCGGTCACGTGCGTGGTGCAGGTGGCGGGCAAGGTGCGCGACCGGCTGGAGGTCGCCCCCGACATCTCCGAGGACGAGCTGCGGGCCCTGGCCCTGGCCTCCGACAAGGTGACCGCCTACCTCCAGGGCACGCCGCGCAAGGTGATCGTGCGCGCGCCCAAGCTGGTCAACATCGTCCCGTAGGCGGCTAGATCCGGCGCAGGGCCGGCAGGAGCTCCTTCTCCGCCCAGTCGAAGAACGGCTCCTGCTGGTCGTGCCCGATCTGCACGAGCGCCACGTGCGTGTACCCGGCGTCGGCGAACTTCTTGACGCCCTGCACGACCGCGTCCAGGTCGTCGCCGCAGGGCACGCTCTCGGCGACGTCCTCCGGGCGTACCGAGCCGGCCGCGGCGGCGAAGTTCACCGGGCCGGGCAGCTCGGCCATGACCTTCCAGCCGCCGACGCCCGACCAGCGCCACAGCCGGTGGGCCCGCTCCTTGGCGGCCTCGGGGTCGGTGTCGTAGGCGATGGGGAGCTGGCCGTAGACCGGCTTGCCCTGCCCGCCCGCGGCGTGGAACTGCTGCACCACCTCGGGCATCGGGTCGTTGATGACCAGCACGTCGCCCAGCTCCGCGGCGATCTCGGCCGACCGGCCGCCGGAGGCGGCGATGCCGATCGGCACCTGCTCGTCCGGCAGGTCGTAGAGCTTGGCGGAGTCGACGTCGAAGAACTCGCCCTGGTAGGTGACGTACTCGCCGCTGAACAGCTCCTTGATGATCTGCACGGCCTCGGCGAACATCCGGTGCCTGGTGTCCACCGGCGGCCAGCCCTCGCCGACGACGTGCTCGTTGAGGTTCTCGCCGGCGCCCAGGCCCAGGGTGAACCTGCCCTCGCTCAGCACCCCCATCGTGGCCGCCTTCTGCGCCACCACGGCCGGGTGGTAGCGCATGATGGGGCAGGTCACGTACGTCATGAGCGGCAGCCGCTCGGTCACCTGCGCCGCCGCGCCCAGCACCGACCAGCAGTACGGCGAGTGGCCCATCTCCTCGATCCACGGGAAGTAGTGGTCGGAGATGACCGCGTAGTCGAAGCCGACGCGCTCGGCGGTGGCGGCGTAGTCCACCAGTTCGCGGGCCGGCGTCTGCTCGGACATCAAGGTGTAGCCGATTTGTACCATGTGGTCGGGCTACCCAGGTTTGTCCGGATTAGGGTCGGGCGTCCGGAGATCAATCGTCACTGCGGAGCTCCTCGATCACCAGCCCCAGGCCGATGGCCAGCAGCCAGAGGTCCTTGGACAGGCCGATGCCCTGCTGGGTCGGGCGCAGGCTGCCCTCCTCGCGCATGCCCGGCGTCCTGAGATAGAGCCCGAGCAGGCCCGCGGCGAACGCGGTCAGCCCCGCGCCGGCCAGCAGCGACGGCACGAACGGCAGGACGAGCGCGGCCCCGAGGGCGAGCTCGCCCTTCGACAGCAACCGGGTGAAGGCCACCGGGTCCTGGCCGCGCAGGAACGGGTACGTGCCCGCGGCCATGCCGTGCAGGCCGGCCGCCGTCTGCTCGTCGGCCTTGCTCTTGCCGATCCCGGAGTTGAGGATGATGGCGGCGGCGGCCAGGCGGCCAGGGAGCTGGTGCGGCCGGACGAAAATTCGCATGATTCCTCACAGTGTGTGATTTGTGGGCGTTTGGCTCCTTCCCTGCCGCTCTCCGCACATCCGGGACATCGGACGGTCTTGGCTGTTCGCGGACGGTGGACCCCGCTGTGAGAGAAAATCTTTAGCTGGTTTGGTGTCTCGCATTAGTGTCTAGCTGTGACATATGGCGCATACCTGAGATATCCACATCTGTCCGGTGACCTGGTCACCTTCGTCGCCGACGACGATGTCTGGCTCGCCCCCGTCGCCGGCGGCCGGGCCTGGCGCTTCACCGCCGACCGCGTGCCGGTCTCCTCCCCGCGGTTCGCGCCCGACGGCTCGCGCATCGCGTGGACCAGCGGCAAGGAAGGCGCCCCCGAGGTGTTCGCGGCCGAGCTCGACGGCGCGGAAGGCACCCGGCTGACGCACTGGGGCAACGCCATGACCGGCGTCCGCGGCTGGACCGCGGACGGGGCCGTGCTCGCGGTCAGCTCCACCGGGGAGGCGTCGCGCACCCGGCTGTGGGCGTACGCCGTCCCGCTCGACGGGGGGCCGGCCGGGCGGCTGCCGTACGGGTGGGTCAGCGATGCGGCCGTCAGCGGCGCGAAGGTGGCCACGGTGTCGCCGGTCTGGCGCGAGCCGTCCCAGTGGAAGCGCTACCGGGGCGGCACGGCGGCCAAGATCTGGGTCGACGCCGACGGCGACGGGGAGTTCGTCAGGCTGTTCGCCGACAGCCCCGCCCAGTACTGGGCGGTGAACTGGGTCGGCGACCGGATCGTCTACCTGTCCGACGCGGACGGCGTGGGGAACCTCTACTCGGCCCTTCCCGACGGGTCCGACGTGCGCCGGCACACCAGCCACGACGAGTTCTACGCCCGTCACGCCACGAGCGACGGCGAGCGGGTGATCTACAGCCACGCGGGGGACCTGTGGCTGCTGGAGAGCCTGGACGCCGAGCCGTACAAGCTGGAGGTGAAGCTCGGCGGCCCGCGGCCGGGACGCGCGCGCCGGCCCGCGCCCACGCGCGTCGGCGGCTTCTCCCCGGACGCGACCGGGCGGGCCAGCGCGGTCGAGATCCGCGGCACCGCGCACTGGGTGACCCACCGCGACGGTCCCGCCGGCGCGCTCCGGGTGGAACCCGGCGTGCGGGTCCGCCTGCCGCGCGCCCTCGGCGCCGACGGCCGGGCCGTGTGGGTCTCCGACGCCGGCGGCGAGGACGGCCTGGAGATCGGCACCCCCGGCGGCGAGATCAGGAGCCTGGCCGGCGGGCAGCTCGGCAGGGTGCTCGAACTGACCGCCGCCCCCGACGGCAAGCACGCGGCCGTGGCCACGCACGACGGGCGGCTGCTGGTCGTGGACCTCGAATCGGGCGACCTGCGGGAGCTCGACCGCACCACCCAGGGCGACATCAGCGGGGTCTCCTTCTCGCCGGACTCCGGCTGGCTGGCCTGGGTGCACCCCGACCACGAGCCGCTGTCGCAGATCAAGATGGGCCGCGTGGACGGCACGTCGGTGATCGACGTGACGCCGCTGCGCTTCTCCGACTACGACCCGGTGTTCACCAAGGACGGCAAGCACCTGGCCTTCCTGTCGGTGCGCACGTTCGACCCGGTGTACGACGCGCACGTGTTCGACCTGTCGTTCCCGGCGGGCTGCCGGCCGTACATCGTGCCGCTGCAGGCCGCCACGCCGTCGCCGTTCGACCCCTCGTTGCAGGGACGCGGGTTCAACGGGGAGGACGACAAGCCCGGCAAGGACGACAAGAAGGATGACGCGCCGCCGCGTACCGAGGTGGACCCGGAGGCGCTGGCCTCCCGCGTGGTGCCCGTACCCGTGCCGGCGGGCCGCTACGGCAACCTCAGGACCGCCAAGGACGCGCTGCTCTGGCTCCGCCATCCCCTGACGGGCCAGCTCGGCGACGGCACCGAGCCGGTGAGCGAGACCGTGCTCGAACGCTACGACCTCAAGAAGCGCGCCAAGGCCGAGCTGGGCAAGGAGGTGCGGGCCTTCGAGGTCAGCGGCGACGGCACCAGGCTCGTCACCAACGGCAAGAACGGCCTCCAGACGCGGGCGGCCGGCGAGGGCGACGAGGTCGTCACGATCGACCTCGACCGGATCACCGTCCAGATCGACCCGGTCGCCGAATGGCGCCAGGGCTACCGCGAGGCCGGGCGGCTCATGCGCGACCACTTCTGGCGCGAGGACATGGGCGGCGTCGACTGGCAGGCCACGCTCGACCGGTACGAGCCGCTGGTCGACCGCCTCGGCTGCCACTCCGAGCTGATCGACCTGCTGTGGGAGGTGCAGGGCGAGCTGGGCACCTCGCACGCCTACGCCAGGGGCCACGACGGCGTCAGCGACCCGCGCCGCCGCCAGGGCCTGCTCGGCGCCGACCTGGCCAAGGACGAGGACGGGACCTGGCGCGTCGAGCGCATCCTGCCGGGCGAGACCTCCGACCACGCGGCCCGCTCGCCGCTGCTCGCGCCCGGCGTCGCGATCCGTCCCGGCGACGCGATCGTGGCGGTGGGCGGGCGTCCGGTCGATCCGGTACGCGGCCCGCTCGCGCTGCTGTCCGGCACTGCCGACCGGCCCGTGGAGCTGACCGTGCGGCCCGCGGCCGGCGGCTCGACGCGCCGGGTCGTCGTCACCCCGCTCGCCGACGACAGCCAGCTCCGCTACCACGACTGGGTGGAGAGCCGGCGGGCCTTCGTCCGCGAGTCGTCCGGCGGGCGGCTCGGTTACCTGCACGTCCCGGACATGGTGGCCTCGGGGTGGGCGCAGTTCCACCGCGACCTGCGTACCGAGATGGCCTTCGACGGGCTGGTCGTGGACGTGCGCGAGAACGGCGGCGGGCACCTGTCCGAGCTGGTGCTGGAGAAGCTGTCGCGCAAGGTCACCGGCTGGGCGCGGGCCCGCGGCTACGAGCCGATGCGCTACCCCGAGGACTCGCCCCGCGGGCCCATCGTGGCCGTCGCCGACGAGTTCGCCGGGTCCGACGGCGACATCGTCAGCGCCGGGATCAAGAACCGCGCCCTCGGCCCGCTCGTCGGCACCAGGACCTGGGGCGGCGTCATCGGCATCGACTCGCGCTACTCCCTGGTGGACGGGACCGTGGTGACCCAGCCGCGGTACGCGTTCTGGCTGGAGGGGCCGGGCTGGGGCGTGGAGAACCACGGCGTCGATCCGGACGTCGAGGTCGTGATCACGCCGCAGGACCGGGTGGCGGGCCGCGACCCGCAGCTGGCGAAGGCCGTCGAGCTGGCGCTCGCCGCGCTGGAGGAACGTCCGGCCGCCACCCCGCCGGAACTGCCGCCGCTGACCTGATCGCGCTGAAGGGGCGGCCCATCGGGGCCGCCCCTTCAGCCTGGCGTTCCGTCCGGCGGGGCCTCGGAGCCCGTCGGGTCGGCCGCCCTCTCAGCTCAGCCTGGTGAGGATCTCCGAGAGCACCGGTTCGGTCGTCGCGAAGTTCAGCCGTACGTAGTCCGCGCCGCCCGGCCCGAACGACGCGCCGTCGTTGAGCCGCACCCGGGCCTCCCGCTCGATGACCTCGGCCATGCCCGGCTGCCCGGTGTGCAGCCACGCCAGGTAGGTGGCCTGGGGCATCCGGTACCCGAACCGGTCCGGCAGCCGCTCGGCGATCAGCCGGCGGTTGCGGTCGAGCAGCGCCCGCGTCCGGTCCAGCCAGGCGTCGCCGTGCCGCCAGGCCGCGACCGTGGCCTCCACCCCGAACAGGTGCGTCGACCCGAAGAGGAACGGCGGCTGCGCGGCCAGGGCCGCGCGCACCCCGGCGTGCCCGATGTGGGCGACCGAGCAGCGGATGCCGCCCAGGTTGAACGCCTTCGTGGCCGAGGTGAGGGTGACCGTGCGCTCGGGCAGGATCGTCGCGAAGGGGATGTGCCTGTGGGGCTCGTAGGCGAGGTCGGCGTGGATCTCGTCGGCCAGCACCAGCAGGTCGTGGCGCTCGGCCTGCTCGGCCAGCGCCTCCAGCTCGGCGCGGGTGAACACGCGGCCCGTCGGGTTCTGTGGGTTGACCAGCAGGAGCACCCGGCAGCCGGACAGGTCGGGCACCTCGAACCGCCACGCGTCGCCGTCCGGTTCGAGCTGGATGGGGACGAGCGGACGTTCCATGACATCGAGGGTCGTCAGGAACGGGTGGTAGGCCGGGGTGTGCAGCGCGATGCCGTCCCCCGGCTCGGTCCAGAGGTGCAGCAGCACCTGGAGGGCCTGGTTGATGTCGCTGAACGTGTGGACGTGCGAGGGGTCGGCCGTCCAGCCGTGGCGGGCGGCCATGCGCTCGGCGAACGCCTCGGCCAGGGGGCCGGCCTGCGGCTTGTCCAGCCAGGTCGGGTAGCCGAGGTCGCCGGCGGCGCGGCGGGTCAGGGCCTCGATCACCTCGGGGGCGGTGGACAGGTCCATGTCGGCGATCCAGGCGGGGATGACACCGGGGGCGGTGATTGCCCATTTGAGACCGTCATGCGTCTCTTTGAGGTCCTTCATCTCTTTGGAGGCGGGGGTCTCTTTTGGGGCATTCGTGTCGGTCACGGGCACAGTTTAGGAGTGCGCGGTGTGGCGGTATGAGGGGGCCTTACGCCGGTTCGTGCGGACAGTGGGCGTTGCGAAGGCGTCGAACCGGGGATGGGACGTCCGGGTCGGGGCGGTGCGCGGGGCCGGCCGCGTTCTGTTCCGGGGCCCGAAGGAACGTCCCGGGAGAAGGGTGAACCGACGCCGCCCCCCACGCGAGGCCGATAAGGGCCTCGACGTCGGAGGGCGGCGTTCGGTGCGTGCGACGTGCGAGGAATCGCCACATGGCGCCGGCGATCACAGCTCCCCGTGCGAGGGGGGCCGGATCGCGGGAAGTCGAACGGCGGCCGCGGCCTCTTAAAGGGCGGCCGACCGGCGGATGGACTAGAGGCGGCGGAGGACGGCCACCACCTTGCCCAGAACGCTGGCCTCGTCACCGGGGATGGGCTCGTAGTTCGAGTTGTGAGGCACCAGCCACACGTGCCCGTCCTTGCGCTTGAAAGTCTTGACCGTGGCCTCGCCCTCGATCATGGCGGCCACGATGTCACCGCTCTCGGCGACCGGCTGCTGGCGGACGACCACCCAGTCGCCGTCGGCGATGGCGGCCTCGATCATCGAGTCACCGGCCACCTGGAGCAGGAAGAGCGTGCCCTCGCCGACGAGCTGCTTGGGAAGGGCGAAGACGTCCTCCACGCTCTCCTCGGCCAGGATCGGGCCACCGGCGGCGATGCGGCCCACGAGCGGGACGTAGGCGGCGGTCGGCCGGCTCACCGGGGCCTCGTCGTCGGTGGCGTCGGGGTCGACCCACAGCACGGGCTCGCCGGGCAGGCGCACCTCCAGCGCGCGCGGCCGGTGCGGGTCGCGGCGCAGGTATCCCTTGCGCTGCAGGGCGGTCAACTGGTGCGACACGCTGGACGTGCTCGTCAGCTGCACGGCCTCGCCGATCTCGCGCATCGAGGGCGGGTAGCCGCGCTGCTGCACCGAATCGCGGATCACTTCGAGGATCTTGCGCTGCCTGGGTGTCAGGCCCAGGGAGTCGCGCCGGCGCACCGCGAGGTCTGTGACCCCGTTAGCGTCTTCCCGCTCGCTCATGCTCTTCCTCCTCGCCTGGCGGCGGCCCGCCTCACCGGCGAACCTCCCGGTCCGTGGTCTTGATGTCGCACACAGCGACCGTATCGCTGTTGAAGATCATCTTCAAACAATTGTTCGAGTCTTCCTCGAAATTGTCGCCAGCGTGGTGTACAACATCGTACGGGAGTTCGATCGACACCGTGTTCGATTTGCTGATCTTATTTTGGCCGTTTCCTCGGGCCAGACGGCGGGAGGCCAATCGTGCGAACGACCCCGAGCACCGACCCGACCAGCGAAGACGCCAACCGGCTCACCCTCATCGCCGACGCCACCCGGGGCGGCGGCCGACGTGGAGACGACCCGCAAACCGGCTCCGGCCGCCGTGAGAATCCGGGAAGACGACCGGCTCCCGATTCGAACACCCGGCGACGCCGCGTGGGCGGCCCCGGGGGTGCCACCCATGGCTCGGGCCGCCCCCGGCTGTGGCTGGTTCCCTCCCCGCGTCCGGACGAGGACACGGAGGCTGAACGGACGCTGTCCCAGGAGCGCGGTGGACAGCCTCTCACCGACGACACCCGCGCCGCTCGCCGCCGGGTCGAAGGCACACAGGGCATGCCCGGCACGGACGTGACCAAGCCTCCCGCCCGCCCACCCGAGCCCGCCGCCCGGCGCCGCCGGCCACCCGAAGCAGCCGGACAACGTTCGGAGGAGCTGGGAAGCCGAGGTCCGGCGGAGGGGTCGGGTAGGCGCGGCGAGGAGGAGGCGTCAGGAGGCCGAGGTTTGGCGGAGGCGTCGGGGAGGCGAGGTCAGGGGGGCCGTGCGGCGCGACCGGCGGGCCGGAGCTCGGCGATCCCGCCGGAAGGAGAGCGGGAGCGCCGGGCGGAGACCCGAGCGGACCGCCCTTGGGAACGGCGGCGTCCAGGGGAGGCCACGGGCCGGCCCGAGCTTCGCAGGCGGCGCTCCGGTGAGCCCACGGCCTCGCCCGAGACGCGAAGGCGGCGCTTGGGCGACTCGCCCGAGCAGCCCGAGACAGAGGGGCGACGCCGCAAGAGGGGCGAGCGGCTGGGCGGGCAGGGGCGGCGCTCGGGACGGACGGCGGAGCGGTTCATGGCACGGGGGTCGCGCTCCGGGGAGGCCATGGGCCGGGATCGGGGGCAAGTGGTGAGCGGGCCGGGGGGCTCGCGGCGCCGGGGGGCGCGGAGGAACGGGGGTTCTGGTGACGATGAGGCTCGCAGGGGGCGGGAGATGTTGGGACGTGTTGTGGGGGCGGAAAGCGCTCCGGCCGGTGACGGTGCGGGGCTTGCGCGGAGTCGTCGTACGTCGCGGCGACGGCGGGGGCGGGGTGCCGGGGTGGTTTCTGTGGGGACTGGCGTCAAGGCTCCGGCTCCTCCGGTGCGGCTGACCCGCCGGGGGCGGATCGTGCTGCTGGTGGTGGTGATGGTGTCGCTGTCCCTGGGCGGCTTCTGGCTCGGGACGCGGGCGGCCGGGCACGCGGCTGCGGGCGTCGGGGTGTCCGGCGATTCCACGGTGGGCGCCGAGGTGCCTGGCCGCGCGGCCGTCAGTGCCGGGCTGCCTGGCCGGGCGAGCTCGCCGTGGGCGGCGGTCGGCTGAGGGAGCAGTCGCGCTGGAGGACACCTGGCCGAGCGGTCGCTCAACAGGCACTCCACAGGTTCTCAACATCGGCCTGGCTACCTTCGCGGTGTCCAGTACGACGAGCACCAAGGAGAACTCGATGCGAACGTTCAACACGATGGTCGTCGGTGCGGCGGTCGCCGCCGCGGCTCTGACGGCGGGCGCCCCTGCGCAGGCCTCCGTCCAGACCGGCGCCCAGACCTTTGCCACCACCGTCACCACGGCTGGCGCGGCGGCCGGCTCGGCGACGATGTCGTGCCGTGAGGTGCGTGTGTACCGTCCGGAGATGCGCAAGGGACACGTGGCCGCGACGGGCTGGGCGATTGGCTGCTCCAGCAACCAGCGCGTCAAGATCATGCTGCAGCGCAAGCGCTGGTGGGGCTGGCAGAACATCTCCAGCGCCTCCTGGTACGGGGCCGGCAAGAGGACGTTGTACAAGGGCTGCAAGCGGGGGGACACCTTCACCTACCGCCTGCAGGGCCAGGTCAGCTACTACGCGGGAAGCAAGTACGTCGTCCACAACGGCTGGAGCCCCACGATGCGCGCGAAGTGCCCGTGACGCGCTCGGTCCGCCACCGCGTGGGGTGACCATCCAGAGCGTCAGTGACGCTCGGCGATCTTGAGGCGTAGGGGGGCGCATGGAGACGGCCACCGCGCGATCATTCGGAGTCCGTGAAGACACCCGAAGATCGTGCGGTGGCCGCTGCCGCAGCGCTGCCCCTGGCGGCTGGTTGGGTACTTTCAACGAACTGGCCTCCTGTCGCCATTAGGCAACTGCTCGACACTGCCTCTACAAGCCGCGCGGCGGCGCCGGTGCGGCGGCTCAGGGGCACCGGGCGATGGGTGGTCGGCGAGGGGCAGATCCCAACCGTGATCGTGATGTGGCGCGCGCATTGGAGTGCTGAGAAGCGGGGGCCTCTGGGGGCAGGGGTTGGCTCAAGGGGGTGAGCCGTCTGGGGGGCAAAGGGAGCAGGACCCAGCGGGCGAGGGGAGGGGCGAACTCAAGGATGCGGGCCGTCCGGTGGGGACGGGGTCGGATCGGCTCAAAGGAGCAGGACCGAGAGGGTGGGGGCAAGGGGGCCCAGGGCGAGGCGCTGCGTTCCGCGCGCGTCGGCGCCCTGCGTTCCGCGCGCGTCGGTGAGAAGGGGGCTGCCGCGGGGTTCTGGGGTGAGTTGTGGGGGTAGGGGAGGGGGCTTCGGGGGTGGTGGGAGGTGGGGGGAGGCCGTGGGCTCCGGTACCTTTGTGGGGCCTGTTTGGGCTGGTCGCCGTCGGGGCGACGGGGCCGGTCGGGTGAGGCGCGCGAGGGGCCGGCCGGGGCGACACGCCCGGGGCCCGTGTGACTGAGGGGCTGATCAGCGACTTCAGCTCCACGGTGTTGCTCAACTTGCGTTCATGGTCGCGCGCTTCTACGGTTGGACCACAACATCTAGTAGTTACACCGATGTCGGTTCACCACACCTTGTGTTTCCGTGACCGCACCATGGCGAGCCGTGGGGCGTGCGCGAGCGTACCGCGGCGAGGGTTTTACGCGTGTGGTGGGCCGGGCGGGTCGAGGAGGCGAAGCCGTGCACTGTCCGTTCTGTCGCCACCCTGACACCAGGGTCATCGACAGCCGGTCCACGGACGACGGCGCGGCCATCAGGCGCCGCCGCACCTGTCCCGAGTGCGGGCGCAGGTTCACCACGCAGGAGACCGTCCTGCTGATGGTGAGCAAGCGTAGCGGGGTGACGGAGCCGTTCTCGCGGGACAAGGTCGTCGCGGGCGTGCGGCGGGCCTGTCAGGGCAGGCCGGTCAGCGAGGACTCGCTGGCGCAGCTCGGGCAGCGGGTAGAGGAGGCCATCCGGGCCAAGGGCGCGGCCGAGCTGCCGTCGAACGAGGTGGGCCTGGCGATCCTCGGCCCGCTCCGGGAGCTCGACGAGGTGGCCTACCTGCGATTCGCATCGGTTTATCGCGGTTTCGAGAGCCTGGCGGACTTCGAGGCCGAGATCTCACAGTTGAAGGCGGAGAAGGGGGAGTCATGACGGACACGGCCAGCGGTTCAGTGGCGCGCGGGGGTAAGCGGCCGCGTAAGGGGCTGAGGATGAAGCGGATCTTCACGAAGCCCGGCGTGCACCCGTATGACGAGGTCCAGTGGGAGCGCCGTGACGTCGTGATGACGAACTGGCGCGACGGCTCGATCAACTTCGAGCAGCGGGGTGTCGAGTTCCCCGAGTTCTGGTCGGTGAACGCGGCCAACATCGTGACGACCAAGTACTTCCGCGGCGCGGTCGGCACGCCGCAGCGCGAGTGGAGCCTCAAGCAGCTCGTCGACCGGGTGGTCGGCGTCTACACCCGCACGGGCGTCGAGCACGGCTACTTCGCCAGCGACGAGGACGCCGAGATCTTCGACCACGAGCTCAAGCACGCGCTGGTCCACCAGGTCTTCGCGTTCAACTCGCCGGTCTGGTTCAACGTGGGCACCGCCTCGCCGCAGCAGGTCAGCGCCTGTTTCATCCTCTCCGTGGACGACCAGATGGAGTCGATCCTGGAGTGGTACAAGGAAGAGGGCGTGATCTTCAAGGGCGGTTCGGGGTCGGGCGTCAACCTGTCCCGCATCCGTTCGTCCAAGGAACTGCTCTCCAGCGGCGGCACGGCCAGCGGGCCGGTCAGCTTCATGCGCGGCGCGGACGCCTCGGCGGGCACGATCAAGTCGGGCGGCGCGACGCGCCGGGCGGCCAAGATGGTCGTGCTCGACGTCGACCACCCCGACATCGAGGAGTTCATCGAGACCAAGGCGCGCGAAGAGGACAAGATCCGCGCCCTGCGTGACGCCGGTTTCGACATGGACCTGGGCGGCAAGGACATCGTCTCCGTCCAGTACCAGAACGCCAACAACTCGGTGCGGGTCTCCGACGAGTTCATGCGCGCGGTGGAGAAGGGCGACCAGTTCGGCCTGCGCGCCCGCCTGACCGGCGAGGTCATCGAGAAGATCGAGGCCAAGGACCTCTTCCGCAAGATGGCCAAGGCCGCCTGGGAGTGCGCCGACCCGGGTGTGCAGTACGACGACACGATCAACGACTGGCACACCACGCCGGAGACCGGCCGGATCACCGCCAGCAACCCGTGCTCGGAGTACGTGCACCTGGACAACTCCTCGTGCAACCTGGCCAGCATCAACCTGCTGAAGTTCCTGAAGGACGACAACACCTTCAACGTCGCCGACTTCGTCAAGCTGACCGAGCTGATCATCACCGCGATGGACATCTCGATCACCTTCGCCGACTTCCCGACCGAGCGCATCGGCGAGACCACGCGGGCCTACCGCCAGCTCGGCATCGGCTACGCCAACCTGGGCGCGCTGCTCATGGCCACGGGCCACGCCTACGACTCCGACGGCGGCCGCGCGGTGGCCGGGGCGATCACGTCGCTGATGACCGGTGTGTCCTACCGGCGCAGCGCCGAGCTGGCCGGGGTGGTGGGCGCGTACGACGGCTATGCCCGCAACGCCGAGCCGCACAAGCGGGTCATGCGCAAGCACGCCGCCGCCAACGACAACCTGCGCACGGTCGGCACCATGGACGCGAAGATCCACGCCGAGGCGTCGCGCCAGTGGTCGGAGTGCCTGAAGGTCGGCGAGAAGAACGGCTACCGCAACGCCCAGGCCAGCCTGCTCGCCCCCACGGGCACCATCGGCCTGATGATGGACTGCGACACCACCGGCATCGAGCCCGACCTCGCGCTGGTCAAGTTCAAGAAGCTGGTCGGCGGCGGCTCGATGCAGATCGTCAACCAGACGATCCCGTGGGCGCTCAGGCAGCTCGGCTACCAGCAGGAGCAGATCGAGGCCATCGTCGAGTACATCGCCGAGCACGGCCACGTCGTCGACGCCCCCGGCCTGCGCACCGAGCACTACGAGGTGTTCGACTGCGCGATGGGCGAGCGGGCCATCGCGCCGATGGGCCACGTGCGGATGATGGCGGCGACCCAGCCGTTCCTGTCCGGCGCGATCTCCAAGACGGTCAACCTGCCGGAGTCGGCCACGATCGACGACATCGAGCAGGTCTACCTGGAGGGCTGGAAGCTCGGCCTGAAGGCGCTGGCCGTCTACCGCGACAACTGCAAGGTCGGCCAGCCGCTGTCGGCCGGCAACGGCGCCAAGAAGGACGAGCCGAAGGCCGTCGAGGCCGAGCCCGAGGTCAAGGTCATCGAGGTCAACCGGCCGACCCGGCGGCGCATGCCCAACCAGCGTCCCAGCATGACCACCCGCTTCACCGTGGGCGGCGCCAAGGGCTACATGACCGCTTCGTCCTACCCTGACGACGGGCTCGGCGAGGTCTTCCTCAAGATGTCCAAGCAGGGCTCGACGCTGGCGGGCGTCATGGACGCCTTCTCGGTGGCGATCTCCATCGGCCTCCAGTACGGGGTGCCGCTGGAGACGTACATGAGCAAGTTCGTGAACATGCGGTTCGAGCCGGCAGGCATGACGGACGACCCGGACATCCGGATGGCCACGTCGGTGATGGACTACATCTTCCGCCGCCTGGCCCTCGACCACCTGCCCTACGACGAGCGGGCGGCGCTGGGCATCTTCTCGGCGGCCGAGCGCGCCGCGCAGCAGCGCGGCGAGGACCCGGCGGCGCTGCCGGAGGCGGTCGACCGGGAGGCGCTGGCCCAGTCGGCGCCCATCGAGAAGCCCAAGGAGGAGCCGAAGGAGGAGCCGGTCCGGGAGCTGACGCTGGAGAGCCACCAGCGCTTCACCGCCGACGCGCCGCTCTGCATGACCTGCGGCACCAAGATGCGGCCGGCCGGAAGCTGCTACGTGTGCGAGGGCTGCGGCTCGACCAGCGGCTGCAGCTGATCGTCCGCTTGGTTCGACGCTGAACTGAGATGAGGGGGCCCGGGAACGGGCCCCCTCATCGGCGTTCCGGGGGTCAGGCTCCGGTCAGCAGGTCGCGCAGGACGTCGGGTTTGTCGGTGATGATGCCGTCCACCTGGTACGTCACCAGGCGTTGCATGACGTCGGGGCTGTCGACCGTCCAGGCGAAGACCTTCATGCCGTGCTCGTGGGCCAGCTTCACGTACGAAGGCGTGAGCGCGGCGTACGGCGGGTTGACGTGGTCGGCGAACCGGGCCAGGCCGGGCAGCGCGGCGGCGCCCGGCGTGCCGAGCAGCCCGATCGGCACGCCGGGCAGCAGCCGGTGGAAGGCGCGCATCGAGTCCCAGTCGAACGACTGCACCACCAGCCGCCCCGGCGCGAGCCAGGAGGGCTCGGCGCGCAGCGCGCGGACGATGCGGGCCTCGATGCCCGGGTAGAGCTTCGGCTCCTTGACCTCCAGCAGCATCCCGGCGCGGGATCCGGCCGTCGCGCGCAGCGCCTCCTGAAGGGTCGGCACCCGCTCGCCGGTGTACTCCCGGTCGAACCAGGAGCCCGCGTCCAGCCTGCGGATCTGCGCGAGCGTGAGGTCGCGCACCCGCCAGGGCGCCAGGCCCGGCAGGGCGCGCTCGGCGTCGGTGGTGCGGGCGAGGGTGGTGTCGTGCATCAGGACCAGCTCGTGGTCCTTGGTCTCCTGGACGTCCAGCTCGAACAGGTCGGCCCCCTGGCGGGCGGCGAGCTGGAAGGCTGCGACGGTGTTCTCCGGCGCGTACGCCGACGCGCCCCGATGGGCGACGTTGAGCACCGCGCCGACCGCAGTGTCGACGGCAGTGTCGACCGCAGTGTCGACGGCGGCGGCGGCGGGCGGGGAGGCCAGGGGGAGGAGGGCGAGGGGCAGGAACAGGGCGAGTCGCCGCAACATGGATCTCCTCGGTGGGGGAGAGACCGACAACCCCGACCATGACCAGCAAGGATGACCGTGAGTTGAGGGCAGAGTAACGCAGCGGTGCCCAACCGATGAGACTTCGACACGCGGACATGCGTGAGGGCGGGCCGCCCGCGGCGGCCCGCCCTCAGCTGACACCGGCTACTTCAGTCCGGCGTCCAGCGCGGTGGTGAGGACGCCCGGGTCGCCGGACATCTCCCAGATCATCGCGCCCAGCAGGCCCTTGCTCTTCAGCCAGGCCGTCTTCTTGCCGATCGACCAGGCGTCGTCGAACGTCCACCACTGCCCGTTGTTGCCGGTGTAGCAGTAGGTGGCGACGGCGACCTCGTCGTGCCGGACCGTGCAGCCGGGCACCATGGCCAGCAGGTTGCTGTAGCCGCGGGTGCCCGCCTCCTCCTGGAACTGGCCGGGAGCCGCGCCGTGCGCGTCCTGCCACTCGCCGGCCCTGCCGCCGTCGGTCACCTGCTGCCAGCCGCGGCCGTAGTAGGCCAGGCCGATGGTCAGCTTGCGGGGGTTGACGCCGGCCTGGAGGTAGACGTCCACGGCCTTCTCGACGCTGAAGTCCGGGTTGTACGGACTGTCCGCGTCGAGGTACAGGTTGCCCTGGTGGCCGGTGCGGTTCGGCTCCCAGGAGTTGTCGCTGCCCGCGCCGTGGAAGTCGTAGCCCTGGATGTTGAAGATGTCCAGCGACTTGGCGACCTCGGGCAGGTCCCAGCCGGCGGCGATCTTGGCCGGGTCGGCCGGGGTGAACGCCGTGAGCTGGTACCGCTTGCCGGTCGTCGTCGTCAGCGCGTCGAGCTGGCGGCGGAACTCGGCGATCAGCAGCGTGTTGTTGGCCTTGTCGTTCTGGCCGATGTGGTTGCCCGCGTGCCCTTCGGCGCCCGGCCACTCCCAGTCGAGGTCGATGCCGTCGAAGATGCCCGCGGCCGTGCCCGGACCGCCCTTGCCGTTGTAGTCGGGCAGGTTGCCCTTGATGTAGGTGTCGATGCAGGAGGCGACGAACTTCTTGCGGGAGGCGTCGGTCGCCGCCACGTCGGAGAAGTACTTGGAGTACGTCCAGCCGCCGAGCGAGATCAGCACCTTGAGGTTCGGGTACTTCGCCTTGAGCTTCTTGAGCTGGTTGAAGTTGCCCTGGAGCTTCTCCCAGCCGGTGTCGGCGACCCCGTCGACCGACTGGGCGGAGCTGAACGGCCTGCCGTAGTCGGCCTCGGCGTCACCGGCGCCGTCGCCCTGGCTCGGGTCCTGCGGGTCGGACGTGGTGCCCTTGGTGACGCCCTGCAGGCAGGTCAGGTTCTTGGGGTCGATGTTGGCGAAGGCGTAGTTGATGTGGGTCAGCTTCGCCGCGGCCCCGGTGGTGTCCAGGTTGCGGACGAAGTACTGGCGGCCGTATATGCCCCACTGGACGAAGTAGCCGACGCGGGCGTACCCGGTCTCGACGATGTCCGACGTCGTCACCTTCACCGGGGCGGAGGCGGCGGAGAGGTTGTCGTACAGGTCGCGGGCCTTGACCGTGAAGGAGTACTCGGTCGAGGGGGACAGGCCGGAGACGACCGCCGTCGTGCCCGTGACGGTCGTGGCCAGGGTCGAGCCGGTGAAGACGTCGTAGTTGGCCACGCCGGTGTTGTCGGTGGAGGCCGTCCAGGACAGCGTGACGCTGCTGGACGTCTTGGCCGTGCTGCGCAGGCCCGACGGCACCGACGGCGCCTGGGAGTCGTCGGCCGGGTTGCGGGTGGTCACCTTCAGCGGCGCCGAGGCGGCCGACAGGGTGCCCTTGCGGTCCTTGGCCTTGACGGTGAACGTGTACTCGGTGTTCGGCGTCAGGCCGGAGACCGTCCCGGAGGTCTCGGTGACCGAGGCGGCCAGGGCGGAGCCGTTGTAGATCTCGTACCCGACGATGGGCAGGCTGCCCTGGGTGGCGGCGTCCCAGGCGAGCGAGACGGTCTTGGTGGTCTTGACCGGCGAGCGCAGGTTCCCGGGGGCGCCGGGCGGCGCGTCGGGGGTGCCGTCACAGTTGACGTCGTTGATCCGGCAGCTCGTCGGCTCGGCGTTGGCCGTGCTCACCGTGAAGCTCGGGCTGTAGGGCTCGGTGGTCGCGCCCGCGTTCACGGTGGTGTTGTAGTGGACGGGGGTCAGGGTGACGGTCCGCCCGCTCTGGGTGAGTGAGCCGTTCTGGGCGTTGCTCGCGGTGACGCCCGCGGGCAGCTCGAACACGATCGACCAGCCGTTCAGCGCGGTGGTGCTGTTGTTGGCGACGATGAACTTGGCCGAGGTGCCGCTGACGTCGTAGGTGGCGCTGACCGGCGGCTTCGTGGGCGGGTCGCCGCCGGTGCCGTCGCAGTTGGCGCCGTTGATCAGGCAACTCGTCGGCTGGACGGCCGAGCTCAGCGTCACCTTGGGGCTGTAGGGTTCGGTGTTCTTCCCCGCCTGCACGGTGTTGATGTAGAAAGCGGGGGTGAGCGTCACCTTGGTGCCGTTCTGGCGGATGGTGGCGTTCTGGGGGTTGCTCGCGGTGACCCCGGACGGCAGCTCGAAGACGATCGACCAGCCGCTGACGGCGGTCGTGCCCGGGTTGCTCACCAGGAAGGTGCCGGTGTTCCCGGAGAGGGAGAACGTGGCGATGAGGCGGCTCGCGGCCTGTGCGGGAAGGGTGCACATGCCGATGATCACGAGAACGGCGATCAGGGGGGTGACTAATCGGCGCACGTCAAGGACCTTTCTTTAAAGAAAGTTTCCTAACAATTACGCGGATCGTAAGCCCCTCCCACTCAACTTGCAAGAGCCTGTCTGATCTAGCCTGACAAGATGCGAGGGGTGCTGCCGGTCCTGCTGTCGGCGTGGTTCATGGCCCAGTTCGACTTCTTCGTGGTCAACGTGGCCGCGCCGGCCATCGAGCACGACCTGAGCGCCGGTCCGGCGGCCCTGGAGCTGATCGTGGCCGGGTACGCGTTCACGTACGCGGCCGGCATGATCACCGGCGGCCGGCTCGGCGACCGTCACGGCTACCGGCGGCTGTTCGTCCTCGGCGTGGCCGGGTTCACCGTCGCCTCGGTGTTGTGCGGCCTCGCGCCCGGCGCCGCCTGGCTGGTCGCCGCCCGCCTGCTCCAGGGCCTGGCGGGAGCCGTCATGGTGCCCCAGGTGCTGGCCATGATCTCGGCCGTCTACCCGCCGGAGCGCCGCGGCCGCGCCCTCGGCTGGTACGGCGCCGCCGGCGGCCTCGGCTCCATCGCCGGCCAGGTGCTCGGCGGCCTGCTGCTCACCGCCGACGTGTTCGGCCTCGGCTGGCGGGTGATCTTCCTGATCAACCTGCCGGTCGGCCTGGTCGTCGTGCCGCTGGCCCGGTGGCTGCTGCCCGAGGCCGACCGGCGCGAGCCCGTCGCGTTCGATCTGCCGGGCGCGGCGGGGCTGGCCGCCGGGCTGGCGCTGCTGCTGGTGCCGCTCGGCCTCGGCGACAGCCTGGGCTGGCCCGCCTGGACGTGGGCCGCCATGGCCGCGAGCGCGCCGGTGTTCGCGCTGACCTGGTGGTGGCAGCGGACGCTGGCCGCCAGGGGCGGGCAGCCGGTGCTCGACCTCGGCCTGCTCAAGGTCCACTCCTACCTGGCGGGCGTCGGGGCGATCGTCGCGTTCATGGCGTACTTCGCCTCGTTCATGTTCACGCTGACGCTGCTGCTGCAGAACGGGCTTGGGCTCACCGCGTTCCAGGCGGGCCTGGCCTTCGCGCCGATGGGCGTGCTGTTCACCGTGACCTCGCTGCTGGGCACCCGCCTGGTCGGCCGGTACGGGCTGGTCGTCGTCATGATCGGCGGCCTGGTCACCGCCCTGGGGCTGGCGCTGCTGGTGGCCGGGGCCGGGTGGGGGCTGCCGTACGTCATGGTCGCGCTCGTGCTCGTGGGCTCGGGCAACGGACTGGTCCTGCCGCGGCTCATCGGCGCGGCGCTGGTGGAGGTCGCGCCGTACCAGGCCGGCATCGGGTCGGGCGTGCTCAGCACGGCGCAGCAGTTCGCCGGCGCGGGCGGCGTCGCGGTGATCGGGGCGGTCTACTTCGCGGTCGCCGAGGGCGGCCACCACGCGCGGGCCATGCGCTGGTCGGCCGCCATCGATCTGGCGCTGATCCTGCTGGTGGTGGCGATGGTGGCCTACAACCGGCGGCGCGCGATCAGGAAGGCGCCGGGAGCAGGGCCCCGTAGAGCCGTCTCGCCCGGATCCTGACCACCAGCCGGCGGTCGGCGACCATCCGGTGCAGGAACGCCAGCTCGCCCGCGGCGTCACCGAAGGACGGCTGCATGGCCAGCAGCTCCAGCCCCACCTCGTCACCCGGCCGGTCGCTCACGGGGGACAGCTCGGCCTCGCCCTCGGCGACGGCGTAGGAGCCGAAGTCGTCGCTGGTGACGTAGAGCGCGCAGCGGGGGTCCTGGTGCAGGCGGCGCGCGGTGAGCCGGTCGGCGACGGTCGAGATGCGCACCACCCGCCGCGGCGGGTCCCAGGTGTAGACGACCGTGGACAACTGCGGACGGCCGCCGCCGCCGTTGGTGGCGAGCGCGCCGAAGCGCTGGCCGGCGAGCAGCGCTGACAGGTCCTCCTCGGGCAGCTCCAGCGGCTGTGCGCCCATCGCCCCCATCGACCCCATGGCCTCCTGTGACATCCTTCGACCCCCGTCGTGATGCGAAGATGTCAGCCTATCCCGAGTTGTCGGGACAACGACTGGACGTCGGAGATCACCCAGTATTCGGAGAATCGTCCGTCCGTGGCACGCAGGAGGTCGTGCCCGAAGAAGGAGACGGGGGTGCCCGTCGGTGCGCTCGCGCCGGGCAGGCCGCCCCGGTAGGCGCCGGTGAACGTCCAGCGGGCGGCGACCAGGTCGCCGTCGACGGCCGGGCCCACGTCGAGCGTGAGCCGGACGTCGTCGAACGGCTCGTGGCCCTGCCGGATCGCCTCGATCAGCCCGTCGGGGCCGTGCACGTCCGCGCCGGGCCAGTGGCCGACGAACCCGGGGGTCACCAGGTCGTGCGCCAGGGGAAGGTCGCCGTTCCACAGTTCGAGCAGCCAGCGCTCGTACAGTTCGGTCAGCATGGCGGCACGACTACCCGCGCGGGAGGCCGCTAGCCGCAGTTGCCCCAGCTGGTACGGCCGCCGCCGGCGATGGACCCGTCGGTGCCCTGGATCGTGCCCCAGAACTTCACGCAGGCGCCCTTGGCCCAGTACTTGACCGGCCCGGCGTACTGCCCGAACTTGCCGGCGTCGATGCGCATGATCGGGTCCTCCTTCTCGTCCTTGTGCGGCTTGGGCATGACGGTGAGCCTGGCGCTCATCTGCGTCTTCGAGCCGATGAAGCTGGACTTGATGGTGACCACGCAGTTCTGGCCGGTGCCGCGGTTGTACAGGAGGTAGACGGTGCCGTAGCGCTTGCCGCCCTGGGTCTTGACGGGCTTCGCGCCGCCGGAGACGAGCCCGAAGCCCGATCCGCAGACGCCCTGCGGGGTGCTCGCGGCCGTGGCGTTCGCCGGGGTCGCCAGAACGCCGCTGAGACCGATCGCCGCCGTCAGAAGGATTGCCTTTGCGGGCATGCGCACCAGTACGTCCCTTTCGATTGGCCTTGACTGAAGATCTCGACAAGCATGCCCGAAATCTGGTTATCGGTCTAGGCTTTACGGGGGAAAGCGTGGCACCGGTAGGTTGCCGTCATGACTCTCGCCATCATCAACGGATATGTCGTACCGGTCGACGGAGATCCCATCGAGGGCGGCGCCGTCCTGGTCGAGGACGGGAAGATCGTCGCCGTGGGGCGGGACGTGACCATCCCCGGCTCCGCCACCGTCGTGGACGCGGACGGCGGCTGGGTGCTGCCCGGTTTCGTCGAGGCGCACGGCCATCTCGGCGTGTACGAGGAGGCCGAGGGCTGGGCGGGCAACGACACCAACGAGATGACCGACCCCAACGGGGCCCGGCTGCGCGCCCTCGACGCCATCAACCCGGCCGACCAGGGCTTCGCCGACGCGCTGTCCGGCGGCGTCACCACGGTCGTGATCAAGCCGGGCTCGGGCAACCCGATCGGCGGCCAGACGGTCGCGGTCAAGTGCTGGGGCAGGTCGGTCGACGAGATGCTGGTCAGAGAGCCGGTGAGCGTCAAGAGCGCGCTGGGGGAGAACCCCAAGCGCGTCTACGGCGACCAGAAGAAGCTGCCCTCCACCCGGCAGGGCGTGGCCGCGGTGATCCGCGACGCCCTCATGAAGGCGCAGGACTACAAGGCCAGGAAGGCCGCGGCCGAGCGCGAGGACAAGCCGTTCGACCGCGACGGCACGCTGGAGATCCTCGTCCGGGTGCTCGACGGCGAGCTGCCGTGGTGCCAGCACGCGCACCGCGCCGACGACATCGCCACCGCGCTGCGCCTGGCCGACGAGTTCGGCCACCGGCTGATCCTCAACCACGGCACCGAGGGCCACCTGCTGGCCGACACGCTGGCCGAGCGGAACGTGCCGGTCATCATCGGCCCGCTGTTCACCAGCCGGTCGAAGGTCGAGCTGCGGCAGCGCGCCCTGCGCAACCCGGGCATCCTCGCGCGGGCCGGGGTCGAGCTGGCGATCACCACCGACCATCCGGTGGTGCCCATCCACTTCCTCGTCCACCAGGCCACGCTCGCCGTCAAGGAAGGGCTCGACCGGGACACCGCGCTGCGCTCGATCACCGTCAACCCGGCCCGGATCATGGGCCTCGACGACCGGGTGGGCTCGCTGCGTCCCGGCCTCGACGGCGACGTGGTGATCTGGTCGGGCGACCCGCTCGACGTGATGAGCCGGGCGCTGAGGGTGTTCATCGCCGGGCGTGAGGTGTACTCCTACGTGGACGGGGAATCCGTCGTGGCCGATCCCTATTACCGCGAGTCACGGTGATGTAGGCGACTGTCAAGTGCGCGACGGCCGGGAACGCTCATAGTAGGTGCACTGAGTCGGAGAAAGGCGCCCCCCATGACAGCTCCGCTGCCCGCCAAGAGACCCAGCAAGGCGCTCCTGATCGGACTGGTGGTCTCAGGCGTCCTCGCGCTGATCGTCCTCGGTCTCATGCTGCACAAGGGCGGGCCGGTCGGGTTCGGGCTGTCGGCGGTGCTCGGGCTGGCGCCGCTGCCGGTGCTGCTGGCAGCGGTGCTCTCGCTCGACCGGCTGGAGCCGGAGCCGAAGCTGCACCTCGCCTTCGCCTTCGCCTGGGGCGCGGGCCTGGCGATCGTGCTCGGCGTCGGGCTGACGCTGGCCGGACAGGCGCTGTTCCTGCGGGCCGGGTACGGCGCCCAGCTCGTCAACGACGTCGGCACCGTGTTCCTGGCCCCGGTGATCGAGGAGGCGCTGAAGGGGTCGGCGCTGCTGCTGCTCCTGCGCAGGAAGCAGGAGATCGACGGCCTGACCGACGGCATCGTCTACGCCTCCATGGCGGGGCTCGGCTTCGCCGCCGTGGAGAACATCGGCTACTACCTGATCGCCTTCGGCCAGGACGGCACCGGCGCCGCGGTCCGGCTGTTCGTGCTCAGAGGGCTGATCGACCCGCTCGGCCACCCCATCTACACCTCGATGATCGGGCTCGGCGTCGCCTACGCGCTCACGCGCCGCACGCCCGCCAGGTTCGCCGCGATCCCGCTCGGCTACCTGGGCGCGGTCGTCCTGCACGGGCTCTGGAACGGCGCCGCCTCCACCCAGTCGCTGGCCTGGCTGGGCACGGCGTACCTGGTGATCATGGTGGCGCTGGTGCTGCTCATCGTGGTCACCGTCGTCGAACGCCGTCAGCTCGTCTCGAAGATGGGCGTCTACCTGCCCGGCTACGGCAGCACCGGCCTGGTCACGGCGGAGGACCTGAGGATGCTCAGCACGCTCAAGGCCCGCAAGGCGGCCCGCAAGTGGGCCAGGGGCGCCGGGCTCGGCCGCGCGATGAGCGACTACCAGCAGGCGGCGACCGAGCTGACCGTGCTGCACCTGCGGGCCGAGCGGCAGGGCATGGACCCGGCCAGGTTCGCCATGGAACGCGACGCCCTGCTCACCTCCATGGCCCACGCCCGCCGCTGGTAGCCGGGGCCGCCCTCAGCGCCGCCCTCAGCGGTGGGCTCACGGGCGGGCTCACGGGCGGGTGAGCACGGCGGCCAGGGCCGTCACCGCCGCCAGCACGATGCAGGCCGCCACCGCGACCGTCGCCCCCCGCTCCACGCCGAACGCGCCGACGACCGCGGCCACGCCGGCCGCGCCCAGGGAGGAGCCGACGTAGCGGGCGGTGTTGTTGGCGCCCGACCCCATGCTGACCCGGTGGGCCGGCACGCTCTCGATCGCCAGGTGGGTGATCGAGGAGTTGATCAGCCCGGACCCGGCGCCGCTCACCACCAGCCCGGCCATGACCAGCGGCAGGTCCAGCGAGCCGCCCACGCCCAGCAGGCCGGCGAACCCGAGCGCGGTCAGGCCGAGCCCGAGGGCCAGCCGGGCGGCGGTGCGCAGGCGTACCAGCCGGGACGTCAGCGACACCGCGAACGACGTGCTCGACCAGAGGCAGAACAGCAGGCCGGTCTGCAGCGGCGTCAGCGCGTGCGCGGTCTGGAGCACGGTCGGCAGGTAGCTGAGCAGGCCCACCACCGCCGCCCCGACGACCAGCGCGCCGCCGGTGGCGACCAGGAACACCGGCCGCCGGAACAGCTCCAGGTCGAGCAGCGGCTCCGGACGCCGGCGCTCCACCGACACGAACGCCGCCACCAGCACCGCCGCCAGCGCGAACGCCCCGACCACCACCGGACGCCCCCACCCGGCACGCCCTTCGGTGACCCCCGCGACCAGCGCGCCCACGCCCAGGCTGAGCAGCACCACGCCGGGCACGTCGAACCGGCGCGGCGCGGGGGAGCGCGACTCGGCCAGCAGCCGCGCCGAGGCCACCGCCAGGACGAGCGCGGCGGCCGACAGCACCCAGTAGGCCGCCCGCCAGCTCACCGCCGTGGCCAGCACGCCGGAGGCCAGCGGGCCGACCGCGGTGCCCAGCCCGATCATGGCGCCGTACAGCCCGGTGGCGCGCACCCGCTCGGCGCCCGAGGGGAAGGCGTGGCCGACGATGCCCAGGCTGGCGGCCAGCATCGCCGCGCTCGCCCCGCCCTGCGCCAGCCTGGCCAGCACGAACACCGGCACCGACGTGCTCAGCGCGGCCGCCACCCCGGCGGCGGCCAGCACGGCCGACCCCCAGACCAGCACCCGCCGGCGCCCGTGGTCGTCGGCCAGCCCGCCGGAGACCAGCAGCAGCGCCGACAGCCCGAGCGAGATGCCGCCCAGCATCCACACCGGCCCCGTCGGCCCGGCGCCCAGGGACGCGGCCGTCTGCGGCAACGTCACCATCGGCACGGTGTAGTTCGTCAGCACCAGCAGGGGCGCCGAGGACGCCACGGCGAGCGTGCCCGGCCGGACCCGAGTCAGTTCGGTCATTGAACTCATGCGGCGCAAAGTATCACGGTTCGGTGAATGAACTAACATGGGCCCCATGGCGCTCGGCAAGAACTACGAAGGCCAGGACTGCTCGCTGGCCAAGGCCCTGGAAGTGATCGGCGAACGGTGGACGCTCCTGGTCGTCCGCGACGCCATGTACGGCGTGCGCCGCTACGGCGACTTCCTGGCCCACCTCGACATCCCGAGGGCGGTGCTGTCACAGCGGCTCGGGGCCCTGGTCGAGGCAGGCGTGCTGGCCAGAAGCCGCTACCAGGACAACCCGCCCCGCGACGAATACGTCCTGACCGCCACGGGCCGCGAGTTGTGGGTGCCGATGCTGGCCCTGTCGCAGTGGGGCGAGCGCAACCTCGGCGGGGACGGCCCGCGCCGCCTGTTCCACCACGCCACCTGCGGCGCCCGGCTCGACCCCGTGTCCCGGTGCCCGTCGTGCGGCACGGCCGTCGGGCTGGAGGAGATCGAGGTGCGCCCCGGCCCCGGCCTGACGGACAACCGGGATGACCCGGTCAGCGTGCTGCTCAGGGCACCCCACAGGATGCTTGATCCGATCTCCTGACAAAATCGGGCGGTACCCCTCGAAAGGAGATCGCATGAGCTGGGCGGAGATCGGGTCCGAGGAGGAGCTGCGGGAACTGCTGGGCGAGGTGATGCCGAGGGCCGTGACCAAGGACCGGGTCCGGCTGCACGCGCGTGATCGCGACTGGCTGGCGGCCTCCCCGTTCTGCCTGATCGCCACGTCCGACGCCGAGGGCAACTGCGACGTCTCGCCCAAGGGCGACCCGGCCGGGTTCGTCCACGTCATCGACGACACCACGATCGCCATTCCCGACCGTCCGGGCAACCGCCGGGCCGACGGGTTCCGCAACGTGCTGCAGAACCCGCACGTCGGCCTGATCTTCCTGATCCCGGGCCGCAACGAGACCCTGCGCGTGAACGGCCGCGCCCGGCTCGTGCGCGAGGCGCCGTTCTTCGACGAGATGATCGTCAAGGGTCACCGGCCGCGGCTGGCCATGGTGGTGGAGATCGAGCAGATCTTCTTCCACTGCGCCAAGGCGTTCCTGCGCTCGCAGCTGTGGACGCCCGACTCCTGGAACCCCTCCGTCCTGCCCTCGCACGCCAGCCTGATCAAGGAGGTGCAGGTGGTCGAGGAGAGCCTGGAGCAGTTGGAGTCGTACTACGGCGAGTCCTACGCCAAGAGGCTCTACGGCTGAAACCGGACGGCCGGCGGGGGGAGCCGGTCACGTCGAGCCTCAGCGGTGCTGTGGATTCGTGCGGATTCGGGCGGGTCAGGCGGCCGGCGTCGGTCCGCCGGGGAAGCGGATCACGTTCCGGCCGCTGTAGGCCCGCAGGTCGACCACCTTGGGGTCGGTGGCCTCGGTCCTTCTGCGGCGGACCGCCGCCCGGATGTCGCGGATCTTGTGCCTGGCGATGTGCGGCGGCACCACCGCAAGCCTCTTCATGTGAGCCCCCCGTGATGTTTCTGTTACCTCTGTTATCTACCGATACAGCCGTAAGTTCGCTGTAAAGGGTAGCTAATAGGGCAACTTTCGCCCCGACGGGGTGCGTAGATCCGGTTCTGCCGACGGCTGCGGACGCCTGATGGCCGTCGATCTCGGGACTCTGACACGTTTCACGGTCTTCCCCCTTCCGGGCCGCCGCCGGCTGACGGCGGCTCGGCGGGTGCCGCCACCCGCCTTGCGCGCCAACCTAACCGGGGCTCCCGGGGCCGCTCAACGCATTTCTACCGCTTCACGCGGTCACGTCCCCGGAACCAGGCGAGCGGTCACGCCGATCCGGTTCCAGGCGTTGATCATCGCGACGGAGACGACGAGGGCGGCGAGCTGCTTGTCGTCATAGTGCTCGGCCGCCTGCTTCCACACCTCGTCCGGCACGGCCTCGCCGCGGTCGGCCAGGCGGGTCGCCTCCTCGGTCAGCGCCAGCGCCGCCCGCTCGGCCGGGGTGAAGACCGTGGCCTCCCGCCAGGCGGCGACCGACCACAGCCGCTCGTCGCTCTCCCCGGCCTTCTTCATGTCGCCGCTGTGCATGTGCACGCAGTAGCCGCAGCCGTTGATCTGGCTGGCCCGCAGCTTGACCAGCTCGATCGTGGCCGCGGGCAGGTCGCTGCCGTGCATGTACGCCTCCACCGCCAGGAACCCCCGGTACGCCTCCGGGGCGAGCTTGGCGATGTCGATGCGCTGGGTCATGGTGTTCCTCCCTGTGTCGGTCGCTTCCATGACACAGGACGAGGCGGCCCGGCGCGATGTGACAGCTCCGGGCGGGCGGATTCCTCTCAGCCCCGGCAGTTGCCCCACGAGCCGCGGCCGCCCCACGCCTCGACACGGTTGTCCGGGGTGCGCGTCCAGCCCGCGTACTTCACGCACTTCCAGCTACCGTCGATGTGGCCGGTCTCGGCGTAGAAGCGGTAACGCTGCACGTCCTCGCTGCGGCCGCCGCCGCGGACCTCGATGGAGGCGCCGGTGACCGTAGGGGTGCCGCGGAAGGCGGTCTTGATCGCCGCCACGCAGTTCTTCCCGGCGCGCTTGTCGTACATGAGGTAGACGTGCCCGAGCACCTTCCCGTCGCGCGTCTTCATCGCGCGGTGGCCGTCCTGCACCCGGTGGTAGCCCGCGCCGCAGACGCGCTCGGGCGTCTCGGGGGCAGCGGCGGCGGAGGCGGAGGAGGGGGTGGCGGCGATACCGGCGGCGACCAGTCCGGCCGCGATGACCGTGCGCGTCAGCACGATATTCCCTTCGGCGGGGGATATTAAGGACGTCGTCGATCTTTACCGAGACTTGACCGCAATTCAAGGGGGTTGGTGAATGCCGCTCATCGCGGTCTCCGCCGTCTGGGCGGTGTTCTGGGGGTCCTGGGCGGCTCTGCTGCCCGCCGTGAAGCAGGAGCTGGGCGTCTCGGCGGCGCAGCTCGGCACGGCGCTGGGCGCGGTGCCCGTCGGGGCCCTGCCCGCCATGGCGCTGACCGGCCGGCTGGCCCGCGGGCGCGAGCGCCGTGCCCTCATGGCGGCGACCGTCCTGTTCGGGCTGGCCGTGGCGGGGCTGGCCGCGGTCACCGCGTACTGGCCGCTCGTGGCCGGGCTGCTGCTGCTCGGCGCGGCCAGCGGGGCACTCGAGGTGGCGCTCAACCTGACCACGGGACGCGTCGAGCGCGAGAGCGGCCGGCGGCTCTTCCAGGTGGTGCACGCGGCCTTCCCGCTCACGGTCATCGTGGCCGCCCCGCTCACCGGCCTGGCCCGCTCGCTCGGCATGGACGTCCGGACCGTGCTGCTGGTGATCGCGGTGCTGGTGGCGGCGACGGCCCTGTCGCTGCCCGCCCTGACCGTGGGCCGCGGCCGGGCCGCCCCCTCCGGCGACCACCGCGCCTGGCGCCGGTTGTGGGGCGTCGCGCTGCTGCTCGGGACGCTGGCCGGATGCGTGCTGGTGATCGAGAACGCGGTCGAGCAGTGGTCGGTGCTGCTGCTGGAGGAGCACCGGGCCGCCACGCCCCTCATGGCGAGCCTGGCCCCCGCGGTCTACATGGCCGCGCTCACGGCCGGCCGGATCGCCGCCCATACGCTGCCGCCGGTGCCCCTGCGCGCGCTCTACCTGGTCGCCGGGGCGGGCGGCGCGGCCGGGATCGGCCTGGCCGGGCTCGGTGACGGCGTCCCGCTGTCGATGGCGGGCTTCGCCCTGACCGGGCTGGCGCTCGGGCCGCTGGTGCCCGCGCTGCTCAGCCGCTCGGCCGCCGACGACCCGACCGGGACGCTGGTGTGGGGCGTCTCGACGGTCTCCTATGCCGGGTTCGTCGTCAGCCCGCTGCTGGTGGCGGGGCTGAGCGGACCGTTCGGGCTGCCCGTCGCGCTCGCCGCGCTCGGCCTCCTGGGGCTGCCACTGCTCGTACGTTTCGTCATCATCGATGGCGACTCGGCCTGAATATGGCGTTTCGTTGGGGAAAGCGGGCCATGGTTCGGGGTATTGCCCCAGGTGATTCGGACGTGAAGAGGGGATCACCATGGCCGTCTGCGACAACTGCGGCAACGACTACGACATGGCCTTCGAGGTGCACGCGCAGGGAGCCGTGCACACCTTCGACTGCTTCCAGTGCGCGATCGAGGCCATGGCGCCGATCTGCGAGCACTGCGGCACCAAGGTCATCGGGCACGGCGTCCAGTCGGGCGAACACTGGTACTGCTGCGCCCACTGCGCCCGCGAGGAGGGCAACAAGGGCATCGTGGACCGCGTGATGGCGAGCTCCTCCGCCTGACCGGACGGCGTCAGGCCGGGCCCAGCAGCGACCGCATGCGGCTCAGGGCGCGGTCGAGCGCGTCCTGAGGCACCGGCTCGGCCAGGTCGAGGGTGATGGCGCCGTTCTTGGCCTCCCAGACGCCGGCCACCCGCCCCTCGTGCACCACGACGGGCGAGATCCAGCCCGCCTGGCGGCTGACCTTGGGCTTGAGCGGCGGCGGGACGAGCGGGGCGAGCGTCCGCGGCGCCCCCAGGATGAACTGGTCGAAGCCCGGCAGCAGGTGGACCTCCTGCGAGGGCCGGGTGGCGGCCAGGTCGTCGGCGTGCTCGGCCAGGGCGTACAAGGTCGTGCCGTCGTCGGCCCTGACCTCCACCAGCTCCGGGGCCAGCCCCTTGACCCACGCCTTGAGCACCGCCTTCCTGGCCACGCCGCCGAACAGCCAGGTGTCGAACATCTCCGGCGTGGCCGGCCCGTGGGCCCCCAGGAACGCCCGCAGCACCCGCACGCCCGCCTCCTCCTGGTCGGGCAGTACGCCCGGCCAGCCCGGCACCCCCGACCGCGGCGCGGTGAAGGTCACCTTGCCCTCGCGGGGCGGCCCGTAGCACAGCTCGCCCAGGCGGCTCAGCGGCTTGAGCAGCGCCCCCCACCCGGACGTCAGCGCCTCGCGGAGATGGGCGTCGCCGGTCAGCGCCACGATCGCCTCGACCAGCTCCTCGCGGGTCAGCGGCGCTCCCTTCAGCGCCTCGGGGACGGCCTCGATGACGGCCTCGATCTCCGCGGCCGTCACGCCGTGCCCGCGCTGCCAGGAGCCCTTCTCCCAGAAGCGCAGCGTGCTCAGCGCCGCGCACAGGCCGGCCAGCTCGTCGGCGGGCACCAGGTGCAGGGTGCCGCGCATGAGCCAGGTCTTGACCAGAACGCGATCGCTCCACAGGGCCCGGTCGATCTCACCGGGGTCGGGCCGGGCGCTCCTGACCGCCACCGCGAGCTGGGCCGAGGAGGCGACCTGCGCCTGCACCCCGCACAGCCGGCGGGTCACCGACACGGCGTCCGGCCCGTCGGCCGCCGCCACGAACTGCCGGCGCAGCCGCCAGGCGAGGATCTGCGGCCAGGTGAGCTCCATCGTCATGCGTCACTTTTACCGCTTCCCATCGACATTCCGCACACCGGGCGAAAAATGGGGATATGGGAGGATCAAGCATGCCTCTCGACGGCCACCTCCTCGCGCTGTTCGCCGTCACCACCATCGTGGCGATGATCACACCCGGGCCCGACATGCTGTTCGTCCTGGGCTGCGGGATGCGGGGCGGCCCCCGGGCCGGGCTGCTGGCCACGGCCGGGGTGGCGACCAGCGAGGCGATCCACGTCGCCGTGGCCGCCGCGGGGCTGGCCGCGCTCTTCGCGGCCGTGCCGGTCGCCTTCGCCGTCGTACGGATCGCCGGCGCCGCGTACCTGATCTACCTGGGGGTGCGGATGTTGCGGGACCGCAAGGGCGGGGTGAGCGACATGCCCGAGCCGGGCACCGGGATGCCGGGCCGCCGCGCCTACCTGAGCGGCCTGCTGACGAACCTGCTCAACCCCAAGATGGTCACCTTCACCGTCGCCTTCCTCCCGCAGTTCGTCGATCCGGGGCTGGGACGGATGTGGCTGCAGTTCGCCGTGCTCGGCGCCGTCCTGATCGCCTTCGAGTTCGTCGTGGACGGCGCGGTGAGCGTGCTGGCCGGGCGCATCGGCGGATGGCTGCGCCGCAGCGCCGTCGCCCGCCGCCGGGTGAACACGGCGACGGGCGGCATCTTCGTCGGGCTCGGCGTGAAGCTCGCCGTGGAGCGTTGAGCGCCGGTCAGCCGGTGAAGCCGATGTCCTCGTAGCGCAGGTCGTAGAAGCCGCGCGCGCCGACGTTGGCCAGCGTCTGCTTGGCCGCCACGTTCTGCGGACGCTGGTAGAGCGGCAGGACGTTGACCAGCTTCCAGATCAGCCCGTCGGCCTCGTTCGTCTGGGTGCGGGCCGCGGCCGGGTCGAGGTTCTGGGCCGCCTTGTCCATGGCCTGGTCGATCTCCGGCGAGCCGGTACGGCCGAAGTTGGCGTTCCAGGTCTTGCCGTCCGCCGAGTTCGCGTAGATCCCGTAGCTGCTCGAGATCGGGTAAGGCGTCCCGATGTAGGCGAATGGCGTGATGTCGAAGTTGCCGGGGATGACGTACTTGGTGAAGAAGTCGTCGCTGGGCACCGCCTTGATGGTGAGCTTCACCCCGATCTGGGCCAGCATGTTCTGGGCCAGCTCACCCTCCGACTTGCTGAGCTGCACCCCGGACGGCACCACGAACCGCAGGTCGAGCGGCTGCCCGTTCTTCTGCCTGACGGCCCCGTTCAGCTTCCAGCCGGCCGCGTCGAGCATCTGCTTGGCGCGTTCGGGGTTGTAGACGCCGAGACTTCCGGCGTTGTCCAGGTAACCCTCCTGGGTGTTCATGAAGAAGTGGTTGTTCAGCAGCGCGATCGGCCAGTCGAGCCCCTGCAGGTCGGACTGCGCGATGGCCTGCCGGTTGATGCCGAGCTGGATGGCCTGGCGCACGTTCACGTCCTTGAGCGGCTCGCTGGACCCGTTGAAGGTGAAGTGCCGGAAGTCGGGCCCGGCGGCCTGGCGCACCTGGGCGCCCTGCGTGGCCCTGGCCCGCGCGTAGTCGGGCGCCGACGGCCCGACGTCGATGAGGTCGAGCTCCCCGTTGCTGAACGCGCCGATCAGCGAGTCCTGCTCCGAGGCCCGGTAGATGATCTGGTCGAGCTTGGCCCGGTTGCCCCACCAGGCGTCGTCGCGGACGATCGTGATCGTCTTGGCCGTCTGGTCGAAGCCCTTGAACTTGAACGGCCCGGCGGTCACCGGGATCTTGTTCAGCCACGCGGTGTTGAAGGCCTGCGGGGTCCGGTTCGTGGCGGCCGGCAGCAGCGGCCCGAACAGCGACTGCCAGTCGCCGAACGGCTTGGCGAAGGTGACCTTCACCTCATGGTCGTCCTTGCCCCGCTCGACCTTCTCGATGTCCTGGTAGCCGGTGGCCGAGACGATGTGGAACTCGGGGTTGCGGCCGTTGAGCGCCTGCCACTGGGCCTGGTAGTCGGCCCAGGTGATCGGCTGCCCGTCCGACCACTTGGCCTTGGGGTTGAGCGTGTAGGTGACGACCTGCTTCGGGCTCTGGTCGGTGACCTTGGCGTCGAGCACGTAGTCGGTGTCGACGGTGATCTCGGCCTTCTCGTCGGAGACGAACGGCGAGGGCAGCAACGCGTTGCTGATCACGGCCGCCATCGCCAGGTTGCCGTCGACGTGGTTCCTGTTCCACTGGGTGGGGAACTCGTTGATGCCCCAGCGCAGCGTGCCGCCGTCCTTGACCTTGTCGCGCGGCTGCGGGTTGATGTCGAAGGCCTTGATGGTCTTGTGCGCGCCTTCCGTGCCGCTCGCCGAGCCGCCCCCCGAGCCGCCGCCGCCACAGCTCACCAGCGACAGCGAGCCGGTCACGGCGACGGCCACGACAAGACGTGAAGCTTTCATCGAGCGCATTCCTCCTGATCTAGACGACGTCGAGCCTCTCGGCGTAATGGCAGGCCGCGCCCTGGTCGTCGCCCACCGGCAGCACCTCGGGCTCGACGTCCACGCACAGCGCGCGCTCGTCGTGGGTGAGCACCGAGCGGAACTTCGGGCAGCGGGTGCGGAAGCGGCAGCCGGTCGGAGGGTGGGCCGGGCTGGGCAGGTCGCCTTCGAGCAGGATGCGCTCGCGTACGCGCTCGCGCGCCGGGTCGGGCAGCGGGATCGCCGACAGCAGAGCCTGCGTGTACGGATGCGCCGGAGCCCCGTAGACCGCGTCGACCTGCCCGATCTCGGCGATCCTGCCCAGGTACATGACCGCCACCCGGTCGGCGATGTACCGCACCACCGCCAGGTCGTGCGCGACGAACAGGTACGACAGCCCGAGCCTGGACCGCAGCGAGGCGAGCAGGTTGATGATCCCGGCCTGGATCGACACGTCGAGCGCCGAGACCGGCTCGTCCAGCACCAGGAGCCGGGGCTCCAGCGCCAGCGCCCTGGCGATGCCGATGCGCTGGCGCTGGCCGCCGGAGAAGTCCTGGGGGTAGCGGGCGGCGTGCGCCGGGTCGAGGCCCACCAGGGCCAGCAGCTCGCCCACCCGCCGGCCCGGCCGGCGTTCCCCGTGGGTGCGCAGCGGCTCGGCCAGGATGTCGTAGACCGTCATGCGCGGGTCGAGCGAGGCCATCGGGTCCTGGAAGACGACCTGCATGTCGCGCCGGATCGCGGTGCGCTCGGCGCCGCCCAGCCGGGCGGTGTCGCGGCCGAGCACGACCACCCGCCCCTCCTGCGGCGGGACCAGCTCCAGGATCTGGGTGAGCGTGGTGGTCTTGCCGCTGCCCGACTCGCCGACCAGGCCCAGCGTCTCGCCCCGGCGGATGTCGAAGCTGACGCCCGCCACCGCGTGCACCGTGCCGACCCGGCGCTTGAACAGCGCCCCCTTGAGCAGCGGGAAGTCCTTGACCAGGCCGTCGACCTCCAGGACCGGCTGCTCGGCGCGGACCGCGGGGGCCACGGGCTCGCCGGCCGCGTGCCGCCCGGGGCCCTGGGGGCGGACGATCTCCCAGCGGATGCACGCCGCCCGGTGGCCCGTCGCCACGTCGAACAGCGGCGGCTCGGCCGCGTCGCACTCGTGGATCTTCAGCGGGCAGCGCGGCGCGAACGGGCAGCCCGGCGGCAGCGCCGCGGGGGAGGGCGGGTTCCCGGCGATCGGCAGCAGCGGCTGACGGCCGCCGCGGTCGACCCGCGGGATCGAGGCCAGCAACCCGGCCGTGTACGGCATGCGCATCCGGTAGTAGATGTCGTCGACGTCGCCCACCTCGACCGGGCGCCCGGCGTACATGACCAGGACGCGGTCGGCGAAGCCGGCCACCACGCCGAGATCGTGCGTGATCATGATGATCGCCGCGCCGGTCTTGCGCTGGGCCTTCTTCAGCACCTCCAGCACCTGCGCCTGGATGGTCACGTCGAGCGCGGTGGTGGGCTCGTCGCAGATGATCACGTCGGGGTCGTTGGCGATGGCCATCGCGATCATCACGCGCTGCCGCATGCCGCCGGAGAACTCGTGCGGGAAGGCGAGCGCGCGCTCGCTCGGCGACGGGATGCCGACCAGCTCCAGCAGCTCGACGGCCTTGACCGCGGCGTTCTCCTTGCTCACCCGCTGGTGGATGCGGACGGCCTCGGCGATCTGGTCGCCGACCCGGTAGACGGGCGTGAGCGCCGACAGCGGGTCCTGGAACACCATCGACACCGTCTTGCCGCGGAAGCGGGTCAGCTCCCGCTCGGAGGCGCCGATCAGCTCCTTGCCGTGCAGGCGCACCGACCCGGTGACCCGGGCGCTCGGCGGCAGCAGGCCCATGACCGCGGCCGAGGTGACCGACTTGCCCGACCCGGACTCGCCCACGATGCCCAGCACCTCACCCGGGCACACCGAGTAGCTGACCCCGCGCACCGCGCGGACGTCGCCGAAGGACACGTGGAGGTCGCTGACCTCCAGGACGGGGTTCGCCGCCGGCCTCATCGCCGCGCCGCCGGGTCGAAGGCGTCGCGCAGCGCGTCGCCGATGAGGTTGACCGCCAGCACGGTGACCACCAGCAGCCCGGCCACGAACCAGAACGTCCAGGGCGCGTAGACCGCCGTGCGCGAGCCGTCGGCGATCAGCGTGCCGAAGGAGACGTCGGGCGGCTGGATGCCGAACCCGAAGTACGACAGCGAGGTCTCGGTCAGGATGGCCGCGCTGACGTTGAGCGTGGCGTCGACGATGAGCAGCGAGGACAGGTTGGGGATCACGTGCCGGAAGATGATCCGCACCGGCGGCACCCCCATGAACCGGGCGGCCTGGATGTACTCGCGCTCCTTCAGCGAGATCGTCATCCCCCGGACGATCTTCGAGGTCACCATCCACAGGAACAGCGCCAGCATGACCACGAACAGCACCCACTGCCCGGCCCCGAACAGCGGCGACATGATCGCCAGGATGAGGAACGCGGGCAGCACGAGCAGCAGGTCGGTCACCCAGCTCAGCGTCCGGTCGGTCCAGCCCAGGAAGTAGCCGGAGAAGGCGCCCACCACGGCCGCCACCGCCGTGGACACCAGCGCCGCCAGCAGGCCCACGATCAGCGACTTCTGCATGCCGCGCAGGGTCACCGCGTAGACGTCGGCGCCGGTCTGGAGCGTTCCGAACCAGTGCCGCGGCGAGGGCGGCTGGAGGAACGCAGTGAAGTCCTTGTCGGTGTAGGACCACGGGCTGAACAGCGGCCCCGCGAACGCCAGCAGGAACATCAGCGTCAGCACGGCGAAGCCGATGATCCCCTGCGGCGAGCGGAAGAAGCGCCCGGCCACCACCCGCAGCCGCGACGGCGCCCGGCCCAGGTCGGCGGTCAGCTCCTCCGCCAGCTCCTCGTCGGAGAGCGTCATCACGCCCGCACCCTGGGGTCGAGCGCGGCGTGCAGCAGGTCGGAGGCGAGCGCCGCGCACAGCACGGCCACCGCGGCCAGGAAGGAGATCGCCGCCACGGTGTTGACGTCGTTGGTGAAGATCGAGTTGATCAGCTGCTCGCCCAGCCCGTGCCAGCCGAAGATCTTCTCGGTGAAGGTGGCCCCGGTCAGCAGGGTGCCGAACGTGAAGGCGAAGTAGGTGGCCACCGGGATCAGCGCGGTGCGCAGCGCGTGCCGGGTCAGCGCCCGGCCCCTGCTCAGCCCCTTGGCCCTGGCCGTGCGGACGAAGTCGGCGCCGAGCACGTCGAGCATCATGTTGCGCTGGTAGCGGCTGAAGACCGCGACCAGGCCGACCGACAGCGAGATCGTCGGCAGGATCAGGTGTTGCAGCCGGTCGAGCACGTAGCCCCAGAACCCGGCCTCCAGGCCGGCGCTGTACTCGCCGCTGACCAGCAGCACCTGGCGGCCGAAGAGGTTGTCGTTGGCCCAGGCGGCGGCCAGGATCAGCATGTTGGCCAGCACCACGACCGGCACCGCGAGCACGACGAACGACAGGCCCGTCGAGAGCCGGTCGAACCAGCCGTACTGCCGCACCGCCGCGTACGCGCCCACCAGCACCCCCAGCAGGCTGCCGAACAGCAGCCCCAGGATGACCAGCCGGAACGTGACCCCCATCCGCCGCCTGAGGTCCTCGTTCACGGGCGAGCCGGTGACGGTCCTGCCGAAGTCGCCGTGCAGCACGCCGGACGCCCAGGTGGCGTAGCGCTGGAGCAGCGGGGTCTTGTCGTTGAGGTTGAGCGCGGTGAGCTGGGCGTCGACGACGGCGGGCGGCGGTTTCGGGGTGCGGTCGGCGTAGTTGGAACGCGGGTCGAGCGCCCCGGCCGCCAGCAGGTACGCCAGGCTCGCGGCCACGCCGACCAGCACCACGTAGTTGAGCAGCCTGCGGGCCAGGAACCCCGCCATCGTCCCCCTCCCGGATGCGCACGATAGGTAGTCATACTGCTACAGGCAGCAGCATCGTGGCGCGGGGAAATGCCAAAGAGGGGTTAACGTCCGGAAAGTTCGTCCACGGCGGTGCGCACGTCGTCGCTGGTGATCGTCGTGAGGTCGGCGGCGCTGGCCGACCCGCCGCCCGACGCGTGGGCGGCCAGGCGCACGTCGCGGCGCATGGCGGCCCGTTCGAACAGCGAGCGGGCGAAGCGGCCGTTGCCCAGGCCGTCGATCAGCCGCTCCTCGCACACCCAGGCGAACACCTCGTCGAGGTCGCGCAGGGCCTGCTCGTCGAAGGTGTCGCCGGCCTTGCCGGCCAGCAGCACCGCGATCTGCGACAGCTCGCGCGGCGCGTAGCTGGGGAAGGCCACGCGCTGGTTGAACCGGCTGGCCAGGCCCGGGTTGGTGGCCAGGAAGGAGTCCATCTCGCGCGGGTAGCCGGCCAGCACGATGACCAGCCGGTCGCGGTCGTCCTCGGCCCGTTTGAGCAGGGTCTGGACGGCCTCGGAGCCGAAGGCGTCGCCGCCCGCGTAGCCGGGGTTGACCAGGCTGTAGGCCTCGTCGATGAACAGCACGCCGCCGAGCGCCCGGTCGACCAGCTCGTTGGTCTTGATCGCGGTGGCGCCGAGGTGCTGGCCGACCAGGTCGGCCCGATGGGCCTCGACGACGTCGGGCCTGGCCAGCAGGCCGAGCGCGGCGAAGACGCGGCCGAGCACCCGCGCGACGGTGGTCTTGCCGGTGCCGGGCGGCCCGGCGAAGACGAAGTGCCGCATCTGCGGCGGCGTGGGCAGCCCGCGCTCCTGCCGCATGCGGGCCACCTGGAGCTGGGCGGCGATGGCGTGCACCTGCCGCTTGACCGGCTCAAGACCGGCCATCGCGTCGAGGTCGGCCAGCGCCTCCTCCAGCGTGGGCGTGGCCACGTAGCCGCGGAAGCGGGCGGTCAGCTCCTCGAACGCCTTGGTCACGTCGGGCGTGGTGGTGGTCACCAGGTCGTGGGTGGTCGGGGTGCCGCCGGCGCCCACCACGCGCACGTCTCTGGCCTGCGCGGCGGCCTCGACCAGGCTGCGCACGAAGCGGGCGTTGCCCAGCTCGTCGACCAGCCCGCGCCGCTGGACGTCTTCGTAGAGGCTGAGCAGGGCGCGCCCGGCGTCGGGGGCCATCGTGTCGCCCCTGCGCCGCTGGAGCACCTCGGTGATCTCGGCCAGCTCGGGGGCGGAGTAGCTGGGGAAGCGCACCCGGGTGGCGAACCTGCTGGCCAGGCCCGGATTGCTGGACAGGAAGGAGGCCATCTCCTGCTCGTAGCCGGCCAGGATGATGATCAGGCGCTCGCGGTCGTCCTCGGCCCGTTTGAGCAGGGTCTGGACGGCCTCGGCGCCGAACCTGTCGGGCTGGCCGTCGGAGGAGTTGATCAGGCTGTAGGCCTCGTCGACGAACAGCACGCCGCCGAGCGCCCGGTCGACCAGCTCGTTGGTCTTGATCGCGGTCGCGCCCAGGAACTCGCCCACCAGGTCGGCCCGCTGCGCCTCGACCACGTAGGGGGTCTCCAGCAGGCCGAACGCGTAGAAGATCTTGGCCAGCGCGCGGGCGACGCTGGTCTTGCCGGTGCCCGGCGGCCCGACGAAGACGAAGTGCCTGGTCGGACGTTCGGCGGTGTAGCCGGCCTCGGCCCGCAGCCGGGTGGCCTCGATGGAGGCGGCGATCGAGCGGACCTGCTCCTTGACCGGCGCCAGCCCGATCATGCCCTCCAGCTCGGCCAGCGCCTCCTCGACGGAGATCTGCGGCGGCGCGCCCGCCTTGTCGGCCTGCGGCTCGGGCCGCCCCTCGCGGGCCCGTACGCGCACCTGCTGCTCCTCGGCGGACAGCTCGGCCTTGGCCCGGCGCGCCTGGAGGAACCGCTGGACCAGCACGGCGACGGCCGCCAGGCAGGCGCCCCAGAGCGCGACGGCGGCCGACAGGAAGGAGAGCCCGAAGGCCAGCACCCCGGCCGGCACAAGCGCGGCCAGCGTGGTCACCCACGGCGTGACCCAGCGGATGAGGTGGGCGGCGGCGGCCACGGGCAGGGCGAGGGCGACCATCGCGTGCAGCGCCATGGAGCCCGGGGGGAAGCGCCAGGAGAACAGCGGCAGCGCCAGCACGACCCAGCCGGCCACGACCAGCGCGGTCGCGGCGGCCCGCGGGAAGCGCATGGTCAGCGCCACGAAGGCGAGCGCCAGCAGGACGAGGGGGAACGTCTTCAGCAGATCCCAGCCGAGCGCCGCGCCCACGCCCATGACGACGATGAGCAGCACGGCGTAGAGCACCCGGCGCACGGCGGGGGGAATCTGGAAATAACGCAGCCTCACCTGCTCGAACAGATCCCGCGCCGCGGCCCGCCCCGCGGCCTGGGCCCTGTCGGACTCACGCATCACGCCTCCCCGGTCCGCCCCCGGTTATACCGCACCCGACCGACGATTGGGCGGGCCTGACACGCTAGGTGGAGGTCACGAAAAGGGCGATCCGACGTCCGAGTTCGGCGCCGGCGTCCTCCTGGAGGAAGTGGCCGGCGCCGGCGATCACCGGATGGGACAGCCCGGCCGTGCCCGCGACGGCCTTGAGCATGATGGGCGCCATGCCGCCGGTGATGGGGTCGCCGTCGGAGAAGGCCACCAGGAACGGGCGGTCGAGCGTGGTGAGGATCTGCCAGGCAGCGCGGTTGGCGGGCGCGGCGGGGTCGTCGGGCGTGGTCGGCACGAGCCCGGGCAGGGCACGCGGGCCCGCTTTGTACGACTCGTCCGGGAACGGCGCGTCGTAGGCCGCCCGCACCTCGTCGCTGAGACGCGTCCGGCAGCCCGCCTGGACCAGCCGGGCGATGTCCAGCGTGGGGGCGGTGGCCACGGTGTCCCTGAAGCGGTGCCAGACGTCGGGCATGGGAATGTCACCCGAGGGCAACCCCGTGTTGGCGGCCACGATCCTGGCCACGCGCTCGGGGTGCTCGGCGGCGATCCGCAGCCCGATCAGGCCGCCCCAGTCCTGGCCGACGACGGTGACGCGGTCCAGGGCCAGCGCGTCGAACAGCAGCGCGCGGGTCCACTCGACGTGCCTGGCGTAGGTGTGGTCGGCGGGGTCCACGGGCTTGTCCGAGCGGCCGAAGCCGATCAGGTCGGGGGCGATCGCGCGCAGCCCGGCCGCGGCCAGCTCGCGCATGACGTGGCGGTAGAGGAAGGACCAGCTCGGCTCGCCGTGCAGCAGGACGACCGGCTCGCCGTCCGCCGGGCCGGCCTCGACGTAGGCCATGCGCGGGCCGTCCGGCAGGTCGGCGTGGCGGGGCTCGTAGGGGAAGTCGGGGAGGTTCGCGAAACGCTCTTCGGGGGTGCGCAGGGTCCGCATAGAACAAAACTCTATTCACCGTCGCTGGTGCCTGCCGGGGAACTCGCCGACGAGCACCTGCTTGGGGGTGACGCGCAGCACGTCGGGACCGGCCAGGGCGATGCCGCGCACCTCCACCCAGAACCGCCGCTGCAACGGGTCGGCCGCGAACACCGCCACGCGCGGGTCGGCCGCCACGCCCTCCCACGCCTCGGGCCCGGCGATCAGCCGCAGCTCGCCGGCGGAGGTGACGGACCCGGCCGCGCCCACGACCCGGGGGCCCGCGGGGTCGCCGTAGGACAGGACGAGGCTCCTGGCGTAGGAGAACGCCTGGCGCGCCTCCGGGGTCAGGGTCACCGAGGGCGCGCCGCCCATGGGCAGGTCGCACATGACGAGCGAGGCCCGCCAGGGCCCCGGCGCGCCGCGCCACCACGCGCGCAGGGCGCGGGCCGCGAACACCGCCATCGCCGCGCCGAGCGCGCCCATCCCCGCCCGCCAGGCCCAGGCCGACCCCAGCGCGCCGCCGGCCGCGCAGCCGAGGGCGGCGAGCGCCACGAGGACCCCGGCGGCCAGCAGCCAGCCGTCGCCCCCGCGGCGGGCCCGCAGCCAGGCCCGCAGCATCGGGAACGGCACCGCCACCGCGGCCACCGCGGCCCGCGGCTCGACCGCCAGCGCCCCGCCGACCAGCGGCACCAGCACCGACCAGGTCCTGATGAGCACGATCCACAACGTCACGCCGGCGTTCCTGGCCGCCGTGCGCTCGCCCGGGACGCGCGCCAGCTCGGCCAGCGCGGGCATCGGCCGCCCCCGCCACGACTCGGCCAGCACCCGGACGACCGTCAGCGCCGGCCACATCAGCACCACGATCCCGGCCAGCCCCGCCCAGACCGGATCCCGCCAGGACGGCGCCGCCGGCACCGCGCCCAGCAGCAGCCACCCCGCGAACGCCGGCACCGACAACCCCGCCGACACCACGGCCGCGCCCAGCCAGGGATCGCGCCCGGCCATGGCCGGCACGTACGCCCAGACCCCCACCCGCCGCGCCTGCCGGACGGTCAGCGGCACCAGCGCGGCCAGCGCGGCGAACCCGCACCACCGGGCCCACCCCGCGGCGTCGAGGGCCAGCGCGGCCGCCGTGACGGCGATCGTGGCCACGGCGAGCAGCAGCCGGGCCTGGCGCGCCCACACCTCCAGCGCCCGCCTGGCCCGTCCCGTCTGGCGCGGGTCGACCGGCCAGGCGGGGTCGTGGTGCGGGCGCGGACGGTCCCAGCGCAGCAGGCACAGCGCCAGGTTCACGCGGGCCTGCGGATGGGCCGGAGCCGTGGCGAGCGCGGCGCGGTAGGCCCGCCCGGCCCGCGGATGGTCGCCGCGCAGCAGCGCCAGGTCGCCGAGCAGGACCTCGGGGTCGGCCTCCTCGGGGGCGAACCGGGCGGCCAGCACGGCGTCGGCGACCGCCGCGGGCCAGCGGCCGGGGATCCGGCGGGAGATCGCGGCCAGGCGCAGGCGGGCGGACCAGGAGCCGGGCGCGAGGTCCACCGCGCGTTCGGCCGGGGGGAGGGCGTCGGCGTCGCGGCCCTGGCGTTCGTGGGCCAGGCTGATGAGGCGGCAGGCCCATTCGTCGCCGGGGTCGAGGTCGGCCGCCCGGCGCGCGGCTTCCAGCGCCGACTCGGGACGGCCCGCGTTCAGCCTGGTCAGGGCCTCGGTGCACCACTCGCGTGAGGACTTATCGGAAATATCATCTTTACCGGCACTTCCAGCGTTCCCCACGGCTCCCATGATCGGGTGACGGATGGAGGTTGGGTAGATCCGGACATATGGCTGTATCTCACTAGAGAGGTGGGGGCCGTCGCGGATCGGCCCATACCGCTATGCCGAGCGCCTGGCATGGCCTAAGCTGCCACGCAAGCCGGAGTGGAGAGCCGCGGCAGCAGAGGGCGCGAGACCGCCCCCCGCGAGTTCCCCCGCTTTCGACCGTTCTGCACGTGCAGGCCCTGGTGACCGGATCGGCCTGCAAGGAGGCCCATGACCGTCACCCAGGCCGCACCCCTCGTACGGCGTGCCGATCGCCCGCGACGGGACAACCGCTGGGCCGTCCTCGTGCTGCTCTGCCTGAGCCTGCTCCTGATCACGGTCGACGCCACCGTCCTGCACATCGCGGTGCCCGCGCTCACGGCCGCGCTCGAACCGTCCTCCGTCGAGCTGCTGTGGATCATCGACAGCTACTCGCTCGTCGTCGCGCCGCTGCTCATCGTGTTCGGCACGCTCGGCGACCGCTACGGCCGCAAGCGGCTGGTCCTGGGCGGGTTCGTGCTGTTCGGCCTGGCCTCGGCGGGAGCGGCGTTCGCGCCCACGCCGCTGACCCTGATCCTGGCCAGGGCGCTGCTCGGCGTCGGCGGCGCCATGATCATGCCGGCCACGCTCTCGCTGATCCGCCAGGTGTTCACCGACCGGCGCGAGCGGGCGGTCGCGCTCGGCGTCTGGAGCGCGGTCGCCGCGGCCGGGGCGGCGGTGGGGCCGCTGATCGGCGGCGTGCTGGTCGGCCTCTGGTGGGGCGCGGTCTTCCTGATCAACGTGCCGATCCTGCTGGTGCTGCTGCCCCTGGCCGTCCGGATGCTGCCGGAGTCGCCGCTGCGCAGGGAGCGCCCCTGGGACGCGACGAGCGCCGTGTTGTCGGTGCTCGGCCTGCTCGCCCTGGCCTTCGGGCTGAAGGAGGCCGGGTCGGGGACGCTGCTGCCGTTCTGGGCCTCGGCGCTGGTCTTCCTCGGCGGCGCGGGGCTGCTGGTCGCGTTCGTCCGCCGCCAGTCCCGGCTGCCGGCGCCGCTGCTGGAGCTGGCCCTGTTCCGGCGGCGCGAGTTCACCACCGGCGTGGCCGGCGTGCTGCTGGGCGTGTTCGCGCTGGTCGGGCTCCAGCTCATGCTGGCCCAGTACCTGCAACTCGTGCTGGGCGACAGCCCGGTGCGCGCGGCGGTCAGGATGCTGCCGCTGGTGCTGTCGGCCGTCACCGGCGGCCTCGCGGCGGCCCACATCCTGCCCAGGATCGGCATGCGGGCCACGATGAGCGGCGGGCTCGGGCTCGTCGCGCTGGCCCTGACGCCCACGCTGGGCTGGGGCGTCGAGGGCCATCCGGTGATGCTGGCGGTCTGTTTCGTGGGCATCGGGTTCGGCGTGCAGGTGGCGCTGCTGGCCGCCTCCGACACGATCATGTCCGCGGTGCCCGAGTCCCGCGCCGGCGGGGCCGCGGCCATCGAGGAGACCGCGTACGAGCTGGGCGCGGGCCTCGGCGTCGCCGTGCTCGGCACGATCACCACGCTCGCCTACGCGCCCGCCCTGCCCGCCGTGCCCGGCGTGTCGGCGGGCGGCATGGACCAGGCCAGGCAGTCGCTGGCCGGAGCCGCCCACGTCGCCCGCGAGATCGGCGGCAGCACCGGCGACGCGCTCCTCGACGCCGCACGCTGGGCCTTCGTCGGCGCCCTGCACACGACCGTGGTCGTCAGCGTCGTCCTGCTCGGCCTGACCGCCGTAGCGGTGGCCATGCTGCTCAGCCGTGATTGAGGTGTGCCGGGCCCCGGACAGGGCAGACAAACATCGTGAAACAGGCCCTGCGTGATGTCGCCGCCTTAGTCGCCCGCGTCGGCGTGGGCGGCATCTTCTTCGCCAACGGCTGGACCAAGCTGGAGGACGGGCTCACCGCCACCGGCGCGAAGTTCCTCCAGCAGGGCGCGCCCGCGCCCGGCGCGTGGGCCACGGTCACCATGCTCACCGAGCTGATCGGCGGCGCGTTGCTGATCGCCGGGCTGGGGGTCGCCGTCACCGGGCTGATCCTGTTCGCCGAGGCGCTGGGCGTCTTCCTGGTGGCCCCACCGCTCAACCCCATCAGCATGAACGAGCTGATCCTGCTCGGGGCCGCCGCCATCCTGCTCGCCGTCGTGGGCGCCGGACGGCTGTCGGTCGACCACATGGTGGTGATCCGCAGGAGGGAGACGGAGGCGGCCAACGAGTTCGCCGCCGACGCCGAGGCCGACCGGGTCATCGCCTCGCTGCGCGACGCCGACGCGCCCGCCCGCCAGTCGAAGCCCGCCGAGGACGCCGTCCCGCAGGCAGGGGAGACCGGTCAGCAGGCCGAGGAGAGCGGGCAGCAGGACGGGGACGCGCCCTCGCCCATGACGGACACCATGCCGCACCCCCGGCCCCGCACGCGGCCCGCCGGCCCGCCGGCCGCCGAGGAGCCCGCGCCGGCCCCCGTGCCCGGCGACACGCTGGTGGCGGGCCGCAAGAAGCCCGCGCCCCGCGGACGCCGTCCCTCAGCGGACGGCTGAGCGCGCGGGCACGCGCAGCGCCCCCTGGGTGAGCGCGATGGCCGCCAGGATGACCAGCGCGCCCACCGGCTGGTTCCAGGTGATCGTCTCGTCGAGCAGCAGCACGCCGGAGGCCACCGCGAACACCGGCAGCAGGTACGTCACCGTCGAGGTCGTCGTCACGCCCGCCAGGGCCTGGACCCGGTACAGCAGCAGGTAGGCCACGCCCGTGCCGAGGCCGCCGAGGCCCAGCAGGCTCCACCAGACCTCGGCGGGCGCCGCGGTGTCCACCAGCGGCACGCCCGCCACCAGCGTGATCACCGCGAGCTGGGCCGCGCCGGTCAGGAGCTGCCCCGCGGCCAGCACCACCGGCGGCTCGGACCGCCGCCCGGTGATGAAGCGCCCCATGTACGCCCCGCCGATCCCGTAGCAGAGCGCCGCCCCGAAGCAGGCCAGGCTGCCGCCGAGCTGCCCGCCCGCCATGGGCTGCCACACCCCGAGCACCACCATGACGCCGGCGAACCCGAGCCCGAGCCCGGCCGCCCGCGCGGCGGTCGCCCGCTCGGCGCGCAGCACCAGGGTGAAGGCCAGGGTGCACAGCGGCGTGGTGGCGTTCCAGATCGCGGCGACGACGGAGGAGACGTACTGCTCGCCGTAGGCGAACAGGGTGAAGGGCAGCGTGGTGAGCACGACGGAGGCGATCTGGAAGTGCCCCCACAGCCGCGGGTCGCGGGGGAGCGGCCGCCTGGTCAGCGCGAGCGCGACCAGCAGGGTGGCCGCGCCGACCGCCATGCGGCCGAACGACACCTGCAACGGGTGCAGCGCGCCCACGGCGATCTTGATGAAGAAGAAACTGTTGCCCCAGATGGCGGCCAGCAGCAGGAACGCGGGCAGCCACCTCCCCGTGGCCTCGCTGCGCACGTACGCCTCCTGTAGATGAACCATCGAGGAGCGTAGCGGTCAGAACCGACAATTGGGAGAAGTCACATGTCTGCGGTGAGCCGGGCCACCACCCGCATCTTGTTCATCGCGTCCAGCGCCGCCACCTTGTACGACTCCGCCAGCGTCGGGTAGTTGAACACCGCGTTGACCAGGTAGTCGACGGTCCCGCCGCAGCCCATCACGGTCTGGCCGATGTGCACCAGCTCGGTGGCCCCCGTGCCGAACACGTGCACGCCGAGCAGCCGCCGGTCCTCGGAGGAGACCAGCAGCTTGAGCATCCCGTACGAGTCGCCGATGATCTGTCCCCTGGCCAGCTCCCGGTAGCGCGAGATGCCCACCTCGAACGGGATCCGGTCGCGGGTCAGCTCGTCCTCCGACTTCCCGACGAAGCTGATCTCGGGGATCGTGTAGATGCCGATGGGCGGCAGCTCCCGCAGCTCGGCCACGGGTTCGCCGCAGGCGTGCTGGGCGGCCACCCGGCCCTGCTCCATCGAGGTGGCGGCCAGCGCCGGGAAGCCGATCACGTCGCCGACGGCGTAGATGTGCGGCACGGCGGTGGCGTAGTGCTCGTCCACCCGGATCCGGCCGCGGTCGTCGGCGGCCAGCCCGGCGGCCTCCAGGTTCAGCTCGGCCGTCCTGCCCTGGCGTCCGGCCGAGTACATGACGCAGTCGGCCGGGATGCGCTTGCCGCTCTCCAGCAGGGTCAGCGCGCCGCGCGCACGGCGTTCGACGGCGGCGACGTGCTCGCCGAAGCGGAAGGTCACCGCCAGGTCGCGCAGGTGGTACTTGAGCGCCTCGACGATCTCCAGGTCGCAGAACTCCAGCATGCGCTCGCGCCGTTCGACCACCGTCACCTTGGTGCCGAGGGCGGCGAACATGGAGGCGTACTCGATGCCGATGACCCCGGCGCCGACCACGACCATGGTCTCGGGCACCCGGTCCAGGTGCAGGATGGCGTCGGAGTCGATGACCGTGCGCTCGTCGAACTGCACGCTGTCCGGGCGGGCGGGGGAGGTGCCGGTGGCGATCACGATCCGGTCGGCGGTGACCTTGCGCTCCTCGTCGCCGCTGATCCCGATGGTGTGCGGGTCGAGGAAGCGTCCGGTGCCGGGCAGGAGCGTGACGTGGTTGCGGCCGAGCTGGCTGCGGATCACCTGGATCTCGCGGCCGATCACGTGCTGGGTGCGCATCCCGAGGTCGGCGACCGTGATCTCGTCCTTGACGCGGTAGCTGGCGCCGTACAGCTCGCGCTGGTTGAGGCCGGTGAGGTAGAGGACCGCCTCGCGCAGCGTCTTGGACGGGATCGTGCCCGTGTTGATGCAGACGCCGCCGATCATGTTCCGTTTCTCGACGACGGCGACGCGCCGGCCCAGCTTCGCCGCCGCGATGGCGGCCTTCTGCCCGCCGGGACCGGAGCCGAGCACCAGCATGTCGTAGTCCGCCACATCGCCCAGTGTGAGCGCGCGGGGTGACCGGCGGAAGGCCCGTCGGCGAGACTGCGCGTATGCAACGTGCATTCCGTCAGGTCGACGTGTTCACCTCCGTCCCTTATCGCGGCAACCCGCTCGCGGTCGTGCTCGACGGCCAAGGGCTGGACACCGAGGAGATGCGGCGCTTCGCCGCCTGGACGAACCTGTCCGAGACGACGTTCGTGCTGCCCCCGACCGTGCCCGGGGCCGACTACCGGGTCCGGATCTTCACCGGGGGCGGCGAGCTGCCCTTCGCCGGGCACCCCACGCTCGGCACCTGCCACGCCTGGCTGGAGGGCGGCGGCCGGCCGCGCGACGCGGCGGAGATCGTCCAGGAGTGCGACGCCGGGCTGATCCGGGTGCGCAGGACCGCCGACGGGCTCGCCTTCGCCGCGCCCGAGCTGGTGCGGTCGGGGCCGGTCGAGGAGGAGCTGGCCGAGCGGCTGGCCGAGACCCTGCGCATCGGGCGCGAGCGCATGGTGGCCGTCGAATGGGCCGACAACGGGCCCGGCTGGGTGGTGGTGCTGCTCGCCGCCGCCGAGGAGGTGCTGGCGCTGCGGCCGGGCGCGATCGAGCACATGGTCGGCGTGGCCGGGCCCTGCCCGGAGGGCTCGCCGTACGCCTACGAGGTGCGCGTGTTCGCCCCCGACGTCGAGGATCCGGTGACCGGCAGCCTGCACGCGTCCCTGGCGCAGTTCCTGCTGCGCACGGGGCGGGCGAAGGCGCCGTACACGGCGGGGCAGGGGACCGTGCTGGGCCGGGCGGGGCGCGTGCGCATCACCGCCGACGAGCGGGACGTGTGGGTCGGCGGATCGGTCGTCACCTGCGTCAGCGGCCAGGTCGCGTTGTGAAGCCGCGTCAGCGGCCAGGTCGCGTTGTGAAGCGCACCTCGTCGCCGGGCCGCAGTTGCGCCGCGACCGGCAGATCGGCCTGCCGCACCACCGCGATCACCGGGTAGCCGCCCGTGGGCGGGTGGTCGGCGAGGAACACGATCGGCTGCCCGCTCGGCGGCACCTGCACCGCCCCGGTGACCATGCCCTCGCTCGGCAGCTCGCCCTTCCTGGCCCGCCTCAGCTCGGGCCCGTGCAGGCGCACCCCGACGCGGTTGCTGTCCTGGCTCACCGCGTACGGCCCCCCGCACAGCGCCTCCAGCGCCCCGGGGACGAACCAGTCGTCCCGCGGCCCGGCGAGCACCCGCAGCACGGCGGGCGCGGGCCCCGGCGGCGGCGCCAGGTCCACCGAGATCTCCCCGGCGGCGGACCCGCCCACCGGCAGCAGCGTCCCGGCCCGCAACGGCTCGGGGCCGAGCCCCGACAGCGAGTCGGTGGACCGGCTGCCCAGCACCGGCTCGACCGCGATGCCGCCGCGCACCGCCACGTACGTGCGCAGCCCCCACTCCGGCGCCCCCAGCCGCAGCTCGCCCCCCGGCGGCACCCAGAACGGCGCCCCCATCCGCGCCTCCGCCGGCGCGCCGGTCAGCGCCGCCCACGCGCCCACGTGGAAGCGCAGCCGCGCCAGCCCGAACGTCACCTCGATGCCCGCCGCGTCCTCGCGGTTGCCCACCAGCCGGTTGGCCAGCCGCAGGCTCGGCGCGTCGGCCGCCCCCGAGCACGGGACGCCCAGATGGGCCAGGCCGGGCCGCCCCAGGTCCTGGACGCTGGCGTAAGGGCCGGGCGCGATCACCTCGATCATGCGCGCTCGAACCGCACGCGCATCCCCGGCCGGAACAGCGACGGCGGTTCGGCCGTCACGTCCCACACCCGCGTCGCCGTGCGCCCCAGCAGCCGCCACCCGCCGGGGGAGGCGGTCGGGTAGACCGCCGAGTACGGCCCCGCGACCGCCACCGAGCCGGCCGGCACCGACGTGCGGGGCGTGTCCAGCCGGGGCAGTTCCAGCACCGGGTCGAGCCCGGTCAGATAGGCGAACCCCGGGGCGAACCCCAGCCACCCGACCACCAGCTCGCGCCCGGTGTGCCGGGCGACCACCTCCTCGGCCGAGATCCCGGCCAGCGCCGCGACGGAATCGAGATCGGCCCCGTCATAGACGACGGGAATCGTCACCGCGGGCCCGGCCGGAGCTTCCGCAGCCGCCGCCCCGGGGGCCGATTCCGTCAGGGCCGCCAGCCTGGCCCGCAACCGCTCCCGGTCGGCGCCCGGCGCCACCACCAGCACGGTCTCCGGCCCCGGCACGACCTCCACGACCCCCTCGGGCCGCTCGGCCCGCAGCGCAGCGTCGAGCCGGTGTGAGGCCGCCAGCGACCCGGTCTCGACGAGCAGCGCGTGCTCCCCCGCCGCACGGATCACGCGAACGCCTGCAGGACCACTCCGGCCGCCAGCAGGTCGTTGCGCACGGCACGGGCCAGCCCGACGGCGTCAGGGGTGTCTCCGTGGACGCACAGCGACCGGGCGGAGACCGGCACCGGACTGCCGTCGACGGCCGTCACAGAGCCCTCCAGGGCCATCCTGCGGGCCCGCGCGGTCACCGCCGCGACGTCGTGGATGACCGCGCCCGCCTCGCGCCGCGGCACCAGCGCCCCCGCCGCCGTGTACGCCCGGTCGGCGAACGCCTCGCTCACCGTCGGGACGCCCGCCGCCGCGGCCACCTCGTGCACCGCCGAGACCGGCAGCGTGAGCACCGGCAGCGTCGGGTCGTAGTCGGCGACGGCGTCGATCACCGCCGCCGCCTGCACCTCGTCGCGGCAGACCCGGTTGTACAGGGCGCCGTGCGGCTTGACGTAGGAGACCCGGCCGCCCATCGCCCTGGCGATGCCGTCGACGGCCGCGAGCTGGTAGAGCACCTCGGCGCACAGCTCCTCGGGCTCCACCTCCATCTCCCTGCGGCCGAAGTGGGCCAGGTCGCGGTAGGACACCTGGGCGCCGATCGACACGCCGCGGTCGACGGCCGCGGCGCACGTGCGCCTGATCGTCACCGGGTCGCCCGCGTGGAAGCCGCAGGCGACGTTGGCGCTGGTGACGATGTCGAGCAGCGCGAGGTCGTCGCCGAGCCGCCAGATGCCGAAACCCTCACCGAGGTCGGCGTTGAGGTCGATCACCATCCCACCATCATGGCGCAGCGTCACCTCGGCGCGACGAACAACGTCTGAGTCGCCGCACCGACTTCGCCGCGCTCGTCGTACAGGGTGGTGCGGGTCAGGCCGCGGCCGGCGGGGCCGATGGCGGTGGCCGCGTCCATGCAGGTCCATTCGCCCACCGGCGTGCGGAACAGCGAGATCGTCAGGTCGACGTTGACGAACACGTGGGTGGCGAAGTCGACGGCCGGGCTCACGCCGTTGCCGCTGTCGGCGAAGGCGGCCAGCCGTTCGAACGGGGTGATCTCCTCGCCCTCCACCAGCGGCACGGCCAGCCTGCCCCACACCGTGGCCGGGCCGGGCAGCATCGGGCCGCCGCGGGCGAAGCGCCAGTCGAACGCCCTGCCGTAGCCGAAGCCCGACACCAGGTAGGAGGCCGCGTGCGCGGGGGAGGGCGGCGGCACGGGCGCGGGCGGCCCGGCGGCCGGCGTGGCGGGCGTGTCGGCCTCGCGGATGCGCCACGCGGTGGCCCTGGCGTACTCGCGCCCGCCGGACAGCACGGCCGCCGACAGGCACTGCACCCGCTTGCCGTCGCGGACGACGTCGGTGACGACCTCCAGTTCGGCCACGGGCACCGGGGCGAACACGTCGACCGCCAGCCTGGACAGCGCCAGGCCGGGCAGGGGCGCGGTGCGGTCGAGCTCGTGGACGATCAGGGCCGTCACCGGGCCCATGTGCTGGGAGCCCGGGTCCCAGGGCCCCTGGGTGTGCTCGGAGGCGAGGTAGCGGCCCATGGCCAGCCGGCGGTACATCGACATGGGACGGACCCTAGATCTCGTCGGGGATGTCGGCGATGTCGTCGAGGGCCGCGGCCAGCTCGTCGGGGTCGCCGCCGATGCGCTCGGCGATCTCGATCAGCACATGGAGCACGTCGTGGCGGTCGTGGCCGAGGTCGAGCAGGCGCTGGGCGGCCTCCCACAGCTGGGGCGGGTCGCCGTCCCACAGCCGGGTCGCGATCTCCTCGTGCCAGGCCAGGTGCTCCTGGTCGATCACGCCGCCGTGGTCGATCTCCAGTAAGGTGCGCCGGTCGGCCTCGTCGGCCGGGTTGAGCCGGTCGAGGTCGATGCCGTTGTGCACGCCCTGCAGGTAGGGGAACGCGAACACCCGCCTGGCCAGCGCCGACAGGTCGCCGTCGGGCAGCAGCCGCTCCAGCAGCGGCCGGTCGAGCCCGAACGACGTCGGGTCGCGGTAGGCCTCGGGGAACTTGCCGGTGGCCTCCCACACCGCGTCGAGCGTGGCCTTGAGCCCCTGCTCGGGCAGGCCGGTGCGGCGCGCGGCGAAGCGCACCCACGCCGACAGCACGTGCGGCATCGCCTCCTGCTCGGCCACGCTCAGCATCACCTTGCGCGGCAGCCAGTCGAGCAGGAACGTCTCGCACTTGGTCGGGCTGACCCGCAGCGGCCGGTTGAAGTCGCGCTCGCAGCCGTAGTCGATGATGTGGTCGGCGCAGCGCGAGGCCGCCGACGGGTCGGACAGGTGCTCGGCGGCGTCGGAGGCCAGGAACTCGGCGGCCAGCATGGCCCGCCGCTCCCGGCTGTAGGGCGCCTCGATGTGCAGCGGCGCCGGACGTTTGCGGCCCGGCGGCAGCGCCTTGAGCCGGGCGCGGGCGAAGGCGTGGTAGGCGCTGTAGCTCTCGCTCACCGGCGGCGGCGTCTTGGGCTCCCTGGTGGCCTTCATGGCCGACTCCAGCAGCGCCCTGGCCTGCTCGGGCTGGATCTCCTCGAACAGCAGCATCGGGTTGCCCGCCGCCTCGGCCCTGGCCTGCTCCAGCAGCTTGTCGACGTGCGAGGACACCCACGCGTCGCGGGCCATGCCGCTCATGTTGTGGTCGACGACCACGACCAGCGCGTGCCGGTCGCTCGGCGCCGATGCCTCGTTCCAGCGGTAGGCGAACGTGCAGATCACCGTGTCCTGGTCGCCGTAGGCGTCGCGGGAGACGTAGCAGCCGGTGGGCTTGACCGCGCCGACCTTGTCGGCCCAGCCCGGCCTGGCCACGCCCGACTCCATCATCGCCAGCGCCGCGCCCTCGGCCTTGGCGCCCTGGCGGGCGGTGCCCAGGTAGGCCAGGCACACCAGCAGCGTCAGGGAGGCCGGGGTGCCGGCCTTGGCCGCGTAGTCGACCAGGCCCTCCCCGAGGACCTGCTCCACGTCACCGCCCCTGACCCGCCTGCCCCACCAGGCCCCGATCATGTCCGAGACCATCAGTTCCGCGTCGAGAGGGCTGCGCACCGCGAGCAGCTCGCGGGCCGCCTGCACCATCTCCTGGAACACGTCGTCGGGCGGGCTGCTCTCCCGGGGATCTCGTCGGTGTCGGCGCACGCCCTCACTCTCTCGTATTCCAGGCGCAAACGGTGAAGAGAACTCGGCCTGGTGACCCCGATGTTATCGGTGGAGCCGCGATCAGCGGGGACTTCGGGGCGGCGGGGCGGAGTTCACGATGGCGAGCAGGTGCTCGCGCGCGATGCGCTCCACGACCTCCGGCGTGGCCGGGACGCCGAGATGCTCGGCGCACGCGCACACGTCGGCCACGCACCGGTCGATCGTGTCCACGGGTACGGTCAGGAACTCTTCGGCCAGCCGGAGACTGACCGGCTCCCTGAGGAAGCGTGTGGCCAGAGCGAGCATAGATGTGAGATTCCTCTGGAGACCCGGGAGCAAACCCCCAGGAACGTATGCAGGGTGACTTGCGCTCCCATTTCATCTTTTCTCGGCCTTGTGTCAAGGCTCTGAGGCGCCTGTGTTCGCTTCTCGTGCAAAGCTGTTTCCATGCGCATCCAGCTCGCCCAGCGGGACGAGGCAGACGAGCTCCTCGGCCGCAGCCCGCTCGCCCTGCTCGTCGGCATGCTGCTCGACCAGCAGATTCCCATGGAATGGGCGTTCACTGGGCCGTACACCATCTCCGAGCGCCTGGGGCACGACCTGACCGCCGAGGAGATCGCCGCCTGCGACCCCGAGGCGTTCGCCGAGCTCCTGGCGCAGAAGCCGGCCGTGCACCGTTACCCCAAGTCGATGGCCGCCCGCGTCCAGCAGCTCGCGGCCTACCTCGTCGAACACTACGACGGGCGGCCCGAGCTCATCTGGAGCGACGCGGCCGACGGGAAAGATTTGTTGAAACGACTGCAGGCCCTTCCGGGATACGGCAAGCAGAAGGCCCAGATCTTTTTGGCATTGCTGGGCAAGCAGCTGGGGGTCCAGCCGTCAGGCTGGCGTGAGGCAGCCGGACTCTACGGCGAGGAGGGGTCATACCGTTCGGTCGCCGACGTGGTCGACACCGACAGCCTGGGCCGGGTGCGCGCCGCCAAGCAGGAGGCCAAGCGCGCGGCCAAGGGCGAGTAACCTGATCTTGCTGCGCAATGTGGAGCGACTTTGACAGGATGCGTTGACCCTTATGGCGACCGGGCGGCGGCGGGGGCTTCCGTCGGCGCATGCCCATCGCCGATGATGTACTGCAGAATCCGGTCGCCCGGAGCTGCGCTACGCCGATACACAGTTATGGAGATGTGCCGCGTGGGAGACCCTGGCACGCGACGGAGGTGCCGACCATGAGCGCCGAGACCTCCGTTCCCCGTCCCCGGGAGTCGGATGTGGACATCTCAGACTCCGCCCTGTTCAAGGGCATGCTGTCGGAGGCCGAGTTCGCCTTCGCGTTCTTCGACGGCGATGGCCGCGTCCAGCGGGTCAACGACGTGTTCAGCGACGTCGTCAGCGTGCCCGCCGAGCGCCTGGTGGGCCGCTCGCCGGTCGAGGTGCTGACGGCCGACCTGAGCCAGATCATCACCCACGCCGTCCAGGCCGTCATCGAGAGCGACGCGCCGGTCACCGAGGGCCGCGTGCGGGTGCGGTCCGCCGAGGGCGACACCCGCCACTGGTCGCTGTCGTTCTCGCCGGTCCACGACGAGGCGGGCGAGCTGCGCGCCATCGCGCTGGTCGGCCTCGACGTGACCGAGAGCCGGCAGACCGAGGAGGCCCTGCGCCGCAGCGAGGAGCGTTACCGCTCGCTGGTCGAGGCGCAGTCCCAGCTCGTCTGGATCACCTCGCCCACGGGCGCCGTCGTCGAGGACGCGCCCCAGTGGCGCGCGATCACCGGCCAGGGGCTGGAGGAGTACCTCGCCAACGGCTGGCTGGAGGTCGTCCACCCCGAGGAGCGCCAGCAGACCGAGGAGGCCTGGCGGGAGGCGCTGCGCGGCCGCACGATGTTCGAGTGGAACTACCGGGTCCGCACCCGGGCCAGCGGCTACCGCCACTTCGAGGTGCGCGCGGTGCCGATCATCAGGCACGGCAGGGTCGTGGAGTGGGTCGGCGCCAACACCGACGTCACCCCGCAGCGCGAGGCCGAGGAGATGCGCGGCAGGCTGACCGACCAGCTCGGCGCCGCCGCCCTGCGCACCGCGCGGCTCCAGGGCGCCACGGCCCAGCTCGCCGAGGCCCTGACGGTCGAGCAGGTCGTCCAGGTCATCATCGACGTCGGCCGCACCGCGCTGGCCGCCGACCGCTCGGCCGTGGCGCTGCTCGACACCGACCGCGCCGCGCTCAAGCTGGTCAACGGCGAGGGCATCCCCGAGGTCCAGGGCTCGGGCGACGAGATCCCGCTGTCCCACTCCAACGTGATGACGATGGCCGTCAACAGCCGCCGTCCGGTCTTCGCCGAGTCGCCCGAGTCGCTGAAGGCCCAGCTGCTGGAGGCCGGCGACGACGAGGAGGCCCTCGCCGGGTTCATCAGCCAGGGCGACGAGCGCGCCTGGGTCGGTCTGCCGTTGCTGGCCGCCGGCCGGGCGCTCGGCGCGCTGCGCTTCTCGTTCACCCGTCCGCAGAAGATCTCCCAGGAGGACGGCGTCTTCCTGGAGGCGCTGGCCGGGCAGTGCGCCCTGGCCGTCGAGCGGGCCACGCTCTTCGAGCGCGAGCACCGCACGGCCGAGACGCTGCAGCGCAGCCTGCTGCCCGACCGCCTGCCCGTGGTCAAGGGCCTGGTGCTGGCCCAGCGCTTCCGTTCCGGCAGCCGCCACGTCCAGGTCGGCGGCGACTGGTACGACGCGTTCGTCCTGCAGGACGGGCGTGTCGCGGCGGTCGTCGGCGACGTCATGGGCAAGGGCGTCAAGGCCGCGGCGGGCATGGGCCGCATCCGCAACGCCATGCGGGCGCTCGCGCTCACCAACCCGCCGCCCGCCGCCGTGCTCACGGGCCTCGACCGGGTCTTCGAGGCCACGGAAGAGGAGGAGCAGGTCACCACGCTGGCCTACATGGTCGTCGAGCCGGTCACCGGCGAGGGCACGCTGGCCATGGCCGGCCACCCGCCGCCCGTACTGGTCTCGCCCCAGGGCACGGCGATCCTGTGCGACGCCGAGCCCGGCACGCCGCTGGGCTGGCCGACCAGCCGCCGGCAGTTCCGGTTCGTGGTGCCGCCGGGACACACCGCGGTGCTCTACTCAGACGGTCTCGTGGAGAACAGGAAGCGAGGACTTGACGCCGGTCTCGCAGAGATTTGCAGTGTTGTGACCGAAGCGCCGCCTGAGGTGGTCAGCAGTCCGCACATGTTGCTGGACTTCCTGGTTGACCGGATGTTGTCTGGATATGAACAGGATGATGACGTTACCGCGCTCGCAATTCACGTCCCGCCGGCCACGAAGAGTGACTGAATGAAACAGTCATAACGGTTGCTTTCGGGTATCAGTGCCCCGCTTACGTACGCACTACTGTCTTGGTCGGCCTAGGGTGGAGGACAACCGCCGGGAGGTGGCCGTATGGAGTGCGGGGTCGTGCCACAATGCTGTGTCAGGTCCGTCGCGCTTCGCACGGCCTCACCGATCTCCGAGAGAGGCAACAGCCCCCAGCGGGCATCTGGGTCCATTGTCGCCACGCGTTCGTTCGAGAGGTGTTCGTGTCGCCTGCAAGTTCGACTCGCTCGAAGCCACAAGAGCTGAACGAGCCCGTCATTCAGCGACTGCTCGAGCGTGGGCGCTCGCAGGGTTTCCTCGAGTCTGAGGATGTCCGTCAGGCCTTCGAGGAGGCGGACATCCCCATGTCGCACGCCGCCGCGTTCTTGCGGAACCTCAGCAAAGAGGGCGTGACCGTGGTGGTGACCGCCGCGGATTCGGCTGCGCCGAAGAAGTCTCGTGGTCCAGCAAAGCGCCGCACCGCTGCCCCCGTCAAGACCAAGACGGCAGCGGCCGCCAAAGAGCAGCAGCCCGAGACCGTGACCGCGGTCGTGGGCGCCGCTGAGGCCGAGCCGGCCGCCAAGAAGCCGGCTCCGGCCAAGAAGGCCGCTCCCGCTCCGAAGAAGGCGGCTCCGGCCGCCGCCAAGAAGGCCAAGCCAGAAGTCAGCGCTGGGCCTGCCGAGACCAAGCCGAAGGCACCCGAGGGCCTCAAGGCGACCGACGCGGACGACGACGACGATCTCGAGCTCGACGGCGACGTGGAGCTTGAGGACCTTGAGGACCTCGAGGTCGACGACATCGTGGCCGAGGACGACGCCGACTCCGAGGGTGACTCCGACTCCGACGACGAGTCCGACGACGAGCCCAAGGCCGCCGACGTCGCCGCCGTCACCGCGGACAAGACCGAGGACGAGGTCCTCATCCTGTCCGACGACGACGACGACGCCCCGGTCGCCCAGGTGGCCGCCGCCGGCGCCACCGCCGACCCGGTGAAGGACTACCTCAAGCAGATCGGCAAGGTCCCCCTGCTCAACGCCGAGCAGGAGGTCGAGCTGGCCAAGCGCATCGAGGCGGGTCTGTTCGCCGAGGAGCAGCTCGGCGGCGGCGAGACCGAGAGCCTGCCGGTCGACGTCCGGGCCGAGCTCGAATGGATCGCCGAAGACGGCCGCCGGGCCAAGAACCACCTGCTGGAGGCCAACCTCCGGCTCGTGGTCTCGCTGGCCAAGCGCTACACCGGGCGCGGCATGCTGTTCCTCGACCTGATCCAGGAGGGCAACCTCGGCCTGATCAGGGCCGTGGAGAAGTTCGACTACACCAAGGGCTACAAGTTCTCCACCTACGCCACGTGGTGGATCCGGCAGGCGATCACGCGTGCCATGGCCGACCAGGCGCGGACCATCCGCATCCCGGTCCACATGGTCGAAGTGATCAACAAGCTGGCCCGCGTCCAGCGGCAGATGCTGCAGGACCTCGGCCGCGAGCCCACGCCGGAAGAGCTGGCCCGCGAGCTGGACATGACGCCCGAGAAGGTCGTCGAGGTCCAGAAGTACGGCCGCGAGCCCATCTCCCTCCACACCCCGCTGGGTGAGGAGGGCGACAGCGAGTTCGGTGACCTCATCGAGGACTCCGAGGCCATCGTGCCGGCCGACGCCGTCAGCTTCACGCTGCTGCAGGAGCAGCTGCACTCCGTTCTCGACACGCTGTCGGAGCGGGAGGCGGGCGTCGTGTCCATGCGGTTCGGCCTCACCGACGGGCAGCCGAAGACGCTCGACGAGATCGGCAAGGTTTACGGGGTCACCCGTGAGCGCATCCGCCAGATCGAGTCGAAGACCATGTCCAAGCTGCGTCACCCGTCCCGGTCCCAGGTCCTGCGCGACTACCTGGACTAGGAGCCACCTCGTCGATCGCCCCGTCCGGAACCCTCCGGGCGGGGCGATCGCCGTTTCCGGAGGTGGCCCCGCCTCAGGCCGGGTCGGTGACGTGCACGTCGAGGAGCCAGGGGCGGTTCGCCCGCGCGGGCTCGGCGAGATCGACCGTCCAGCCCAGGTTGCCGAGGGTCTTGGCCAGCTCGCCGGGCGTGCCGGGGGCCTCCTCCTGCTGGAGCAGGACGCGGGCGATCTCGCCCCGGGTGGCCTTGGCCATGTGGCTGACGACCTTGCCGTCGCGGAAGACGCGTACCGACACCGACCGGTCGCCGGGCTGCCACGCCCCCGCGTACGTGGCCGAGCGCAGGTCCACCACCAGCCCCGGCATCCGGTCCAGCTCCTTGGCCAGGTGCGTGCGCCAGTAGGCGGCCAGGCCGCCCAGCGGCGGCAGGCTGACGCCCATCGACAGGCGGTACGGGGGCACCCGGTCGGAGACGCGCAACACGCCCCACAGGCCCGAGAAGATCAGCACGGACTCCTCCGCCCTGGCCCTGGCGGCCTCGTCCAGGGTGTTCAGGCCGAGGTTGTCGTACAGGACGCCGGTGTAGAGGTCGGCGGCGGGAAGGGTGGGGGCGGTCCGCAACGCCGTGTTCTTGGCCGCCTCGCCCGCCAGACCGGGCGTCAGCCCGAGCACCTGCGCGGCGTCGCGGCGCTTGGAGGCCCGGATGAGCGCGGTCACGACCCGCTTGCGGGCACGGTCGAGCTTGGGGAAGGACAGCTCGCCGAGCGGCGGACCGCTCCCCTCGGCGGCCTTTCCCTCGGACGGCGGCAGCAGAATCAGCACAACCCCACACCCTAACGGGCCGGTCAGAGGGTGTTCGCGCTGGTCGGCTAGGCTGCGCGGATGAACGTCGACCTGCTGGTGCACCAGGCGTGGCCGGCCTACGAGCAGCGTGTCCACGACGGCTGGGTGTTGCGTTGCGCCGGCGGCGTGACCAAACGGGCGAACTCGGTGCTCGCCCTGAACGCCCCCGCCGACCTGGACGCCGCGATCGGCGCCGCCGAGGCGTTCTACGGCGAGCGGGGACAGAGCTGCGCCTTCTCCGTCGGCCCCGGCGCCTGGGCCGGGCTGGACGCCGAGCTGGCCCGCAGAGGGTACGAGCTGGTCGACCCGACGGTCATCATGGCCGGATCGCCGTCGGCCGAGCCGGGCGGCCCGGTGCGGATCGAGGACCGTCCGTGGCCGGAATGGCTGGAGACCTGGTGGTCCGTGGACGGCCGGTACGGCGCCGGCCTGGCGGAGGCCGCCCGCATCTGCACCGGCGTGCCCGCCTGGTACGGGGCCGTCGAGGAGGACGGCGTGCCGGTCGCGGTCGGCCGGCTCGTGCCGCAGGGGGACACGGCGGGCGTCTTCTGCATGGCGACGTTGCCACGGGCCCGGCGACGCGGGCTGGCCCGTACGGTGCTGCGCGCCCTGACCAGGCACGCCGGGGCGAAGAACGCGTACCTGGTCACCACCGAGCCCAACCACGGGGCTCAGGCCCTGTACCGCGCCGAGGGTTTCGAAACCATAGGCCGATACCACTACCGCGTCCGCACACCTTGACCCAGGCCGTACGAACGCCCTGAACCACACCGCATGCGGAGGGTCGAGACATCGGCGCGCGGCCCCCTGACCCCGTGCGGCCGGCTGGTGTACGGGAGCACAGCCTGGCCCTAGCCTGCACAGGACCTGGACCACCGCCTGCGCGCCCCAGCCCTTGCCTGCACACGGCCTCGGCCACCGCCTGGGCACCCCGGCCACTGCCTGCCCTCGGCCTGGACCAAGGGCGTGCGCGGCCTGAACGGCGTCGCGTGCGGAGGATGGGACTCCGGCGCTCCTCGGGTCCCCCACCCCGTGCGGAGTGCCTGTGCACGGGGGGCACGGCGTAGCCCTCTCTTGCATGCGGCCCTGGTCCACCGCCTGTGCGATCCGGCCACTGGATGCCCTCGGTCTTGACCAAGGGGTGTGCGCAGCCTGAACCGTGCCGCGTGCGAAGGGTTGCGACTGCGGCGCGCGGCGGCCCTCTGACCACCGTGCGGAGGGCCGGTGTACGACGGGCGAGGGCTTGGGTCGCCGCTTGCGTATGACCCCAGCCCACGCCTGTGTGGGACCCCAGCCCACGCCTGTGTGTGACGCCAGCCCACACCTACGTTGTGAGCCCAGCCATCGCCTGCGCGACCCCTAAGCAAGCCCCTGCGTGTGCCCCCGCCACCGCCTGCGTGTCTCCTGGACAACCGCCTGCGCGGGTGGGAACGCAGAACGGCGACCCCGGCGTGGTGTGCCGGGATCGCCGAACTGGTCGTGCAATATGTGGTTATGTGATCACAACGAACGCGTCAGCGGTCGTCGTTGGGGTTCATTGACGGGGTTTCGCTGAGGCGAGCCGACTCGTCCAGGATGTCGGCGCCCTTTTCGCGCAGCGCTGCGACGTGCTGACGCCCATGGTGGGCGCAGAACAGCAGCTCCCCACCAACAGGCAGGGTCGCGCGAATGTAGGCCTGGGCGCCGCAGCGGTCGCAGCGGTCGAGGGCCGTCAGCGGCTTAACGGGGGCGAGAGCTCCAGTCACGTATCGCCTTTCGGGTCACCCCCGCCGAAGCGAGGATCTGGCGTCAGTCACTTGAGACAACATCTAACCGGACGTGGACGTTCCCAACCTCCGCCTCGCTACGCCCAGAGCAGAATGTGTCCGAAAGTAATGGTGATCAGCCGGTTGGTAACGGCAAACGTGTCGCCATGGCAAGCTTGTACGCGCGCCTGAGGGAAGAACGGTAGGCTGCGCACACGTGTTCGATGCTTAGACCAGGGGAGCAAGAGTGACGGTAGTGGAGGCGGGTTACACAGCTCGTCACCTGTCGGTGCTTGAGGGCCTCGAGGCCGTACGCAAGCGGCCGGGCATGTACATCGGGTCCACCGACAGCCGCGGGCTCATGCACTGCCTCTGGGAGATCGTGGACAACGGCGTCGACGAGGCCCTGGCCGGCCACTGCGACCGCATCGAGGTCGAGCTCTACGCCGACGGCTCCATCGAGGTGCGGGACAACGGCCGCGGCATCCCCGTTGACATCCACCCCAAGACCGGCCTGGCCGGCGTCGAGCTCGTCTACACAAAGCTTCATGCCGGCGGCAAGTTCGGCAGCGGCTCCTACGGCGCCTCCGGCGGCCTCCACGGCGTGGGCGCCTCCGTGGTCAACGCCCTGTCCTCGCGGCTCGACGTCGAGGTCGACCTCGACGGGCGGGTCCACGAGATCAGCTTCAGGCGCGGCGTGCCCGGCGTCTTCGACGGCGACGGGCCCACGGCCAAGTTCAAGAAGAAGTCCGGACTGCGGATCGGCGGCAACCTGCCTAAGAACGTCACGGGCACCCGTGTGCGCTTCTGGGCCGACAAGCAGATCTTCCTGCCCGACGCCGAGGTCTCGCTCGATGAGATCCACGTGCGCCTGCGGCAGACCGCGTTCCTGGTGCCCGGCCTGACCCTGGCGGTCTTCGACAGCAGGGGCGAGGAGCGCACCGGCGAGGAGTTCCGCTTCGACGGCGGCATCTCCGAGTTCACCGAGTTCCTGGCCCGCGACGAGCCCGTCTGCGAGGTGCTGCGGCTGCAGGGCGTGGGCCACTTCCACGAGACCGTGCCGGTCCTCGACGACCAGGGCCACATGACGCCCACCGAGGTGCAGCGCGAGCTCACCGTCGACGTGGCGGTCCGGTGGGGCAAGGGTTACGAGTCGACCGTGCGCTCGTTCGTCAACGTGATCGCCACGCCCAAGGGCGGCACGCACCTGACCGGTTTCGAGCGCGGCCTGGTCCGTACGATCAACGAGCTGCTGCGCGAGACCAGGCTGCTGAAGAGCGGCGACGACCCGGTCAACAAGGAGGACATCTCCGAGGGGCTGACCGGCGTGGTCACCGTCCGGGTGCCCGAGCCGCAGTTCGAGGGGCAGACCAAGGAGGTGCTCGGCACCTCCGCGGCCACCCGCATCGTCTCCCACGTGGTCTCGCGCGAGCTCAAGGAGCTGTTCGCCAACCCGCCGCGCGGGTTCAAGCAGCCGCTGCGCGCCGTGCTGGAGAAGATCGTCGCCGCCGCCAAGGCCCGCATCGCGGCCCGCGAGCACCGCGACAACCAGCGGCGCAAGAGCGCTCTGGAGAACTCCGCGCTGCCCGCCAAGCTGGTCGACTGCCGCAGCGACGCCGTCGACCGCAGCGAGCTGTTCATCGTCGAGGGCGACTCCGCGCTCGGCACGGCCAAGCTGGCCCGTGACTCCGAGTTCCAGGCGCTGCTGCCGATCCGCGGCAAGATTCTCAACGTGCAGAAGGCGTCCGTGAGCGACATGCTCAAGAACGCCGAGTGCGCCGCGATCATCCAGGTGGTGGGGGCCGGGTCGGGGCGTTCGTTCGACATCGAGGCGGCCCGCTACGGCAAGGTCATCCTCATGGCTGACGCCGACGTCGACGGCGCGCACATCCGCTGCCTGCTGCTCACCCTGTTCCACCGCTACATGCGGCCGATGGTGGAGGCCGGCCGGGTGTTCGCGGCCGTGCCGCCGCTGCACCGCATCGAGCTCACCAACCCCGGGCGCGGCAAGGAGAAGTACATCTACTGCTACTCCGACGCCGAGCTGCAGAAGGTCCTGCGCGACCTGGAGCGGCGGGGCAAGCGCTGGAAGGACCCGGTGCAGCGGTACAAGGGCCTGGGGGAGATGGACGCCGACCAGCTCGCCGAGACCACGATGGACCCGCGGCACCGGGTGCTGCGCCGGGTGCGCATCGAGGACGCCGAGGGGGCCGAGTCCATCTTCAGCCTGCTGATGGGGAGCGACGTGGCGCCGCGACGGGAGTTCATCGTCAGCAGCGCGGCCGAGGTCGACCGCGACCACATCGACGCCTGAGCCTGGCGGCGCCCACCCGGGGTCGTATGCCTGAACCCCGGGTTTCGGCGACACCTGGCTCAAGAAAGGTCTCGGGCCCAAGGGGCTCGGAACCTCGCGCGCACGCCCTCGGCGTCGGACCTCGCCGGTAGGAAGCCACCGGTCTCAACGTGACCTTGGGTTCCGCAATGGCCTCCCATGTGTCCTCGGCCGCAAGATGAGTCCCGTGTCATCGGGCTGTGCGCTGGCCGGGCTTCAGGGGCCGCCGAACGGCACGTCGCCGCGCCTCAATTCGACCCTGGGGTCAAGGTGACATCGGCGCCATCGGACCAGGGCGCCTTCGAGTGGGGAGGCTGCCGGACTTGGGGCGGATCGAGCCCGCTGACGCCGGATTCACGAGGACATCGGATTCGGGACGGCATCGAGTCAGGGTGACGCCGGGGCGAGAAGAACGCCGGATTCAGGACGGCATCGGGCTCAGGGCGGCATCCGGCTCAGGGGGACACCTAGGGCCTGGGAACGGCACCCCGGCATCTGGGCTTCTGGCCCGAAGAGTGCGGCGTTGCCGGCGGATGGCGCGGGGCTGGCTTGAGCAAGCCTTCATGGGGGGGCGGCGCGTGCCTCTCGGCGGATGTGCGGGCGCTGCGTGTTCGGTTGGGCGATGGGCCGCTCGGCAATCCCGGCGGCTCGGACGTTAAGGCCCTGCCACCGGTCGGAAAGGGCCCTTCGCTGCCGCCACCCGAGGGTCCGTCCTGGTGGCACGCCGGTCCTGAGACGTTGAGGGGCTTGCGGTGGCGCGCTCTCTCGCACGTGGTCTCTCCCTAGGCACCTCCGTCTCGCAGGGCACCGACCGTTCAGCCGGTTGGGAGGGCTTTTGCAGCGCGCCTAGGTCCCCTGTGCCGCCGCCGAGGTGAGCAGCGGGTGTGGGGCGCTCGGGCCCGTTCATGACCTACGTCGAGTCCGTTGTCCGGGTGTCGGGACCAGCCATCACCCGTAACCTGCGCTCCTTCGGTGTGCCAGTGATGGACGTGGGGCCGGTCATCATAGTGGGCCCACTTGTAACTGCATGTCGCGCTTGGAGCATTTAGGAGCTTCCGCGAGCGGTCCCACGCCGGACCGGTACCGGCCTCAAGGCTCTCAGGGCCTCAGATGGGGGCGTTCTGGCCGCGGTCGGCGCCTGGGCGCTCAAAGGGGTTCTGGAGCCTCCTGGGGCCTGCTAGCGGGGTTGATGGGCTTGCTGGCGGGCTTCCGGGTTCGTGGCGGCGCGGCAGGGTGGAAGAACGCAGAGGTGCGGGAGACGGCCGAGGGCTGTGAGGGGGCGGATGGGGTGTCGACATGAGGCTCGGGCTGCGAAGGGCAGTGGTTGCAGGCCGGGCGACAACGGGTCGGTGAAGCGTGGCAAGACTGGGGAGCGAGGTAGGGGGGTCCTGGAGCCCTGTATCGGGACGGTAAGCGCCAGCTACGTAGTGTCATCAACGGGTCGAAGGGGTACGGGCGGGACGCAGCCGTTTCGTGGGTCACCCAGGGACGAGTCCTGCCAGATCCCCCACGAAGTTCAAGGCCCATGGGCAGGGAGAGGGACGGCGATGGGGGTGACCGCGGGGGCGGCGGTGGATCTGGGGGCGGCGCGCATGCAGATGGCGTTGTCGCTCGGCTGGCACATCATCATCGCCTGCCTCGGCGTCGGCCTGCCCGCCATCACCCTGCTCGCCGAGTGGCGGGGCCATCGCACCGGCGACAACAACTACCGGTTGCTGGCGCGCCGCTGGGCCAGGGCGCTCGGGGTGCTGTTCGCGGTCGGCGCGGTCTCGGGGACGATCCTGTCGTTCGAGATGGGCATCCTGTGGCCGGGCATGATGGGCGTGTACGGCGAGGTCATCGGCCTGCCGTTCTCGCTGGAGGGCATCGCGTTCTTCGTCGAGGCCATCTTCCTCGGCATCTACCTGTACGCCTGGGACCGCCTGCGGCCCGTCCCGCACCTGCTGGCCGGGATCCCGATCGTGGTGGCGGGGGTGGCCAGCGCGTTCTTCGTGGTCGCCGCCAACGCCTGGATGCAGCAGCCCACCGGGTACGAGGTCGCGGGCGGCCGGATCGTGGCCGTCGATCCGTGGGCGGCGATGTTCAACCGGGCCACGCCGCCCCAGACGGTCCACATGATCCTGGCGGCGTTCATGGTGGCCGGGTTCCTGATGGCCGGCGTGTACGCGGTCGCCATGCTGCGCGGCCGCCGCGACCGCTACCACCGGCTGGGCCTGCTGCTGCCGCTCACGGTCGCGGCGGCCGTCACGCCCGTGCAGATCGGCGTCGGCGACTGGGCCGCGCACTTCGTGGCCGAGTACCAGCCGGTCAAGCTGGCCGCCATGGAGGGCGTGTTCCGCACGGGCCGCGGCGTGCCGCTGCACCTGGGCGGCATCGCGGTGGACGGCGAGCTGAGGTACGCCCTGGAGATCCCCTACGGCCTGTCCCTGCTGGCCCACTGGAACCCGCACGCGGAGATCACCGGCCTGGAGCAGGTGCCGCCCGCCGATCGGCCGCCGGTCAACATGGTCCACTGGGCGTTTCAGATCATGGTGCTGCTGGGCTTCGGGCTGCTGCTGCTCGGGGCCTGCCTCGCGGTGTCCTGGAAACGGCGGCGTGACCTGCCGGAGTCGCCGTGGTTCCTGCGCGCCGCCGCGCTGTCGGGCGTGGCGGCCGTGCTGGCGCTGGAGAGCGGCTGGGTGGTCACCGAGGTCGGACGCCAGCCGTGGATCGTGTTCCGGGTGATGCGCACGGCGCAGGCGGTCAACCCCGCGCCGGGCCTGGTGTACGGGTTCGCGCTGGTCACGGCCGTCTACGTGGCCCTGACCGTGGCCACCGTGTACGTGATGCGCCGACTGTCCCGCGACGTGCCGGTGCCGCTGGCGCCGCAGGAGCCCGACGTCACCGGCTACAAGGTCGTGTGACGATGCCGCTGCCGCAGATCATGCTGGCCGTCCTGTGGGTCGGGCTGACGGCGTACGTCCTGTTCGGGGGCGCCGACTTCGGCGGCGGCGTGTGGGACCTGCTGGCCGGCGGCGCCGAGCGCGGCCGGCGGCGGCGGGACCTGGTGGAGCACTCCATCGGCCCGGTCTGGGAGGCCAACCACGTGTGGTTGATCTTCGTGATCGTGCTGGCCTGGACCGGCGTGCCGTCGGTGTTCGCCTCGGTCGCCTCCACTCTCTACATCCCGCTCACCCTGGTGGCGCTGGGCGTGATCGGGCGCGGCGCGGCGTTCGCGTTCCGCAAGGTCTCCTCGCGGCTGTGGCAGCGGCGGCTGTTCGGCGCGACCTTCGCCTTCTCCTCGGTGGTGACCCCGTTCTTCCTCGGCGCCGCGGCGGGCGGCATCGCCTCCGGCCGGGTGCCGCCCGGCGTCGCCAAGGGCGACCTGGTCGGGAGCTGGGTCAACCCCACGTCGATGGCGGTCGGCGCGCTGGGCGTGGGCACGGCCGCGTACCTGGCCGCCGTCTACCTGACCCGCGACGCCCAGCGCGGCGGCCAGGAGGACCTGGCCGAGGAGTTCCGGCGGCGGGCGCTGGGCTGCGGGGCGGTGGTCGGCGTGCTGGCGGCGGTGAGCCTGCTCGTGCTGCGCGCCGACGCGCCCGCCCTGTTCGCCGAGCTGACCACCGGCCGCGCCCTGCCGCTGCTGACGCTGTCGGCGCTGGCCGGGCTGGCCTCGCTGGTGCTGCTGTGGCGGCGGGCCTATCTGGCGGTACGCCTCAGCGCCGCGCTGGCCGTGACCGGGCTGCTGTGGGGCTGGGGCGTGGGGCAGTACCCCGTGCTGCTCCCCGGCCTCACCCTCGACCAGGCCGCGGCCACCGACGCGGTGCTGGGGGCCAGCCTCGGGTCGCTGGCCGTCGGCGCGGTGCTGCTGGTCCCGTCGTTGTGGTGGTTGTACGCCACCTTCCAGCGCGAGCGCGACGAGGTCAGTCGCCGACCGGCGTGAGCAGGCCCGTGCGGACGTCGTAGATCGCGCCCGTCACCGGCATGCCGTCGGGCAGGAACGGGGTCGTGCGGATCCGGGTGAGGTCGTGGCGCAGCGCCTCGCCCTGGTCGGGGACGGTGTGGAACTCCAGGCTGCGCGTGTCCACCCCGCGGGCGCTGGTCAGGTCGTGCACGTCGGCGTCCGTCACCTTGGTCATCCCGCAGTCGGTGTGCGGCATGACCAGGACGCGCTCGACGCCGAGCAGGTACACGGCCAGCACCAGCGTGCGCAGCACGTCGTCGGTGACCCGCGCGCCCGCGTTGCGCAGGATCTTGGCGTCGCCGGGCTGCAGGCCCAGCAGGCCCAGTGGGTCGATGCGGGAGTCCATGCAGGTCACCACGGCAAGCCCGCGGGCTGCCCGGCCGGTGAGCCCGGAATCGCCGAAGTCCTTGGCGTACTTCGCGTTGGCGGCATACAGGTCGTCGAACGCAGTCATGCCTCAGATCTTCCCTCACGTCCCAAAGATGATGCTTTCCGGGGTGGCGACTGGCGCGAGTTCCCGAAGGTCCCACGAAATTCACTCACCTTGAGTGATGATGTCGTCACCATCTGTACGTCGTCGAAGAAGGTCAGTCGTGAGTAGGTCCGAATCGCTCGCCGCGTATCTCCGCGCTCAGGCCCGGCGCCGCCTCGACCGTGTGGAGTCCAACGACGACGGGCGCAACGCCAGATGCGCGCTGGCCCTGCTCGACACCGCCGCGTACGCCGCCGGCCTGCCCGAGGACGACCCCATCATCCTCATGCTCGACCAGGCGGGCTGCTACGGGCCGCTCGGCTGTGAGGAGTTCGACCCGGGCGAGGCCGGGGTCCGGCTGATCCGGTCGTGGACCGGCGGCGAGCCCCACGAACTCCTGCTCGCCCTGCCCGCCGCCATCGAGGCCGCCGCCTCCGCCTGACCGTGTTCAGGCTGCGGTCAGGCCCTGTTCAGGCCGTGGGCTCGTTCCCCGGCCGCCACTTGATGCCGCAGCCGATCGAGGCGCGCTGCTCGGCCGGGACGGGATCGCCCGCGAGCAGCGCGTCGACCGCCGCCCGCAGCGAGGAGCCGGTCACCGGGATTGAGTTGCCCGGACGCGAGCCGTCGAACTCGCCCCGGTAGACGAGCCGCAGGTCGCCGTCGTAGAGGAAGAAGTCGGGCGTGCAGGCCGCGCGGTAGGCCTTGGCGACGTCCTGGGTGTCGTCCAGCAGGTACGGGAACGGGAACCTCGCGCGCCGGGCCTGTTCGGCCAGGTGTGTGGGATCATCGTCGGGGTAGTTCACGCTGTCGTTGCTGCAGATGCCCACCACCGACAGCCTGGAGCCGTAGCCCGCGGCCAGCGTGCCGAGGCCCGTCTCGATGTGCCGTACGTAGGGGCAGTGGTTGGACAGGAAGACCACGAGCGTGGCGGGGGAGCCCTTGAGGTCCGCGAGCGAGACGCTGCCGCCGTCGATGGCGGTGAGGTCGAAGGAGGGCGCGGGGGAGCCCAGGGGAACCATGAACGAATTGGCAGCCATGACCCTCATTCTCGTCGGCCGGGACGCCGGCGAAACAAGTCCAGGAGGTGAATGATGGCCGGCATCGCGGAGTTCCGCACGACGGTCCTCGACTGCCCGGAGCCGCGGGCGCTCGCCGAATTCTACTCGCGCCTGCTCGGCTGGCCCGTCACGTACGACGACGACTGGGTGGTCGTCGAGGACGGCGGCTCGCCCAAGCGCCTGGCCTTCCAGCGCGTGCCCGGCCACCGGCCGCCGACCTGGCCTGAGGGCGACCGGCCGCAGCAGCTCCACATCGACGTCACCGTCACCGACCTGGACAAGGCCGAGCGGCAGGTGCTGGAGATCGGCGCGACCAAGCACGAGCGGCAGCCGAGCGAGGACGACAGCTTCCGGGTCTTCCTCGACCCCGCCGGCCACACGTTCTGCCTCTGCCGCGACTGACGCAGGCCCGTCCCGCGCGGGCGGGACGGGCCTGCGGTCAGCCGGCGATCACTCCTCCTCGGCCGCCGCCGGCGGCGCCGCGCCGGGCTCGGGGCCCGCGGCCAGGGCGCCGCCGACGGCGCCGATGGTGTGCGTCAGCCGCACGCCGGAGCCGTCGCGGCGGCCGATCTCCTCCGGCAGCGGCACCGGCTTGCCCACCGCCGACACGGCCTTGGCGGGCGCGGGGCCGGCCCAGGCGAGCAGCAGCTCGTCCTCGCCCTTCAGGAACCGCTGGGCCCGCACGCCGCCGGTGGCCCGGCCCTTGGACGGGAACTCGGCGTAGTCGGAGACCTTGCCGCCCCCGACCTGCGTGCCCGGCAGCGCCGTCGAGGACCCGGCCACGGTGACCACCTGCGCCGGACGCGAGGGGTCGACCACGCCGAACCAGATCACCCGGGCGCCGTCGTCGAGCCGGATGCCGGCCATGCCGCCGGCCGGACGCCCCTGGGGGCGCACCAGCGAGGCCGGGTAACGCAGGAGCTGGGCGTCGGAGGAGATGAAGACCAGGTCGTGGTCCTCGGAGTCGAGCTCGGCGGCGCCCACCACGGTGTCGCCGTCCTTGAGGGTGATGACTTCGAAGTCGTCGCGGTTGGCCGGGTAGTCGGGCACCACCCGCTTGACCACGCCTTGTGCCGTGCCGATCGCCAGCCCGGGGCTGTCGGGGTCGAGCGAGCCGAGGCCCACGACCTTCTCGTCGGGCTGCAGCGAGACGAACTCGGAGACCGGATGGCCGCCCGACAACGTCGGCGGGTTGGCCGAGGGCGGCAGCGTCGGCAGGTCGACGACCTGGACCCGGATCAACCGCCCGAACGACGTCACCACGCCCACCTCGCCGCGTACGGACGTGCGCGCCACCGACACCAGCACGTCGTGCGCCGAACGGTCGCCCTCGCCCGCCAGCGGAGCCGCGTCGGAGGTGCGGGCCAGCAGCCCCGTGGAGGACAGCAGCGCCCAGCACGGGTCGTCGGCCACCTGGAGCGACACCACCGGCGTGCGGGCCACGCCCGGCGCCTCCAGCAGCACGGTACGGCGCGGCGTGGCGTACTTCTTGGCCACCTCGGCCAGCTCGCCCGAGACCACCTGCCGCAGCTTCGCCTCCGAGGACAGGATCTCGGTGAGCGCCGCGATCTCCGCGCTCAGCGTCTCCTTCTCGCTGTCGAGCTCCAGCTTGTCGAACCTGGTCAGCCGGCGCAGCGGCGTGTCGAGGATGTAGGCGGCCTGGATCTCGGTCAGGTCGAAGACCTCCATCAACCGGGCGCGGGCCTGCGCCGAGTCGTCGGAGGAGCGGATGACCTGGATGACCTCGTCGATGTTGAGCAGCGCGATGATCAGGCCGTCGACCAGGTGCAGGCGCTCCTCGCGCTTGCGCCGGCGGTACTCGGACCTGCGCCGCACGACCTCCAGCCGGTGGTCGACGTAGACCTGGAGCAGCTCGCGCAGGCCGAGCGTGCGCGGCTCGCCGTCGACCAGGGCGACGTTGTTGATGCCGAAGGTCTCCTCCATCGGCGTGAGCCGGTAGAGCTCCTCCAGGACGGCCTCGGGGATGAAGCCGTTCTTGATCTCGATGACCAGGCGCAGGCCCTTGTGCCGGTCGGTGAGGTCCTTCAGGTCGGCGATGCCCTGGAGCTTCTTGCTGGTCACCAGCTCCTTGATCTTGGTGACCACGCGCTCGGGGCCGACGTTGTAGGGCAGCTCGGTGACGATGATGCCCTTGCGGCGCGGCGTGATCTGCTCGACGGCGCACCTGGCCCGCATGCGGAACGTGCCGCGCCCGGTCTCGTAGGCGTCGCGCACGCCCTGGAGCCCGATGATCGAGCCGCCGGTCGGCAGGTCGGGGCCGGGCACGAACTTCATCAGCTCGTCGAGCGTGGCGTCGGGCTTCTTGATCAGGTGGCGGGCGGCGGCCACGACCTCGGCGAGGTTGTGCGGCGCCATGTTGGTCGCCATGCCGACCGCGATGCCGGTGGTGCCGTTGACCAGCAGGTTGGGGAACGCCGACGGCATGACCGTGGGCTCGGTCTCCTGGCCGTCGTAGTTGGGCTTGAAGTTGACGGTGTCCTCGTCGAGCGACTCCACCATGAGCATCGCCGCCGGGGCCAGCCTGGCCTCGGTGTACCGCATGGCGGCCGGCAGGTCGTCGGGGGAGCCGAAGTTGCCGTGGCCGTCGACCAGCGGCAGGCGCATCGAGAACGGCTGCGCCAGGCGCACGAGGGCGTCGTAGATGGCGCTGTCGCCATGGGGGTGGAGCTTGCCCATGACGTCGCCGACGACGCGCGAGGACTTGACGTGGCCGCGGTCGGGACGCAGCCCCATCTCGCTCATGGAGTAGAGGATGCGCCGCTGCACCGGTTTGAGGCCGTCGCGCGCGTCGGGCAGAGCCCGCTGGTAGATCACCGAGTAGGCGTACTCGAGATAGCTCTTGCGCATCTCGGAGGAGACGTCGATGTCGACGATCCGCTCCTCGAAGTCCTCAGGCGGGGGTGCAGTCGTACGTCGGGCCATGTCGAACATTGTGCCGAAGAGACTCGGGTGCCCGCGACTCGTCGGCGCGCCGCCCCGGTCTTGACCAAGCAATTGCTTGGGTCTTACCGTCGGAGGCGAGGACCCCGTCCCCCCGCCTCCGGAGGCTTCGCCATGATCGAGTTCCAACCCGTGACCAAGCACATCGGCGCCGAGGTCACCGGGGTCGATCTGCGCAAACCCCTCTCCCCGGAAGACGTCGCGACCCTGCGCGAGGGATGGCTGCGGCACCTGGTGCTGTTCTTCCGCGACCAGCACATCGACGACGAGCAGCACCTGCAGTTCGCGCTCAACTTCGGCACGCTCAACCATCCGGCGTTCAAGAAGGACTCCGGCAGCCCGATCCACGTCCTCGACCAGACCTCCCCGAAGGGCGAGGGCGGGGACGAATGGCACAGCGACAACACCTTCGAGCCCACGCCGCCGATGGGCTCGCTGCTGCGCTGCATGCAACTGCCGAGCGTGGGCGGCGACACCTGCTGGGCCAACACCTACCTGGCCTACGAGACGCTGTCGCCGTCGATCCAGCGGCTGTGCGACGAGCTGACCGCCGTGCACGACATCACGATGTCGATGAAGAAGGCGATCTCCAAGGGGCACCCGTTCGACCTGGCCGAGATCCAGGCCAAATGGCCGCCGATAGAGCGCCCGGTGGTCCGCGTGCACGCCGAGACCGGGCGCAAGGCCCTGTTCGTCAACCGCGCCTCCACCACCCGCCTGGTGGGGCTGACCGACCGCGAGAACGAGGCCCTGCTGCCGCTGCTCATCGACCACATCCGCTCGCCCGAGTACCAGTGCAGGCTGAACTGGCGTCCCGGCACGCTGGCCTTCTGGGACAACCGGCCCACCCAGCACTACGCGGTCGCCGACTACACCGAACGCCGCCGCATGCACCGCGTCACGATCAACGCCTTCCCCGAGCACGCGGACGAGGAGCGCCTCACAGCTTGAGCGAGACCCAGCCCGACAGGGCGAAGAACAGGAGCAGCAGCGCCTCCACGCCGTAGACGATGTTGCGCCCGGTCGGGCCGGCCAGCACGTAGGCCACGGCGGCGAGCGTGCAGCCGACCAGGAGGAGCACGTCCACCACCCCGAGCACGATCGCCAGCGCGAGGCGCGCCAGGAACCACAGGAAGCCCAGGCCGAACCAGCTCGACATCGTGGAGTCGTCGTAGGCCCACCTCGACAGCGCCATGGGGGAGTAGAAGGAGGTGTCCCAGTACTCCTGCCAGCGCTCCCCGATGCCCGCCGACCGCTCCTTGACGGTGGCCTCGGCGTTCTTGAACTCGACGGTCTGCACGGTGCCGTTGGTCACGTCGATGAGCACCTGACGGCGGACGACCTGGATGACGGCCGTGCCGTTCACCACGGCCATGAACTCGCCGGAACCGCTGTTGACCTTGTAGATGTGGTCGAACCCCGCCACGTCCGGCCTGTCGGGGCTCCTGCGGGCGTCGCGGACGATCACGTAGAAGGCGTCGTCGTCGGCCTCGGGCAGGTTGTACGCGGCGCCGATCGAGAAGACGCCGACCGGCGTGACCAGCGAGGTCTCCCCCGAGACCTGCACCCTGCCGTCGCTGCCCCACTCCAGCTTCACCGGCAGGAAGGCGGGGTGGTAGGACGCCTTCACGTCGGTCCCGGCGCAGCCCGCCGTGGTGAGGATCAGGACGGCCAGCACCACCCGGGCCATCATCTCGAAGTGATCTTTCGTGTTCCTCCGGCGACGCGCCGCCGGTCCGACCGGGGTGTGGACAAGCCCCGTCATCAGCCCTCCTGGGGGGCGAAAGCGCTTGACGACTGCTCAACGTCCCGCCCGGCCGCCCGGTTCCGTACGACGGGCCAACGCGGGCCGGGACGCGCGATCGGCCTGTTCCGTCGGTGGAAGCTGGTAATAAGGGGGACATGATTGAAGCCCCCGACGCGGCGATGCTGCGCGAAGAGGCCGAGGAGCGGCTGCGAGCCCTGGCCGGCGACCACGCCCGGCTGCGAGACGACCAGTGGTCCGCCATCGAGGCGCTCGTGCTCGACCGGCGCAGGGTCCTCGTCGTGCAGCGCACCGGCTGGGGCAAGTCCGCCGTCTACTTCGTGGCCACCGCCCTGCTGCGCGAGCTCGGCGAGGGCCCCACGGTCATCGTCTCGCCGCTGCTCGCCCTCATGCGCAACCAGATCGCCGCCGCCGAGCGCGCCGGGATCAGGGCCGTCACCATCAACTCCGCCAACCCCGAGGCGTGGGAGGAGATCTACGGCCAGGTCGCCGAGGGCATGGTCGACGTGCTGCTGGTCAGCCCCGAGCGGCTCAACAACCCCGACTTCCGCGACAACGTGCTGCCCGAGCTGGCCGAGAGCGCCGGGCTCGTGGTCGTCGACGAGGCCCACTGCATCTCCGACTGGGGCCACGACTTCCGGCCCGACTACCGCCGGCTCGCCACCCTGTTCGACGAGCTGCCGCCCGGCATCCCGGTGCTGGCCACCACCGCCACGGCCAACGCCCGCGTCACCCGCGACGTCGCCGAGCAGATGGGCGAGGGCACGTTCGTGCTGCGCGGCCCGCTGGAGCGCGAGAGCCTCCACCTGAGCGTCGTCAAGCTGCCCTCGGCCGAGCAGCGCCTGGCCTGGCTGGCCCAGACCCTGCGCGAGCTGCCGGGCTCCGGCATCGTCTACACGCTCACCGTCGCCGCCGCCCACGAGATCGCCGGCTACCTGCGCGAGCAGGGCCACGAGGTGGCCGCCTACTCCGGCCAGACCGACCCGGCCGAGCGGCTGGCCGCGGAGGAGGCGCTGCTCAACAACAAGATCAAGGCGCTGGTCGCCACGAGCGCGCTCGGCATGGGGTTCGACAAGCCCGACCTGGGCTTCGTCGTGCACGTCGGCGCGCCGCAGTCGCCCGTCGCCTACTACCAGCAGGTCGGCCGGGCCGGGCGCGGCGTCGAGCGGGCCGAGGTCATCCTGCTGCCCGGCACGGAAGACCGCGAGATCTGGGCCTACTTCACCTCCCTGGCCTTCCCGCCCGAGCCCGTCGTGCGCGCCACGCTCCAGGCGCTCGAACAGGGCGGCGTGATGTCCACCCAGGCCCTGGAGACCGCCGTCGACCTGAGCCGCAGCCGTCTGGAGATGATGCTCAAGGTCCTCGACGTCGACGGCGCCGTGCGCCGGGTCAAGGGCGGCTGGGAGTCGACCGGCGAGCCCTGGGCCTACGACACCGAGCGCTACGCCCGCATCGCCGCCGAGCGCAAGGCCGAGCAGGACGCCATGCTGCGCTACCTGACCACCGAGGAGTGCCGCGAGCAGTACCTGCGCAGGCACCTCGACGACGACACCGCCACGCCCTGCGGCCGCTGCGACAACTGCACCGGCCGCCACCGCTCGCCGGAGATCGCCGCCCAGGCCGTCGAGACCGCCCGCGAACGCCTGAGCAGGCCCGGCGTCGAGATCGAGGCGCGCCGGCAGTGGCCCACCGGCCTGGCCGACCTGTCCGGCAGGATCAAGCCCGAGCTCGGCGCGGAGCCGGGCCGCGCGCTCGGCCGGCTGACCGACATCGGCTGGGGCAACCGGCTGCGCGAGCTGCTGGCCGGAGCCGACGGGCCGATGGCCGACGACATGTTCAAGGCCGTCGTCCAGGTGTTGTCGGCGTGGAGCTGGCAGGAGCGGCCGGTGGCCGTGGTCAACGTGCCGTCGGCGACGCGCCCGCAGCTCGTGCGCGGCTTCGCCGAACGGCTGGCGCAGGTCGGCCGGCTGACCTACCTGGGCGAGCTGGGCTACCGGGCGGGGTCGCCCGGCCGGCAGTTCAACAGCGCCAAGCGCGTCCAGGCGATCAGGGGCACGCTGGCGATGCCGAAAGAGCTCGGCGCGGCCATCGCCCAGTGCGGCGGCCCGGTGCTGCTGGTCGACGACCGCGTGGACACGGGCTGGACGATGACCCTGGCGGCGGCCCTGATCCGGCACGCGGGCGCGCCGGCGGTGCTGCCGCTCGCGCTGGCCACCACGTCCTGACCGGCCGGTAGGCGTCCCGGCCGGGGCAGGGAAGCCCGGCCGGGGAGCGGGTCAGAACGGCGGGCGCGCGCCCAGGTGCATGATGGCCTTGGCGGCGAGCCGGCACCCGGCGGCCAGCGACTCGGCCGGCGGCTTGCCGGCCAGCCACGGCGGCAGGAACCCGGCCGAGAACGCGTCACCCGCGCCCGTGCCGTCGACGATCTTGTCGACCGGCTCGGCGGCCACCCGGACCGGGTCGGGGCGGCCGTTGCTGAACCACAGCGCGCCCTCGGCGTTCATCTTGATGACGACCTGCGGGAACCACGCGGTGAGCACCTTGGCGGCGGCCTCGGCGTCGTCGCGGCCGGTCAGCACCTTGGCCTGGTCGATGTTGGCGAACAGCAGCTTCGCGCCGTTGGTCCATTCGAGGAACGGCTCGGCGCCCGTGCGCTCCAGCGGCGCGGAGGAGGCGCAGTCGACCGAGATCGACATGCCCGTGCGGCGCGCCATGTCGAGCGCCGCCAGACCGGCGTCGCGCGAGCCCTCGTTGACCAGCGTGTAGCCCGACAGATGCAGGTGGGCGCCCGAGGCGAACAGGTCGCGCGGCAGGTCTTCGGGGGACAGGGCGGCGTTGGCGCCCGGGTCGGAGAGCATCGTGCGCTCGCCCTTGTGCGTGACGAGCACCACGCAGGTGCCGGTGGGCCGCTCGGGGTCCATGACGAGCCGGGCGTCGACGCCGTAGCCCATCAGCTCCATGTCGCGGTTGCGGCCGGTGATGTCGGCGCCCCGGCGGCCGATGAAGGCCACCTCCGCGCCCTCGACGGCGAGCCACGAGGCGATGTTGGCGCCGGAGCCGCCGCCGTGCATCGTCACGATCGCGGGCGTGTCACTCGCCCTGGCGAGCGCGTAACGGGCGCGTGCGACCGCGTCGGTCATGAGATCGCCCACCACGACGACCCGCGTCATGATGCCACCACCTTGCTGCCTTCAGAACGACCCTGGCCACGGCAAAACTAACAGCTTCCGGGCTGTTCGTGGGGCTGACCCCGGACACCGGGCAGCAGTCGATGCACAAGCGTTGCCCAAGAGGCCCGCCGGTCTTGGCATGTGGGATGCGGGTTTACGCTCGTGGCGTGGAGGCACAGTATCCGGCTCACTGGGAGGCCGACGTCGTCCTGGCCGACGGGGGCACCGCGCACGTGCGCCCCATCAGGCCCGCCGACGCCGACCGTCTCCGTGCTTTCTACTCCCGTCTGTCGGCCGAGTCGATCTATTTCCGGTTCTTCGGCCCCCGGCCCCGGCTGTCCGACCGCGACGTCGAGCGCTTCACCAACGTCGACTACGTCAACCGCGTGGCCCTCATCGCCACCATCGGCGCCGAGATGGTCGCGGTCATCCGCTACGACCGCACCGAGCCGGGCGAGGCCGAGGTCGCCTTCCTGGTCGAGGACGCCCACCAGGGCAGGGGCGTGGCCTCCGTCCTGCTGGAGCACCTGGCGGCCACGGCCCGCGAGCGCGGCATCGAGCGGTTCGTCGCCGACGTGCTGCCCGCCAACATGAAGATGATGGGCGTCCTGCGGCAGGCCGGCTACACCGCCCAGAGCCAGTTCGCCGACGGCGTCGTCCGCATGACCCTCGACCTGACCCCGACCGAGACCTCGGCGGAGGTGACGACCTCGCGCGAGCACCGGGCCGAGTCGCGCTCGATCGCGCGCCTGCTGGCCCCCGGCTCGGTCGCGGTCATCGGCGCCTCGCGCGAGCCCGGCGGCGTCGGCCAGACCGTCCTGCGCAACCTGCTGGCGGCCGACTTCACCGGCCCGGTCTACCCCGTCCACCGGCAGGTGCGGGCCGTGGCGGGCGTGCGGGCCTACCCCAGCGTGACCGAGATCGACGGCGAGGTCGATCTCGCGGTCGTGGCCGTGCCCGCCGAGGGCGTCCTCGACGTGGTCAAGGAGTGCGCGGAGAAGGGCGTCCACGGGCTGGTCGTGGTCTCCTCCGGGTTCGGCGAGACCGGCGCGTCCGGCCGCGCCCGGCAGGACGAGCTGGCCCGCATCGCCCGCTCCTACGGCCTGCGCGTGGTCGGCCCCAACTGCCTGGGCATCGCCAACACCGACCCGGCCGTCAAGCTCAACGCCACGCTGGCCGCCACCGTGCCGGGCCGCGGCCGGGTGGGCTTCTTCAGCCAGTCCGGCGCGCTCGGCACCGCGCTGCTCCAGCGCGTGGCCCAGCGCGGCATGGGCATCTCGTCGTTCGTCTCGGCCGGCAACCGCGCCGACGTCTCGGGCAACGACCTCCTGCAGTACTGGGAGGAGGACGCCGCGACCGAGGTCATCCTGCTCTACCTGGAGTCGCTGGGAAACCCGCGCAAGTTCACCCGGCTGGCCAGGCGCATCGCGCGCAACAAGCCGATCGTGGTGGTCAAGAGCGGCGGCACCCCGGCCGGCCACTCGGCCGAGGAGCTCGGGCTGCCCGACTCCGCGATCAGCTCCCTGTTCGCCCAGGCCGGCCTGATCAGGGTCGACGACCTCATCCAGCTCTTCGACGTGGGCCAGCTCCTGGCCTACCAGCCGCTGCCCGCCGGGCCCAGGGTCGCGCTGGTGACCAACTCCGACGCGCTTGGCCTGCTGGCCGCCGACTCCTGCCTGGCGGCCGGCCTCGAACCGCGCCCGCCGGTCAACCTGGGCGCCGCGGCCGGGCCGGCCGAGTTCGGCGCGGCGCTCGCCGGCGAGCTGGCCGCCGACGAGGTCGACGCGGCCGTCGTGATCTACATGCCGCCGATCCCCGGCGAGTCGGACGAGGTGGCGGCCGAGCTGCTGCGCGTCTCGCGGGAGTCCGCCAAGCCGGTGCTGGCCACGTTCCGCGGGCACCTCGGCATGCACCCGTCGCTGCGCGTGCCCGGCTCCTCCGGCGGCACGCCCGCGCGGGGCTCCATCCCGTCGTACGCGGCGCCGGAGGAGGCGGTCAGGGCCCTGGCCCACGTGGTGCGGTACGCCACCTGGCGGGCGCATCCGGCCGTGCCGCCGCCCGAGCTCGACGGCCTCGACACCGCCCGCGCCCGCGAGCTGGTGCTGGCCGCGCTGTCCGGCGCCCCGGCCCCGGCGGGGGAGGAGCCGGGCGGGTTCGCCGAGCCGGGCCCGCCGGTCGAGATCGACGCCACCGAGCTGCTGTCCTCCTACGGGCTGACCGTCTGGCCCGCCGAGGTCGTTCGCTCGCCCGAGGAGGCCGTGGCCGCCGCCGAACGGCTCGGCTGGCCCGTGGTGCTCAAGGTGGCCGACCCGGGGGCCTCGCGCCGCGCGGGCACCGTACGCCTGGGGCTCACCGGCCCCGAGATGGTGCGCCACGCCTACGCCGAGTTCGCCGACCAGCTCGGCGAGCGGGTCGAGCTGGCCGTGCAGCGCATGGCGCCGCAGCCGGCCGTGCCCACCGTCGTGGGGGTCGTCGAGGACCGCGCGTTCGGGCCGGTGGTCTCGTTCGGGCTCGGCGAGGTGACCGCCCGCCTGCTGCTCGACCAGGGCTTCCGGCTGGCCCCGCTGACCGGCGAGGACGCCGCCGCCCTGGTGCGTTCCGTACGCGCCGCCCCGCTGCTGTTCGGCCAGTACGGCTACCCGCCCGTCGCCGTCCCCGCCCTGGAGGAGCTGCTCGTACGGGTGGGCCGCCTGGCCAACGACCTGCCGCAGGTGGCCCGGCTCGACCTCGACCAGGTGCTGGTGGGCGAGTCGGAGGTGCTGATCCTGGGCGCCCGCGCCACCCTGCGCACCCCGGCGGGACCACGCCTGGACGGCGGCCCGAGACGGCTCTCCTGACCGCACGCACAATGTCGTTCATGTCTAGACAAAGACGTTCATAGAGCGTTATGTCTGGCGGGTGAGTGCACTGCGCGGCCCTGGCAGGATGGAGGCATGAGGGAAACCCGAGTCTCAGCCGCGGGCCTGCGTGAAGCGATCGAGCGCAGCGGCTACTACCCCGACCTCGTCACCGATGCGGTCGAATCCGCGCTGGGCAAGGAGGCCGTGACCGCGTTCGTGGTCCACCACGAGGCCACCTTCGATCCCGCCATGGAGGTTCGCAGGCACGTCACCGTCCTGGTGCTGTCGACGACGAGGCTGCTGGTCTGCCACACCGACGAGCACCCGGCGGTCGAGGGCGTCTCGGCCTCCCACGCGTCCACGACCACCGAGGCGGTCCGGCTGAGCCGCGTGCAGTCGGTGGCCGTCACCCGCGTGGTGCCCGACCCTGCCTCCTACGTGCCGGGCGTCCCGCCCACGGAGGTCACCCTCACCATCGGCTGGGGCGCGATCTCCCACGTCGACCTTGAGCCGGCCACCTGCGGCGACGAGAACTGCGACGCCGACCACGGCTACACCGGCGCGATCACGGCCGACGACCTGTCGCTGCGGGTCAGCGAGGCGGCCGACGGCCCTGAGGCGGTCACCCACGTGCTGGCCTTCGCCAAGGCACTGTCCGAGGCCACCGCCCGAGCCGCCGCCTGACCCCGACGACCCGCCGCTCGGCGCACCACCCGGCCGCCCCGGTCACCGCCAGGGCCGCAGCCTGACCACCCCCGGTCGTCACGGCCGCAGCCTGACCGCCCCCGGTCGTCACGGCCGCAGCCTGACCGCCCCCGGTCGTCACGGCCGCAGCCTGACCGCCCCCGGTCACCGTCAGGGCCGCCGCCCGGCCACCCGCGGCCACTAGGATGTGGGGATGCTGCCGGACTACGGCGCCGGGTCGCTGGCGGACCTTCCCGGTTCGCTGCTGGCCGCCCTCGGCCTGACCGAGCCCAACCCGCTGGCCCTCGACCCCGCGGCGCGCGTCTGCCTGCTCCTGGTCGACGGCCTGGGGGCCGAGCTGCTCCGCGCCCACCCCGAGACCGCCCCCTTCCTGTCCGCCCTGCCCGCCCGCATCCTCACCGCCGGTTTCCCCGCCACCACCGTCACCAGCCTGTGCTCACTCGGCACCGGCCTGACCCCGGGCGAGCACGGCATGGTCGGCCTGACGCTGGCCGTCCCCGGCACCGGCCACCTGTTCAACTGCCTGCGCTGGACCCTCCCCGGCGGCCGGACGATGGACCCCGAGGAGTGGCAGCCCGCCACCACCGTCTACCAGCGGGCCGCGGCCCAGGGCGTCGACGCCGTCTACGTGGCCCCCGCCGAGTTCGAGGGCTCCGGCCTGACCAGGGCCGTCTACCGCGGCGTGCGCCACGTGCCCGCCGACGGCGTCGACGACATCGTCGCCCGCGTCGGCGAGGCGCTGCGCGGCGCGCCCCGCGCCCACGTCACCGCCTACTACGGCAAGCTCGACGCCGTCGGCCACATGTCCGGATGGGGTGGCGAGGAGTGGCTGGCCGAGCTGGCCGTCGTCGACGGCCTGGCCCGGCGGCTGGCCGAGTCGCTGCCGCCCGGTTCGGCCCTCTACGTCACCGCCGACCACGGCATGGTCAACGCCACCGAGAAGCTCGACGCCGAGCGCGTGCCCGCGCTGACCGAGGGCGTCGCGCTGCTCGGCGGCGAGGCCCGGGCCAGGCACGTCTACGCCGAGCCCGGCGCCGCCGGGCACGTCCTGGAGGCGTGGCGCGCGACGCTGGGCGAGCGCGCCTGGGTAGTGTCCAGGCAGGAGGCGGTCGAGTCCGGCTGGTTCGGGCCCCGGGTGCGCGAGGCGTGGCTGGGCCGCATCGGCGACGTCGTGGCCGTGCCCCGGGCCGGTCTGGCCGTCACCGCTCCCACCCGTCATCCGATCGAGGCGCTGTTCACCGGCTACCACGGCTCGCTGACCGCCGCCGAGCTCAACGTCCCGCTGCTGGAGGTTTCCACCCGATGAGTGCGCTGATCACGCCCGCCGAGCTCGCCGCGCTGCCGGAGGTGTCCGTGCTCGACGTGCGCTGGCGGCTCGGCGGCCCGCCCGGGATCGGGCTCTACCGCGAGGGGCACCTCCCGGGCGCCGTCTTCTGCGACGTCGACGCCGACCTCGCCGCGCCCCCCGGCCCCGCCGGCCGCCACCCGCTGCCGGGCGCCGACGAGTTCCAGCGGGCCATGCGCGCGCTGGGCGTCCGCGACGGCCGCCCGGTCGTGGTCTACGACGACGCCGGCTCCACGACCGCCGCCCGCGCCTGGTGGGCGCTGCGCTTCTTCGGCCACACGTCCGTACGCGTGCTCGACGGCGGCCTGGCGGCCTGGACCGAGGCGGGCCTGCCGGTCACGAAGGACGAGCCCGCGATCGCGCCGGGCGACTTCACCGCCAGGCCCGGCGGCATGCCGACGCTGACCGCCGACGAGGCCGCCGCGGTGGCCGCCGAGGGCGTGCTGCTCGACGCCCGCGCCGCCGAACGTTACCGGGGCGAGGTCGAGCCCGTCGATCCGGTGGCCGGGCACGTGCCCGGCGCGGTGAGCGCGCCCACGACCGGCAACGTCGACGCGGGCGGCAGGTTCCTCGCCCCCGCCGTCCTGCGCGAGCGCTTCGCCGGGCTGGGCGTGCGCGAGGGCGTCCCGGTGGGCGCCTACTGCGGGTCGGGGGTCACCGCCGCCCACGAGGTGCTGGCCCTGGAGCTGGCCGGCGTGCCCGCGGCCCTCTACGTCGGCTCCTGGTCGAACTGGGTCGCCGACCCCGCCCGCCCGGTGGCCACCGGCTGACGCCCGAACGCGGTCAGCCGGCCGGATGGACCGGCCGGTCGCCCGCCCCGAAACAGACGAACCCCAGCAGGCCGGTCTTGGCCGACGCGCAGGCCAGAGCCGCGTCCGGCGCCTGCCCGGCGGCCAGCAGCTCGTGGAAGGCGCCCATCATGGCCATCGCGGCCTCGTCCCCGATGGGCACCATCCCCGCCACCACGCATGAGCTCCCGCGCGCCAGGAACGTGCCCGGCAGCCCGAGCGGCGCCCCCTCCGCAGGCGTGCGGGCCATGCCCGAGTTGCACGCCGACAACACGACCAGCTCCGGCGCGCGGTGCCGGCCCAGCAGGTCGTAGGCCATGAGCTGCCCGTCGCCGAGCGTGATGCCGGACAGCAGCGGGCTGCGGGCGTGGAAGGCGCCGTGCGCGGCCAGATGGAGGACGTCGGCCTCGCCGAGCGCGGCCAGCACGGCGTCCCGGCGGCCGGGCACCGCCCGCGCGCCCGGATGGCAGGCCAGCACGCGGGCCACCTCCTCCTCGGCGTGGACCAGGTCGGGCCCGGCCGCCGCCAGCACCACCGGCGCCCCCTCCCGCAGGCGGGCCCGCCGCCGCGCGCCCACCCACGCCGCCGCGCTCGCCGCCACGCTCACGGGACGCTCGCGCAGCCCCGGCAGCGCGCCCCAGGGCAGGGTGTGCAGCGGCCCCACCGGCACCACCACCAGCGGCCGATCACCCAGCTCGGCCACGAGCGGCCCCAGCAGCAGCCGCTCCAGCTCCGCGCCGGCGCCGGTCAGCTCGGTGAGCGCCTGCGCGGGACCGGTCACGTCGAGCCCCGCACCCCACTGACGCAGGGCGTGGCGCAGCCGCATGATCGCCTCACGCGTCTGCCGCACGCCGCCCAGCCGCCGCAGGACCAGCCGGTCGGCGGTGATCAGCACCGCCAGCAGCGTCTCCTCCTCGGCCACGAACTCCACCAGCGCCGCGCCGTCGAGCGCCGCCCGGACCCGGTCGACGTCCACCAGGCCGCACGCGTGTTCCGGCGCCGCGACCGCACGCCACCGCTCGGCCCACTCGAACACCTCGCCCGCGCACCCGTCGCGCACCGCCAGGCCCAGCCCGAAGGCGGCCAGCCGCTCGCCGGACCGGGCCGCGTGCGCCCGCAACGCCGGATCCTCGAACGTCTCCACCTGCCCGCTCACCTCGGCCAGCCCGTCGCGGACCGCCCGCAGCGCCCCCGTGACGTCCTCCCGCAGCGCCGCCTCCAGGGCCAGGGCGTGCTGGCGTACGGTCGCCGGGATCTGCGCGAGCTGCGTGGTCTGCGGCTCGGGGGCCAGCGAGGTCAGGCGGGTGCCGGCCGGCATCCAGCGCTCGGCTCGCTCGGCGTGCCGGGTGAGCCTGCGCAGCTGGGCCGAGGCCACCGGATGGTCGTCGACGGCGAGCGCCGCCTCGGCCGCGCTCAGCCGCAGCGCCGCGGCGGCGGCCACGTGCGAGGAGACGTCCTCCAGCTCGTCGGCGCACTTGATCAGATCGGCGACCAGCTCGGACGTGACCGGCCCGAGCGCCAGCCGGGCACGCAGGACGACCTCGCCGGCCAGCGGCAGCCACGACAGCCGCTCCTGCTCGGCCAGCTCGCGCGCCGCCTGCTCGGCCACCTGCCTGGCCCGGTGGGGATCGCCGGTGAGCAGCTCGACCTGGGCCAGCTTGAGCCGCGCCTCGGCCAGCGCCACCTGCGCGCCGGAGGACTCCAGATCGGGCACCGCCAGGCTCAGCATCGCCCTGGCCTCACCGGGCAGGTGCGCCGCCAGCAGCGCGCCGGCGAAGTCGGCCCGCATCGTGGCCAGCCGCTCGGGGAAGCCGAACAGGGTGTCCTCGGCCTCCCGGTAGTGCTCGAACGCGCTCGCGATGTCCCCCCGCCGCACGGCGAGGAAGGGCAGGTTGGCGGCCGACAGCCGGGCCAGGTGGCGCAGGCCGGCGTACTGGGCGATCTGCAGGCAGGCCGCGATGTCGCGCATGGCGGCGTCCCAGTCGCCGCGGTAGGCGTGGATCAGGCCGCGGTTGAGCAGGCCGCCGGCCAGGAACCGCCGGTCGTCGACCGTGCCGGGCGCGGCCACGAGGGCCCGCAGCGACCGGTCGCAGGCGGCGATGGCCTCCTGGTGGCGGCCCAGGTGGGCCAGGGCGACCGCGCGCTGGGTGTCGAGCTTGGCGCGGTCGAGGGGCGACAGGTAGGCCCAGGCCAGGGCGGCCACGCGCAGGGCCTGGAGCGGGTGCCCGCGCTCGGTGCGCACGGTGACCAGCGACAGCCGCGCCTGGGCCTGGCGCTCGGCCGGGGCGCCCGGGGTGGCGATGGCCTGGCGCAGGCAGTGTTCGGCGCCGAGGAGGTCGCCCAGCTCGCGGGCGGCCAGCGCCATGGCGCGCAGCGCGATGGCCTCGGCCTCGGGCGCCTCGGCCCGGCGGGCGGCGGCCAGGACGGTGCGGCCGGCGTAAAGGGCCTGCTCGGGATCGACGTGCGCGCGCAGCACGGCCGCCTCGGCCGCCTCGACGAGCGGACCGTGGTCGGGTGCTGATCCTGGTGGGGGAGAAGTGACGCTCATGGCGGGCTGACCGGCGGGGAGGAGGGGGTGGGGGCGTAGGGCGCGGACGCGTGCCAGGGCGGCGGCGTCACGTGCGGATGCGCACCCACCTGGTCTGGACGGGGGCATGACCGGGACGGTGGCACACGATGCTCAGCCACCCGGGCGGCAGCCCGGTGGCGGCGAACCGGCCGTCCTGGGCGACCTGCCGGGTGAGCGTCAGGTGGGGGGTGCGCACGTCGATGGCGGCGCCCTCCCCGGGGTCGGGAAAGATCTGCCCGGCGACGTCGATCAGCCCGTCGCCCACGGTCACCTCCAGGTCGAAGGTGAGACCGTCGGTGACGAACCGCACCAGGTGCGAGCCGTCGTCGCGGTCGGGCGCACCCGAGCGCGCCGCGCGGCCACCGCCGTGGTCGGCGGGGTTGGCGGTCACCGCCTGGGGGACGCGCAGCCCGTAGACGTCACGCGCGGCGGCCGACACGTGCCCGGGCATCGGATCCATGCCGGCGGCCAGCCGGAGCGCCGCCAGGAAGTACTCGTCGTTGATCATTGCGCTGTCTCCTGTAGTGAGAGCAGAGTGCGCAGTTTCTCCAGGCAGCGGGCCCTGGTCGGCCCCACGCTGCCCACGGGCAACCCGAGCCGCATCGCCATCTGCTGGTTGCCCAGATCGGTCGCGACCAGTTGCAGCAGAGTGCGGCAGGGTTCCTGCAGGGCGGAGACCGACTTCCACAGCAGCCGCCTGCCGTCGGCCTCCAGCACGGCGGAGGCGGGGTCGGGCTCCTCGACGGCCCCGAAGGTGGGCCTGCCCTCCGGATCGGCGACCAGCAGGCCCGACGGCTCCTTCCGGAGCAGCAGCAGCGCCTCGCGGCGGGTGGTGGTCATCAGCCAGCCGCCCACCCGCGAGGGGTCGCGGATGTCGTGCAGGTGCTGGAGCAGCCGCAGCCAGGCGCCCTGGACCGCGTCGGCGGCGTCGGCCTCGCCCAGCCCGCACGAGCGGGCCAGCGCCCACATGCGCGGGCCGAACCGGGACTCCATCTCGTCCCAGGCTGATCGGTCGCCGTCGGCCGCGTCGCGGAGCAGCTCCGCCGGTTCGCGCAAGTCGCTCAAGCGGCCTCCTTTCGTCCCGCACGGGGAGGTCATCCTGCCTCCGCGTGATTGGCCGAGGACTGAGCGTAAACTCTACAGACTCGTGGGTACGACAACTCCCAGATCGGGAATTTGCCGGGACTGCCGGGGGTCGAGCAGTCGTTCGACGGCTTCCTTGGCCGGTTCGCGCCGGGCGGCGTCGGCCACGGCCCCCGACACCAGCGCGGTGGCGAACGACGTGCCGCTCCAGGCCGCGTAGCCGGCGAACTCGCCGGTGTCCAGGAAGCTGCTGGTCAGCCAGTCGCCGCGGGCGCAGGCGTCGACCCAGGTGCCGTATCCGGAGAAGGGCGCGCGGCGCTCCTGGGCGGCGTCGAGGGCCGCCACGCCCACCGCGCACGGCAGGGCGGCGGGCCAGAACGGCCGGTCGGAGGCGGTGTTGCCGGCGCAGGCCACCGTCACCGTGTCCTTCAGCGCGCCGATGGCGTCGGCCAGCAGGGGCGGCGGCCGGTCGTCGAAGGAGTGGCAGCCGAAGGAGAGGTTGAGCACCTGCGGCGGGTCCTCGCGCATGCGGTGGAGGGTGCGCACCACGGTCGCCTCGTCGCCCAGGCCGTCGCCGTCGAGCACGCGGCGGACCCGCAGCCTGGCGCCGGGCGCCCGGCGGGCCAGCAGGCCGGCGACGAACGTGCCGTGCCCGGCCTGCGCCCCCTGGGCCGCGTCGGCGCTCTCCGGGCCGAGCCCGGCGTACCAGTCGCTGCCCGACCACCACGGGTGCTTGGCCACGCCGGTGTCGAGCAGGGCCACGACCACGTCCGAACGCGACCTGGCCGGCCTGAAGGAGACGGGCGGCGCGGGGAACGGCCGGGACGCCGGTCCGCCGAAGAACAGCGGCTGGCCGGTGAGCACGTGGTTGGGCGAGGCCCGGAAGCCCCGGTCGCGCAGCTCGGCGGTGATCTCGCACGGGTCCACCCCGGCCGTCAGGTGCAGGACGGTGACCCCGTCGGCCTCGGAGACCGCCTGCGTCCAGCGGGCGGCGGCCGACACCGCGCCCCGGTCGACCAGCACCTGACCTGGCCGGATGAACGCCTCGCCGACAGATTGCATGTCCATGAGCCGGTTGTTTCCCCGTCCGCCACAACTGTCACGTGACACGCCCGCACCAACTTGGTATGGCCCCCCTCTGGTGTCCGATGGCGACCGACGGTAGTCTTCCCCTAGTCACTTGTGATCATCCCGGGGCGAGGCCGTTGGGGAAGGCGCACCTCGTACCGAAACGGGAGGTCCGGTGTCTGCTCGTGGCGTGCTTTACGTCCACTCGGCTCAGCCCGCGCTGTGCCCTCACATCGAATGGGCAGTCGCGGGTGTCCTCGGCGTGCCCGTTGATCTGACGTGGACACCGCAACCAGCCGCGCCGAACGTCGTGCGCGCGCAGGCGGAGTGGGAGGGCCGCGCCGGCATCGCGGCGGCCATCGCCTCTTCGCTCATGGGCTGGCAGCGCCTGCGATTCGAGATCACCGAGGATCCCTCGCCCGGCGTCGACGGCTCCAGACACGCCTACACGCCGACGCTCGGCGCCTTCACGGCGGTCATCGGCGCGGCCGGGGACATCATGATCCCCGAAGACCGCCTGCGTGCCGCCATGATGATGGCCGCCCAGGGCCGGTGCGTGCTGGAGGACGAGCTCGACAAGCTGCTCGGCCGGCCGTGGGACGAAGAGCTGGAGCCCTTCCGGTACGCCGGCGACGGCGCTCCCGTCCGCTGGCTGCACGCCGCCGTCTGACCCCGCCGTCTGACCCCGCCCCACCTCCCGCCGAGCGCCTGCCGGGGGCGGCCCGCGGCACGCACGTCATGCCCTGGAGCCGTCCGGCTTCTCGAACGACGGAAAGGCCCCGCACCGGGTCTCGGTGCGGGGCCTTTCGCGTGGAACCGGCCGCTACAGCGGGATGTTGCCGTGGGCGCCCCTGGCCGGGGTGGCCTGGGCGAGCACCTTGGCGATGGCGCCGCGCGTCTCGGCGGGCTTGATCACCTCGTCGATGACGCCCAGCTCCTGGGCGCGGGCCAGGCCGCCGGCGAGCTGCTCGTGCTCCTCGGCGAGCCGCTGCTCCAGCGCCGGGCGCTCCTCCTCGGGCGCGGCGGCGAGCTCGCGCCGCTTGAGCACGCGCACCGCCGCCACCGCTCCCATGACCGCCACCTGGGTGGTCGGCCAGGCGAACACCCTGGTGGCGCCCAGTGCCCGTGAGTTCATCGCGATGTACGCCCCGCCGTACGCCTTGCGGGTGACCACGGTGACCCGGGGCACCGACGCCTCGGCGAAGGCGTGCAGCAGCTTGGCGCCGCGCCGGACGACGCCGTCGTGCTCCTGGCCGACGCCCGGCAGGTAACCCGGCACGTCCACGAGGACAACCAACGGCACTCCGAAGGCGTCACACATACGTACGAAGCGAGCGGCTTTCTCGGCGGACGTGGCGTCGAGGCAGCCGCCCAGCCGCAACGGGTTGTTGGCGACGACACCGACCGTCCGGCCGCCGAGACGGCCCAGAGACGTGACGACGTTGGGCGCCCATTTGGCGTGCAGTTCGACGCCGGCCTCGTCGAGCAGGCCGTTGACCAGCGGCTTGACGTCGTAGGCCCGGCGCGCGGACTCGGGCAGCAGCGAGGAGAAGTCGACCTCCTCGACCGCGCCGGGCCGCACCCGGCCCTGGTGGCCGAGCAGCGTGGCGAGCCGGCGCGCCTGGAGGTAGGCCTCGGCCTCGGTCTTGGTGACGACGTGCACGACGCCGCTGCGCCTGCTGTGCGGCTCGGGGCCGCCCAGCGCCTCGCTGTCGACGTTCTCGCCGGTGACGCTGCGCACGACGTCGGGGCCGGTCACGAAGATGCGGCCGGTGTCGGCCAGGATCACCAGGTCGGTGAGCGCGGGGCCGTAGGCGGCGCCGCCGGCCGCCGGGCCGACGACCACCGAGATCTGCGGCACGACGCCCGACGCCTTGGTCATGGCCGCGAACACCCGGCCGACGGCGTGCAGCGACTCGACGCCTTCGGCGAGCCGGGCGCCGCCGGAGTGCCAGATGCCGATGACCGGCACCCGCTCCCGGACGGCCACGTCGTAGGCGTGCACGATGTGCTCGCAGCCCTCGCTGCCCATCGCGCCGCCCTGGAAGCGCGCGTCGCTGCAGAAGGCGGCGACGGGCACGCCCTCGATCCGGCCCATGGCGGCCAGGACGCCGCTGTTGTCCTGCGGGGTGATGAGCCGCAGCGAGCCCTCGTCGAGCAGCGCTGCCAGGCGGACGACTGGATCGCGGGGGTCGGCGGGCTCCTGGCCGGAGCCTTCGCCCACCACCCGGCTGTCCAGTACGGTCATCAAGCCCCCTTGAAGACGACGGTCACGTTGTGCCCGCCGAACCCGAAGGAGTTGTTGACCGCGGCGATGTCACCCTGCGGCAGCGAGCGGTTCGCGCCGTGGACGATGTCGACCTCGATGCCGTCGTCGAGGTTGTCGAGGTTGATGGTGGCCGGGACGATCCGCTCCTGCAGCGCCTTGATCGTGAAGACGGACTCGATGCCGCCGGCGCCGCCGAGCAGGTGACCGGTCATGGACTTGGTCGAGGTGACCAGCGGGTGGGTGCCGATGGCCTTGGCCACGGCCTGCACCTCGCCGACGTCGCCCGCCGGGGTGGAGGTGGCGTGCGCGTTGACGTGCTTGACGTCGACGCCGGTGATCTCGGCGTCGGTCAGCGCCTGCGTCATCGCCATGATGATGCCGCGGCCCTCGGGCTCGGGCTGGGTGATGTGGTGGGCGTCGGCCGAGTAGCCGACGCCGGAGGCGTAGGCGTAGATGCGCGCGCCGCGCGCCTTGGCGTGCTCCTCCGACTCCAGCACCACGATGCCGGCGCCCTCGCCGAGCACGAACCCGTCGCGGTCGCGGTCCCACGGCCGGGAGGCGCCCTGCGGGTCGTCGTTGCGGGTGGACATCGCCCGCGCGGCGGCGAAGGCGGCGATGTTGAGGCCGTGGATGGCGGCCTCGGTGCCGCCGGCGACCACCACGTCGGCACGGCCGAGCCGGATCATGTCCATGGCGTAGCCGATCGCCTCGGCGCCGGAGGCGCAGGCGGAGACGGTGGCGTGCACGCCCGCCTGGGCGCCCAGGTCGATGCCGATCCAGGCGGCCGGGCCGTTGGGCATGAGCATCGGCACGGTGAAGGGCGACAGCCGGTTCCAGCCGCGCTCCTTCCACGTGTCGTAGGCGGTCAGGGTGGTGCTGATGCCGCCGATGCCGCTGGAGACCACGACGCCCAGCCGCTCGGGGGCCACCTCGGGGGCGCCGGCGTCCTGCCAGGCCTCCCTGGCGGCGACCAGGGCGAACTGCTCGCTGCGGTCGAGACGGCGGGACTCGGGGCGGGGCAGCACCTCGGTGGGGTCGACCGCCGCCGTCCCCGCGAACCGCACGGGGACGGAGTCGATCCACTCCGTGGTGAGGGTCTCCACACCCGACTGACCGGCGAGGAGCGCCGTCCAGGTCGAGGTGACGTCTCCACCGACGGGCGTCGTCGCGCCGAGCCCGGTGACGACGACACGTACCCGGTTCGCACTCACGTTTTCGCGCTCCTTACTGGTCAGAACTGCTGGGTGTCAGGCCTGGATGAAGTTGAGGACGTCCTTGACCGTCTTCAGGTTCTTCAGCTGGTCGTCGGGGATCTCGACGCCGAACTCGTCCTGAGCGGCCACGGCGATCTCGACCATGGACAGGGAGTCGATGTCGAGGTCGTCGACGAAGCTCTTCTCGGGGGTCACCTCGCCGGCCGGAATGCCGGTGATCTCGTTGATGATCTTGCCGAGGCCCGCGAGGATCTCCTGCTCGGTGGCAGCCATGTCGCTACTTCTCCTTCATTTTCTGGTTTCTGTACGGCGTCCGCCGTACGAGCTGAGGTACGGCGGGAGCCGTACCGGATCCTACGGAATCTCGATCACTTGGCCCGCATAGGTCAGACCGGCGCCGAAGCCGAGGATGAGCGCGAGGTCGCCTGAGCGGACCTCGCCGCGCTCCAGCATCCGCGAGAGCGCGAGCGGGATGGAGGCCGCCGACGTGTTGCCCGCGGTGACGATGTCGCGGCCGACGACGGCCTTGTCGGCACCGAGCTTGCGCGCGATGGCCTCGATGATGCGCAGGTTGGCCTGGTGGGGGACGAACGCCGCCAGCTCCGAGGGGTCGACCCCGGCGCGGGCGCACGCCTCCAGGGCCACCGGGTGCAGCGCGGTGGTGGCCCAGCGGAAGACCGTCTGGCCCTCCTGGAAGAGGAACTTCGTGCGGTCGGCGATGGAGATGGCCTCGGACCTGTCGCCGGAGCTGCCCCAGACGACCGGGCCGATGCCGGGCGTGTCGGTCGGGCCGACCACCGCGGCGCCGGCGCCGTCGGCGAAGATCACGGCCGTGGACCGGTCGGTCCAGTCGACCCACTGCGACAGCTTCTCCGAGCCGACGACCAGCACGTTCCTGGCCGAGCCGCCGCGGACGGCGGCGCTGGCGGTGGCCAGCGCGTAGCAGAAGCCGGCGCAGGCGGCGTTGACGTCGAAGGCGCCCGGGGACTTGATGCCCAGCCGGTGGGCCACGAGCGCCGCGGCGTTGGGGATCTGGGTCTCCAGCGTGCAGGTGGCCACGATCACCAGGTCGATCTCGTCGGGCGTGAGGCCGCTGGCGGCCAGCGCCTTGCCGCCGGCCTGGACCGCCATGTCCTCGACGGACTCGGCGGCCGAGGCGACCCGGCGCTCCTTGATCCCGACGCGGGACTGGATCCACTCGTCGTTGGTGTCCATGGTCTTGGCCAGGTCGTCGTTGGTGACGACGTTGTCCGGCTGGTAATGGCCCAAGGCCAGAATCCGGGCGCCGGGGGCGATGTCGGGGATCCTCACTTGATCAGCTCCCTGGCCGCGTCGAGGTCGTCGGGTGTCTTCAGCGCCACGGTCTCGACGCCGCGCAGGCCGCGCTTGGCGAGCCCCGTCAGCGTGCCGCCGGGCAGCAGCTCGATCATCTTGGTCACGCCCAGCTCGGCCATCGTCGCCATGCACAGGTCCCAGCGGACGGGGCTGCTGATCTGCGAGATGAGCCGCTGGACGAACTCGGCGCCGCTCGCGGCGGGCCGGCCGTCGGCGTTGGACAGCAGAGTGACCTGCGGGTCGCCGGGCACGACGTTCCAGGCCGCCTCGCGCAGGGCGTCGACGGCGGGGGCCATGTGACCGGTGTGGAACGCCCCGGCCACCTTGAGCGGGATGAGCCTGGCACGGGCGGGCGCGTCGTCCTTGAAGGCGGCGAGCTGCTCCAGCGTGCCGCCCGCCACGATCTGGCCAGCGCCGTTGATGTTGGCCGGGGTCAGCCCGTGACGCTCGATCGCGGCCAGCACGTCGGCCTCCACGCCGCCGAGCACGGCGGTCATGCCGGTCTCGGTGACGGCGGCGGCCTTGGCCATGGCCTGGGCGCGCTCGCGGACCAGGCCCAGGGCCTGCTCGGCGGTGAGCACCCCGGCCAGCGCGGCCGCGGCGAACTCGCCCACGCTGTGGCCGGCCAGGACGTCGGGGGAGGCCCCCAGCGCCTCGGCGGCGGCCAGCGCGGCGGCCACGAGCAGCGGCTGCGCCACGGCGGTGTCGCGGATCTCGTCGGCGTCGGCGGTGGTGCCGTAGGCCACCAGGTCGATCCCGGCGACCTCCGACCAGGCGCCGAGTCTGTCGGCCAGACCGGGCAACTCAAGCCAGGGGGTCAGGAAGCCTGGGGTTTGGGCGCCTTGGCCCGGAGCGACGAGTACAAGCACAAAAACCACCATGCCCTGTAGAACTTCGACACGCGGATGGAGATCCGTACGAACTTTGTCCCGGGTGCTTTGTAGGAACCCTACAGTGAAGATTTCGGGAATGTTACGTTAGGGCCCGCCATGCCGCGGCGCCTTCGGAAAGCCGGCCCAGGATGAGGCCGACCTGCAGCGTGAAGGCCGACCTGCCCTCGGTGGGCTGGTAGCCCGTGAGCTCGGTGATCTTCTTCAGACGGTAGCGGACCGTGTTCGGGTGCACGAACAGCAGCCGCGCCGTCGCCTCCAGGGAGGTGCCCTGTTCGAGGTAGGTGGCCAGCGTATCGAGCAGGGGAGTGCCGGCCAACGGCAGGTAGACGTTCTCGATGAGCTGCTCCCTGGCGTCGGCGTCGCCGTCGAGGGCGCGTTCGGCCAGCAGGTCCTCGGCGTGCACCGGCCTGGGGGCGTCCGGCCAGCCCGCGGAGGCCTTCAGCCCGGCCAGCGCGGCCCGCGCCGACCGCGCGGCGGCGTGCAGGTCGGGCACCTCGGGGCCGATGACGATCGGGCCCACGCCGAAGCGCGCCACGACCTGCCGGGCCGCGTCGTGGACGCTGTCGGCCCCGCCCACGATCACGATCAGCCGGTCGGCCTGCACGCCGGCCAGCAGGTCCATGCCGATGCGGCGGCCCTTGTCGCGCAGGCCGTCGATGACCGCGCGCGGGTCGTCGTCGGGGGCGTGCCCGGCGATCACGACGACGGGGGAGGAGGTCCAGCCGAGGGCGGCGGCCCAGGAGTGGAGGCCGTCGTCGACCTCGCCGCGCACCAGCGCGTCGACGATCAGCGCCTCCAGCCTGGCGTCCCAGGAGCCGCGGGCCTCGGCCTCGCGGGCGTAGACGTGCGCGGCGGCGAAGGCCACGTCGCGGGTGTAGCGGAGCATGGCCTGCTGGAGCTGGTCCTCGCCGCCCGGCGCGGCCAGCTCGTCGGTCTGGGCCTCGACCACCTCGACCACGACCCGGACGATGTCGACCGTCTGCTGGAGCGAGATCGAGCGTTTGAGCTCGCGCGGGGCCGTGCCGAAGAACTCGATGCTGGGCGTCGGCCGGTTCTCGCCGGCGTGCTGGAACCACTCCACGAACGCGGCGATGCCGGCCTGGGCCACCAGGCCCACCCACGAGCGGTCCTCGGCGCTGAGCGCACGGAACCAGGGGAGCTGGTCGTCCATGCGGGCCATCGCCGCCGTGCCGAGCGCGCCCATGGCGCGCTCGAGCCTTCGCGTGGTGTCCTCCCGGGTCCGGTCTGTCACGCCTCCTAGAGTGCCAGGTCGGTTCCGATGACCGGAACGGTGGTGTTTCAGATGACCGCAACCGCCGTGATCAGGCCGATCGCCACGTTGGTGACCGCCAGCAGGCGCGCGCCGGGCTGCAGCTCCGGCTCCTTCACCAGCTCGCGTACGGAGATCCCGACGACCTTGTCGAACACCAGCATGGCCACCGTCTGCACCACGATGCCGACCAGCCCGAACACGGCCGTGCCCGCGAGCCCTTCGGCCAGCCGGCCGCCGGAGGACCAGATGGACGCGGCCACGATGAGCCCGATCGCCGCCAGCGCGGACGTGGTGAGCAGCGTGGCGTTGGCGTTGCGCTGGGTGCGGATGATCTCGCTCAGCTTGCCGGGCGTGGCCCAGTCGATCACGTAGAAGCCGACGATCAGCAGGATCACGCCGACGGCGGCGTACGCGGCGATCGCGCCGGCGCCGCGGGCCAGGACTTCGAGAAGGGTCACGTCATTTCCAATCACGGGGGTGCTTCAGATCGCGATGCGATGAGGGACGAAGGAGGAGGTGTCATCGGTGATCAGGCCGGTGGTCTCCCTGATGCCGAGCCCGGCGGCCTCGTCGGCGACCACCCAGGCGCCGAGCACCGGCCGCTGGCCCTCGAACGCGGGCAGGGCCTCGAACCCCTGGAAGACGTAGCCCTCCCGGCCGTAACGGCCCGGGGTCTCCTGGGCGCCCTCGGGGGTGACGATGCGCATCGAGGCGCCCTCCCTGCCCAGCAGCGGCTTGGCGATGTAGGAGGTCAGCTCGCGCGGCCCGTCGAGGTAGGCGGGCAGCAGGTTGGGATGGCCGGGGTAGAGCTCCCACAACACGGCCAGCAGCGCCTTGTTCGACAGCAGCGCCTTCCACAGCGGCTCGATCCAGGTGGAGTGGCGCACCGCGTGCCGGCCGAAGTCGTCGGCGAGCATCCACTCCCAGGGGTAGAGCTTGAACGCCGAGCGGATCATCTCGTCCCCGGCGTCGACGAAACGGCGGTTGAGCTCGTCCCAGCCGATGTCCTCCATGGCGACGGCGACCGTCCGCCGGCCGGCCTGCTCGGCGGTCTCCTGCAGGTAGGCGACCGTCATGGCCTCCTCGCCCGTCTCGTCGGCGTTGGTGAAGGCGAAGTGCGTGGGGCCGGGCGGCAGCGGCAGCTCGCGCCAGCGCTCGATGAGCCGCTCGTGCAGGGAGTTCCACTGGTCGTCGCCGGGGTGGACGTCCTGCAGCCAGAACCACTGGATCACCGACGCCTCCACCAGCGACGTCGGCGTGTCGGCGTTGTACTCCAGCAGCCGGGCCGGGCCGGTGCCGTCGTAGCGCAGGTCGAAGCGGCCGTACAGGTGGGGGTCGCGACGCTCCCAGGAGTGGGCCACGGCGTCCCTGGCCCACTCGGGGACGGCGAAGTCGGCGTAGCGGCCGGTCGAGACGACGTGCTCGACGGCCCGCAGGCACATGCCGTGCAGCTCCTCGACCTGCTCCTCCAGCGACTCCACCTCCTCCAGGGACAGGACGTAGTGCACCGACTCGTCCCAGTAGGGCCGGCTCAGGCCCTCGGGGTGGGCCGCCCGGTGGTAGGCCAGGCCCTGGCTCTCGATCGTCTTCTCCCAGCCGGGACGGGCGATGCCATGCTCGCGGCGCACGTCAGCTCCCGCCGCCCCAGCTGTTGCCGAAGCCGCCGCGCTGGATCGACTTGCCGCTGCGGCTGGAGATGTTCACGTCGGACGGCCGGTACGTGGTGCCGCCCTGCATGCGGTTGCCGACCCGGTGGCCGCCGTAGTACCACATGTACGCGCCGCGCGAACCGGCGTAGTAGTGCGACCCGCCGCCACCGCCGTCGTCGTCGCAGTAGTCGTCGTCGACGACCTCGTACGTGCCGTCCTCCAGCCGCACCACGCAGTCGGCGGTGACGTCGTCGTCGTCCTGGGTCGCCGCGCAGTAGCCCACCAGCATCACCGACAGGACCCCGAGAATGGTCAGTGGGACGGCCTTGGACGACTTGCGCGGGGGTGGGGGAGCCGGCGTGCGCGGCGGTTGTGCCATGTGGTTCCTGCTTTCCTGGGCGAATCAGCCTATCGGTGCCCTTCGCCCCTGTTCAATGCCGGTGGTCGTCCGCTCGGGTATGAATGACTCATGGAACCGGTCCAGGCCCTGCGCGAGATCGCCTTCCTGCTCGAACGCGCAGGTGAGCCCACCTATCGGGTCCGCGCGTTCCGCCGCGCGGCCGCGGTCGTGGACGACCTGCCGGAAGGGGAGCTCGCGCGGCTGGCCGGAACCGGCGGGCTGGGCGACCTCCCCGGCATCGGCAAGGTCACCGCCCTCGTGATCAACGAAGCGCTCGACGGTCAGGTTCCGACGTATTTGCGTAGGTTGCGGGCCACCGAGGGCGTCGAGCTCGACGCCGAGACCGCGGCCCTGCGCGAGGCGCTGAAGGGCGACCTGCACAGCCACTCCGACTGGTCCGACGGCGGCTCGCCGATCGAGGAGATGGCCGAGGCCGCCAGGGGGCTCGGGCACGAGTACTGGGCGCTGACCGACCACTCGCCGCGCCTGACCGTGGCCAAGGGACTGTCGGCCGAGCGGCTGGAGCGGCAGCTCGACGTGGTGGCCGGGCTCAACGAGCGGCTGGCGCCCTTCCGCATCCTGACCGGCATCGAGGTCGACATCCACCTCGACGGCTCGCTCGACCAGGACCCGGCGCTGCTCGAACGGCTCGACGTGGTCGTGGCCAGCGTCCACTCCAAGCTGCGCATGGACCGCGAGGAGATGACCCGCCGCATGGTCACCGCCGTCGCGAACCCCCTGGTCGACGTCCTCGGCCACTGCACCGGGCGGGTCGTGCGGGCGGGCGGCGAGCGCGGGGTCAAGCGGCCGGAGTCGGAGTTCGACGCCGAGCTGGTCTTCGAGGCGTGCCGGCGGTTCGGGGTGGCCGTGGAGATCAACTCCAGGCCCGACCGGCTCGACCCGCCCAAGCGGCTCCTGCGGCTGGCCTACGAGACGGGGTGCGTGTTCTCGATCGACTCCGACGCGCACGCGCCCGGACAGCTCGACTGGCAGCGCTTCGGCTGCGAGCGTGCCGCGCGCTGCGGGATCGAGCCCGCGCGGATCGTCAACACCTGGCCCCTGGACCGGCTGCTGGAGTGGACGGCGGCGTGAGATCTGGGTGGCCGGGCGGTTAGCCCCCTCTTGCGGGGGCCGCGCGGGGCCGGTGATTGTCGGTGGCGGCGCGTAGCGTTCCGGCTGTGAACCGTACCGACCGGCTCTATGCGCTCGTCGAGGACCTGCGCGCCATCGCGCCACGCTGCCGCTCCGCCCGCGAGCTCGCCGAAAGGTTCGAGGTCAGCGTGCGCACCATCGAGCGCGACATCACCGCGTTGCAGGGGTCCGGGGTGCCGATCTACGCCGAGCCCGGTCGCAGGGGCGGCTACGCCCTCGACAAGAAGATGTCGCTGCCCCCGCTCAACTTCACCCCGGCCGAGGCGGTGGCCATCGCGGTGGCCCTCAGCCAGGCCGGCGACCAGCCGTTCGGCCGCCAGGCCCGCAGCGCGTTACGCAAGGTGGTCTCGGCCATGCCGGGGCCCGAGGGCGATCTGGCCAGGGAGCTGGCGCGGCGGGTCCAGCTCGTCAGCGAGCCGCCAGAGCCCGGCTCCCCGAGCCGGCCGCTCGGCGCCGAGGGCATCTCCAGGGCCATCGAGGAGGCGCTGCTGCGGCGGCGCGTGCTCAGGCTCGACTACGCCGACGCCAAGGGCGCGCTCACCTCGCGCGACGTCGAGCCGGGCGTGTTCCTGGGCGGGCGCGGCGGTTTCTGGTACCTCGTGGCGTGGTGCCGGCTGCGCGAGGACGTCCGCGTCTTCCGGCTCGACCGCATCGCCGCGGCCGTCGTCACCGTCGAGCGCTGCCCCGAGCGGCCGCTCGAAGGGTTCGCCCCCGACGTGCCGGAGATGGTGGTCCGCGGAACCATGCTCGATTAATCATGCGAAAACACCGACATAGGGTTGTCGCCATAGCGATACATCGTTGTCTTGTTCGAAAAATGAGGAGGCGATGATGGACAACACGGTGACCTGGTTCGAGATCTCGACCGACGACCCCGAAGGCGCCGAACGTTTCTACGGCGAGCTGTTCGGCTGGTCGTTCAGCCGCGACGACGACGGCCCGCTCGACTACCGCATGATCGGCTACCCGGGCGGCGAGCGGCCCGGCGGCGGCCTGTTCAACAACAAGGGCGACTTCCCCGCCCACGCGGTCTTCCACGTGCAGGTCGCCGACGTCGAGGCCGCGTGCGCCAAGAGCGAGTCGCTCGGCGGCAAGGTCGAGATGAAGGTCATCGACGACGGCGCCGGCACCGACTTCGCCTATCTGCGCGACGTCTCGGGGAGCCTGTTCGGAGTCTTCCACCGCAGGTGAGCCCTCCGGCGGCGTCCGCCGCCGGAGCTCGCGGGACGTCGCCGCGCTCGCGCCCCCGGGGAAGCACCTTCCCCGCCGAACCGGGGCCGCGCGAGGCGGGCCGTGCCGCATGGGAGCGGTTCACCCGCCCTGGACACGCCGCCGATCGCCGAGCGGCGGCGCGTCCAGGGCCCCTTCCCCCGTCAGGGGGTCCGGTTCAGAAGGCGGCGGCCGCCAGCCAGCGGGTCAGCAGGTCGTGGTCGCCGAAGACGGCCGACGACCGCGGGGGCCGCCGGCCGTAGAGCATCAGGAGCAGTTCACTCGCCGGGCCGCGCACGGCGGCGTCGCCCTTGGTGTGGCCGCGTTCGCAGGTGACCGCCCCGTCGGCGCCCTGCGTGACGGTCCACTCGCCGTCGAGGTCGCTCGCGTGGAGGTGGATCCTGGCCCCTTCCGCGCCGAGCCCGGCCAGCGACCTGGTCACCCAGAACGCGTACGGCAGGTTGTGCAGGAACTCCTCGATGCCGTCCACGGCGGTCGCCGCCGGGATCTCCGGGTCGAGGCCGAGTGCGAGCTCGGCGTCGGCCCGGTGGATCACCAGCTCGAACAGCATCCTGGGCGCCCACCAGCCGGCCCGCCGGTCCGGGCCCCACGTCCACACCGGCAGGTCCGGGTCGGCGGTGCGCAGCACGTCCAGGAGGTCGGCGGCGCCCTCCATGAGCCAGGCGGCGTCGCCGTGCGCGCCCTCGGCCAGGCCGCTGGGCACCTCGCGCGACCAGACGCGCTCCTGGACCCGGTCGCGCAGCACGTACGCCGCCCAGCGATGGGTCCGGCCGACGTGCGTGAGGAGATCGCCGAACGTCCATCCCGGGCACGTCGGCACCGGGACGGACAGGTCGGTCGCCAGCGCCGCCAGCCGCGCGGCCTCGCCCTCGATCCGGGCGATGAAGGTGTCGTTGTCGGTCACCCGTCACACACTAGGCCGCCGGGCAGGTCGCGCCCTTGGGGGGCAGCTTGCCCTCCACCAGGTACGCGTCCACCAGCCCCTGCACGCACTTGCTGCCCGACAGGTACGCCCCGTGCCCCTCGCCCTCGTACGTCACCAGCCGCGCGGTCCTGAGCTGGGCCGTCAGCCGCGGCGCCCACTGGTACGGCGTGGCGGGGTCGCCCTTGCCGCCCACGACCAGGATCGGCGCCGACCCGGTGGCGTTGACGTGCCGCGCCTGGTTGCTGCCCTTGGCCGGCCACACCCGGCACAGTCCGCCCGAGCCCTCGCTGCCGAACAGCGGCGAGATCCGCAGCGCCGCCGCCTCGGTGCGCCGCAGCTCGGCCTCGCTGGGCCGCTCGGCGGTGTCCACGCAGGTGATGGCCGGGAAGCTGGTCATCTGCGTGGAGTAGGTGCCGTCCTCCGAGCGTCCGGTGTAGGAGTCGGCCAGGTACATCAGCGCCTCGCCGTGGCCCTTCAGCGCCTCGCCGAGCGCCTTCTCCAGGAACGGCCAGGTCAGCTCGGAGTACAGGGCGGCGGCCACGCCGGTGGAGGCCAGGCCCTGGGTGAGCTGCCGGCCGTCCACCTTCAGCGGCTTGGTGGTGAGCTGGTTCATCAGGTTCTCGACGTTGGCGTTCGCGGCGGTCACGTCCTTGCCGACCTCGCAGCCGCCCTTGACGCAGCTGCGCAGGAAGCTCTCGTACGCCTGCTGGAAGCCGCGGGTCTGGGTCAGCGTGCGCTGCTCGAAGGTGACCGTCGGGTCGAGCGGCGCGTCGAGCAGCATGCGGCCCACGTTCTTGGGGAACTGGGTGGCGTAGACGGCGCCGAGCTGGGTGCCGTACGACATGCCGACGTAGTTCAGCTTGGGGTCGCCGACGGCGGCGCGGATGCGGTCCATGTCGCGGGCGGCGTTGACGGTGCCGACGTAGGGCAGGACCTTGCCGGAGTGCTGCTGGCAGAGCTGGGCGAACTCCTTGTTGGCGTCCAGGCTCTCCTGATGGGTCTGCGCGTTGGTGGGCAGCGTGTCGAGGGAGACGAACCGGTCCATCTGCGCGCTGTCGCCGCAGCGTACGCCTGCGCTGCGCTCGACGCCGCGCGGGTCGAAGCTGACCAGGTCGTAGTGGGCGCGCAGTGAGGTCAGCGCCTTGGCGGCCTGGTCGAGGGTGTCCACGCCGGAGGCGCCCGGCCCGCCGAAGTTGAACACCATCGAGCCGAGCCGCTTCTTCGGATCGGTGGCCGCCAGCTTGATGAGCGCCAGCTCCAGCTTGTCGCCGTCGGGGCGGGAGTAGTCGAGGGGCACCGCCAGCTTCCCGCAGCGCACCGAGGCGTCCTGCTGTGCCGGTGGCTCGCCGTCCGGGCGCTTGATGTCGGTGCACGGCCCCCACGCGATCTTGTCGGTGTCGGCGGCGGGCCCGTCGGTGGCGGGCTCTGCGGGTGCACTCGCGCAGCCCGCGGCCGTTACGAGCAGGGCGGCGGCTAGGACGCGTCGCATACGAACATTCCCCTTCGTGTCTTCGGGGGAAGCAGTGCCCACGATACGGGACCCCGCGGCGAACCTGTGTGAGGCGGCCCTGTGTGAGGCGGTCCTGGGTGAGGCGGCACGTACCCCTCCTGGACGTGCCGCCTCATCCGTCAAACGGAGCGGAGGCCCGGACATGACGGCGCTCCCGCGAAATGTTCTTCGCGGGAGCGCGCCTTCCGGATGACTCAGACGCCCATCGACTGGGTGTCGTTGCTCTCCGCGCCGCCGGCTTCGGTGACGCCGTTCTTCAGGTGGTAGCGGGCGATGGCCTCGCGCAGCACCTCGCCGTCGAGCTCGCCCCGCTTGACCAGCCGGGTGAGCACGGCCAGCGTGATCGAGGCGGCGTCCACGTGGAAGTGGCGGCGCAGCGCCGAGCGGGTGTCGGACAGGCCGAACCCGTCGGTGCCCAGCGAGGACCAGTCACCCGGCACCCACTGCGCGATCTGGTCCTGGACCGCCTTCATGTAGTCGCTGACGCCCACGAACGGGCCGCCGGCCTGCGAGAGCGCCTGCGTCACGTACGGGACGCGCTGCTCGGCGTCGGGGTTGAGCAGGTTGTGCTCCTCGCACGCCAGCGCGTCGCGCCGCAGCTCGGACCACGACGTCGCCGACCACACGTCGGCGGACACGCCCCACTCCTCGGCCAGCAGGCGCTGGGCCTCCATGGCCCACGGCCCCGCCACGCCCGAGGCCAGGATGTTGGCCTTCGGCCCCTGCGTCTGCGGGCCCTCGGCGAACTTGTACAGGCCCTTGAGCAGGCCCTCGACGTCGAGGTCGGCCGGCTGCGCGGGCTGCAGGTAGGGCTCGTTGTAGACGGTCAGGTAGTAGAAGACGTCCTCGGGCTGCTCGCCGTACATGCGGCGCAGGCCGTCCTTGACGATGTGGGCGACCTCGAAGGCCCAGGACGGGTCGTAGGAGACCGCGGCCGGGTTCGTCGAGGCGATGAGCGGCGTGTGGCCGTCTTCGTGCTGCAGGCCCTCGCCGTTGAGCGTGGTGCGGCCGGCGGTGGCGCCGAGCAGGAAGCCGCGGCCCATCTGGTCGCCCATCTGCCACATCTGGTCGCCGGTGCGCTGCCACCCGAACATCGAGTAGAAGATGTAGACCGGGATCATGTGCTCGCCGTGCGTGGCGTAGGAGGTGCCGGCCGCGATGGTCGAGGCCATCGAGCCCGACTCGCTGATGCCCTCGTGCAGGATCTGCCCCTGCACGGCCTCCTTGTACGACAGCAGCAGCTCCCTGTCGACCGCCTCGTACGTCTGCCCGTGAGGCGAGTAGATCTTGGCCGTCGGGAACATGGCGTCGAGACCGAACGTGCGGGCCTCGTCGGGGATGATCGGCACGAACCGGTGGCCGATCTCCTTGTCGCGCATGAGGTCCTTCAGCAGGCGCACGAACGCCATGGTCGTGGCGACCTGCTGCTTGCCCGAGCCCTTGCGGAACTGGCTGTAGACGTCGTCGCCGGGCAGCTTGACCGGCTTGGCACGCATGACCCGCTTGGGCAGCACCCCGCCGAGCGCCGCGCGGCGCTCCTTCATGTACTGGATCTCGGGGTCGTGCTCGCCCGGGTGGAAGTACGGGGGCAGCTCGCCCTCCAGGGCCGAGTCCGGGATCGGCAGGTAGAGCCGGTCGCGGAACTCCTTCAGCTCGGCCTTGGTGAGCTTCTTCATCTGGTGGGTGGCGTTGCGCGCCTCGAAGTCCTTGCCCAGCGTCCAGCCCTTGATGGTCTGGGCGAGGATCACCGTCGGCTGGCCGACGTGCTCGCGGGCCGCCTTGAAGGCCGCGTAGACCTTGCGGTAGTCGTGGCCGCCGCGCGACAGCTTGCGGATGTCGTCGTCGGACAGGTGCTCGACCATCTTGCGCAGACGAGGGTCGCCGCCGAAGAAGTGGTCGCGGATGTAGCCGCCGGTCTCGACCGAGTAGGTCTGGAACTGGCCGTCGGGCGTGGTGTTCATCTGGTTGACCAGCACGCCGTCGACGTCGGCCGCGAGCAGCGGGTCCCAGTCGCGGCCCCACACGACCTTGATCACGTTCCAGCCGGCGCCGCGGAAGTACGACTCCAGCTCCTGGATGATCTTGCCGTTGCCGCGCACCGGGCCGTCGAGCCGCTGCAGGTTGCAGTTGATGACGAACGTGAGGTTGTCCAGCTCCTCGCGGGCGGCCAGGCCGATCGCGCCGAGCGACTCGGGCTCGTCCATCTCGCCGTCGCCGAGGAAGGCCCACACGTGGCTGCGCGAGGTGTCCTTGAGCTGGCGGTTGAGCAGGTAGCGGTTGAACCGCGCCTGGTAGATCGCGCCGATCGGGCCGAGGCCCATGGAGACCGTCGGGAACTCCCAGAAGTCGGGCATGAGCCGCGGGTGCGGGTAGGAGGGCAGGCCGCGGAAGCCGTGCGACAGCTCCTGCCGGAACGCGTCGAGCTGGGCCTCGTTGAGGCGGCCCTCCAGGAAGGCGCGGGCGTAGATGCCCGGCGCGGCGTGGCCCTGGAAGAACACCTGGTCGCCCGACTCGCCGTGGTCCTTGCCGCGGAAGAAGTGGTTGAAGCCCACCTCGTAGAGCGAGGCCGCCGAGGCGTAGGTGGCGATGTGGCCGCCCACGTTCGTACGGGCGTTGGCCCGCGACACCATGACCGCGGCGTTCCACCGGATGTAGGCGCGGATGCGCCGCTCGACGTGCTCGTCGCCCGGGAACCAGGGCTCGCGCTCCGGCGGGATCGTGTTGATGTAGTCGGTGCTGCGCAGGCCCGGCACGCCGACCTGGTGCTCGCGGGCCCGTTCCAGCATGCGGAGCATGAGGTAGCGGGCTCTGGTGCGGCCTTCGGTCTTGACGACATTGTCGAGAGACTCGAGCCACTCGTTGGTCTCACTGGGGTCGACATCAGGCAGCTGGCTGGGTAGGCCGTCGCTGATGATCGAGAATCGCTGGCGTCCGGAAGCCACTGGGTCTCGCCTTCCGAGAATGACTGAAGTCTGGTCTGGGTCGCCTTCCATCCTGGTCGCTAGTCGTAGAAAACGCATCTCTACTGACGGGTAACCAGAGCGTCCCTGCTGGCAGGGCCATGTTGGTGGCCTAGACCACCGATGGTAGGACGAATCGCCACCAAAGGTTACATCGGTGGAGCAATTTAACAAGACTAGAAAACGGACGAAATTTCCCCCCAATCCTAGGGGGCTGGCCCGGTGGGTCGGCCTCCGCCCTCAACCCTCCCCCGAACCGGGCGCTCCTCACCCCTTCCCCGTCCGTTCCCCGTCCGCGCCTCGGCCGTGCCTCGTCCGGATGGGGCGGGCGCGCCGCGCCGCGCCGCGCGAGTCTAGCCACCGTCTTTGCGGTTGCGCCGGGCGGGGCGGCGGTCCCCGGCGGGAGTGTCGAGGCGCACACCTCTTCTCTTTACTTCTGTACGCGCTCCGGAACGGCCTCGCGGGGCCACCGCCCTCCGGGGTTGTCCGGCGGGAGTGCATCCGAGACCCGGCCGCCGCCATTACAGACCGCACGCTCACACACCTGAGGCGCTCGCACCCCCCGAGGCCCGCCCGCGCCCGGTCGGGCCGCCCGCGCCCGGTCGGGCCGCTGCATCCGGTCGGCGCACGCGGAGTCGGACCCCGCCGGTCGGCCCCGCTCGAAGCCGCGTCTCCGTCTCCGTGGGGGTCTCTCTCCTTGTGTCTCTTGTCGCGCCGGCCCTTCACCGCCCATCCGACCGGGGCCTCCGGCTGCCTCCACTCGCGTGCACAAACGGCTCTCGGCCGGGCCGCTGCCGAAATGAGGCCATATCGGAACCATCAGGCGACAGAGCCGGACGCGACCCCGCCGTCCCGGCTCTGACCAGCCCTTATGTCGTGGTGGTCAGGTGATCCGACGACCACAGCCGGGTCGCGGCGGCCGAAACCGCGCACATGTGCCGCGTAACGTTTCGGTCATCATTTCCGGCCCCTATGAAGACCCGGCAAAAAATCGCCATCCCCGGGATCCGCTCTTTTCCTCGGCCGTCCGCCGTACCAATGTGGAAGGTATGAATGCGACGGCAGGAGACCGGCTCCTGATGCACGGCAACACCGTCGGCGAAAGGGACCGGAGCGGCGTCATCACCGAGGTCCACGGCATGGACGGCGGGCCTCCGTACATGGTGCGGTTCGACGACGGCCACACCGGGCTGGTCTTTCCCGGCCCTGATGCGGTCGTTGTGCCTCAGTAGGATTTCCCTGTGAGATCAGAAATCATCTCCGTGGCCACGGGTTCACGCGAGACCGTGCACGACATCACCGCTGAATGCGCTGAATTCGTGCGCGCGCAGGGAGAAGACGGCCTGTTGCACGTTTTCGTGCCGCACGCGACCGCGGGCGTGGCGCTGCTGGAGCTCGGCTCCGGGAGCGACGACGACCTGATCACCGCGCTGCGTGACCTGCTCCCGGCCGACGACCGCTGGCGTCATGCCCACGGTTCGCGCGGTCACGGCAGGTCACACGTCATGCCCGCGCTGATCCCGCCGTACGCCACGATCCCCGTGCTGGGCGGGAGAATGGCGTTGGGCACATGGCAGTCCGTCGCGCTGGTCGACCTCAATGTCGACAACACGCAACGCCAGGTTCGCCTGTCGTTTTTGTCAGATTGATTCTGGCCGACTACGGCCGTACCCGTGGCGACCGTTGACGACTGAGGGTCACAGCGTGTGGACTGTGCCGAAGCGATAAACCGCATAGAGCGGGGCCACTCAAGCAGGAGGGATAAACGTGAGCGCGACCGCGGGTCAGGCGCAGGGCGAGCGCGGCCTGGCCGAACGACTCGGCCTCAAGCCGGGTCAGGTGGTGCAGGAGATCGGTTGGGACGAGGACGTCGACGACGAGCTTCGCGACTCCATCGAGGACCTGACCGGCAACGAGCTGCTGGACGAGGAGAGTGACGACGTCGTCGACGTTGTGCTGCTGTGGTGGCGCGACGGCGACGGGGACCTCTTCGACGCCCTCAGCGACGCCATGCGAGCACTCGCCGAAGCCGGCCAGATCTGGCTGCTGACTCCCAAGGCCGGGCGCGCTGGCCACGTGGAGCCGAGCGACATCGGGGAGGATGCCGCTACCGCGGGTCTCTCGCAGACCAGCAGCATCTCAGCCGCACCCGACTGGTCCGGGACCAGGCTCGTCGCCCCGAAGGGCCGACGTTAGGAAACTTCCGAGGCCGGCCGATACGGCAGGATGGTGGCTGTGAACGCACATCCTGCCGAGGTCGGCGCACTGGCTCCGGATTTCGAGCTGCAGGACCAGCACGGCGCCCCGGTGAGACTGTCCATGTTCCGGGGCGAGAAGGTCGTGCTGGTCTTCTATCCGCTTGCCTTCAGCGGGATCTGCGAGGGCGAGCTCACCGCGCTGCGCGACCAGCCTCTCGACGCGCGGGTGCTCGCCGTGTCGGTCGACTCCGTGTTCGCCTTGCGTGCCTGGTCCGACCGGGAAGGTTACGGATTCGCCCTACTCTCCGATTTCTGGCCACATGGACAGGTCGCCCAGGCGTACGGTGTGTTCGATGATGCGAAGGGGCTCGCGCGTCGGGGGACCTTCATCATCGACGGCGAGGGCGTGATCCGGTGGTCGGTGATCAGTCCGATCTCCTCGGCACGTGACGTCGCCGACTACGTCAAGGCACTCGCCGACATTTCCTGACCTCGGAGGGAACGATGCCCTGCTACCGATGCGGGGCCCGGCAGACCGACCCGGTCCGTGGCGCCAGCCCGTGGCAGCGCGGGGTGCGCAACGAGTCCCAGGTGCTGATCTGCCCGGACTGTCAACGGCTGCACGACCTCGATCTCGACTCCTGCGCCACCTGCGGGTCCACCGCGCTCATCTGCCGGCTGGGGGAGATCGAGTGCCGCGGCTGCGGCGCCGTCCGGCAGGCCCGGGCGCCGAAGGGGTTCGAGGAGCAGGGAGCGTACGTGGGGTCGGGGGCTCCGCCTGGGTTGTCGGCGGAGGTCGAGGCGGCGCTGAACCGGGTGCTGGGCAGGGCCTGACCGTCCGGACCGATCTTGAGCCGAACTCCCGGCGGTGTGCGGCTTCCTGGCGGTGTGCGGCTGATCGCCAGTTCAGGGCCCGGGTGTCGTCGGCCCGGATCGCGGCGCGGCGCCCTCCTCCCACCTGAGGGATTCTCAAGCGCCTTTTCAGACATTTGCTGACCTGCGCTATCGTCTCCTTTCGTGTCCGCTATGAGTTCGTTCGTCGTCGCGCTCGACGTCGGTGGCACGTCCATGAAGGGCGGCCTGGTCAGCGAGTCCGGTGAGGTGCTGCTGAGCGAGCGGCGCCACACTCCTCGCGCGGAGGGCCCTGAGGCGGTCGTGTCCGCCATTTCAGACTTCATCAGCCACCTGGCCTCCTCCGGCGACGGCGAACCCGCAGGCGTCGGTCTGGCCGTCCCCGGGCTGGTGTCCGAGAACGCGGCTCTCTATGCGGCGAACCTCGGCTGGCGTGACGTCCCCGCCTCGAACTTCACCACTCTGGACATCCCCGTCATGCTGGGCCACGACGTCCGCACGGGCGGTCTGGCCGAGAGCATCCTCGGCGCCGGAAGAGGCGTCTCCGACTTCCTCTTCCTCCCCATCGGCACCGGCATCGCCGGAGCCTCGATCATCAACGGCGACCCGTACGGCGGCTCCTCCGGCTGGGCCGGCGAGATCGGCCACACCCCCGTCTTCCCCGACGGCGAACAGTGCGCGTGCGGCCAGTTCGGCTGCCTGGAGACGTACGCCTCGGCGGCCTCGGTCGGTCGCCGCTACAGCCTGCGCGCGGGCGTGGAGGGCGTACGCGCCGAGCAGGTGGTCGCCTCCGACGACCCCATCGCCATCGAGGTGTGGGACGAGGCCGTGGAGGCCCTGTCGCTCGCCCTGGCGACGTACACGCTGCTGCTGGACCCGTCGGTGATCGTCCTCGGCGGCGGCCTGGCCGAGGCCGGTCCCGCCCTGTTCGATCCCGTACGTACCCGCCTGGTCAAGCGCCTGGCCTTCCGCGACGCGCCTCCGCTCGTCCCGGCCGCGCTGGGCGTCGACGCCGGCATGCTGGGCGCCGCCCTGCTGGGCTGGCGAGCCGCCGGCCGCCCCGAACTGGGCCCCGGCTGGACGGTGAATGTGCGATCGGCCCCTCTGGTGTCGTAAGGTTAGTGCCGATCAGGGGGCGGTTAGCTCAGCGGTAGAGCACTCGCCTTACAAGCGAGGGGTCACTGGTTCGAACCCAGTACCGCCCACCAGCGAAAATATACAATCTCTGATCTTGAAAACGGCGTCTGAGTGACTAAGTGAGGGACTAAGTCCCGAAGATCTTGTCCATCGCCGCAGCTCCCTGCATGATCACGGGCCGGATCTGATGCCGGTAGACGGTCTCGGTGACCACCGTGTTGGAGTGCCCGACGAGGCGCGAGATGTCCTCGATGGGGACGCCGGAGTCTGACAGCACGGACACGAAGCTGTGCCGCAGCTCGCGAGGCGATCACTCCCGCCCGGTGAGCCCTGCCGCCTCCACGACCTTCCGGAAGTCGCGTCGTACGTTGTGCGCCGTGACGGGGGTGCCCGTGCGTGTGCAGAACACGAGGTCCGTGTCCTTCCACCGGTCGCCGGCCTTCTCCTGCGCGACGTCCTGGGCTTCTCTGAGCAGGCGTAGCGCCTCCACGCAACGCCGGGGGAGTTTGAGTGATCGCCGAGACTTGACGGTCTTGGTGTCACCTTTCTGCCGTACGGATCGCCAGACGTAGACCGCGAAGTCGTCGTGCTCCCAGCCGGTCTGGGGCACCGGCAGCCAGGATGCACGGGCCTCGTCGTACGCCACGACGTGCGACCAGAGAAGTGCCCTCAGCTCTTCGGTGCGAGCGCCGATCAGCAGGGAGAGGACGATGTAGGCCCGCATGCGCGCGCCACCCGGTTCGGGCCGACGACGATTTGCTGGCTCAGAGTTTCTTTACTGGTTCAAGGGCTCGCTGCGCTCGCTACGGGGCCGCCGGCCCGCTCAGCGGTCTGGCGGGCTTGCGCGTGCGGCCTGGGGGCCGTTCGCGCCCGCCACCGCACGCGGGCCGGCGGCCCCGACGATGAGCTTTCAAGATCCTGCCGCCCCGCTTCCGGTGCTCGGGCCTGGAGGCCCTGCGCTCCGGGTCGGGTTGCTATCGATTCACCCGGGTTGCTGCCTGTGGTGGTATCCGGCGTGCCGCAGGGCCGTTCAGACCGACCCGCGAAGAGACAGCTTCTTCTTCCCTGGCCTGGTCTCCGCTTGCAGGTTCGCGGCCAGTTCATCCAACGTCGCCCCGCAACGGACGTTGGACTGGCCCCTTGTACAGGGAACAGACTGTTTCCGAATGGCCGCCCACCCTGCGGCCATGTCGTGAACCTGCCACTCCGGGTACTCGGCAATCAACTTCGCCAAGGTCATGGGCATGGTTGCACTCCGACGACCGGTGTACAGGGCGGCTGCGACTCCTGTAGGCGGGCGTAGCGGAGAGCGATTCGGTGCGCGGCCCGAGTGGGCTCGGTGGAGGGGTGCCAAGCGTGGATGACTCGCTGTCGTCTCGCGTCCCAGGCTGACCGCCACCGGTACCGCCCGCCGTGACACCAGACGCCCGGTCCGACCCACACGGACACCAGCGCAAGCATGCCACTGCGCCAGGATCTTCACTGAGTGCTCGCTTCCGTGGATTCCGGTCGCAGACTGCGGATCGTCTCCGAGAGAGGGTGGCGTCGTTGAAGGTCCGCGTAGCGGAAGGCAACCCGGCGCGCGGCTCTCGACGGTTCGATGGCCGGATGGCGGGCGTACAGCACTCGTTTGCGGCGGTCGTCCCAGCCTGCCCGCCACCAGTACCAATCGCCGTCGCACCAGACGACGAGCCCGACCCACACGGACACCAGGCTCAGGCCATAGCCGTCATGGACGTCTGCGGATACGCCGTGAGCGGCGAGGGCGTCGGCCAGGGCATCGGCGGCGTGCTTCTCTGGCGTGGGGTGTCGGTTCGGCGGTTGCATGAGTGACCTCCCATCACGTACAGCAGTGACGTAGCGTGACGGTATGTGTCGGCCGAGCTGTGAGGCCGGAAGGAAATTCAGGGGTCCGTCGTAGGCATCCGATGAGGATGAGGTGCATGCGAGGAATGACCAGCAATCTGTCCATCGGCCAGCGCGTGGCCTGGTACCGGCGACGGCGTGGGATGTCTCAGGACGTATTGGCCGGGCTGGTGGGACGGACCACCGACTGGCTGAGCAAGGTGGAGAACGACCGCATCACCTTGGATCGTCTGTCCGTCATCAAATCCCTGGCGAGCGTATTGGACGTGTCCCTCGGTGATCTACTGGCCGAGCCGCACCTGTTCGAGTGGACGGACGGAAGCGGCGATCAGACCATCCCAGCACTGCGCGCCGCGATCACGGACTATCGGCAGCTCTCGCCGATGGCCGGGCTCGTGGAGAACGCGGAACCCTCCGGGCAGGCCGACCTGCGACGTGCCCTTGCCGAAGTGTGGCGGGCGTACCAGGGAGCCCGGTACAGCTCCGTGATCCGGACTCTGCCCGGACTCCTGGGAGAGGCGCATCATGCTGCGCGCGTAGCGAACGGTGACGCGCGCATGGCCGCATCGGGAGTGCTCGGGCAGGTCTACCACGCCGCTGCCAGCATCCTGGCCAAGGTGGGTGAGGCTGATCTCGCATGGATCGCCGCTGAGCGGGGACTCTCCTTCGCACGGCAATCCGGTGATCAGCTCGTGACGGCCTCATTGCTTCGCTCCGTGACCCACGCCCTTCTGTCCAACGGTCGCTACGAGGCAGCCAAGCAGCTCACGATGGACGCCGCCGACCTGCTGTCTCCCGGCCTCCCGCACGCCACGGCTGAGCTGCTTTCGGTGTACGGCACGCTGTACCTCGCCGGGTCGATGGCGGCGGCGCGAGACGACGACCGCAGCACGACACGCGCGTTCCTCGCCGAGGCACAGGAAGCGGCGGTGCGGCTCGGCGGTGACGCCAACCATGTCTGGACCGCGTCCGGGCCGACGAACGTCCGTATCCATCAGGTGGCCACGGCAATCGAGCTGGGAGACATCCAGGTGGCTGTGGAACTCGGGCCGAAGCTGGATACCAGCAAGCTTCCGATCGAACGTCGCGCTCGTCATGGCCTGGCCGTGGCGCATGCCCTGAGCCTGTGGAACCGTACCGACGACGCGATGGCCGCGCTCTTGGAGGCCGAGACCATCGCTCCCGAGCAGGTGCGCCATCACTACCTCAGCCGTCAGCTCACGATGTCGTGGATCAGAAGGCAGAAGGGCAAACCCAGTTACCAACTCGCGGCTCTCGCCCGGCGACTGCACATCGTGTGAAGGCAGTCCCTGTGGCGTAAGGTCGGGGCTGTGAACGATCAGGAGGCTCCGCCGTTCGCCCAGGCCCGTGCCGCTGCCGGTGCGCTGTTCTTTGATGACAGCGGTCGTGTGCTTCTCGTCCGCCCTACGTACAAGCCCTCCATGGACATTCCGGGCGGGTACGTCGAGCCGGGGGAGACCCCGTACGAGGCGTGCGTTCGAGAGGTGCAAGAGGAACTGGGCATTCAGCCGGCCATCGGTCGCCTCCTCGTGGTCGATTGGGCGCCTCTCCCTAAGGAGGGCGACAAGGTCCTGTTCGTGTTCGACGGAGGCACCTTGGACGGCGAGTTGCTCAAGCAGATCAGGTTCGTGGACAACGAGCTGAGCGCCTACGAGTTCCATCCCGTCGAGGAACTGGACGGGCTGTTGATCGAGCGGCTTGCCCGTCGCGTCAAGGCCGCCGCTACTGCACGCGAGCTTGGCAGAACCGTCTATCTGGAGCACGGCCAGGCCGCTCCCACTGAGTGACTATCTGAGTGACAACGGCCCAGGACGAGCGTGGACGGTCGAGGACCAGGGCGGAACGTTCGCCGAGGTAGGACCCCGAATCACCCGAGGTCCCACCTTGTCGCGGCGAGCCTTACAAGCGAGGGGGCACTGGTTCGAACCCAGTACCGCCCACCAGCCTGAAGAGCCCCGTTTCCGATCACGGAAACGGGGCTTCGTGCCGTTGACGTGTCAGTAGCAGGCGCGGAGGCTCTTTCGATCTTCGCGTTCATGATGTCGGTGATCTTGCGATCTGCTTCCGCCGTGCTGTGCTGGTAGATCAGTGCGGCGCGGACGGAGTTGCGTCCCATGCGCTGCATGAGATCTTTGAGGCTCGCACCGGAGCCGGCGGCGATCGTGTTCCCGGTGCCCAAGATCGTGGAAGTGCAGGTCGGGAAAGCCGATCTTTCCTTGTGTTTCGCGGCCATGGCGCCTACGCCGACCGCGCGGCCTTGGGGCGCCAGCGTGGCCACTCGGCGGAGATGCGCTGGACGCGACGTCGAAGTCCTTGACGGGCTCGGCCTCGCCGTGACACCAAGCGCCTGAGAGAAGCTTCGGTGTGGAATCGTGAACGCGCTGTGCTGCTTCCCGGACAAGCCAGAACGAATACTCTCGATCATGGAGTCGGAAAGCAGTGGATCGCGAGGGAGCACGGCCCTGCTGGTCTTAGGGGTCGTATGGGTGCTGGGCACCCTGGTACTCGGATGGCTGGGTTTCGCGTACAGCTTCGCGCTGATGGGAGGCGAACCGGCGAATGCGGACCTAGGCCAGGTGCTCGTCTACCTGGCGCTCGGACTCGGAGGCGGAGGACCCGTCGTAGGCCTGATCGTCGCCAGGGCGCTGAACAGCAAGGGTGGCACCTGGTTCTATGGGCTCGTCGTGCTCGGCATGGTGCTCTTCGTCCTCTTCGCGATGTATCAGCACAAGAGCCGCAGCAACCATGTGTGGCAGGAAGATCCGCCGGTGTGCACGGCGCCCCCAGAACGGGCGCACGGAGTACCCGGATGCTAGAAAACGGGGTAGGCGTCCACTAACTCATGCCTGTCTGCCGAGAGCAAGACTCCACGACGGTCAGAGGCCGGCCGGAGACGTCGCGCACAGCGCCGAACCCACCTTGACCACCTCGCCCGTGGAGGCGGCCTTCGGCTTGGTCAAGTCCGCCTGCCCCCGGCCGCTTCTGCTCGACAGAGGCCATTGCCGGTCGGCTGCGGATCAAGCGACCCCTGCGCTGCTGGGACTCGATCCATCCATGCTCGCGCAATCCGCGGAGGGCAACGACCACGGTAGGACGGGAGATGCTGAACTCCTTAATGAGCTGGTTCTCGCTCGGCAGCAGCGTGCCCGGTGGGTAGTCTCCCGGCTCGATGCGGTTCTCGAGAGGCTCCACAAGCTTCGCATCCGGCTTGCCACCGGCTGTCCACGTGGTTCGCGGAAGCGGAAGCCGTGCAAGGAGAACCGGCAGGCAGGGCAGCGACCGGGCCGGTACCTCGGCCTCCGCCCGCCCGCCGTCCGGAGGTGCGGTCTGGGAGCCGGTCCACCGGACGGCGGCGGAACATCGGGCCGGGCACCGCACGCCAGCATCGCTGTACCGATCAAACACACCGACCCCGCATGCCACGCCGCCTTACAGATGCAGCCCTATGATCGCCCTGCATGGCTGGCCGCCGTAGGTGCTTGGGGTGGTCGACGATCCAGGGCTCCTCACCCTGATTCACCGATTAACGGCGTGATCGCCTTCGCGGGGGTGCTCGCGACTGGCCCTGAGCAAGGCCCATCGAACCAGTCCGGACATCAGGATGGGTATTCCGACGGCCCAGCAGCGCATGCCGGCCCAAGGTCCCTCGTTGGCGTGCTGGCCGTTGCCCTGGATCTCAGGTGCAAGGGTGGAGGCGATCACTGGAAGCAGGAGCAGCGTGACGCCGGCGAGGAAGAGCGCCGCGCTGAAGGCGATCGACTGTCGCGGCCGATAGGGACGACCCGCAAGCGTAGTAAGGATTACGGCGCACACGACGGCAGGCAGCGCCACTTTGCCCGCCCAGTGCAGCAGCATGGTCATCCCGTACCACTGCTCATCTGAAAGGGCGTCCATAAAATAGACGGCAGGGGCCGGCGCGCCGAGGAGATCCTGCACCGTGCCCAACAGGCTTCCGCCGATGAAGGCGGCGACGAAGACGGTCCACCGCCACCCGTTTCGGAATCCCTTGGCTGAGGGGATGAGAGAGATGAGGGCGGCGAGCAGGCCGAGGAATGCGCCCTTGCTGGCCCCGTTGGCGAAGGGGATCCATTTGTTCCACGGGTAGTTGCCGACCGTGATGGCGGTCCATGCGCCGATGGCGCCCCAGGCCACTACCCCGACGGCAATCCCGACGCACAACACATCCCAGACGCGCCCATCTTGGTTACGCGCGATGTCCTCCGGGAGATCCTTTCGGCGCATCCGGTCATCATGATGGGGTGCGAAGCAAACGTGCAACGTGCATGTACTGATCACGGTCAACGTCGAGGAGACGGAGATCTTGGCCGAAGGTCAGAGGTACGCCCCCTCGTGACGGTCATGAGCTGTAAGCCGCCGGCAGTCCAACCCTCCATGCGGGGTGGATCCCTCTGTAGAAGTGACGTGTTGGCTTTCGTGCTTTCTGCGTGCCGCAGGCTAGGCCATGCCGCGCCAGATCTGGCAAGCGAGCACCAGGTCAGAGGCGTGATCGCGGTGTCATCACATTAAATCGATCAGGACACACTGATCGCGATACAGGTTCGAGAGCACAGGTCCAGACGTTCAGCCAAGGAGCCTTGGCTCCTTGCAAGCGAGGGGTCGCTCATTGGAACCCGGTGCCCTCCACCAGCGTAAATCTTCAATCCCTGATGTTGAAGGTGGCGTCTGAGTGACTAGCCTCCTTCATCTGGTCTCGGTGACCACTGGGTGCGGGGGCCTGACCCGGCGCGAGATGTTCTCGACATGGACGCCGGAGTCTGACAGTCACGGACGCAAAGCTGTGCCGCAGCTGGCCGAGACCATCGCGCCGTCAGTACCTCAGCCCCTGGCTCACGATGGTGTGGATCAGAAAGCAGAAGGGCGAACCCAGCTTCCGACTCCCAGCTCTCGCCCGGCGACTGCACATCGTGTGAAGGCAGTCTCTGTGGCGTAAGGCCGGGTCGGTGAACGATCAGAAGACTCCGCCGTTCGCCCTACGTACAAGCCCTCCATGGACATCCCGGGCGGGTACGTCGAGCCGGGGGAGACCCGGCGCCTCTCCCCAAGGAGGGCGACTGTTCTGTTCGTGTTTGACGGAGGCACCTTGGACGACGGGTTGCTCAAGCGGATCAGGCTCGCGGACGACGAACTGAGCGCCTACGAGTCTCATCCCGTCGAGGAAGCGGACAGACTGTTGATCGAGCGGCTTGCTCGTCGCGTCAAGGCCGTCGCTACTGCGCGCGAGCTTGGCAGGGACCCGAAGCACCCGAGGTCCGCCGTCTCGCGGCGAGCACCTCTGTGGAGCACGGGAAAGCGAGTACACGGAGAGCCAGCCCTACAGGGCTGCTGTTCGGCGTCCGTTTGAAGGTTCGGTCGATGCTCAGATTGAGTGCCAGATGGACTGGACGACGATGGCCAGCATCAACGCTGTAGCGCCAAGGATCAGTGCGACGATCGACACGGTGCGATTGGTGGCTGTCCCGACGCGAGCGCCGGACATGCCGAGCCCCGACATGAAGAGGGCGACGAACGATACCCAGATCCCGACACGGGCCAGCACCAGGGTCATGTCGAGCAGGAGGGCGAGGATGCCGAGGCAAAGGCCGACGACACCTGCCCAGTTGTGCGTTGTCGGGGATGGCGTAGGCGGCTGTTGAGGGTATTCCTCGTATGGCTGTGCTGGCTCCTGCTGCGGGTGCCGCCGGCCGTGCTGGTCCTGAGGGCCGGGATACGCCATGTGATGCTCCTGGGGGAGGGGGCGCGTGTAAGACGCGCTGACGGCGGGTGCGGTTTGCACCGTTGCCGTCGTAGGAGTAGCTGTCGGTGACACGAGGACGCCCGCCTTCCCGCGCGGACCGAACGCTCCGGTCGAGGTTGCCATGCCGATGTGCCCCCTACGGTCGCCGCCGCCTGGTGGTCGCCGGTCATGGTTGGGGGAGATCCAAGGGGCAGGGCTTATCTTTCCGCCCCTGGACCATTGAGCGATATTGCTGATCACCGGGGCTTGATTGTGAGGTCGTTGCGGCCCTGTGGTGAGCGCGACAGGCACCATAGGCCGACGTTCAGTTGCGTGCGCGTGCGTACGGATCTGTGCCAGTCAGTGACCCTGAGGGTGATGGGGAAGTGCTAGTGGGTCGGTGTGGACGTAGGGCAGGTAAACGTGATCGCTGTGCTGTCAGCGTGTCATTTGTTGTTCCCTTGGCTGAGGCAGACGTCTTCCCGGCTCAAGCTTCGCCATGAAATGATCCACTGCCGTTGGAACCATGGAAGGACTGGCATGTCTCCCAAAGCGATGGTGTTTGTTGCCTTCCTGCTGATCGGCTCGGGCGTTCTCGCTGGTCTGATGTCTGTTACATCGGGTGGTGTATCTTGCGGCTCGGCATTTTTCGAAGTCACCCGGCAGGAACTCGATCTGTCCCCCGTCTGGGCCGACATTGCGCAACATTTGGACAGCTGCAGAGACCTGCGGAACCTCGTTAAGATTCCCGCTACCGTACTGATCGCAGCAGGCGGGGTCACGTTGTTCGCTGCCTTTCTTTCGTGGCGACGCATATCCGTTTCACGCGGATAGGGCAGCAACCGCCTGGCAGCGGGGTTTCGTGTCGTCGACGTGGCATCGGCTGCTCTTCCGATCTCCGGTGCCTGGCATGCTCTGTGGCGTGACTATTCGTACTGCGACGCGCCGGGATCTGCCGGCGATCATCGCGCTCCTGGCTGACGAGGACACCGTGGTCGATCCCCGGACCGTTGAGGTCGACGAGGCGTACGAGCGAGCCTTCAAGGCCGTCGACGCCGACGAGCGCAACGAGATGATCGTTCTGGACGAGGAAGACGGTGCGGTCGTCGGCTGCCTCCAGCTGACGTACATCCCTGGCCTGGGACGACACGGTCAGGAGCGGGCGCTGATCGAGGCGGTCCGGGTGCGTGCCGATCGACGTGGGGCGGGGCTCGGGCGCGAACTGCTCACCTGGGCGATCGAGCGGGCACGCGCCCGTGGCTGCACCCTGGTCCAGCTCACCAGCAACAAACGACGCACGGAGGCCCATCGTTTCTACGACTCTCTCGGCTTCGTACGCAGTCACGACGGGTTCAAGCTGTCGTTCTGAGGCGGGGTGAACGGTCGCGCACGTGCAATGACCGTCGGCGGTTCGACGCCGAGTGGGGTGGTCACGACGCCATGGGCGATGATGCGGTGATTTTGATCGTGCGCACTCCGGGTTCTTCGATCAATTCGGCGAGTGCTGGCTTCGGGTGGCTGTAGGTGACGAATCCATAGACCCTGCCTTCATGCGTCGCCTGACGTAAGCGGCCGGGATCGATCGCGAAGGGCTTCAGGTTCAGCGAGTCGGTCCACTGCAACTTGGCCACCCAACGTCTGTAGAGCTCGATCGGGGAAGTATTCGCGCATTCGGTTTCATAGACGGCGCACGAGCGCCAGTAGACAGGTTTGCCGACGTCCCCGTGCGATCCGGAGAGGAACAGATGAACGACGCCGCCGTGGAACGAGCGCAGCAACGGGCTCATCGTCGTCTCCGGCATGGCGGGAGCGGAGACGATGCCCAGCACGTCGGTCACTATTTGTCCGCCTGATTGGCGACGTCGCAGACCCGGGTGCATTTCGAAACCAGCGGCCGTCAGGCGCATCGACAGGGGGCCCACACTCACCTCGTGGTTCACGAAGAGCTGGTACTCAGGATGCGCTGTCTGAAAGGCGCCGCCATAGACCTCGCGCATGCGTTCTGCGCGCCCGCCGAACAAGTGCACGCCTTCGGTCAGACAGGCGAGCAGAACGAGGATGACGACGATGACGGACCCGGTTCTGCGGGAATTCCTGGTGCGGCTGTCTGCAGTCAAGGCGGTCTCCGTGCGCGCCGATCCGGTCGAACAGGGATGATCAAACCAGATCGCCGGTGAATGGTGCGCCTGGACGACACCGGTACGGCATCGTCTGTTCCGCTGGGCCTGTCGGTGTGGTGGCGCCGCACTAAGATCGCGTCCCGTGTCTTCGGAACATTTATGGCGGTTTATCAGGATCGGATTAGTAAGTCTGATTCTTCTGGCGGCGGTCGCGGTGCTGGTGCTCGGCGACACCTGGCTCTGGGTGGCCGCCGAGTGGTCGCCGCCGACCTTCGGCGAACTCTACACGGACGACGGAAGGGGCGATGGGTCCGACGCCTCGGCCGGTCTGGCGCTGTTCGGGGCCGCCCTGCTCGGAGGGGGCTTCGGCGGCGGTCTGGCGATGGTGATCCTGGTGGACGCGGTGAGGCTCGTCAGCACCGTGTGGATCGCGGCCACCGCCCGTGAGCTGGCCGCCGGTGGTCGCCCGGCGGATCTCCCGCCCGTCCGGCGGCGTGGGGCCCGCGTCGCGGTGGCGGCCGTGGTGTCGCTCGTCGTACTGATCAACCCGGAGCAGAACGCGCGCCTGACCTACACCGCCGGGTCGGCGGGCTGCTACGACCGGCCCAGCTTCGGCGACGTGAAGCCCGCGGAACGCGACACATGGAGGGGAGGTCGCCGGTGAGGCCGACTGCCTGATCGCCAGGTCGATGTGCATCGACTGCGACTTCTCCGTAACGGCGGCGAAGTATTGTGGTGGAGGTCCCCGGGGTAAGGGCTCATAAGCCGAAGGGGCTGCGCAGTCCGCGAACGGAGGGCCACCTGCCATGCGAAATCGCACGTTGCGGATCCCGGCCACCGCTGCCGCCGTCCAGGAAGCCATCGACCAGGCGACGGCGGGAGAGGTCGTCCTGCTGGAGCAGGAGGGCCGCCTCGTGGCCGCGGTGGTGCCCTACGAGGTGGCCGCCGCCGGCGTCGACCTGCTCAACGAGGCTCAGGATGCCGCTGACCGGAGGTCGGGGTTGAGGCTGATCGCGGAGCTCGAAGCCGGCATGGAGACGATGCGGCTCGGCGACCTGCGCCGTGAGCTGGCCTCGTGAAGGGCTACTACGAGATCCAGCTCTCGTCATCGGCGGTGCGGCAGATCCGTGCCGTGCACGCCGCGGAGCCGATGGCCGCCACGTTCGTCCTCAACTGCCTGGAGTATCTCTCCACCGACCTCGACTCGGGCCTGCTGCGCACGATCGACAAGGAAGCGGGGCTGCTGAAGGCGGAGATAGGCGACTTCGAGGCCTTGTGCTGGGTGCGGCACGAGGAGATGAGCCTGGTGATCCTGACCGTCTCACGGAGTCGTCACCCAGCGTGACGCCGCGCCCTCGTTCGCCCGGACGGCGAAGTCGAGGACGTCCCGCATCCGCCGCGTGCTGACCGGCTCGGCGTAGATGTAGGGGCACATGTCCGACCGCGTCATCTTCGAACGCTGATAGAGCGAGAAGTCGCACCAGGCGTAGTCGTGCCGCGTGAGCTGCTCGATCACCTCCTCCCTGATGCGTTCGCCGTACATGGAGTCGTGCATCTCGATCAGGAGCGCCGGCTGGTGGTGGGCGATCGTCTCCGCCGCGCCCGCCAGCGCCTTCGCCTCATGGCCCTCGATGTCCACCTTGACCAGCCGGATCCTCTCCCGGGACCGGGAGAGGATGAGGTCGATCGGCAGGGCGTCGGCCTCGCCGAGGAACGCGCCGTACCCCTCCTCGCCGTGGTGGAGGGCGGACGTGATGCAGTCGGCGGGGATGGTTGCCGGCTCGCCGGCGGCGAGGGTACGCGTGCAGGGGCCGGCGGTGACGTCGTAGGGATCCCAGAGCCGTAATCGTGCCCCGGAGTCGTGTGCGGCCACCGGCTGGACGTCGACGTTGCCGATCTCGTTGAGCTGCAGATTGAGGTGCAGCGCGCCCAGCGCGACCGGGTTCGGCTCGACGGCGACGACCTTCGCGAAAGCCCTGGCCATCCGTAAGGCGAAGTGGCCGACGTGGGCGCCGACGTCGAGGAAGGCCGAGCCGGGCTCGGCGAAGGACTGCAGGAGGCGCCAGATGTCCTGCTCGTGCGGCCCGGGACCGACGCGGTCACCGCTGGCGGGCCGCACGGCCCAGGTGAGTCCGTCGCGCTGCGAGAGGGAAGGTGTCGTCGACATCAGGACTCCCGGGAAGGTGTTCCGCGCTCACCCACGTGTGATCGTTCTCGCGTCGGAGGAGATCCAGCTCCGGTGCGGGTAGAAGCTCCTGAGTTCCCGCATGCGCGAGGAGTCCGTGAAGAAGACGAACTCCAGGTTGGCGCGCCGCAGCATGCTGCGTTTCGACTCCTCGCCCAGCATGCCCCCGACCACCGGGACCATGTTGACCGCCACTTCGGTGAGCGTCGACAGGCCCGTCATCGCGAACCGTTCGGCGACCTTCGCCAGTCCGGGCATCTTCCTGCGCAGGAAGATGCCGAGCCTGGTGGATTTGACCGCCAGATGGGGACGTGTCGCCCGGATGTGGTCGCAGATACGCTGCCAGTAGTCGGCGGCGCAGTCGGCCAGGGCCGTGGCCAGGGCGTCGTCCACGTCACGGGCGTTGGAGACTTCGAGGTAGGACTGGATCTCGAACAGCTCCCTGGCCTGTTCGCGCAGTTCGACGATCTCCTCGAAGCGGAGCATGGCCAGCAGGTCGGGCGGCGGGCCCTCGACCATCCGATAGGCCGTCTCGACGAGCTCCCGCATGTCGAGCTGGGGATCCGGCCGGCTTTGCGCACGCCGCGCGTCGGTGAGGACGGCCTCGGGAAGGCCGGTGCCGTCTCCTGAGGTCCAGTCAGAGCCCATGATTCTCGCGTTGAACGCGCGTGCGTGCGCGGTCTCGTCGAACAGGCCGTGGATCTGGATCAGCTCGCTGCTCACCGGCAGTCCGGAGTCGTGGAGCAGCGCGAAGATGGGGGTGTGGGAGAACCGCGGCCGCGACAGGATCTCGTCGTACCGTCTTCTCAGTTCGGTCGGCTGCGCCGACAGCAGGCCGGTCAGGACGGAGTCGGGTGAGTTGGCGGCCTCGCGGACCTGCCGCATGAAGTCGTCCTTGGCGGTGACATAGTCGTAACGGACGACGACGGAACCGTCCCCGGCGAGTACGCCGTCCAGTTCCTTGATCATGCGGTCGCGGGCGACCGAGACCGGCGAGACGACCCATCCCTTCCCGTCGGGGCTGTTCCGCTTCCAGCTGTCCAGGACCTCCGCCAGGGAGTCGCAGGGATCGAGCCGGTCCTCCCGGTAGAGGTAGTTGTGGGCGCGGAGCCCGACCGCGACGACGCCCGCCGCGACGAGATCTCTGAGCAGGCGGTAGAAGTTGTTCTCCCGCAGGTCCGACCTGCTGAAGTCGCCCACGACCCGGGGGTTGTCCACGAGCTGCGTGTCATGTACGTAGACCCGCTCGTTGAAGAGCGCCCCGAACACCAGCAGGGCCCGCAGCTGCATGGTGGAGCTGATGCCGGCCCAGATCGGCTCCAAGGCCGCGAATTGGGACGTGGCGCGCAAGGCGTTGATGGAGCGGGAGTCATCGCGCTTCATCTCTTCGAGATACCACCCTTCGGTCGCCACTCCCAAGGGAAGCACAGCCGGGTACCGCAGGAAAGGTTGTCACGGATAGTGGCTCGGCCGGTGGGCTCGCGTCGTACCATCCGGTCGTGGTGTCTCCTTCGGAAAGGGGCCGGTTGTGTCGGCGTTCGAAGAGGCCGTGGAGTCCAGGGATCATCTCGTCGCCGTCTGGAGCGAGCTGGTACGGGACCGAGGCGGCCGGATCGGCACGGACGACGGCGTCGTGCACATGTGGGCCGAGAGCCCCTTCGGCTTCTGGAACACCGTGACGCTGGCCGGTACGGGCATCCCCGCGGACGCGCTCGGCGAGCGGCTGGCGCGGGCGGCGTCCTTCATGAGGGGCAGGTCGGAGAGCGGATATCTGTGGATCTTCGAGGAGCTGCTGAGCCCCCAGGCGCGGGAGAGCCTGTTCCGGCGTGCGGCCGAGGCCGGGCTGGAGCCGGCGTTCTCGGGACGGGGCATGGCGGGCGACCTGTCCGTGCCTGAGCCGGAGCATCCGGACCTGGAGTTCCGTCGGGTGGAGACCGAGGAGCACCTCGCCGCGTACGGCGACATCAACGCCCGCGCCTACGGCATGACGCCCGAGGCGGGCAGGCTCGCCCTGGCCGGCTCCGAACTGTGGCGCGGCGACGTGCACGCCTACCTCGGATACCGCGACGGACGGCCGGTGACCTGCGCCGCCACCGTCGCCGGGCCGCGTTCGATCTTCCTGGCGCTGGTCGCCACCCTGCCGGAGGAGATGCGCAGGGGGTACGGCGAGGCCGTCACCCGCAAGGCGATCCACGAAGGCGGCAGGCGGAGCGGGCACCGGCGGCTGGTCCTGCACGCCACGCCGGCCGGGCAGCCGGTCTACGAACGCATCGGCTGCCGGGCCAACACGGCGATCCACTTCCTCCGGCTCGCGCCGGCCTGACGGACCCCGGTTCGCGCACGGCAAGGGGCCTGGCGCCGGCGGGCCGGAGGTCTCCCGAGGACGATCCGGGTCATGAGATCGGGCCCCCCGCCGATCGGCGCGCCCGCGCCGGGGCTGGTCCTCGCGCTCGTCTCCGGGCGGCGCGCCGTCGCGATCGTGTTCGGGACGGTCCTTCTCGCCGTGGCCGTCCTGCCGGCGTGCCTGCGCAGGTAGCCGGACGTACGGGCGGTCGAGGGCGGACTTTCCGCGGTCATGCCTACATCGCATGATCACGGGTAGCGCTGTGCAACCACCCCAGCTACAGAAGTGGAACACGGCATGATCACTCTCATTCTGCTCATCCTCGCCCTGGCCTGCTTCGTCCTGTCCGCCTTCAACATCGGCGGCGCGCGCGTCAACCTGCTCGCACTCGGACTGGCGCTCTGGGTGCTCAGCGAGATCATCCCGAAGCTCGGCCAGCTCTGACCCCCGGCGGCTGAGACCACCCCCTACGGGCAGGAACACGCACATGGACGCCCTCACCATCGTCGCTCTGCTGGCACTCCTCGCCGGAATCCTGGTCGCCCTCACCCAGCGGGTGTGGCCCATCGCGTTGCTGTGCGGGGGGCTGTTCATGTCCGTGCTGGCGGACGCCGGTCTCATCGTCACATAGGCGAAGGAGACCGGCTGCCCGGCGCTTCCGGCTTCAGCAGTAGGTGATGCCGGTGACGGTGAACGGGATGCTGTGGTACGGCGTGTACTCCGACCGCTGGCCGGGGGAGACGCACGGGCCGACCTCCGGCCACGACCCCACCGTGGGGTCCGGATGGGTGACGCGGATGACCACGGCGTAGTTGCCGGAACCGCCGCTGCAGTACGCCCAGGCGGTCTTGCCGTCCCGGCCGGTGGTGCAGCCGGTGGGGGAGGCGTGCGCGGGGGAGGCGGCGCCGAGGAGGGCGACGGTGGCGAGGACGGTGGTGAGTACGGTCGCTAGGGGCAGGGCCAAGTGCTTTCTCGCGCGCATGTGCTGACCTCCAGGGGGTCGACAGGCAGTGCACTGTTAGGAAAGCTTCTTAAGAGAAAGTAGTCGCCCTGCCCCCGCCGTCAACCCTCAGCGGGGACGGGGGCCCTTCTTCTTGCGGGTCGTCGGCGCGGCACGGCGCCCCGCACGGTTCTGGGCCGGTTTGGGCGGCTGGCGTCGTGCCTGCTTCTCCTGGGGAGCGGCGGGCGCGCGCCCGCGCGAGCTGTTGACCGTGCGGCCGCGCACGATGCCGATGAAGTCCTCCACCAGGTCGGTGGTCGCGTCGGTGGGCCAGGCCAGGGCGACCTGGGACTGCGGCGCGTCGGTCACCGGGCGGTAGGTGAGGTCTTTGCGGTGGTGGAGGCGGGCCAGCGACTGGGGGACCAGGAGCAGGCCGGTGCCGGCGGCCACCATCTCGACCGCCTCGGCCGTGGTGGCGGGACGGGTGAAGGCCGGCTGCCCGGGCCGCGACGCCCACTCGATGGCGTCGTCGAGGGGGTGGAAGATCTCCTCGTCGGCCAGGTCGGCGAGGGTCACCTCGTCGGCGGCGGCCACGGCGTGGTCCTTCGGCACCACGACCACCGTGGTCTCGACGTAGAGGGGGATCGCGCTCAGGCCCTCGCGGTCGATCGGGAGCCGGACGAACGCGGCGTCGGCCCCGCCGCCGCGCAGGAGGGCCAGCGCCTCGGGGGTGGGGGCCGTGACCAGCGTGAGCGGCACGTCGGGCAGCCGCTCGGCCCAGACGCCGGCCCACTTGGCGGGGGTCACGCCGGGCGCGTACGCCAGCCGGAAGTCTTCGCCGCTCTCGTCAGTCACGTCCTCAGGGTATCGATGTCGGGGAAGCTGTCCCGACTGGCTAGGCTTGGGGGCATGACCTCGTCCAAACCGAAGAGCATCCAGACGATGAAGCCCGAGACGGCGGCCAAGAAGCTGGGTGTCCTTCTCTCGGCCACGCCCGCGGAGTTCCAGGCGGGCGTCGTCTCCAGGGACGAGCTGAACGAGCTGCAGGCCAAGCCGCCCGCGTGGCTCGCCGACCTGCGCCGTAACGGGCCGCACCCCAAGCAGGTGGTCGCCGCCAAGCTCGGGGTCTCCATCTCGGGGCTGCTCAGGGCCGGCATCACCGAGCCGCTCACGACCGCCGAGATCGACGCGCTGAAGGCGGAGAACCCCGACTGGCTGGAGCGGGAGCGCACCGTCCAGGCGGAGGCCCGCAAGGAAGCCCAGCGGCTCAAGCAGCGCTAGTCGCCGCGTTCCAGACATGACGGCGCGGCCCGCCGGCGGGCAGGCCGCGCGTCACCGCCCGGTCAGGCGCGGGCCAGGTCGGGGATGCTGGACAGGCCGTGGGCGAGGTCCTCGTCCGTCGGCTCGTCGTCGGGCAGCAGCCCGGCCTGGAACTTCTCGTAGGCGGCCAGGTCGAAGTGGCCGTGTCCGGACAGCGCGATGAGGATCGCCTTCGACTGGCCCTGCTCGCGGCAGCGCAGCGCCTCGTCGATGGCGGCCCGCACCGCGTGCGCCGACTCGGGGGCGGGCACGATGCCCTCCTCGCGGGCGAACAGCACGCCGGCCTCGAAGCAGGCGGTCTGCCGTACCGCGACCGCCTCCATCAGCCCGTTCTCGACGGCCCGGCTGATCAGCGGCGAGATGTCGTGGGCGCGCAGCCCGCCGGCGTGCACGGGCGGCGGCACGAACTTGTGGCCCAGCGTGTGCATCCGCGACAGCGGGGTGAGCCGGGCCGCGTCGGAGTGGTCGTAGGCGATGCGGCCGCGGGTCAGGGTGGGGCAGGCGACCGGTTCGGCGGCGACGAGCCGGATCTCACGCCCGCGGCGCAGCTTGTCGCGCAGGAACGGGAAGCACATCCCGGCCAGGGTGCTGCCGCCGCCGCAGGGGCCGACCACGATGTCCGGGTAGTCCTCGGCGAGCTCCATCTGGAGCATCGCCTCCTGGCCGATGACGGTCTGGTGGGCGCACACGTGGTTGAGCGAGCTGCCGCGGGTGTAGCCCAGGTCGGGGTTGGCGAAGGCGACCTCCAGGGCCTCGGACTTGGCGATGCCGAGGCTGCCGGGGTGGTCGGGGTCCTCGGCCAGCACGGCCCGTCCGGCCGCGGTCAGCGGGCTGGGGCTGGAGTTGCAGACCGCGCCGTACGCCTCCATGAGGGCCCGGCGGTACGGCTTCTGCCGGTAGCTGACGCCCACCATGAACACCTGCGCGCTCAGCCCGAACATGGCCGCGGCCGAGGCGATCGAGCTGCCCCACTGGCCCGCGCCGGTCTCGGTGACCAGCCCCGTCTTGCCGATCTGCTTGTTGTAGTACGCCTGCGGCACCGCCGAGTTGGGCTTGAGACTGCCGACCGGCGAGACGCCCTCGTACTTGTAGTAGATGCGGGCGGGGGTGTCGAGGGCGCGTTCGAGGCGGCGCGCCCGGTAGAGCGGGGTGGGCCGCCACTGGCGGTAGATGTCGCGCACCGGGCCGGGGATCTCGAACTCCGGCTCGGTGCTGAGCTCCTGGTCCACCAGGGGCTCGGCGATCGTCCTGCACAGCTCGGCCCGGGTGATGGCCGCGCCGGTGGCCGGGTCGAGGATGGGGGCCGGCTCGCCGAAGTCCGCGGCGATGTTCAGCCACGTGTACGGGATGTCGTCCTCGTTCAGGGTGTACTTGACGCGCTCGTTCAACGGATACCTCTCATAAGGACTTCGTCGATGGATGTCAGACGCCCGCTTCCGCGGTCAGCGAGCCCTTCACGGTCTGGTCCCGGCCGCCCAGCAGCGCGGGGTGGGCCGTCCTGAAGCCCTCCAGGACCAGCTCGTAGGGGAAGTCGTCGAACTCGCCGTGCCAGTGCAGGAACTCCATGTGCCGCCGGCCTGACTCGTCGTGCGGGTGGTAGACGCTGTCGGCGGTGCCGTCGAACTCCAGGGGCTTCAGGCGGTACAGCCGGCACAACATCTTGTTGAACACGGGGGTGGCCTTCACCCAGCGGCCGTCGAGCTGGACGGAGACCAGGCCGTGGAAGCGGAACACGTCGCCGCCGACGAGCTCCTTGAGCCGTCCGGAGGCCAGGTGGTTGCGCACGTCGGCGAACACCAGCCGGGACGGGATGCCGAGCGCGCGGGCGGCGGCGGCGTACACCACCGACTTGTGCAGGCAGAAGCCGCTGCCCCGGGCGATGATCGTGCTGGCCCGCAGGCCGTCGCGGGACATGTCGATGTCGTAGACGTCGTACAGGATGGTGTCGCGCACCTTGTAGTAGAGGCGTACGGCCTGCTCGGTGGGCGTGCCGGCGCCCTCGACGGCCTGTTCGGCGAACTCGCGCACCACGGGGTGGCCGGCGTCCAGGAACTTCGTGGCGGCCAGGTCAGCGGTCATGTGTGTGACTCCTTGAGGCCGAGCATCCGGGCGATGCGGATCCGTTGCATCTCCGAGGTGCCGGAGTAGATGGTGCCGCCGACCGCGTCCCGGAGCTCCTTCTCCAGCCCGGTCCCGGTCAGGTAGCCGCTGCCGCCGAAGATCTGGATCGCGGCCAGCGCCGACCTGACGTTCGCCTCGCTGGTGACCACCTTGGCGATCGCGATGTCGGTGGCGACGTCCCGGCCGGCGGCGAAGCCGCGCGCGGCGTCGTACAGCCAGCGCCGGGCGGTCTCCACGCCGATCTTCATGTCCACGATCTGGCCGGCGACATGCTGGAACGAGCCGATCGGCCGGCCGAACTGGCGGCGCCGGGAGGCGTGCTCGACGCAGCGGTCCAGCCGGTGCCGCATCGCGCCGGCCTGGACGATGAAGGAGCACAGGATCTCCCACCGCATCACGTGCTCCAGCACGGTGAAGCCCATGCCGGGCCGGCCGACCACGTTGGCGGCCGGGACCCGGCAGTCGCGCAGCGTCAGCTCGCCGAGCGGGGACGTGCGCAAGCCCATCTTGGGCACGTCCGGGCCGGTCAGCAGGCCGGGGGTGTCCCGTTCGACCAGGAAGGCGGTCAGGCCGAACGGGCCCAGGTCGCGGTCGGTCACCGCGTAGACCACGATCAGGTCGGCTACCGGGCCGTTGGTCACGAACACCTTGTCGCCGTCGAGGACCCAGTCGTCGCCGTCCGGTTTGGCGGTCATGCCCATGCCCAGCACGTCGGAGCCGCCCCCGGGGTCGGTGATCGCGTGCGCGGTGATCGTCGTGCCGTCGCAGATGCCGGGCAGGTGGCGGGCCTTCAGCTCGGGGCTGCCGAAGCGTTGCAGCGGGATCCCGGCGCTCACGATCTGCGTGCAGAGCGAGAAGCACAGCCCGCCGTCCCGGCAGCCCTCGCCGAGGCCCTCCAGGACGTACATGGTGCTGAGCAGGTCCAGGCCGCGGCCGCCCCATTCGGGGGAGAACGGCAGGCGCAGCAGCCCGGAGGCGCGCACCTGCTCCCACTTGTGCGCCGGCAGCCCGGCGGTCCGGTCGGCGTCCCGGTCGGCGTCCAGGTGGCCTTCGCCCAGCACCTCGTACCAGTCCGCGAACTCGGCCCTGAGCTCGCGGTGTGTGTCGCTCCACTCGTCCATGGGTGACCAGATCCGTCAGTAGTGGGAGAACTGCGCCTCAGCGAGCTGGTGGCGCTCGTCGCCCTGCAACGCGGGGGAGAAGACGCAGATCAGCCGCAGGTCCTCGCCGGGGTCGGCGATCAGGTGGTGCGGGTCGTTCTGGTCGAGCGCGTACATGGTGCCCGGCTCCAGGACGTGCTGGCGGCCGTCGGCGTCGATCACGGCGCCCCGGCCGCTGATGCAGTAGCACGCCTCCAGGTGCTTGCGGTACTGGAGGGGGGAGCTTGTGCCGGCCCAGACGATCGTGTCGGTGAGCGAGTAGCCCATGCCGTCGCGCTCGACCAGGAAGCGGTGGCTCAGGCCGTTCCCCCACTCGACCGGCGTCACGTCAGAGATCTTGCGGATGATCATTGCAGTGTCCGTTCTGCTGGTGCTGATAATGCTTTTCCGACGAATTCACGAATGGCGGCCACGGTCCTGAAGTTCTCCGGGGCGATGTCCAGCTCGTCGACCGGGACGTCGAACCGGTCCTTGATCCAGCCGATGAGCTTCAACAGGCCCAGACTGCTGATGACCCCGTTGCGGAAAAGGTCGTAGTCGGCCTCGAGTTCGTCGGGCGGAGTATCGGGGAGATACTCGGTCACCACGAATTCTTTAATCTGGTGTGTGATGTCCACGAAAGGCAGCATCACACGCGCGCGCACGCGTACGCATCTCCGAGAATGCGCGTGCCCGCAATAGGTTTTTGCGTGTCAGCCGATGCGCTTTCTGTCCACCTTTCCGGTCGAGGTGCGCGGGAACGGCTGCTCGACCAGCTTGATGGCGGACGGGATCGCGGCCCGCGGCAGCCGCATCGCGCAGTGCGTACGCAGGCGCAGCCCCGACAGCCGCCCCGGCCCGGTCCCGCGGACGAACGCGGTGAGCCGGGTCTCGGCGCCGTCCACGGCCGGGACGACCGCGGCCTCCAGGACGTCGTCGTGCTCCAGCAGCACCCGCTCGATCTGCTCCAGGTTGACCCGGACGCCGCGCACCTTGAGCTGGAAGTCGTCCCGGCCGACGAGGAACAGCCGGCCGGCGGCGTCCCGGCGGACCAGGTCGCCGGTGCGGAAGAAGCGGCGGCCGTCCGGCCCGGTCACGAACCTGCCGGTCGCCGCGGCCGGGTCGGGGGTCACGTACCCGTCGGTCTGGAAGGGCGTCCAGACCAGGAGCTCGGTGCCGCCGTCGTCCGGCGGGACGGGGTCCAGGCCGGGGCCGAAGGCCACGACGACGCCGGGCAGCGGGCGGCCGATCGGCAGGGGGGCGGGCCCGGCCGCCTCGGCGGCGTCGAACTCGTGCCAGAAGCTGTCGTTGGTCTCGGTGCAGCCGTAGACGTTGTGCAGCCGGGCGCGCGGGAACCTGCGCGGCAGGCCGGCGCGCAGCGGGACCGGCGCGTGGTCGCCGGTGACGATGACGTGCCGCACGCCGGGGAAGACCCCCTCCTCCAGCAGCTGGTACAGCATGGGCACGCCCTGGACGACGGTGACCTCGCAGGCGGCGAAGAAGTCGCAGACGTAGCGCGGGTTGGCGGCCAGCGCGGGGTCGACCAGGGCGACGCATCCGCCGTGCCGCAGCGTGGCCCACACGTCCAGCAGGCACAGGTCGAAGTTGAGCGGCGCGTAGTTGAACACCACCTCGCCGGGGCCGAGGCCGAACGCCTCGCCGGCCCAGCCGGTGAACCGCGCCACCGCGCCCGCCGACAGCGGGACGACCTTCGGGGTGCCGGTCGAGCCGGACGTGGTCAGCATGAACGCGGTGTCCTGATCGGCGACCGCCACCGGCTCGGGAACCGCGGGTCCGCCGCTGTGTTCACCGCCGGGCCCGCCGATCACGGCGGTGACCACGTCGGGGTGTTCGGCGGCGTCCTCGGGGGTGGCGGCCAGCACCTCGACGCAGCCCGCCCGCGCGCACAACTCGCCGAGCGCGACCGCGCCGAGGTCGATCGGCGGCAGCAGCAGCGGACGCCCGGCCGCCAGGCAGCCGAGCACGAGCGCGACCGCCTGCGGCGACTTGCGGGCGAGCACCGCGACCGGGCCCGGCGGAAATGCGTCCAGTTCTTTCTGGGCCCGTCCGGCCATGGCGGCCAGTTCGGCGTAGCCGACTTTTTCCGTCCTGGTGCGCAGCGCCGTCGCGGACGGTTCTCTCTCGGCATGCGCGATGAAATCGCGGAGCAGTTCTGTGGTCATCGGAAGGTCACCCATCGATTTCTTGGTCGTCGGATACCAATGATTTTGTTCGATGTGCGACCGCAATATCGGGAATGCGGGCCTCAGCTAATTGCCCGCGTCCGGCAGCTTCCTGCAACGCCTCGACCACGAGAACGGGTCAGGACCGTACTTCCAGTTCCTCGGCCCGCTCCGGCGGGCCGGCCGCCGGGGCGGGCGGCTCCTCCTCGGCGCGGGTGGCCAGCACGCAGCCGCCCAGGATCAGCGCGAACGAGACGACGATCAGGGCGGTCAGCGGCTCGTCCAGGATCAGCACCCCGGCGACGATCGCCACCGCCGGGTTCATGTACGTCGACACCAGCGCCCGCGACGGCCCGGCCTCCTTGATGAGCTCCACGAACACCACGAACGCCAGGCCGGTGCAGACCACGCCGAGGCCGCCCAGCGCCGCCAGCACCTGCCAGCTCGGCAGGGCCGACGGCCAGGTCCAGATCGCGGCGGGCGTGTAGACCAGCGCGGCCAGGGTGAGGCAGGCGGCCGTCAGCGGGATGGTCGGGAGGTCCCGCAGGTGCCGGTCGGCGACGAGCGGGGCGATCGAGTAGCACAGCGCGGTCAGCAGCACCTCGCCCATCGCCCAGGCGTCCCCGCCGCCCAGGTGCGGCCCGGCCAGCACGGCGACGCCGGCCAGGCCGATCACCAGCCCGGTCCAGCGGGCCCTGCCGAGCCGTTCGCCGCCGCCGCTCAGGCGGGCCAGCGCCACGCCGAGGATGGGCGCCGCGGCGATCAGCAGGCCGCTGGTCGAGCTGGTCAGCCGCCGTTCTGCGTCCGACAGCAGCCACCAGGGCGCCAGGATCTCCAGGCAGGCGAACGCGGTGACCGGCCGCCAGTACCGCCGGACCATCGCGAGCTGCCCGCCGCGGATCGCCAGCGGCAGCAGCAGCGCGGCGCCGATCGCGGTGCGCGCGAAGACCAGCACGGGCACCGGCACGCCGCCGACCGCGACCTTGATGAGGAGGTAGGGGATGCCCCAGATCACGGACATCAGGGCGAACAGCACCCAGCCACGGCGGCTCACAGGCGTCTCCTTGGGGTCGAGATGGACGGTCTGCTCAGGCGAAGGGCGGGGGAGCGGCCGGCGGTGCAGCGGGAGGGGAGGGCGGAGAGGGAAGGGCGGGAGCGGCGCCGGGGATGCGGGCCGGCGGCCTGCGGAAGACCGACGGCGAATCCATGAAAATCCTCCAGCCTATTCGCTGCCGCGCGACAATTCCCGCACGAAAGCATTTCTTCCCGAGAATCGCACGGCGCCCGTGTCGCGGCTTCTTTCAACGTGCTCTTTCAGTGGACAATCGGCTCGGCACCAAGGGATGCTGGACGCGCGACCGGAGTGCCGCCGATCGGTGTCCTCGCAGGTCAGTCGCGAATCACCGGCCCTCGCCGGACGGCATCGGGCCGCTGGTCCCGCCGCGCCAAGCCGTGCACTGTCACCCTGAAACGGAGGGAAACCACCATGACCGATAAAACCCCCAATCCCGCGCTCCGGCAGCTCGACGTCCTCATCGGCACCTGGCGGGTCAGCAACGTCGAGGACGGCAAGGCGACCGACGCCGGCACCGTGCGCTTCGAATGGCTGGAGGGCGGCAACTTCCTGGTCCAGCACGTCGACCTGGCCGACACCAAGGCCGTGGAGTACATCGGCTACGACGAGGAGAGCAAGACCCTCAAGTCGCACCTGTTCGGCCAGTCCGCCGAGATCCTCAAGTACACCTGGGAGGTCAGCGGCGACACGCTGACCATCTGGTACGGCGACCAGGGCTCGCCCGCCCGCTTCGTCGGCAAGTTCAGCGAGGACGGCGCCACCAACGCCGGCGCCTGGGAGTGGCCCGGCGGCGGCTACCAGTCCACGATGACCCGGGTCTAGGCTCGTTCGGCGCTCCGGCCCGGCGGCGAGGTCGCCGGGCTGCGGCCGGGCGCGATCTGGCAGATCCTTGTCAAGGATGACTGAAAAGTCCGTAAGATACGGGCCCTAATGGTACGGATGTGACTTGGGGGCCCTGACGTGACGCTGCTGTCCCGGCGAAATCTTCTCAAAACCGGCGCGATCGCGGTTCCGGCCGCGATCCTCGCACCCGCAACGGCTGCCCAGGCGGCCCGGGCGGCGCGGCCCGAGCTGCCCGGGGTCGAGATGTCGGGCGTCGCGCCCGCCTCGCTGGCCGGGTTCGACAATCTGCTGAAGAAGTTCGTGCTGGACCGGAAGATCACCGCCGCGCAGCTCGCCATCATGAAGAGCGGCAAGATCGTGCTGGCCCGGGGCTACCGCTACAACGACTTCTCCAGGGCGCTGCCCGCGGTCACGCCGACGTCCTTGTTCCGGATCGCCAGCCTGAGCAAGAACATCACCTCCGCCGCGATCATGCGGCTGGTGCAGGACGGCAAGCTGAGCCTGTCGGCCAAGGTCACCCAGCTCCTCGGGCTCACCCCGCTCGACGAGCGCATGGGCCAGGTCACCGTGCTGCGCCTCATGCAGCACCTCGGCGGCTGGGACCGCGGCGTCTCCAAGGACCAGCTCTGGCTGGACCACACCATCGCCGCCGCGCTCGACGTGCCGCTGCCGATCAGCCACGCCGACATCGTCAAGTACGCCACCGCCCGGAAGCTCGACTTCGACCCCGGCACCAAGATGGTCTACAGCAACTACGGCTACCTGCTGCTGGGCCGCGTGATCGAGAAGGTCTCCGGCATGTCGTACGAGTCGTACGTCAAGAGCAAGCTGCTCCAGCCGCTCGGCATCACCCGCATGCGGCTCGGCCGCAGCCTGCGGAGCGAGGCCGCGCCCGGCGAGGTCGCCTACGAGTCGCAGTACACGAACAAGTCGGTGGTGGACGCCTCCGGCACCGTCGTCCCCTACCAGTACGGCGGCTTCAACATGCCCAACCAGGACGCCAACGGCGGCTGGCTGGCCTCCGCCGTCGACCTGGTGCGCTGGACGCTCGCCTTCGACAAGCCCGGCACGGTGCTGAGCTCGGCCTCGATCGCCAAGCTGGTCGCCAAGCCGGAGATCGGCGTCAACCAGTACGGATCCTGGTACGGCGGCGGCTGGTGGGTGCGCCAGGTCACCGGCCACCTCAACACCTGGCACGACGGCTCGATGCCCGGCACGTACTCCTACCTGGCCCGGCTGCAGAACGGCTTCAGCTACGCGGTCGTGTTCAACCGCAGGGAGGAGACCGGCTCGCTCGACTTCGACACGCTCGACGACGACATGAACAAGGTCACCGTCTCCTCCTGGCCCACGACGGACCTGACGTCCCGCTACTTCTGACGGGTGGGCCCGCCGTGGGCCTGGGACGGCGGTTACATGCGGGTGCGGGCGTACGCCTGCAACGCGTCGCGGACGAACCTCGCCCCGGCGGCGTCGTCGTACATGTCGGCGAAGCGGGGGTCATCGACGTACATGTCGCCGAGGCAGCTCACCATCTCGATCGAGCGCTCCCGGTCGCCCTCGGCCGTGGGCGTGCCCGGGATCTGGCTCAGCCACTGCACGTGCCGGGCGGCCAGCGACTGGGCGCGCTCGGAGGTGGGGGAGACCCCGGCCCGCGCCGCGGCGACCCACGCGGCGACCAGGTCCTCGGCCGCCCGCTTCCAGGCCCGCTGCTGGTCGAGCGTCTTGCCGTGCCACCAGTCGTTGCTCACCTGGAACGCGCGCTCGCCCCAGCGCGCGATCACGTCGTCCTTGTAGTGGTCGTTGAAGCCGGCCAGCATGACGTCCATCCGCGGTTCGGCGCCCGCCAGCAGGGCGTCCAGGGCGTGACGCACGGAGCTGATCTGCCGGTCGATGCGGTCGCGCTCCTCCTCCAGGGCAGCGATGTGGGCACGCAGGCCGTCGCCCGCGTCCACCTCCTCGGCCAGGACCTCGGCGATGGCCGGCAGGCCCATGCCGAGCCGGCGCAGGAGCAGGATCCGCTGGAGCCGCAGGACCGCGGCGGAGTCGTAGTGGCGGTGGCCGTTCGCGCCCACCCGGGACGGAGTCAGGAGCCCGACGCCGTCGTAGTGCCGCAGGGTACGGCTGCTGACGCCGGCCCTGGCCGCCAGCTCCTGGATCGTCCACTCCATCGTTCCAGTGTCACCCGCGGCGGAGCGTGGTCGCGATGATCTCCGCGCTGTCGGCGTGCAGGGCCTGCGCCGCCGTCTGACCCGTCGCGGCCAGGTAGGCGTCGACCAGCCGGTTGCCCGCGGCGTACCCGGCGCCCATCGGCAGGCCCACCGGGGTGACGCCGAGGTGCTCGGCGCCGGGGTCGCCGTGGACCCAGGCGGTGAAGTTCTGCATGCCCGTCACGTCGAGGCCGGTGAGCACCTTGTCGAAGACCGCGTCGTCGTGCAGGTGCGGCACGCCGATGCGGGCGTAGCCGAGCTCGTCGCCGTAGAGCTGGCGGGCGAAGGCGTCGGCCAGGCCCTCGCCGACGATGTGCTCGCCGACCGTGACGGTCATCGGGTCCCACACCACTCCACCCGGGCTCCACCGCAGGTTGTGGTGGAGCTCGTGGACGGCGGTGGCCTCCAGCCGCTCCACGTTCTCGGGGAAGGGCCACAACGTGATGGCGATGTTGCCCGAGATGCCGCCGAACCCGGTCAGCCCCTTGCAGGGGCCCATGAAATGCTCGTCGGCCGGGTCGCCCAGCACGAACAGCACGGTGATGTCCGGGACCTGCAACCCCGGCGTCGCCTCCACCAGCACGGCCAGAGCGTCGTCGAGCGCGCGCCGCATCCGCTCCCAGGCTCCGGCCGCCTCCAGGGCGTCCAGCGCGTCGAGGCAGCGCTCCTCGTCACGGTCGATGGGGAACCCGGAGGTCTGGCGATGCACGGACACGAGATCGACCTCGCCCGGGTAGTGGCGGTACATGCCGGCGTTGGGCTCCAGCATCGAACGCAGCAGGCCGGCGCGGTCCGCCATCGGGGCCAGCAGGATCCGCCGCATGGCGGAGCCGGTGTCAAGAACGGTGATCGACATGGCCCCGATGCTAGAAGTTGACGCAACGTCAACGTCAAACCGGGTTTTGTCCCGGGGCGGAACCCCGCCAGACTGGGCCGGACAGTTCGAAGGAGAACCCGATGGCCAAATACCTGCTGCTCAAGCACTACCGGGGCGCGCCGGCGGCGGTCAACGACGTGCCGATGGGCCAGTGGACGCCGGAGGAGGTCGCGGCGCACGTCCAGTACATGCGGGACTTCGCCGCCCGGCTGCAGGAGAGCGGCGAGTTCGTCGACAGTCAGGGGCTCTCGCCCGAGGGCACGTTCGTCCGCTACGACGGCGAGGGGCGGCCGCCGGTCACCGACGGCCCGTTCGCCGAGACCAAGGACCTGATCGCCGGCTGGATGGTGATCGACGTCGCGAGCTACGAACGGGCGCTGCACCTGGCCGGCGAGCTGTCCGCGGCTCCGGGCGCGGGCGGCGAGCCGATCCACGAATGGCTGGAGGTACGGCCGTTCCTGACCGGGCCGCACCTGGTGGCCGAGTGAACGAGTCGTTGCCTGACCGGGAAGCGCCTGGTGGACGGGTGGACGAGTCGCTGCTGCGGGAGCTGGTGCCCGAGGTGATCGGCGTCGTCGTCCGCCGCGGCGCGGACTTCGCGGCGGCCGAGGACGCCGTCCAGGACGCCCTGGCCGAGGCCGTGCGCGTGTGGCCGGACGACCCGCCCCGCGACCCCAAGGGCTGGCTGGTCACCGTCGCCTGGCGCAAGTTCCTCGACGCCGCCCGCGCCGACGCCTCCCGGCGGCACCGCGAGACCCGCGTCGACAGCGAGCCCGCGCCGGGCCCCGGGGAGGCGGTGGACGACACGCTCCAGCTGTACTTCCTGTGCGCGCACCCGTCCCTGACGCCGGCCTCGGCGGTCGCGCTCACGCTGCGCGCGGTCGGCGGCCTGACCACGCGCCAGATCGCGCAGGCGTACCTGGTGCCGGAGGCGACCATGGCCCAGCGGATCAGCCGGGCCAAGCGCACCGTCTCCGGCGTGCGGTTCAACCAGCCCGGCGACGTCGCCACCGTGCTGCGCGTGCTCTACCTGGTCTTCAACGAGGGCTACTCCGGCGACGTCGACCTCGCCGCCGAGGCGATCCGGCTCACCCGGCTGCTCGCGGCGAAGGTCAAGCACGAGGAGGTCGCGGGCCTGCTCGCGCTCATGCTGCTGCACCACGCCCGGCGTCCGGCGCGCACCGCTCCCGACGGGCGCCTCGTGCCTCTCGCCGAGCAGGACCGCGGCCTGTGGGACACCCGCCTGATCGCCGAGGGCGTCGACGTGCTCCAGGCGGCCCTCGCCCGCGACCGCCTGGGCGAGTTCCAGGCCCAGGCCGCCATCGCCGCGCTGCACGCCGACGCCCCGACGGCCGGGGAGACCGACTGGGTGCAGATCGTCGAGTGGTACGACGAGCTGGTGCGCCTGACCGGCAGCCCGGTGGCCCACCTCAACCGGGCCGTCGCCGTCGGCGAGGCCGACGGGCCGCGGGCCGGCCTGGCCGCCCTGGCCGAGCTCGACCCGGCATTGCCCCGCCACGCCGCCGTCGCGGCCTACCTGCACGAACGTGCCGGCGACCCGGCCACCGCGGCACGGCTCTACACCGAGGCCGCCCGATCGGCGCCCACCGTCCCCGAACGCGACCACCTCACGCGCCAGGCCGCCCGGCTGCGCGGGGCGTGAAGGATCGGGCCTGACGTCGCCCGGCTGCGCGGGGCGTGAGGGGCCGGGGCTGACGTCGTCCAGGCGGCCGGATCCTCAGCCTCCGGTGACGACGAGCACCAGCCCGGACGCGACCAGCCCCACCTCGACCACCGCCACGAACGCGCCGGCGGGCAGCCGGTCGACGATCTTCTTGCCGGTCCAGGCCCCGGCCGCGCTCGCCGGCGCCAGGGCCAGCCCGGTGGCGACGCCGGACGTGGTGAGCACGGCGGCCGCGCCGAAGACGACCAGCTTGGTCAGGTGCATCACCACCGCCGCCGCGGCCTCCGTGCCGATGTAGGCCCCCCGCAGCAGGCCACGGGCCAGGAAGAACGGCGCGACCAACGGCCCTATCGAGCCGACCAGCGCCGAACCGAACCCGGACACGGCTCCGACGGCCGCGAACGCCGCGTCGTCCAGCCGGACGCCATGCGGCCGCCTGCGTCGCCAGACCACCATGACCAGCAGGAACACCCCGATGACCCGGGTCAGCGCGGCCAGCGGGGCGGCGGCGAACACCAGCGCGCCGGCCGCGGCGGCGGGCACCGCCCCCGCCGCGAAGACGCCCACCAGCCGGCGGTCGACCTCGTCCCGGTTGAACCACACCCGGCTGCCGTTGCCGGCGAGCTGCGCGACGGTCAGCACCGCGACGGCGTCCCGGGCGCCCAGGACCGCGACGAACACCGGCAGCAGCAGCACCCCGCCGCCGAACCCGGCCACCGCCGACAGCGTCGCGGTGGCGAACGTCGCCGCCACCATCACGACCACGACCAGGACGGTGTTCACGCCGGGCAGCAGGAGCAGCCAGGGGCGCAGCCGGCGCATCCGTCCGCCTGCTCCTCAGGACCGGCCGGGACGGCGCAGCAGGCGTCACCGCGCCAGGCTTCGCGGCCCTCCTTGACCGCGACGGCCGCGATCACCAGCGCGGCGACCGGGTCGGCCCAGGACCAGCCGAACAGGCTGTTGAGCGCCAGGCCCACCAGCAGCACGCCGGACAGGTAGGTGCACAGCAGGGTCTGCCTGGAGTCGGCCACCGCGGAGGCGGAGCCGAGCTCGCGCCCGGCGCGGCGCTGCGCGCGGGACAGGAACGGCATGATCACCAGCGACAACGCGGCCAGGATCAGGCCGGGCGTCGAATGCTCCGCCTCGCCCGCCCCCAGCAGCGTGCGGACGGCGTCGAAGGTGACGTAGGCGGCCAGCGCGAAGAAGGAGATCGCGATCACGCGCAGGGCCGTCCTCTCCCGCCTTTCGTGGTCGGCCGCGGAGAACTGCCAGGCCACCGCGGCCGCCGAGGCGACCTCCACCATCGAGTCCAGGCCGAACCCGACCAGCGCGGCGGAGGAGGCCAGGGCGCCGGCGGTGACGGCCACCACCGCCTCGATCACGTTGTAGGTGATGGTGGCCGCGACCAGCAGGCGGATGCGGCGCCGCAGGGCCGCCCGGCGCGCCGGGGCGGTGAGGTGCGCGGCGGTCACGACCTCGGCTCCTCTGCGGCCCCGGCGGGGGCGGGACGCAGCGTCACTGCGTGGCCGGCGGCGGCCAGCAGGTGCTCGGCGGAGGCGAGCAGGTCCATCAGCTCGGGCCGGGTCAGGGCATAGAACGACTGGCGGCCCTCGGCGCGGTAGTCGATCAGGCCGCAGTCGCGCAGGCAGGCCAGATGCTTGGACACCGTGGACTGGGCCAGGCCGAGCTGGGTGGTCAGGTCGACCACGCGGGCCTCGCCGCGGGCCAGCCGCTGGACGATGCGCAGCCGGGTCTCGTCGGCCAGGGAGTGGAACAGCGCGGCCGCGGGGGAGATGCCGGCGGCGATGTCCGCACTGACACAACGGCCACCTTCGAGATCAATCGCCATATGGCGATGTTAGCCCGAAATCAGCATCTATGGCGAGTGCGGTGGTCTCGCCTGGGGGTTGATCTCTCGTCGTCCGGTGTCTGTCCCTGCTCGTGGAGCTTCTGTCAGGTCTATCGGGACGGTTCGGGGTCTGGGAGGCTCGCCTTCGTGAGTACGTCAGGGCAGGGGGGCCGCCTCGCCCCCGATGAGCGCGAGACCGTCGTGATCCTTCGGGTGCTCGGGACGGCCGGCATCGCGGCGGGGCTGGCCTCGGCCGCGTTCATGCTGCTGCGGTGGTCGAGCCCGCCGCTGCCCTGGCTGGCGTTCCTGCTGGTCGTCGCGCTGGTCGGGGTCGGGCTGCGCGTCGAGGCGGCGATCCTGGCGCGTTCCGCTCGCTGACTCCCCGCCGATCGGCCTGTGTCCCGGCCGGTCGGCCGGGACGTTCGGGCGGGTGGTGCGGGTCAGCGTTCGCAGACGACTCCGTCGCCGTCGCGGTCCTGGTACCAGGCGTACTCGGGGTCGATGCCGCGGCGGTACGGGCCGTAGCCGGCGGCGTTCGCCTCGGCGCAGGTACGGAAGCGCGGGTCGTTGCCGGTAGGCGGGGTCGGAGTGGGGGACGGGGACGGGGTCGGTGTGGAGGTGGACGTGTCACACCTGCCGGACCAGATCCGCAGCTTCTCCGCCTTGGCCTTCGCCTGTTCCGTGCGGAAGAGGCTCGTGTATCCGTCGTTCGGCTTGGAGGGGACGGCCTTGCCGTAGCCGTAGCGGATCAGGTTGCGGTTGACGTGCACGCCCTTGGCGTTCCACACGTGCGAGGGCGGGCGGCCGGGCGTCTTGGCGGTGAGCAGGTGGGCCGTCGTCCCGGGCGGTAGGAGCGCCGCCGTACGGGCGGTGGCCGCCCTGGACCAGCACCGCCCGCGCTCGGGCGCGTCCACGCCGAGCAGCTGCACGCGGATCTTCGTGGTGCCGCGCACGACGTCGATGGTGTCGCCGTCCACGACCTTGACGACCCGGGCCGCGACCGTGCCTGCGGGGACGGCGGCCGCGTCGGCCGGCGTGCTCAGGGCGAAGGTGAGGGGCAGCAGGGCGGCCATGGCGGTGACGATCCTGGCCGTACTCGCGTTCATAGGCATGGCGTGACTCCAGGGACGGATGGTCCGGACGGGAGGAGACGCGCCGACGGAGACAGGGGTGTACCGCCGGAAGGGCACGGTTATGTCACTCCTGGTCGAGGTGCGGCGACGCTGCGCTTAGGGTTTGACTGGTCGCCGGCCCCCGCGGGGTGGCCGACGTCCAAGGTCAGAGGCTTGGGCGGCCCTTCTCGGCCCGTCTCGCGCGGCCGGTCGCGCGTGCGGGGGCGGGTGGGTCGCCGGGAACGATCCCGTGCTGGAGCCGCGATATGCTCGTACTGGTGTTCGATAAGCTGCCTGCCTCTGGGGGAGTGTCGTGGTTGTCGCCAAGGAAGCCGGTTGGGTGGGCTTGAGCTGGGATGACTGGTCCGATGTGAGCGAGATCCGCGCCCGCCTCGACTCCGGCGCCGATCCGCATGCCGACCTGTGGCACGAGGGGCCGCCCCTCCACCTCGCGGCCGAGTACGGCTCGCCCGAGGTGGTCGCCGAGCTGGCCCGCCGGGTCCGCGACGTCGACGCCGCGTACGAGGGGCACAGCGCGCTCTGGCGGGCCGTGTTCGCCCAGCAGCGGGACAACGCGCTCGCCCTGGTCGCCGCCGGGGCCGATCCGTGGCGGCCGATGACCGGCGGCTGGTCGCCCGGGCGGCTCAGCCTGGCCGGTCCCCATCCGGGCCTGTTCTTCCCCTTCCCGCGCGACAAGCCCACGCTGTCTGAGGCGGAGAACGCCGCCGTCGTGGAGGCCGAGCGGCTGATCGAGGCCCTGGGCGACTTCGAGTACGACGGGCTGGGGCTGGTGTGCGTCGCGGGCGTCACCGCGGCGGAGGCCGCTCGGCGGCTGGGGGCGACGGTGGCCGAGGGCGCGGGGATCGACGGGGTCCTCGACGAGCCGTACCCGGGCGAGGGGAACGGCCTGGTCGGAGCCACCGACGTGCCGGGCGGATGCGTGGTCAGCCGGCGCCGGGGTTCCGAGGTGACCAGCCCCGACGTGATCAACCGCCTCTCGGCCGGGACGGTCTGCTACGCGATGTACGCCGATCCCAAGGGCGGCAACCAGGGCTACAGCTCGCGCGACGGGATCGTCGAGGAGTGGGACGCCCATCCGGGCGGCGGCTGGGTGTCGCCGGACAGCTCGGCGGACGAGGTGCTGAACGCCTTCCTCTACCAGGGGGAGGGGGTGGCGTACTGCTGCGCGTACACCGGGTTGCGGCTCACCGACGCCCGGCCCGTCCTGGGGCCGCCCGACATCTGGCTGCACCTCCCGCCGCGCGGCTGACGCCGGTAGGCCAGTACGTGCCTGCTCCGGAGTCAGGCCATGGCAGCCGAGGCCGCGCCCAGCACGGCTCCGTGTGACCCCAGGGCCGAGAGCCGGACGGGGACGGAGCCGAGGCCGCGGGGCGCGTACCGGCGGATCGTCTCGATCAGGGGGACGGTCAGGAGCTCGCCGAGGCCGGTGACGCCGCCGCCCAGGACGATCACGTCCGGGTCCAGGAGGGTGGCGGCGGAGGCGATCGATCGGCCGAGGATGACGGCGGCCTCATGGATCACCTCTCGCGCCAGGAGGTCGGCGTTCTCCGTCCCATCCCGCCGACCGGCGGTCCCGAAGGGGTTTCGCGGATCGGTGCTTCCGGTCGGGGCCCGTAGGGCGGGGGGCTCGGTGCCGCGCAGGGATACGAGGGCCGGGGGCTCGGCATTGTGCAGGGCTGTGGGCTGGGGTTCGAGGGTCGAGGACTTGGGGTGGTGCAGGGCTGCGGGCTGCGGTTCGAGGGCCCGGGGCTCGGTGTTGTGCGGGGCTGTGGGTTGGGGTTCGAGGGTCGGGGGCTCGGTGTTGTGCAGGGGTGTGGCGAGGGATCCGAGGTCGGGGGCGGTGCCGCCGCGGGCGTGGTAGGCCGACAGGATCGCGGGGCCTGACGCGTACGCCTCCAGGTGGCCCGTGGCACCGCAGGGGCACGGGCGGTCGGCGTCGGTGTTCGGGGGCAGGACGGCCGGGGTGTGGCCGAGGGAGCCCGCCATGCCGTTGCGTCCGCGCAGGAGTTCGCCGTCGCGTACGAGGGCGCCGCCGACGCCGGTGCCGATCGTGAGGACCAGGGCCAGGCGGCGGCCCCGGGCCGCTCCGTGGCGGGCCTCGCCGAGCGCCCAGGCGTGGACGTCGTTGAGCACGGTGACGGGCAGGCCGAGCCGTTCGGTGAAGGCGGAGGCCAGATCGGTGCCCCGCCAGCCGGGCAGGGCGTCGGTGGCGTGCGTGACCACGCCGTTGTCGTCGACCGTCCCGGCGCTGCCGACTCCGCAGGCGATGACGTCCATGCCGGCGGCCCGTGCCTGGGCGAGGCGGTCTTCGGCCAGCTCCAGCGCGGCGGCCAGCACCGCCGCGGCGCCGCCTCCGGCGGGTGTGGGGACGCGGGCGGGAAGGTGGATCTCCGTCGTCTCGCGGGCGGCCGATGCCGGGATCAGAGCGGCGGCGGTCTTGGTGCCGCCGATGTCGATACCGAGCACGGCGGGGACGGCGTTCGTTCGGCGTCGCACGGTGGGGGTGCTGGTGACGGGGCGCCGCACGGCAGGGCCGCTGTTCAGGTGGGTGTGTTCCGGCGGGACGCTGTCTGGGAGGTGGCTCGCGGTGCGGTTCGGGCGGGGGTGCGCGGCTGGGGTGCCGTGTGCGGAGAGTGGCGCGGTGCGGTTCGGGTGCGAGGGCATGTCCGGGAGGGGTGGCGGGGTGCAGTTTGGGTGGTGGTGTGCGGCTGGGGTGCCGTCTGTGGAGGGTGGCGCGGTGCGGTTCGGGTGCGAGGGCATGTCTGGGACGGGTGGCGCGGTGCGGTTCGGGTGCGGGTGCGGGTGTGGGTGCGGGTGTGGGGCTGGGGGGACTTGTGCGGTGCTGCTTGGTGAGGCCGTGTGAGCGGCGGCCGGGTGGGGTTCTGAGGTGGGCATGAGGTCGCCGGTGCGGTGGGGGTGGGCGCGGGGTGAGGTGGGGGTCACCGGCTTGCCCTCGGGGTGGCCGCGGCGAGGTGGCGGGTGAGGGCGAGGGGGTCGGTGATGGCGGCGCCGATCACGACCGACCAGGCGCCCCGAGCGAACGCCTCCGCCACGTGGGCGTCGGTGCGGAGCCGCCCCTCGGCGACCGTACGGACCCCGAGGGCGGCGAGCTCCCCGACCAGGGCGAGGTCGGGCTCATGGGGAAGCCCCGGCCCAGGGCGGCCGGACCCGGTCGAGGGACGGGCGGCGGACTCGGCGCACCCGGTGCACCCGGTCCCGGGATGGGCGGTGGTTTTGGCGGACCCGGTCCCGGGATGGGCGGTGGTTTTGGCGGACCCAGTCCCGGGATGGGCGGTGGGTTTGGCGGAGCTGGTCCCGGGATGGACGGTGGGGTCAGCGGTGGCGGGCGTCGAGGCGACGGCGAAATCGGTGGCGGGGGTGAAGGGCCGCAGAGTGATGGCGGGGTCGGTAGGGGTGGGGGTGGTGTAGGGGGTGTAGCCGGCGAGGGTGGTGGAGATCAGGGCTGCGCCTCGGTTCCAGGCGAGCAGTCCCTCCTCCGCTGTCGAGACGTCGGCCATGACGGGCACGCCCAGTTCCCTCCATACCCGTTCGACCAGGGACGGCAGGTCGCCCGCCGCCGGTTCGGCCTCCGCCGTCACCTCCAGGGCCACCATGTCGGCGCCGGCTCGTACCAGGGCTTCGCACAGGGCGAAGGTGGGGGTGATCAGGGGGCGGGCGTGGGGGCGGGGGACCTTGGCCAGGCCGATCACGGGGAGGGCCGTGGCGGCCTTGACCGCGCGGACGTCCTCGGGGCCGTTGACGCGCAGGCCGGCCGCGCCGCCGAGTTCGGCGCAGCGGGCGAGGAGCGCGATGGTGTGCGGGTCGCGGAGGGGGTGGCCCTCGGGGGCCTGGCAGCTCACGACCAGGCCGCCTTCGATCGCGGTCACCACATCCATTGGTACAGCCCAATCATCCGGCATTGAGGAAGGAACCCGCCTCACTTGCTGGATTGGTATAGCCCAATTACGATCGGAGCGTCAAGAGGCCCCCTGACCGAGGACGACCACCCGTGACGAAGATCGGCCGGCTCACAGACCATCTGCTCACGCTCATCGAGACCGAGCTGGAACCGGGCGAACGGCTGCCCGCCGAGCGCGATCTCGCCGAGGAGTTCGGGGTCAGCAGGCTGACCGTGCGGCGGGCGGTCGACCGGCTGGAGACCGGGCGGCGGGTCTACCGCGTCCAGGGGGCGGGGACGTTCGTCGCGCACCGGAGCATCGCCAAGACGATCGAGCTGACGTCGTTCAGCGAGGACATGCGGGGGCGGGGGCTGGAGCCGGGGTCGCGGCTGCTGGAGGCGGCCGAGGTGCCCGCGGGGGCGCGGGTGGGGCAGGCGCTCGGCATCAGCCCGGCGGACGCGGTCGTGCGATTGTGCCGGGTGCGTACGGCCAACGGTTCGCCTATGTGCCTGGAGCGTGCCCATGTGCCGGTCGCGTTCGTGCCCGGACTGCTCGACCGGCCGCTCGGCGGGTCGCTGTACGAGGTGCTGGCGGGGGCGTACCGGATCAGGCTGGAGCGGGCCGAGCAGTCGATCAGGGCCACGGTGCTGGAGCCGGAGGAGGCGGAGCTGCTGGAGGCGGCGCCGCTGGCGCCGGCGCTGCTGGTCGAACGGGTGGCCTACGACCAGCGGGGGAGGGCGGTCGAGGCGGCCAAGTCGATCTACCGGGGCGACCGCTACTCCTACGAGATCGCGATTCGGCGGTGAGGGCCCGCCCCGGGCGAAGGGGCTTGCCGGGAGGCAATTGGTGGGGTAGACGACGGAAGGACAGGATTGTCCTCAAAGAGCGACCGAAGTGCCCGGCCATGCGATAAAGAGGCCGATCGACGTGTTCGGGCATGCGACAACGAGGCCGATCGAAGTGTCCAGCCATGCGATGGAGAGGTCGATCGGGGTGTTCGGGTATGCGATGGAGTGACATGTCGGGTCGGCGGCGGGCGGTGCTGCTCGGGCTCGGTTCGGCGGAACTGGTGCTCACCGGGGCCGCCGCCGTCGATCTGTGGCGCCGGCCGCAGCGGGAGATCCACGGCTGGAAGGGCGTCTGGTGGCTGGGCATCTTCGTGCAGCCGTTCGGGCCGATCGCCTACCTCGCGTACGGCAGGCGAAGGGGGAGAGGCCGCGGGCGGTGAGGCCGCCGGGTCGGAGGGCGCCCGAAGCCCCATGTCAGCGGGCGGTGAAGCCGCCGTAACCGTTGGCGTTCATGGTCGGGTGCGCACAGAAACCGCCGTATCCGTTGGTGTTCATCCGCGGGTGTCCACCCAGACGCTCACCGTGGTGTGCGGCGTGATCCCGGTGTAGGAGGTCTGCCCGGCCGGCACCCACGGGCCCTCGATCGGGATCAGGCCGACCTCGGGCAGGAAGTGGCGCTGGATCACGTGGATGCGGTGCTCGCCGGTGCCGCTCGGGCAGTAGCTGGAGGCCCAGCGTTCGGCCTGGTTGAGCTGGTACGTGCAGCCGGTGGGCGCGGCGGAGGCGGCCGGGGCGCCCGCCAGGACCAGGGCCGTGGCGAGGGCGGCGCAGCCGGCGGTCCGTCTTCTCGCGTTCATGCGGGGCTCCTCGGAGGTGTGCGCGCGGCGAGAATTGCTTAGGAAAGTTTCCTAAACATTAGAGCGCGCACAGCCGTACCGTCAACGGTTCACCACCGGTCGTGAACCTGCGGCCGGATCAGCTCGTCGTAGACCGCCCGCACGGCCTCCAGCGCCTTGTCCGGCAGCGGCTCCAGGCCGGCCGCGGCCGCGTTGGACCGCGCCTGGCCGGGGTTGCGCGCGCCGGGGATGACGACCGAGACGCCGGGCTGGTCGAGGATCCAGCGCAGCGCGAACTGGGCCATGGACGCCCCCTCGGGCACCAGCCCGGCCAGCCGCCGCACCGCCTCCAGGCCGGTGCCGAACTCCACGCCGGAGAAGGTCTCGCCGACGTCGAACGACTCGCCGTGCCGGTTGTAGGTGCGGTGGTCGTCGGGGGCGAACACGGTGTGCTCGTCGTAGCGGCCCGACAGCAGGCCGCTGGCCAGCGGGACGCGGGCGATCACGCCCACCCCGGCCGCGCGGGCGGCGGGCAGGACCCGCTCCAGCGGCTTGAGCCGGAACGCGTTGAGGATGATCTGCACGGTCGCCACGCCCGGCCTGGCGATGGCGGTCAGCGCCTCCTCGCAGGTCTCCACGCTGACGCCGTACGCCGCGATCTTCTGCTCGGCGACCAGCGTGTCCAGGGCGTCGAAGACCGCGTCGGAGGAGTACACCGGGGTGGGCGGGCAGTGGAGCTGGACCAGGTCGAGGGTGTCCACGCCGAGGTTGCGCCGGGAGCGCTCGTTCCAGGCGCGGAAGTTGTCCATCACGTAGTTGGCCGGCACCTGCGCCATCCGGCGGCCCATCTTCGTGGCCACGGTGAGCCCGGGATGCGCCTTGGCGAAGCGGCCGACGATCTGCTCGCTGCGGCCGTCGCCGTAGACGTCCGCGGTGTCGACGAACGTGACGCCCGCCGCCACGGCCGCCTCCAGGGTGGCGAACGCCTCGTCCTCGCTCACCTCGCCCCAGTCGGCGCCGAGCTGCCAGGCGCCGAGGCCCACGACGCCGACCTGGCGTCCCGTACGTCCGAGTGTGCGGTGTTCCATGCTGTTTGTCCGTTCGTCTGGTTCCTGCGACCAGTGTCCCGGACGAAAGGTACGGGCGCGCCGCTGGGGCGCGCCCGTACGGCCGTCATCGGGGCCGGAAGCTGCACCGGACGCCGGTGTGCACGGTGGCCCGCAGCTCGTCCCCCAGTGCCTGGTCGGCCGACGAGACGCGGGAGATCGCCCGCCGGATCGCCTTGCCCACCGCGATCCGCGCGCGCTCCTCCGTGCCGGTGAACGGCCGCGCCCGCCCGCCGATCCCGGTCGCCGCCGACAGCTCGGCCACCAGCCACTCGCGCTCCAGCCGCAGCGCGGCGGCCCGTTCGAGGTCGTTCATCGCCTCCAGCTCGTCGATGTCGTCCTGCAACTGGGTCAGCCGCTGCCGGTAGGTCTCCCTGGCCAGGTCGTCCAGCACCGGCTGGGCCGAGGAGGGCTCGCTGTCCTGCGCGGGCGCGCCCGCGGCCAGGTCGGCGGCCAGGATCTCGCGCCCCGGGTTGGCGATCAGGGTCGCCAGGTGCTGCATGCCGACGCTGTGCTCGACCACCACCAGGCGCCCGCCGTGCTCGACCTGCCAGTGCCGTCCGTGCCTGCGCAGCCGGAACGCCCCGTGCGCCGCGCCCGCCCTGCCGACCACGGCGGGCAGCACCATGCCGAGCTCCCTGGCCTCCTGCGCGGCGGCGTTCTGGGCGGCCCGCGCCGCCTTGTCGTGCGGCCCGTCGCGCAGCGCGAGCGCCTGGCCGAGCCGCCAGCGCGACAGCGTCGCGGCGGGCCAGTGGCCGAGCGCCAGGCTGGCCCGGACGGCCTCCGCCAGGTGCCCGGCGGCGCGGTCCACGTCGCCGGTCGTGAGCGCGGCCATGCCCAGGCTGTGCTGCACCGAGCCGAGGCAGAGCACGCCCAGGCTGGCCACCACCGGCAGAGCGGCGAACGGCAGCAGCAGCGCGTACGCCTCGGCGGCAGTGGCGGCGTCCTGGAGCAGGTGGGCGGTCTCGACGACGCAGTACATCGAGAACAGCCACGTGCTCGACCTCGGCAGGTCGGCCACGTCCCGGCCGCGCAGCCGGGCCAGGTGGCCGGCCGCCGCCCGGCGGTCGCCCGACGTGGCCGCGGCCAGCGCGAGGCCGGCCAGGTAGGAGTTGTCGACCGGGCTGAGCGTGGGCGAGCTGACCAGGTCGGCCAGCACCGGCAGCAGCTCGGCCGTGCGGCCCTGGTACCAGCGGATGGCCGCGATCTGGCCACCGTACCAGCCGGTGGCGTCCATGTCGCCGGCCTGGACGCCGCGCTCGAAGCAGTCGCCGGCCATCTTCTCCGCCTGCTCGAACCGGCCCGCCCGGATGGCCAGCATCACGCTGATCACGTCGGTCACGAACCCGACGGCCAGGTGGTCGTGCTCGGCCAGCAGGCCCCGCAGCTCCTCCATGCAGCGTCCGGCGTGCGGGTCGGCCGCCAGGTAGAGGTCGACCGTCCGCCACAGCAGGCCCATCAGCAGGTCGCCCCTGCGCCGGGTGACCGCCGCCTGGCCGATCAGCTCCCTGGCCAGCTCCAGCCGGACCGGCCCGTGCTCCGGGCCGAGCAGGCAGTGGTGGGCCAGGCTCAGCGCCTCGGCCAGCGCCGCCGGATCGCCCGCGCTCCTGGCCCGCTCGACGAGCCGGAGGATCTCCTCGTGCCCGCCCGCCGCGTAGTCCTCCTCCCCGGTCATCCTGATCCGCAGCCGCAGCGCCAGCGACGAGTACGGATCGATCAGCGACAACGCGTGCCGCTGACGCGCCCGCACCATCTCCGAATCCGCGCACGTGCGGTGCTCCTGCACCCACACCCCGCCCAGGCCGAGCGCCGCCCTGGCCAGGGCGGGCACGTCGCCGCACGATTCGGCCTGCCGGTAGGCCGAGTCGAACCAGCGCCTGGCGGTCTGCAGATCCCCGTTCACGTACAAAGCGCGCTCACCGAGCACGAGCGCGAGCCTGATGTCCGGATACGGGGGCAGGCGAACCCCCAGCTCCTCTAAAACGCCCACGGTTTCCGTCCCCATTCGGTCATCCGGGCTGAGCTTCCAGACGGTCCCCCGAATACCGTTCTGCCGTAACGACGTACGGGGGCGGTGGACGGTTCAACCGAATGCGCTGGCTACCCTGTGCGCATGATTCGCCCCGCCACCCCAGCAGACGTCCCCGCCATCGTGCGCATGATCCTTGAGCTGGCCACGTACGAGAACGCCGCGCACGAGGTGCGCGTGACCGAGGAGATGCTGCGGACGTCGCTCTTCGGCGAGCGCCCCGCCGTGTTCGCGCACGTGGCCGAGCAGGACGGCGAGCCCGTCGGCTTCACGATCTGGTTCCTGACCTACTCCACCTGGCGCGGCGTGCACGGCATCTACATGGAGGACCTGTACGTGCGCCCCGAGCACCGGGGCGGCGGCCACGGCCGCGCGCTGATGGCGGAACTGGCGAGAATCTGCGCCGAACGCGGCTACCAGCGCCTGGAGTGGTCGGTGCTCGACTGGAACGAGCCGTCCATCGCCTTCTACGACAAGCTCGGCGCCGAGCGGCAGGACGAGTGGCTGAAGTACCGGCTGACCGACGAGCCGCTGGAGCGGCTGTCCCGCTGAGACTGAGGCCCTCGGTCGAGCTGAGGCCGCCGGTGACGCTGGGACGGCCGGTGAACAGGTGTGCCGCGCAGGCCGGCCCCCCGGCGTGACCTGCGCGGCCTCCTGGTCAGACGCCGGCTCAGACGCCGACGTGCGAGCGGGACCGCTGGCCCTGCGTGCTGTCGAACATCTCGGTGCCGCGCTCTTCGAGGTCCTTGTGCGTCTCCTCGATCCGCAGCGCGACGCCCATCGCGAAGAACGTGGGCGCCCACTCGCCGATGAAGATCCCCCACCGGTCGGCCCGGTCGAGGCCCGCGCCCTCCTGGTTCTTGGAGATCATCCAAGAAGCGAAGGACAGGCCGATGGACGCCAGCCCCGCGGCGTACATGTGGCCTGACTTGATGCCCATCTGGTGCAGCTTTTTGATCATTATTCCCCCCTTGCCATGAGTGCTGTTACCCCGGGAAAGACCACGTAACCAGCCAGAACTCCGATCATTACCGGCGTGTTTCGCCGGTGACGCTTGTGCGCGCCTTGTTACCGCGGTGAATCACACGTAACCGGCGCACCCCCGCCGGCTGCCGGAACGCGTAACGCGGCCTTCCTACCGTGGTGCTCCCGACGCCGAGCGGAGGAGAGATCGATGGCGCGCTGGATCACCGAGTGGCACCCCGACGACCCGGCCTTCTGGCAGCGGACCGGCAGGCACGTCGCCCGGCGCAACCTGGTCTTCTCCATCGTGGCCGAGCATCTCGGGTTCACCGTCTGGACCCTGTGGAGCGTCGTGGCCACCCGGATGGGGGCCTACGACTTCTCCACCGACCAGCTCTTCTGGCTCGTCGCGCTGCCGAACCTGGTCGGGGCCGTGCTGCGGGTGCCCTACACGTTCGGGCCCGGCCGGTTCGGCGGGCGCGACTTCACCGTCGCCAGCGCGGCGCTGCTGCTGGTCCCGGCCGTGCTGCTCGGGGTGGCGGTGAACGATCCCGGCACGCCGTACTGGCTGTTCCTGGTGATCGCGGCGCTGGCCGGGGTGGGCGGCGGGAACTTCGCCTCCAGCATGGCCAACATCACCTACTTCTACCCGCGCGGCAGGCAGGGGCTGGCGCTCGGGCTGAACGCGGCGGGCGGCAACGTCGGGGTCAGCTCGGTGCAGCTCGTCGTGCCGCTGGTGATCGCCACGCTCGGGACGGCCGCCGCGGGCTGGTTCTGGATCCCGTTCATCGTGGTGGCCGCGGCCTGCGCGTGGTTCTTCATGGACAACCTGGCCGGCGCCAGGGCCGAGCCGCGCGAGCAGCTCGCGGTGGCCGGACGGGCGCAGACGTGGATCATGGCGGTCCTGTACGTCGGCACGTTCGGCTCGTTCATCGGCTACTCGACGGCGTTCCCGCTGCTGAGCAAGAGCCTGTTCCCCGACGCGCCGTACGCGGCCGTCGCCTTCGCCGGGCCGCTGCTCGGCTCGCTGATCAGGCCGGTGGGCGGCTGGCTGGCCGACCGGCTGGGCGGCGCGCGCGTGACGCAGTGGAACTTCGCGGCCATGGGCGCCGGGGTGCTGCTGGCCTGGGCGGCCGCCGCCGCGGGCGGCTTCTGGCTGTTCTTCCTGGCCTTCCAGCTGCTGTTCCTCACCGCGGGCATCGGCAACGGCTCGACGTACCGGATGATCCCGGCGATCTTCCACGCCAAGGCGGTCGCCGAGCGCGGCGCGGGCCCAGAGGCGCTGCTGCACGGCAGGCGTCAGGCCGCGGCGGCGATCGGCGTCATCTCGGCGGTCGGCGCGCTCGGCGGGTTCCTCGTCAACCGGGCCTTCGGCATGGCGTTCGCCGCGGCCGGCACCCCGGCGCCGGCGTTCGCGGCCTTCGCCGCCTTCTACGCCGCCTGCCTGGCGCTGACCTGGTGGTGCTACACCCGCACCGTCGGCGTCACGGTCGTCGCCAGCCTCGCCCACGCCCGGGTCTGACATGACGAAGACACACTGCCCCTACTGCGCCCTCCAGTGCGGCATGGAGATCGGCCCCGCACTGGAGATCAGCCCCAGGACCGACGTCCCGGCCAACGCCCCCGGCGCGCTGTGCCAGAAGGGATGGACGGCGGCCGAGCTGCTCACCAACGGCGAACGCCTGACCACGCCGCTGCTGCACGGCGAGCCGGTGGAGTGGGAGACCGCCCTCGACCACGTCGCCGCCCGGCTGCGCGCGATCCGCGCCGAGCACGGCCCCGACGCCGTGGCCGTGTTCGGCGGCGGCGGGCTGACCAACGAGAAGGCCTACCAGCTCGGCAAGTTCGCCAGGGTCGCGCTCGGCACCAGCCAGATCGACTACAACGGCCGCTTCTGCATGTCCTCGGCCGCCGCCGCCTCCCTGCGGGCCTTCGGCATGGACCGGGGCCTGCCGTTCCCGGTCACCGACCTGGCCGACGCCGACGTCGTGCTGCTGGCCGGCGCGAACGTGGCCGAGACCATGCCGCCGTTCGTCCGGCACCTGTCGGGGCCGCGGCTGATCGTCGTCGATCCGCGCCGCACCCCGACGGCCCGGCTCGCCTGGCTGCACCTGCAGCCCACGCCCGGCACCGATCTGGCGCTCGCCCTCGGGCTGCTGCACCTGGCGATCGCCGACGGCCTCGTGGACGCGGACTACGTGGCGGCCAGGACCACCGGCTTCGACGACGTGCGCACCTCGCTGGCCGCCTGGTGGCCGGAACGCGTCGAGCGCGTCACCGGGGTGCCGGTGCACCGGATGCGGCAGGCCGTCCGCGCGCTGGCCGCCGCCCGGAACGCGTACGTGCTGACCGGGCGCGGCGCCGAGCAGCACGCCAAGGGCACCGACACCGTCACCGCGTTCATCAACCTGGCCCTGGCGCTCGGCCTGCCCGGCCGGCACGGCTCCGGCTACGGCTGCCTGACCGGCCAGGGCAACGGCCAGGGCGGCAGGGAGCACGGCCAGAAGGCCGACCAGCTCCCCGGCTACCGCAGGATCGACGACCCGGCCGCCCGCGCGCACGTCGCGCAGGTGTGGGGGGTGCGGGCCGAGGACCTGCCGGGGCCGGGGCGGTCGGCGTACGAGCTGCTGGACGCGCTCGGCACCCCGCGCGGGCCGCGGGCGCTGCTGCTGTTCGGGTCCAACCCGGTGGTGTCGGCGCCCGCGTCCGGGCACGTCGGCGGCCGGATCGCCGGGCTGGACCTGCTGGTCGTGGCCGACGTGGTGCGCTCGGAGACCGCGGCCATGGCCGACGTGGTGCTCCCGGTCACCCAGTGGGCCGAGGAGAACGGCACGATGACCAACCTGGAGGGCCGCGTCCTGCTCCGCCGCCGGGCCGTGGCGCCGCCGGAGGGCGTCCGGAGCGACCTGGACGTCATCGCCGGGCTGGCCGCCCGGCTGGGCCACCGCTTCGACACCGAGCCGGCCGCCGTCTTCGACGAGCTGCGCCGGGCCGCCGCGGGCGGCGTCGCGGACTACTCCGGCATCACCTACGAGCGCATCGCCGCCGGGACGGGCCTCTTCTGGCCCTGCCCGTCGGAGGACCACCCCGGCACGCCCCGGCCGTTCCTGGACCGCTTCGCCCACCCGGACGGCCGCGCCCGGTTCGTCCCGGTCGAGCACCGGCCCGCGGCCGAGGAGCCCGACCGGGACTACCCGGTGTACCTGAGCACCGGCCGCGTCCTGTCGCACTACCAGAGCGGCGCCCAGACCCGCCGGATCGCGTCGCTGGTGCGGGCCGCCCCGGAGCCGTTCGTGGAGCTGCATCCCGACCTGGCCGCGCAGCTCGGCGTCGCCGCGGGGGACCTGGTGCGGGTCAGCAGCCGCCGGGGCCAGAGCAGGGCGGTGGCCAGGATCAGCGACGCCATCAGGCGCGACACCGTGTTCATGCCCTTCCACTGGGAGGGCGCCAACCGGCTCACCAACCCGGCGCTCGACCCGGTGTCCGGCATGCCGGAGTTCAAGGTCTGCGCGGTCAGGGTGGAGAGGGACTCATGAGGCTCGTCGTCGTGGGGAACGGGATGGCCGGCGCACGCCTGGTCAGCGAGGTGCGGGCGCGCGACCCGCGGATGCGGGTCACCGTGTTCGGGGCCGAGGCGGGCCCGCCGTACAACCGGGTCCTGCTGTCGGACGTGCTGGCCGGGAGCTCGCGTCCGGACCAGGTTCGGCTGCTGGACCCCTCCTGGTACGACGCGCACGGCGTCGAGGCCGTGCCCGGCGCCGAGGTCGCCCGCATCGACCGCGACACCAAGGACGTGGTGACCGCGGACGGGCGGCGCGAGCCGTACGACCTGCTGGTCCTGGCCACCGGCAGCCAGGCGGTCGTGCCGCCGCTGCCCGGCGTCGGGCGGGCCGTGCCGTTCCGCACGCTGGAGGACTGCGAGCGGATCGTGCGGGCGGCCGGGCGGGCGCGCCGCGCGGCCGTCGTCGGCGGCGGGCTGCTCGGCATCGAGGCCGCCCGCGGCCTGGCCGGGCGCGGCCTGCCGGTCACGCTGCTGCACCTGGCCGGGCACCTGATGGAACGCCAGCTCGACGCCGAGGCGGGCGAGGTGCTCGGCGAGACCCTGGCCGGGCTCGGCGTGGCGGCGCGCACCGGCGTCAGCGCGACGGCGGTCGAGCCGGACGGCGTCCGCCTGGCCGGCGGCGAGCTGGTCGAGGCCGACCTGGTCGTCCTGGCCTGCGGCGTGCGCCCGGTCACCGGGCTCGCCGCCGCGGCGGGGCTGGAGGTGCGGCGCGGCGTCGTCGTGGACGACGAGCTGCGCACCGGCGACCCGTCGATCTTCGCCGTCGGCGAGTGCGCCGAGCACGACGGCACGGTGTACGGCCTGGTCGCCCCCGCCTGGGAGCAGGCCGCCGTGGCCGCCGAGGTGATCACCGGCGGCAAGGCCCGCTACCGCGGCTCCCGGCTGGTCACCAGGCTCAAGGCCAGGAGCGTCGAGCTGGCCGCCATGGGCGAGACGCAGCTCGGCGACGAGCACGCCGAGGTGGTGCGCTTCAGCCACCGCGCCCGCGGCACCTACCGCAAGCTCGTCATCCGCGACGGGCGGCTGGTGGGCGCGATCCTGCTGGGCGAGAGCGACGCCGTCGGCACCCTCACCCAGCTCTTCGACCGCGGCGGCCCGGTGCCGGGCGACCGCGCGGGCCTGCTGTTCCCGGGCCTGTCGGCGGCGCCGGTCGCGGACAGCCCGGTGCTGATGCCGGACGCGGCCGAGGTCTGCCGGTGCAACAGCGTGACCAAGGGACAGATCCGGGCGTGCTGGGAGGCCGGCGCCCGCGACGTGGCCGGGGTGGCCGCCGCCACCAGGGCCACCACCGGCTGCGGCACCTGCCGCGACGCCGTGGAGGGCATCGTCGGCTGGTTGTGCGATCAGGAAGGAGTGCCGGTATGAGGAGGATCGTCGTCGTCGGGTACGGCCCGGCCGCGCACCGCTTCGTGGAGACCCTGGCGAGCCGGGGCTTCGACGGGCGGGTCACCGTCATCGGGGAGGAGCCGCGCCCGGCCTACGACCGGGTGGCGCTGACGTCGTACCTGTCGGGGGCCACCGTGGCCGACCTCACCTACCCGGTGCCCGCCGGGACCGTGACGCGGCTGGGCAGCCGGGCCGTCGCCGTCGACCGGGCGGCGCGGACGGTGACCGTCGAGGGCGGGGCCGCCGAGCCGTACGACGTGCTCGTGCTGGCCACCGGGTCGGCGCCGTTCGTGCCGCCGGTGCCAGGACGCGAGCACGCCCACGTCTACCGCACCATCGACGACCTGGACGCCATCCGGGCGGCCGCCGCGGACGCGGCCGAAGGCATCGTGGTCGGCGGCGGCCTGCTCGGCCTGGAGGCGGCCGACGCGCTGCGGGCGCTCGGCCTGAAGGCGCACATCGTCGAGATGAGCCCCTGGCTGATGCCCCGCCAGGTGGACGAGGGCGGCGGCGCGGTGCTCAAGGGCCACATCGAGGCACTCGGGCTCGGCGTGCACGCCGGGTCGGGCGTCCAGGAGGTCGTCACCGGGCCGGACGGCCGGGTCGCCGGGGTGCGCACGCCGTCCGGCACGCTGATCGAGGGCCAGGTCGTGGTGTTCTCGGCGGGCGTCAGGCCGCGCGACGAGCTGGCCAGGGCGTGCGGGCTGGAGGTGGGGGAGCGGGGCGGCGTCGTGGTCGACGACGGGATGCGCACCTCCGACCCGTCGGTCTACGCGATCGGCGAGTGCGCGCTGGCCGGCGGCACGGTCCACGGCCTGGTCGGGCCGTGCAACACGATGGCCGAGGTGGCCGCCGACCGGATCACGGGCGGGACGTCGTCCTTCGCGGGCGGGGACACCTCCACGAAGCTGAAGCTGCTCGGCGTCGAGGTCGCCCAGTTCGGCGCGATGGACGGCGCCCTCGACGTCACCTACATGGACCCGGTCGCCGGGGTCTACAAGAAGCTGTTCATCAGCGACGACGCCCGCACGCTGCTCGGCGGCATCTGCGTGGGGGACGCCGGGCCGTACGCGGCGCTGCGGCCGTTCGTCGGCAAGCCGTTGCCCGCGCCGCCCTCCGACCTGCTGTTCAGCGGCTCGGGGGCGCCGCTCGACCTGCCCGGCGACGCGCAGGTCTGCTCCTGCAACAACGTGTGCGCGGGGGACGTCCGGCACGCCGTCGCCGAGCTGGGCGTGACCGACGTGCCCGGACTCAAGGCGTGCACGCGGGCCGGCACCACGTGCGGGAGCTGCGTGCCGATGCTCCGGCAGCTCCTGGAGGAGTCGGGGGTCGAGGTCGGCAGGTCGCTGTGCGAGCACTTCGCGTACTCGCGGGCCGAGCTGTTCGACATCGTCCGGGTGCGGAAGATCACGACGTTCTCCCGGCTCATCGCCGAGCACGGGCAGGGGCGCGGCTGCGACGTCTGCAAGCCCGCCGTGGCCTCGATCCTGGCCTCGCTGCACAACGGGCACGTGCTCGACGGCGAGCGGGCCGCGTTGCAGGACACCAACGACGCCTTCCTCGCCAACATCCAGAAGAACGGCACGTACTCGGTCGTCCCGCGCATCCCCGGCGGCGAGATCACGCCGGACAAGCTCATCGTGATCGGCGAGGTCGCCCGCGACTTCGGGCTCTACACCAAGATCACCGGCGGGCAGCGCATCGACCTGTTCGGCGCCCGGGTCGAGCAGCTCCCGGAGATCTGGCGACGCCTGGTGGAGGCCGGTTTCGAGTCCGGCCACGCCTACGGCAAGGCGCTGCGCACGGTGAAGTCGTGCGTGGGCTCCACCTGGTGCCGCTACGGCGTCCAGGACTCCGTCGGCCTGGCCATCGCCCTGGAGCTGCGCTACCGCGGCCTGCGCTCGCCGCACAAGCTCAAGTCGGCCGTGTCCGGCTGCGCCCGCGAGTGCGCCGAGGCCAGGTCGAAGGACTTCGGCGTCATCGCCACCGAGCAGGGCTGGAACCTGTACGTCGGCGGCAACGGCGGCTTCCGGCCCCGCCACGCCGACCTGCTGGCCACCGACCTGAGCACCGGCGACCTGATCAGGACCGTCGACCGGTTCCTGATGTTCTACGTCCGCACCGCCGACCGGCTGCAGCGCACCGCCGCCTGGCTGGAGTCGCTGGACGGCGGCCTCGACCATCTCCGGAAGGTGATCATGGAAGACTCGCTCGGCATCTGCGCCGACCTCGACGCCCAGATGGAACAGCACGTCGCCACCTACGCCGACGAGTGGGCGGCGACCCTGGACGACCCGGAGAAGCTGGGCAGGTTCGTCAGCTTCGTCAACGCCCCCGGCGTCCCCGACCCGTCGATCGTGTTCGCCTCCGAGCGCGGCCAGATCAGGCCGGTGATGGCCCGATGAGCTGGACCCCGGTCTGCGAGTACGCGGCCCTGCCGCCGGAGCGCGGCGTCTGCGCGCTGGTCGGCGACCGGCAGGTGGCGCTGTTCCGCACCTACGAGGGGCACGTGCACGCCCTGGACAACCTCGACCCGTTCAGCGGCGCGTACGTGCTCTCGCGCGGCATCGTCGGCACCAGGCGGGGCGAGCCCACCGTGGCCTCGCCGCTGCACAAGCAGGTCTTCTCGCTGGTGTCGGGGGCGTGCCTGGACGAGGAGGCCGTCCAGGTGCCCGTCTACGCCGTGCGGGTGGCGGCCGGGCGGGTGGAGGTCAGCGTTTAGCCGATCAGGCCAGGGGCATTGACCTGCTGAAACACGGGGGACAGGAGGTGCGCGTGGCCTACGACGCCTCCGCCTACGGGCGCGGGATCGCCGACATCTACGACGCCACGGTGACGGAGCTGCCGACCGGCGCGGCCGTCGAGCGGCTGGCGACGCTGGCCGAGGGCGGCCCCGTGCTGGAGTTCGGCATCGGCACCGGGCGGCTGGCGCTCCCGCTCGCCGCCCGCGGACTGTCCGTCGCCGGGATCGACGCCTCGCCGGAGATGACCCGCGAGCTGCGCGCCAAACCCGGCGGCGCGGCCGTCCCCGTGACGGTGGGCGACTTCTCCACCGTGCGGGTCGAGGGCTCGTACGCGCTGGTGGTGCTCGCGATCAACACGATCTTCGCCCTGCCCACCCAGGAGGCGCAGGTCAACTGCTTCGCCAACGCGGCCCGGCACCTGCGCGGCGGCGGGCGGTTCGTGGTCGAGGCATGGGTGCCCGACCCGGCCGCCTTCCGCGACGGCTCGGCGCTGCGGCTGCTGTCGCTGGCCGAGGACGTCGTCCTCATCGAGGCGGCCAGGCTCGCCCCGGCCACCCAGCACATGCGCACCACCCGCGTACGGCTGACCGGCGAGGGCGTGCGGCTGCTGCCCGCCAACCACCGCTACGCCTGGCCCGGCGAGCTCGACCTGATGGCCAGGCTGGCCGGGATGGCCCTGGAGCACCGCTGGGCCGACTGGATCGGCACCCCGTTCACCGACGAGAGCCGCGCGCACGTCTCCGTCTACCGCAAGGCCGCCTGATGCGCCTGCCGCCCGCGCGTGGCCCGCTCACCGACCTGCTCTTCGACCGGCTCGCCCGGCCGCCCGCGACGCTGCCCGACGCCCCCGCGCCGGACGGCGAGGAGGATCTCCAGCTCGCCCTGTTCGCCTGCTACGAGCTGCACTACCAGGGCTTCGACGAGGTGGACGACCGCTGGGAGTGGGAGCCGTCGCTGCTGCGCCTGCGCGGCCTGCTGGAGGACCGGTTCGAGCGGGAGCTGGCCGGGGCGGTGCCGCGTCCCGGGCCGGTGCCGCCCGGCGAGGTGCGGCGCGCGCTCACCGCGCTCACCGCCGAGGACGGCGACGGCCCGTCGGTCTCGCTCCACCTCCAGCGCGAGGCCGGGATCGACGCCTTCCGCGAGTTCGTGATCCACCGCTCGATCTACCACCTGAAGGAGGCCGACCCGCACACCTGGGCGATCCCGCGCCTGCGCGGCCGGCCCAAGGCGGCCCTGGTGGAGATCCAGGCCGACGAGTACGGCGGCGGCCGGCCCGAGCGCATGCACTGCGAGCTGTTCGGCCACACCATGCGCGGCCTCGGCCTCGACGACTCCTACGGCGCGTACCTGCCGCGGGTCCCCGCGGTCACCCTGGCCGTCACCAACACCATGTCGCTGTTCGGGCTGCACCGGCGGCTGCGCGGCGCGCTGGTCGGCCACCTGGCCGCGATCGAGATGACCTCCTCGCTGCCCAACCGCCGCTACGCCGCGGGCCTGCGCCGGCTCGGCGGCGACGCGGCGGCGGCCCGGTTCTACGAGGAGCACGTGCAGGCCGACGCCGTGCACGAGCAGATCGCCGCGGCCGACCTGTGCGGCGGCTTCGCGGCCGCCTTCCCCCACCTGACCGGCGACGTCCTGTACGGCGCCGCCTGCGCCCTGGCCCTCGAACGCCGCTGGGCCGAGCACGTCATGGGCCGCTGGGAACGCGGCGCGTCCTCCCTGCTCGACCAGGAGGCGCCCGCGTGATCGACCTGGACTACGTGATCCCGCTGCGCTGGCAGGACGACTCCGGCCTCGACGAGCTGACGGAGTACCTGCGCGCCCTCGCGCCGCACGTACGCGTGACCGTGGTCGACGGCAGCCGGCCCGAGCTGTACGCCCGCCACGCCCGCCGCTGGCGCTGCCTGGTCCGGCACGTCGGCCCGGCGGCCGGCCTGTCCTTCGCCAACGGCAAGGTCAACGGCGTGACGACCGGGCTGCGGCTGGCCGCGGGCGACCGGGTCGTGATCGCGGACGACGACGTGCGCTACGACCTGCCCGCGCTGGCCGAGATGCACGCCCTGCTGGCCCGCGCCGAGCTGGTCAGGCCGCAGAACTACTTCGACCCCGCCCCCTGGCACGCCCGCTGGGACACCGCCCGCACGCTGCTCAACCGCGCGTTCGGCGCCGACTACCCGGGCACGTTCGGCGTCCGGCGCTCGTTCTTCCTGGCCATGGGCGGCTACGACGGCGACGTGCTGTTCGAGAACCTGGAGCTGGTCCGCACCGTGCGCGCCCACGGCGGACGCGAGCTGCGCCCGCCCGGCCTGTACGTCCGCAGGCTGCCGTGCGACGCGCGGCGGTTCTGGTCGCAGCGGGTCCGGCAGGCCTACGACGACCTCGCCCAGCCGGTGCGGCTGGCGTCGTTCCTGGCGGTGCTGCCCGCGCTCGCGCTGGTGCGCCGTCCGCTGCCGCTGCTGGCCGCCGCCGGGGCGGCCGTCGCGCTGGCCGAGGCCGGGCGGCGGCGGGCCGGCGGGCGGCGGGTCTTCCCCGCCGGCGCCTCGCTGTTCGCGCCGGTGTGGGTGCTGGAGCGGGCGGTGTGCTCCTGGCTGGCGGTGGGGGCGGCCTGCGCGGGCGGCGTGCCGTACGCGGGGGGACGGCTCGCGCGGGCCGCCCACTCGGCGCGGTGGCTGCGCGCGCGGGCTCAGGAGTCGGCGGGCGGGTCGGGCTCGCTCGACGCCTTGAAGCCGACGGACTTGTGCGAGCCGTCGCAGAACGGCTTGGTCGACGACCGGCCGCACCGGCACAGCGCGACCGTGGCCCTTCCGGGGTCGATCGGCTCGCCGTCCTGAGTCAGCAGCTCGAAGGGGCCTCTGATCAGCAGCGGGCCGTCCTCACAGGGCGTGACGGTGGTCGTCGGTTCGTCCATCGTCGTCACCTGCCCCGCCGACCGGCCCTCTCACCTGCGAGGACGTCGCTAGAGGGCCTCCATGGGCGGGTAGACGTGCGGGGTGGGGTGAGCCGCGGGAAGCACGCACCGCCGCCCGGACCGGACGCTGGCACAGCGCTCGGCGTCCTCACGCTGGGGCAGTGGTTCCGGGTTCGCCTGTGTTGGCCGCACTGGAGGGACGCTATAGGCGGCCCTTCCCCGCCCGGTCTCGGGTCGGCAACGATCACAGCTCTGAACGGTCTCACCAATGACAGTGAAGCGTTACCGTGAGTAATACCGACATGAGGTAAAGGGGTTGTGCGGAGTGCCTAAACCGGGCATTCGTGCACGACCGGCGAGGGCATCAACCCGGCCATGAGCAAGATTTCTGAGCGCAGGGCACTCCTGCTGGCCGCGATCGTTCCCGTCGTCCTGGTCGCGGGCTGCTCCGCGGGGAGCAACACGCAGGCGATGAAGGGGGAGGCCAGCCCGGCCACGCCGACCGAGACCATGATGACGCCCACCGAGACCGGCATGGAGTCGCCGACCGCCACTGAGACCATGACCGAGACCGCCACGCCGACCGGCACCATGACGGCCGCCACCCAGCCGCGCGCCGCCGTGCAGAACTACTTCGACGCCCTGAAGTCCGGCAACGTGGACGCGGTCGTGAAGACGTTCACCAGCGACGCCGTGGTGGCCTTTGACGGGCAGGCCACGGCCACGGGCTCGCAGGCCGTCCGCAGCCTCTACGAGAAGCTGCTCAAGGACGGCGCCGACCTGAAGTCGGCCACGCACACCATCGACGAGACGCGGAACGCCGGCAGCCAGGACGCCTTCGCGCGCTCGACCAGCAAGCAGGGCGACACCACCTACCGCGAGCTGTTCATGCTCTCGCACCAGGGCGGCCAGTGGCTGATCTCGCGCTTCATGAACAACCAGGGCGCCTGACGGCCCCCGCTCCGGAATACGGTAGGGGGGTACCGTGTTGCGGTCGGTGTAGCGAGCGAGAGGACCGGGAGATGGCCGGGTACACCGACGGCAAGCAGGACCACCTCCGGCGGCTGCGCCGGATCGAGGGCCAGGCGCGGGGCATCCAGCGCATGGTCGAGGACGACAAGTACTGCATCGACATCCTGACGCAGGTCTCGGCGACGACGAGCGCGTTGCAGTCGTTCGCGTTGTCGCTGCTGGAGGAGCACATGGCGCACTGTGTGGTCGAGGCGGCGCAGAAGGGCGGGGCCGAGGCGGAGGCCAAGGTCAAGGAGGCCGCCGACGCCATCGCCCGCCTCGTCCGGTCGTGACGGAGCCGCGCGCCGCGCGGGCGGGCGGGTTAGCGTGGGGGACGTGCAGGACCTGACGCGGTTCCAGAACCCCCGCTTCGCCCGGGCGTACGAGCGGATGAGCGCCGAGTCGGAGCGGCGGGGCACGGCCGAGCACCGGCGGCGCCTGCTGGCCGGGCTGGCCGGACGGGTGCTGGAGGTCGGCGCGGGCAACGGGCTGAACTTCGCGCACTACCCGGCGGCGGTGCGCGAGGTGGTCGCCGTCGAGCCGGAGGACCGGCTGCGGCGGCTGGCCGGTCAGGCCGCGGCCGGCGCGCCGGTGCCCGTGAGCGTGGTCGCCGGGCACGCCGCGGACCTGCGCTTCGCCGACGACTCCTTCGACGCCGTGGTGCTCTCGCTGGTGTTGTGCTCGGTGCCCGACCAGCGGGCGACGCTCGGCGAGGTGTTCCGGGTGCTCAGACCCGGCGGCGAGGTGCGGTTCTACGAGCACGTGCGCTCCTCGCGGGCCGCCGGCGCGCTGCTGCAGGACCTCGTGACGCCGCTGTGGCGGCGGATGGCCGGCGCGTGCCGCCTCAACCGCGACACCGAGCGCGCCCTGACCGACAGCGGGCTGGTGATCGAGGAGCGCGAACGGTTCGCGTTCCGGCCGCTGCCGTTGTCGCCGAGGCTGCCGCACATTCTCGGACGCGCCAGAAAACCGGCCTGACCGGTTCTCCGCGGCCGCTGTGGCGACAAATCTGGAAAAATGGGTTTTTGTTCTGACGCGTGTTATTGCGCTGTGGTGTCACCGGGGATGCGCGGAGTGATACGGCGCTGGTCCACCAACGCCAGATAAACCGCGAACGCCCCCTGCGCCCACATCCCCGCCTGCTGCGCGGTCAGCCGGAGCTCCTCGCCCTCGTGCGTGACGATCAGATAACCGCCCGTCGCGCGGCGCCAGGCGACCAATACGTTCTCGTAAACCAGAACGTCGAGCATCGCGGTCAGATATTCGCCTCCGGTGGCGGACACGGCGTAAGCCTCCTTGCTCCTCGCCGAATTCTCGCCCTGATTTTCTTCGTGCTGACTCCATTGTGCGCGCCGCGCCGGGAATTGTCGCACCCGTCCGGCGGGCGGAACCTCCCGGGGCCGGGCGGTGTAGGGAGGTCGGAGGTGCATGATGCAGACGAACGTGGCCGTACCGGCCGGCAGGCCGATCGCGCTGACGGCTGTCGTGCTGGTCGTCCTGGTGGTGTCCGGGTGGTGGGCGGGGGCGGCGTCCGCCTCCGCGCGCGGGGGATGGGCGGTGACCTACCTCGATCCGCCGCCGGCGGCGTTCGCGGGCGGGAAGACGTACACACTGGGGTTCTGGGTGCTGCAGCACGGCACGCACCCCTACGCGGGCGAGCTGGACCCGGTCGGCCTGCGCCTCACCCGGGCCGACGGCAGGACCGTCACCTTCGCCGGCACCCCGCTGCCCGAGGCCGGGCACTACGCCACGTCGGTGGCCGTGCCGGACGGGGTGTGGCGGGTGGAGGGCCTCCAGGGCTGGTTCGAGCCGTACGCCGTGGGGACGCTCACGGTTCCCGGGCGGCTGCTGGCCGACCCGGTGCCGCCGGACAAGGTGGCGACGTTCGGCGGGGACGGGAAGGACCCGTGGGGCGCGGTCCGGCCGCCGGGGTTCCCGCCGGGCAAGAGCACGCCGGCGCCGGCCGGTGAGCCGACCGCGACGCGCGCTGGGGTGCGGGCCGGGGGGAGCGTGGCTGCGCGGGGTCCGTCCGGAGAGGTGCCCGGTGGCGGGGTTCCGGCGTACCTGCTGGTGGCGGCGGCGGGGGCAGGCGCGCTGGTGACGCTCGTGGCCTCGCGCCTGCCCCGCCTGCGCGGCACGCCGGGACGGCCGGACGCCGCGCGCCGGAAGGCCGCGGGCGACCCTCCCGACGCGGACGGCTCCGCGGAGACCCTCGTCATCGGCGGTTAGCGCCGTCGCAGGACGTCAGGCCGAGGGCCGCCGGAACTGCTCGATCATCGCCGCGTAACCGTCGCCGGCGTGGCCGCCGTCCGCCGCGCGCCGGGCCAGGGCCAGGAAGAGGTCCGGCAGCTCGGTGTTGACGCCGAGCTGCCGGACCTCCTGCGCCAGGTGCTCCATCCCGCCCAGGTGGACGGCGAGGGTGGCGTCGGCGGCGGGGTACCGGCCCTCGTCGATCTGCCGGGCGTAGGCGGAGACGTAGCCGGCCGTCACGCCGATGGCGGTGCCGGCCAGGGACGCGAAGGCCGTCGCCTTGACGTTCGCGGCGCCGAGCAGGGCGGCGCCCTGGAGGAAGCCGTTCAGCACGCCCCACATGACGCTCAGGACGGACATGTCGTACAGCGCGGACAGGGCGTGGTCCTCGCCGAGGTGGACGGTCCCGGCTCCGGCGAGCGCCCGCAGGGCGGGCAGGTGCTCCTCGAAGGCGGCCTCCGGGCCGGAGTACAGCACCGTGGCGTCGGCGGTGCCGATCGCCTCGGGAACGGCGAGGATCGCCCCGTCGAGGTACGCGCTCCCGATCGTGGCCGCCCACCTCGCGGTGTCGCGGGCCTGGACGGAGGTCGCCGTGGTCAGGTTGACGAGGGTGCGGCCGGCCAGAGAGGAGGCGACCGGGCCCAGCAGCCCGTGCACGGCGTCGTGGTCGGAGACGCAGACGACGACGAGCGGGCTCGCCTCGACCGCGCCGCTGACGGAGCCGGCCAGGACGGCTCCCCTGGCGACGAGGTCGTGGGCCTTGCCCGCCGAGCGGTTCCAGACGGTGGTCGGGTGACCGTTCGCCAGGAAGGCCGTGGCCAGCGCCTGGCCCATCAGCCCGAGGCCGAGGACGGTGACCGGCGCCTGGGCGGCGGAGGAGAGGGACACGTGTGCTCCTGCGTGGTTCGCACGGCTTGTGCCGCGATTGGGTGGCGGATCTGCGGTCCGGCGGGGGCGGCTCAGGTGAAGAACCCGACGATGCTGCGGATGCGGCCTCCGTCGAACTCCACGACGTCGTAGCCGGTGGCGGCCGTGCCGAGCCGCCAGCGGAACAACGCGCGGCCGTGGTGGACGCCGAGCACGGTGTCGAGGGTGAACCGGAGGTCGCCGAACCGGCTCCGGACGCGGCCGATCACCTCCGACAGCTCGGCGTGCCCGCGCAGGCCCGCGTTCTCGGGATCGACGTAGAGCGAGTCCTCCGTGAGGACGGACTTCATCAGCGCCGACCGGGCGGCGGCGTTCGGCTCGTTCCAGACGTCGAGGTAGGCGCGGATCACATCGGTGGTGCTCACCTGGCTGACTCCCATCAAATGTACGGCGTTCGATTACTACACGCCGTACAGTAAACAGCATGCCGTGTAAGCTGTCGACCGTGAGCGACCCCAGGACGAGCCGCCGCGACCGCCTACGCGCCCAGACCAGCGCCGAGATCAAGACGATCGCCCTGCAGCTCATGGCCGACGGCGGCCCCGACGCCATCTCGCTGCGCGCCATCGCCCGCGAGATGGGCATGACGGCCGGTGCGATCTACAGCTACTTCCCCACCCGCGACCACCTGGTCACGACGCTCATCGGCGACGTCTACACCTCGGCCGTCGACGCGGCCGAGGCCGCCCGCGACGCGGTGCCGGCGGACGATCCGGGCGGGCGGATCCTGGCCTGGGCCCGCGCCATGCGCGAGTGGGCGCTGGCCAACCCCGAGGGCTTCCGGCTGATCTACGGCGACCCGGTGCCGGGTTACCGTCCGCCCGGCGAAGGCCCGGGCAAGGAGGCGGAGGCGCGCGCCTGCGCCGGCATCGTCGGCCTGGTCGCCGCGGCCTGGCCGGCGGCCGGGGAGCGCGCGTCCGTGGGGGGCGACTACGCCTGGGCCGACTTCGACCCCGCCATGGCGGCCCACGTCCAGGAGGACTTCCCCGACCTGCCGCCGGCGGGCCTCGCGGTGACGCTGCGGGTGTGGGGCCGCATGCACGGCCTCATCGCCCTGGAGATCTACGGCCACCTGCGCACCCTCGTCCACGACCCGGCCGCGATCTACGACGACGAGATGCGCGACCTCGTCGCCTCTCTCGGGCTCGGGCGCTGACCCTCCGGCCGGCGACGTGCCCGGGGCCGGTCGCGTTCGTGCTGGTAAGGGGCTGGTTCGCAGGGGATGTCGGTCGCGGGGAAGGCGGATCCCGGTTGCTACCGTGAGGGGCAGGTGATCTGATCTTCGGGCTCTGCGGCAGGTGAGAGCGGTGGGCGCTGTGCTGGGGCTCGTGGCGCTGCTCGCCGCCGGGGTCGCCGCGGTGTACCTGGCCTCGCTGGCCCTGGCGCCCGGCGGGGTCGTGCGGGTGGGGCCGTTCCTGTCCGGGGCGCGGCCTCGGGAGCACGCGGTGTCGCGCTTCCACGTCCGGTGGTACGCCGTGACGCTGGTCTTCCTCGCCTTCGACATGGAGATGGTCTTCATGTACCCGTGGGCCCTGGTGGTGGCCGAGGTGGGGCTCCCGGCGGTGGTGGAGATGTTCGCGTTCCTGGGGCTGCTGCTGGTCGGCGTCCTGTACGCGTGGCGGGAAGGGGCGTTCCGGTGGGCCTGAGGGGGTGGCTGTTGCGGCAGGCGGCGCTGCGTCCCCGGGTGCTCCTCGTCGCCTGCCCGTACGGGACGGGCGCGCGGCTGCTGGCGGAGGCGGAGGCGGACCGTCGTGGCTGGCCGGTGGCGGCGTCGGCGGCGGAGGCGAGCGTGCTGGTGGTGTGCGGGCGTCCGGGGGCGGAGCTGGCGGCGGCCGTACGGGAGGTCCGGAGGGCGGTTCCGGTGCCGAGGGCGCTGGTGGAACTGCCGCCGGACGTCCCGGCCGACCGGGTCGTGGCCGCGCTGGACGACGCCGTCCGCACGCTGGGGGACGAAACCGGCCAGTGGCGGCAGGCCGGCGTCCTGGGGGCATCCGGGAACGACCCGGACGACACGCCCATGGCCGACCGGGGGCCCGACCGGGACGGGCTGAAGCTGGACCGGCTGCACGTGCCGCTGGGCCCCGTGCTCGCGGACTGGCCCGCGGGGCTGGTGGTGGAGACCGTCCTGCAAGGGGACGTCATCCAGGAGGCGCAGGTCAGAACCCTGCCGGCCGACGGCGCGGGGACCCCGTTCTGGACGCGGGGAGCGAGCCGGGCGGAGGCGCGGCGGCGTACGGCGGCGGCCCGGCTGGACAGTCTCGGCAGGCTGCTCGGCGTGGCCGGCTGGCCCGCCGCCGCGGCGGACGCCCGGCGCCTGCGCGACCGCCTGCTCGCGGGCCCCGTGGACGAGCGGGCACGACGCCAGTGCCTCCGGTTCGCGCGGCGGGTGCGCCGGTCACGGGTGCTGCGCTGGATGTTGCGCGGCGCGGGTGAGCTCGGCCCCGGCGCCCCGCGCCCGCTGCGCGGCGACACCCTGGACCGGATGCGCCGATGGCTCGACGACGTGGCAACCCTGACCGACGAACGCCCCGGGCCTGGTGGCGGCGGTGACGTTCCGGTGGGTGGGGTGCTGGCGTTGTTGCCCGGTCTGCTGGCCGGGGCCGAGGTCGCCGTGGCGCGGCTGATCGTGGCCGGTCTCGATCCGGACCTCGACCGGCTGCCGTCGGCCGCCAGGGACGGGTGAGCCGATGGCTGCGGGGACGGCCGTGGGGACGGCCCTGGGTATGGCGGTGCTGACGTGGGGGTCGGCGGCGCTCGACGCGGCGCTCGGCGCGGGCCGCGGCTCATGGCGGGCGGCGGCGGTGGCGCCGCTCAGGGAGGCGGCGCGGCTGCTGGTGCAGCAGCGGCGGCGGACGGACCGGGCCGACGTCCTGCTCACCCGGGCCGGGGTCGTGGCGTTGCCGTCGGCCGCGCTGCTGGCCGCCGTCGTCCTGCCGGTCGGGGGCGCGCCGGTGCTGGACCTGGGGGCGGGGGTGGTGTGGTTCAACGCCATGGAGGTGTGCGTCTGGGGGGCCCTGTGGCTGGTCGGGTGGGGGGTCAACGCCGTGTGGCCGCTGGTCGGCGGCTACCGGTTCCTGGCCCAGGGCCTGGCGTACGAGCTGCCGCACATGTTCGTGCTGATCACCGCGGGCGTGGGGGCGGGGTCGCTGCGGTTCGCCGACCTCGTGGCGGCGCAGCGCGGGTTGTGGTTCGGGGTGTGGATGCCGGTCGCGTTCGCGGTCTATCTCGTCTCGGCGGTGGCGATGGCGTTCTGGGGGCCGATAGGGCAGCCGGTCGGACGGGACGTGTGCGGCGGCGTGCCGGGCGAGCTGGGCGGCCCCGACCGGCTGGTCTTCCAGGCCGGACGCCATGCGCTGCTGGTCGTGGCGGCGGCCGGGGCGGTGCCGCTGTTCCTCGGCGGCGCGGCGGGGCCCGTGCTGCCCGGCTGGGCGTGGGGGCCGGTCAAGACGGCGGCGGTGCTGGCCGTGCTGGTGCTGGCCGGGCATCGCGTGCCGGTCGTGCGGATGGACCGGTTCGTGCAGTTCGCGTGGGTGGTGCTGATCCCGGTCTCGCTCGTGCAACTGCTGGTCGTCGCGGTGGCGGTGCTGCCGTGAACGTGGCGTTCTGGGCGCTGGCGGTCGTCGCGGTGGCGGGCGGGGTGGCGGTGTTCGCGGTGGACTCGATGGCGCGGGCGACGTTCGCGCTGCTGGTCTCGCTGCTGGCCGTGGGCGGGACGCTGCTGCTGATCGACCTGGAGTACCTGGGGGTGCTGGTCGTCCTCATGATGGTCATGGAGATGCTGGTCATGGCCGTCTTCATGATCATGTACATGATGAACCCGGCCGGGCTCATGCCGATGAAGATGGCGCACAACCAGCGGGGCGCGGCGGCCATCGCCGGAACGGTGTTCGTCCTGCTGGCCGCCGGGGCGCTGCTCGTCCGCCCGCCGAGCCGGCGCGGACGGCCGCCGGCGGACCCCACGCACGCGCTCGGACTGTCCCTGATGGGGCCGAAGATGCTGGTCATGATGGTCGTCGGGGTGGCGATCCTGGCGACGATGATCTCGGCCGTGCTGCTGGCCACCCACCGGGGACGGTACGACCGGTGACGCTCCAGGCCTTCCTGCTGCTGGCCGCCGCCCTGTTCGCCGTCGGCCTGTACGGCGTGCTGTCCCAGCAGTCGATCGTCATGCTCATGATGGGCCTCGAACTCATGATCAACGGCGTGATCGCGGCCGGCGGCGCCTTCTGGTACCACGTCGCCCCGGCCGCCGCGGACGGCCAGGTCCTCGTCCTGGTCGCGGTCACCGTGATGGCGCTGGAGATGGCGATGGGCTTCGCCGTCACCACGGCCGTCTTCCGTGCCCGCGACGTGGACACGACCGACGCCGCCGGAGACCTCAGGGGATGAGCCCGTCCCTGTGGCTGCTGCCCGCGCTGCCCGCCGCCGCCGGCGCGCTGCTGATCCCGGTGCGCCGCGCCGCCCCCGCCCTGTCCGTCGGCCTGTCCGTCGGCACGGCCGCGCTCACCCTCGGGCTGGCCGGGCACGCGGCGGCGACCAGGCCCTCGGTCACCGCCCGGCTGATCCTCGGCGAAGGGCTGGCCGTGGACGGGCTCTCGGCGGTCATGGTGGTCACCGTGGCGGCGGTCGGGCTGGCCGTGCTGGTGTTCGCGGCGGCGGAGCAGCGGTCGGGGCGCTTCCACGGGCTGATGCTGATCTTCCTGGGCGCGATGCTGGCCACGGTGACCGCGACGGACCTCGTCCTGCTGCTGATGGGCTGGGAGGTCATGGGCGCGATGTCGTACGCGCTGATCGGCTACCGGTGGCGCGACCGCGAGCGCGTACAGTCCGCGGCCGTCGCCTTCGTCACCACCCGGGCCGGCGACCTGGGCCTGTACGTCGCCTGCGGCGCCGCCCTGGCCGCGGGCGGCGGCCTGGCGCTCGCCGGGCTGCCGGGGCTGCCGCCGCCGTGGCGGGACGTGGTCGCGGGCGGGATCGTGCTGGCCGCGCTGGGCAAGTCGGCGCAGGGGCCGTTCGCGTTCTGGCTGTCGCGGGCGATGGCGGGCCCGAGCCCGGTGTCGGCGTTCCTGCACGCGGCGACCATGGTGGTCGCGGGGGCGTACCTGCTGCTGCGGCTGCACGCCCTGCTCGCGGCCACCGGCTGGGCGGCGGCGGTGACGGCCTGGACGGGCGCGCTGACCGCGCTGCTGCTCGGCCTGGTCGCGCTGGCGCAGCGGGACCTCAAGCAGCTCCTGGCCGCCTCGACCTGCGCGCAGGTCGGCTTCATGGTGCTGGCGGCGGGGGCGTCGGCGGTCTCCGGCGGGGCCGCCCACCTGGTCGCGCACGCCGCGGTCAAGAGCCTGCTGTTCCTGGCGGCGGGGGCCTGGCTGGCGGCGCTCGGCACCAAGGACCTGGCCGGGCTGCACGGCGCGGCCCGGCGGTTCCCGCTGGTGGGGGTGGCGTTCGGGGTGGGGGCCGCGGCCCTGGCCGGGTCGCCGCCGCTGTCGTTGTGGGTGACGAAGGACGCCGTCCTGGGCGGGGTCGCGCAGCCCGGACCGCGCGTAGTGGCCTTCGCCGCGGGGCTGGTGGCCGCCCTGTACGCGGGGAAGGCGCTGGCCGAGGTCTGGCGGCCCGCCGACGCGGCGACCGGCGCGGGAGGCGAGCGGCGGGCCACGGGCCGGGTGCCGGTGCCCGAGCTGCTGCCGCTGCCGGTGCTCGCCCTGGTGGCGGCCGGGTTCGGGATCGTCGGGCTGCCCTCGGTGCACGGCTGGTGGTCCCGGCTGGTGGGCGACCCGGGCGCGCCCGGCCCCACGGCGGGCGAGCTGGCCCTGTCCGGCGTCCCGGCGCTCGCCCTGGTGACCGCTGTGATCGCGGCGCGGCCGGGGACGGCAGCGATCGCCGTGCGGCCCGGGACGGACGTGCTTCCGCGCGTGGGCGGGGCGTTCGGGCGCTGGCTGGGGCTGGAGCGGGCGGCGCGGGCCGTGGTGTGGCGGCCGCTGCTGGGGGCGGCGCGGTGGGCGGCCTGGTTCGACGAGCGGGTCGTGCAGGGCACGGTCGAGGCCGTCGCGCGGGCGGGGCTGCGGGCCGCGCGGCTGGCCGCGAGCCCGCTGGAGTCGGGGCTCGACGGGCTCGTACGGCGGACCGGCGGCGCGGTCCGACGCCTCGGCGGGCCGGCCAGACGCCCTCAGACCGGACAGGTCCACACCTACTTCGCCCAGGCCGCCGTCGCCCTGGTCGTGCTGGCCGTCGTGTTCGCGATCGTGAGGTGAGGCGTGCTCGACGTCGTTGTGTTCCTGCCGCTGGCCGCCGCGGCCCTGGTCGTCCTGCCGGGCGTCACGGCGCGCGCGGCGGGGCTGATCCGGCTGGCCGCGTCCGCCGCCGACCTCGCCCTGGTCGTCGCCCTGTGGGCCGGGTACGGGGGCGGCCTGGCGTACGAGACCAGGCTGCGCTGGATCCCGACGGCGGGGGCCGGCTACCACGTCGGCGTGGACGGCCTGTCGCTCCCGCTGATCGCCATGACCGCGGTGCTGTTCCTGCTCTGCGCCGTCCACTCGCTGGGCGAGCCCACCAGGCCGAAGGCGCACGCGGCGCTGTTCCTGTTCCTGCAGACCGTCTCCACCGGGCTGTTCGCGGCGCTCGACCTGCTGCTGTTCTTCGTCTTCTTCGACCTGTCCATCGTCGGCATGTACTTCGTGATCGTCGGCTGGGGGCACGGCGACCGGGCCAGGTCCGCGCTGATCTTCTTCCTCTACACCTTCCTGGGCTCGCTGGCCCTGCTGCTCGGCTTCGTCGGCCTCTACCTGGCCGCCGACCCGCACACGTTCGACCTGGCCGACCTCACCCGCCGCCCGCCCGACGCGGGCGCGGCCGTGCTGCTCGCGATCGGGATCGGCCTGGGGGTCAAGACGCCGGTCTTCCCCGTGCACACCTGGCTGCCGCCCGCGCACACCGACGCCCCGGCCGCCGGGTCGGCCATCCTCGCCGGGGTGCTGCTCAAGATGGGCGCGTACGGGCTGGCCCGCATCGCCGTGCCGCTGCTGCCCGGCCCGTGGCGCGCGTACGCCTGGCTGGTCATCGTGATCGGCCTGGTCAGCGTCCTGTACGGCGCCCTGGTGGCGCTGGCGCAGGAGAACCTCAAGCGGCTCGTCGCCTACACCTCGGTCAACCACATGGGCTACGTCGTGCTCGCCCTGGGCGCCGCCGGGCTGGCCGGCGGGCCGGCGCGGGCCAAGGAGCTGGCGGTCAGCGGCGCGGTCACCCAGATGGTCAGCCACGGCCTGGTCACCGGCGCGCTGTTCCTGATCACCGGCGTGCTGTGGGACCGCGCGGGCGGCTACGCCCTCGGCCGCTACGGCGGCATCGCCGGACGGGCGCCCGTGCTGGCCTGGCTCACGGCGGTGGCGGCGTTCGCCTCCCTCGGGCTGCCCGGACTGTCCGGGTTCATCGCCGAGTTCCAGATCTTCACCGGCGTGATCGGGTCGGGGGCCGTGGTCGCGGGCGCGCTCTCCGTGACCGGCATCCTGGTCACCGCGGCGCTGTTCCTGCGGGCGCTGCAACGCGCGTTCCTCGGCGGGCCGGGCGAGCTGACGCCCCGGGTCACCGACGTGCGGCCGCGCGAGCTGGGCGCGATCGCCCCGCTGCTCGTGCTGTCCCTGCTCATCGGCCTGGCGCCGCGCCCGCTGCTCGACCTGATCGAGCCGGCCGCCCGCGCCGTCGTCGCCCTGGCGGGCCGATGAGCGCACCCCACGGCGGCGCGGCGGTGACCGCGATGCTGCCCGAGGTGCTGATGCTGCTGGGCGCGGTGACGGCGCTGCTCGCGGGGCTGTTCGTGGGGCGCGGGCGGCAGCGCGTCGCCGCCATGGTGTGCACGGCGGCGCTCGCCGGGGCCGCCGCGGCGGGCGCCGCCGCCCTGCCGCGCCCCGCCGTCCTGGCCTTCGACGCCTACGCCGTCGATCCGCCGACCGGAGCCGCCCGGCTGACCGTCTGCCTGGCCACCCTGCTCGCCGTGTGGCTGGCGGCCGGCAAGGTCAGGGGGAACAGCAGGGAGACCGAGCTGTACACCCTGATGGTGCTGGCCGCGCTGGGGTCCGTGCTCATGGCGGGGGCGGACGACCTGCTCGTGCTGGTGGCGGCGTACCTGCTGGCGAGCGTCCCGGCGTACGCGCTGGCGGGGTTCGCCAAGGACGCGTCCGGCACCGAGGCGGCGCTCAAGTACTACCTGATGGGCGCCTTCCTCGGCGTGCTCATGCTGGCCGGGGCCACCGTCGTGTACGGCTGGTCCGGCGCCACCGCCTACCCCGTCGCGCGCGCCCCGGCAGTGGGCGCGGTGCTGCTGCTGGCCGGGCCGCTGTTCAAGGTCGGGGGAGCGCCCGCGCACTTCTGGGTCCCCGACGTCACCGAGGGCACGTCGGCGCCGGTGGCCGCGTTCGTGACCACGGTGCCCAAGATCGGGGCGCTGGTGGCGCTGTACCGGCTGGCGACGACGGTGCTGGACGAGCCCGCGCTGCTCGCGGTGCTGGCCGCCGGCACGATGACGCTGGGCAACCTGGCCGCCTTCCAGCAGGAGAGCGTACGGCGGCTGCTGGCGTACTCGACGGTCAGCCAGGCCGGTTACCTGCTGGTCCCGGTCGCGGTGGCCGGGCGCACCGATCTGGCCGCGCCCGCCCTGCTGGTCTACCTGGCCGCCTACGCGGTCACGAACCTGGGCGCTTTCGCCGTCGTGGTCGCCACCGGGGCCGAGCGGCTGGCCGACTACGCGGGGCTCGGCCGCCGGTCGCCCCGGACGGCCTTCGCGCTGGTGGTGTGCCTGCTCGGCCTGGTCGGGACGCCGCCGACCGCCGTGTTCGCCGGGAAGCTGCTGATGTTCGCCGCCGCCTGGGACGGCGGGTACGCCTGGCTCGCGGTGGTCGCCGCCGCCAACACCGTCGCGAGCCTGTTCTACTACCTGCGCTGGATCCGCCCGGTCTTCGCCGCCGAAGGCCCGGCGGGGCCCGCCGCGTCAAGCCCGGTCGCGCAGGTGTGCGCCGCCGCCTCGATCCTGCTCGGCCCGGCCGCCGGGCTCGCCGCGCTGGTCGCCCGCTGACCCGGCGCGCGGGTCACAGGTCGCGTTCCTGGACGTCGAGGATGGCGACCGAGACCGCGACCGCCCTGGCCGCGTCGCCCGCCTCGATCGCCGCCAGCAGGTCGTCGTGCGAAGGGTCGGGCGCCAGCGCCGCCTGCTCCTGGTCCCGGACGCTGTCGCGCAGCGCGTCGCGCATGCTGCGGTAGAGGTCGGCCAGCAGCGGGTTGTGCGCGGCGTCGGCCACCAGCAGGTGGAAGTCGGCGTCGGCGTCGGCGAACCCGTCGAGGTCGCCCGCGCTCGCGGCCGACCCGCGGCGGCCCAGCGCCTCGCGCATCGCGGCCACGTCGTCGCCGGTGCGCTTGACCGCCGCCAGCCGGGCGGCCACCAGGTCGAGCCCGCGGCGCACGTCGATGATGTCCATCGCGGCCGCCCGGTCGAGCCGGCGGCGCAGCGCCACCTGCGACTCGTCGGTGGCGGTGACGTACGTGCCGTCGCCCTGCCTGGTCTGCAGCAGCCCGGCGTGGGCCAGCACCCGCACCGCCTCGCGCACCGACAACCGGCTCATGCCGAGGCTCTCGGCCAGCCGGCTCTCGGACGGGATCTTCGTCCCGACCGGCCACACCCCACTGGTGATCTCCCTGCGGAGCTCCTCGATGGCGGCATCGACCAGCGAGGTCCGCGCGACGTTTCGCATGCGATCTCTTCCGTCCCGGTGAGCCTCCAGCCTAGAGGAGCGCGGCGGCCAGGCGCTCGATCGTCTCGCGGCCCTCCAGCGGTGTCACCCAGGCGGCCGGCAGGGCGTCCGCGCCGCGCAGCGCGCCCACCAGGTTGCCGCAGACCGAGCCGGTCGAGTCGCTGTCGCCCGAGTGGTTGACCGACAGCAGCAGCGCCCGCTCGGGCGAGGGCTCGGCCAGGGCGCAGTAGACGCCGATGGCCAGCGCCTCCTCGGCCACCCACGCGCCGCCCAGCGTCTCGACCCGCTCGGGGGAGTGCGGGCCGGACGCGGCCAGGTCGAGCGCCGCGCGCAGGGCGCCGGACGTCTCCTCGTGCCCCGGACGGCCGGCGAGCAGGCCGAGGGCGTGGCCGACGGCGGCCTCCAGCGGCTCGCCGGCCATCACGCGGGCGACGATCGCGGCGAACGCGCCCGCGGCCAGGTAGCCGGTCGGGTGGCCGTGGGTGATCTGCGCGCAGGCCGCCGCCAGCTCGAACGCGGCGCCCGCGTCGTACGGCGCGAGGAGCCCGAACGGCGCCGAGCGCATGACGGTGCCGCAGCCCTTGGAGCCGGGGTTCACCGGGCCGGGCACGCCGGACGGCGACGGGCCCGGGAAGGGCTGCCGCAGCCCGGACAGGCAGGCGTTGCCCGGGGCCCGCCGGGAGTACAGCCAGCCCTCCTCGCGCAGCGCGCCGGTCCGGTGCGGACGGTCGGCGGGCGGCGGAGCCTGGTGCTCCTGGGTGTCGAGCCAGCGCAGGTACGCCTGCCGCACCTCGCCGGGCGTGCGGTCGCGGGTCAGCGCCTCGACGGTGAACAGGGTCATCTGGGTGTCGTCGGTGACCAGCGCGCTCCTGCCCCGCCAGGTGGTGACATAGCCGGTGACGCCGTCCTGGCCGTGCTGCCGGCGGATCTCCCGCAACGACTCGAACTCGATGGGCGCCCCGAGGGCGTCGCCGATCGCGCCGCCGAGCAGGCAGCCCCGGATCCGGTCCTGTACCTCCATAGGTGGGATCTTGTCAGCTTTCTGGACGGATGAGAGATTGCGGGAGAAATTACGACACTTGTCACGGAGGTCACGCGTGCCACAATTACGCCCGGCCCTCTTCGCGGTCGCCCTCACCCTGGCGGTCGCGACCCCGGCACAAGCCGCTGCCGGACCCACGATCACCGTCAAGGACGGCCGGACGCAGCCGGTCTTCTCCTATGCCGACGCCGTCCGCGAGCACGTGTACGTCGAGTCCACCGTGGACAGCGACCTCGACGGCGCGCTCGACCGGGTCAGGGTGGACATCATCCGGCCCAAGGAGTCCGGTCCGGGCCTGAAGGTGCCCGTGATCATCGACGAGAGTCCGTACTACGACAACTCCGGGCGCGGGAACGAGGGGGAGCGCAAGGCGTACGACGCCTCCGGAAATGTCACCAAATTCCCCCTGTTCTACGACAACTACTTCGTCCCGCGCGGCTACGCCGTGCTCAACGTGGACATGCTCGGCACCACCAGGTCCGACGGCTGCCCCGACATGGGCGGCAAGGCCGACGTGCTGGGCGGCAAGGCGGTCATCGACTGGCTGAACGGCCGCGCCAAGGCGGTCAGGTCCGACGGCACCCCCGCCGTGGCCGACTGGACCACCGGCAACGCCGCCATGATCGGCAAGTCCTACGACGGGACGCTGGCCAACGCCGTGGCCGCCACCGGCGTCGAGGGCCTGAAGACGATCGTCCCCATCTCGGCCATCAGCTCCTGGTACAAGTACCAGCGCTCGAACGGCGTGGTCTACAACTACGACTACGCCTCCTGGCTGACCAACTACGTCGACACCGACCCCGAGGCCAAGTGCCAGGCCGTCCGCGACCGCATGGACGCCGAGGACGGCGACGACACCGGCGACTACAACGCCTTCTGGAACGAACGCGACTACATCAAGGGCCTGCTCGGCGACGCCTCCAAGGTCAAGGCCAGCGTCTTCGTCGTGCACACGGTCAACGACCTCAACGTCCGGCCGGACAACTTCTCCGCCTGGTGGCAGGCCCTGGCCCAGCGCAACGTGCCGCGCAAGATCTGGGTCGGCCAGTACCAGCACGTGGACCCGTTCGACTTCGAGGGCCGCAGGGACCTGTGGGTGGACACCCTGCACCGCTGGTTCGACCACTGGCTGCACGGCGTCCGCAACGGGATCACCACCGAGCCCCGCGCCGACGTGCAGCTCGGCCCGGCGCAGTGGACCACCCAGCGCGACTGGCCGGCCCCGTACGCGCTCAAGGCCGTGCTGCGGCCCGCCGCCGACGGCTCGCTCGGCCTGCTCAAGGCCCGCGGCGGCAGCACCGCCGCCTTCACCGACCTCGCGCTGAGCGAGACCGAGATGGTGGCCGACGTCGGCACGGCCAACCCGGGCCGGGCCGCCTTCACCACCGGCGCGCTCCCGCTCGACCTGCGCCTGTCCGGCACCCCCACCGCCGACCTGCGGGTCAAGCTCGACAAGCCCACCGCCAACCTGACCGCCCTGCTCGTCGACTTCGGCGAGGACACCCGCGTCGACTGGCGGCGCGGCCAGGGCGTCACCACGCTCACCGAGGAGGACTGCCACGGCGAGAGCACCGCGGCCGACGACGCCTGCTACAAGAAGGTGACCACGAACGTGGCCACCCGGCCGCTGGAGATCGTCGCCCGCGGCTGGATCGACGTCCAGAACCGCGACTCGCTCAGCCAGCCCCAGCCGCTGCCCGTCGGCACGTACGGGACGGTCAGGTGGCAGACGCTGCCGCAGGACTACACGTTCAGGAAGGGGCACCGGATCGGCCTGGTGCTGGCCGGGACCGACACCACCTACACCAGTGAGGAGGGCACCGGCGCGACCGTCACCGTCGACCTGACCAGGAGCAGCGTGTCCGTGCCCTTCGTGCTCGGGACGCCGCTGGCCGACGTGCCCAAGGACAGCGCCACGTTCAGGGGGCCGCGACAGCTCGACCTGCCCGAGCCCGAGCCCGGGTTCCGGTTCTTCTAGCCGCTCGTGGGGCCCCGGCCGGTCCGGGGCCTCATCGGCAGTTGCTCCAGCGGACGCCCCCGGCGTCGAGCCGCCGCACGCCCTTGTCCCTGGCGACCGTCCAGCCGACCTTCAGGGTGAGCGTGCCGCCGGCGGTGGCCGTGCCGCCGGTGCGCAGGCCGTCGCCGGTGGCGCGGCCCGTCCAGACGATGGTGATCCGGCCGCGCCGCACGTCGGGCTCGCCCGGGCAGCCGGGCCGCGAACGCGGGTCCAGGACGCGGAACGTCGTGCCGTCGACGACGATGCCGCGCGTGCCGGTGGCCGAGACGACCCGGCACGTCCCGGTGCACGCCAGCGAGAACGCCCCGGCGCGCCCGGACCCCAGCCACGCCGACCGGGGCGACACCCGGGCCGTGGGCGCCGCCGGTCTCGGCAGCTCGGCCTTGCGGTCCTGGGACGACAGGCCGGATCCGGCGGCCGGGCCGATCGCGGCCGTCCAGCGTATGGGCGTCTCGGCCGGGACGACCGGCTGCGCCGCCGCCCTGGTGACCACCGCGGGATGCGCGCGGGCGTTGAGCACGGCCCACACCAGGCCCACCACCAGCAGCCCGACGCCCAGCAGCAGGCCCAGCCTGGCCACCGTGCGGATCGGGGCCTCGGTCTCCTCCTCGGGCTCCGCCGGCTCCTCCCGCCAGAACTCCTGCCAGGGGGCCTCGCCGTCGAGCCGGTCCAGGCCGCCCGGCTCGCCGTTCCAGCCGATGCCGCCGTACCGGATGATCATCGCGCCGGGCGGGGCGGCGGCGCCGTCACCGCCACCGGCCTCGCCGCCGATCGGCGCGCTCAGCGGACCGGTCACCGGGCTGTTCACCGGGCTGTTCACCGGGCCGCCGGCCGGCCCGTTCACCGGGCCGTTGAGCACGGTGCCGCTGAGGCCGCCCTCGGCGCGGCTGTCGTAGACGAGCTTGTCGCCCGGGGAGCCGCCGCGGAAGGGCCGGGCCCGGCTCGTCGGCGTGAACGGGTGCCGCCCGCGGGCCGCCCGCCCCGGGGGCTCCTGGTCGGCGGCGGCCGCGCCCGCCGCCGACCAGGGGTTTCCCGGTGTCGCCGTCGTGGGGTCGGCGACCGGGGGCATCGGCCTCGCCTCCACGCCCGGCGCAGCCGCGAAGGGCTCCACCAGGGTGCGTGCCAGCACGGGGAAGCCGTCCGCCCGCCAGAGGGGTCCCTCTCCGGGCAGCGGCTGTGCCGAGGCGAGCCGGTTGGTCAGTGTGCCGGGCAGCTCCGCGATCGGCAGCCGGCGCAGCAGCGTGGCGGCCGACATGGTGCGGGGCGCGGCCCGGCAGGCGGCGCAGCCCTGGATGTGCCGGCTGATCCGGGCGCGGGCCCGGCGTCCCGGCGAGGTGACCCAGGCCGCCACCCGCGTGGTCAGATCAGGACATCCCGTACGGCCGCGCGCGGCGATGATCGCGGCGAACCAGCCCTCCAGCGCGTCGGCCGCCCGCGCCACCACGGCGCTGACCTCGTCCTGGCCCAGGCTGAAGACGGTGGCCAGCTCGGCGTCGGACAGGCCGTGGCGCAGCGACAGGTCGAGCAGCTCGCGCAGCGGGCGGTCGAGGGAGAGCAGCGCCTCGGGCAGCAGCTCCGACATCCGCCCAGGACGCGACCAGGAGCCGATGCTGGCCGGCTTGGCCACGATCGCGCGGTGGGCGCGGGCCAGGGCGTAGAGCCAGGGCCGGTGCAGGGCGGGGTCGGGCAGCCGGTCCGCGTAGAGGTGGGCGGACACCAGCGCGCCGGCGGTCGCCTGCTCGGCGTCGCCCGCGGCCAGCTCGGTGCGGCAGTAGTCGTAGAGGCGGGAGCCGTGCGTGTCGCACAGCTCGCGGATGGCCTGGCGCGCTTCGTCCGAGAGCGTTCGCCACATGCGGTGTCGCACCTCCTCAGCGGTGTCTCAGACGGGCCGGGCCCCACCGGCGGAGCCGGGAACGGTGTCGAGCAGCGAGGCCTGCGCGAGATAGGCCCGCGTGGCCTCCGGATCGCCGGCGATGGCCCGCAGCCCGGCCATCGCCGCGGCCAGCCGGGCGCTGTCGCGCTCGCGCACGCCGGCCGGCCGCGTCTCGCCGCGCGGGATCACCCGTTGCAGCAGCACGGCCCGCCGCCGCCACGCCCACGCCTCCAACGCGGTGGGCGGCGCGAAACCGCCGAGCACGGCCGCGATCACCTGGCCGACCTCGACGGCGTCGTGGATGCCGGCGTTCATGTTCAGGCCGCCGACCGTGGAGGTCAGGTGCGCGGCGTCGCCGACGAACAGCACCCGCCCGCAGCGGTAGGACGTCAGCACGCCCCTGGACAGCCCGAACCGGTCGGCCCCGGTCACGTGGATGGGCCCGCTGGCCCCCGGTAGGGCGCGGCGGACCAGCATCGAGACGTTGGGCGCCGACAGCGGCTCGGTGGCGTCGCAGGGGATCTTGAAGATGATCCGCCAGTGGTCGGGCAACGCGAGCAGCGTGCACGACTGCTGCACGTCGCGGACGTAGGTGAGCGGCGCCAGGCTCGGCAGCAGCCGGTCGAGCGGCGAGTCGGTGAACACCCGCAGCGCCTGCGTCGGGTAGGCCGACCTGGGGAAGGGCAACCCCAGCGAGCCGCGCACCGTGCTGTGACCGCCGTCGGCGGCGATCATGTACCGGGCCCGCGTCCAGGTCTGGCCGACGCGGACCCGGATACCGGTGCCGCCCTCGGAGACCCCGTCGACGCGGGTGCCGAAGCGCACGTCGACGTCGGGGTAGGCGTTCAGGGCCGCGAGCAGCAGCGGGGTGAGCGCGGCCTGGTCGGCGTGGATCCTGAACGGGTGCTTGGTCAGGCCGTTGAGCCGGTTCATGCCCATCTCGGCCAGCACGATGCCCGACCGGTCGCGCCACTGCACCCGGTCGACCACCCGGCCCTTGGCGACGAGTTGCGAGGCCACGCCCAGCTCGTCGAGCAGGTCGAGCGTGGCCGGATGGAAGGTGCAGGCCCGCGCCTGCCCGGCGAGCTCGTTCTCCCGCTCCAGGACGGTGACCGGGATCCCGGCCCTGGCCAGCGAGAGCGCCGCGGTCAGCCCCGCCGGGCCGGCCCCGACGACGATGACGCCGTTCATGCGGGGCGCCTCCCCTGCTCCGCCATGTGGCGGCGGTAGGGCACGCGGCTGAGCGTGACGTGCTCGCCGATGGCCCGCGACAGGGCCCACCAGGCGGTGCAGAGGTTGGACGTGAGCAGCGTGCGGTCGTTGCCGGCGCTGAGCGGCCCGAGGACGGGCAGCGTGGCCATGCCGGTGCCGGTGAACAGCAGCACCGCGTCGCCGGGCACCTCGGCCCGCTCGACCTGGGTGATCAGCTCGGCCGGGGTGACCGCGTAGGAGGAGTACCCGCCCTTGGCGGCCCGCACCTGCACGACCTGCGTGACGTTGAGCCCCGCCGTCTTCCAGAAGCGCTCGGCCAGCTCGGTCAGCCACGGCTGGTACGGCGAGACCAGCACGATGTCGCTCACGCCGACGTGCTCCACCGCCTCCCTGGTGGCCTGCGTGGAGGAGGCGAACGGCACGCCGGTCGAGGCCGACAGCCGCGCGCACTGGTCGGCGTCGTCGTCGGGGCCGAGCAGGTAGCGGGACTCGCTGCAGGCCATGACCAGCGCGTCGAGCGGCAGGCCGTCGAACGCGCAGACCATGCCGGGCAGGGCCTCGTTGTAGCTCTCCAGCCGCTCGGCGAGCGACACGCCCCGGTGCACGGGGAAACGGGTGACGTGCATGTCGGCGCGCGAGCCGAGCAGGCGGGTCAGCTCGGGCTCCGCCGAGGGGTTGGCGGGGGCGACGATCACGCCCACCCTGCCGCGGCTCATCTCGTACCTTCCGGGTCGGGGACCGTCCGCATGACGGTCAGGCCAGCGCCTGGTCGATCTCGCCGATCGCCTGCACGGACACCTGCCGGATCCGGCGCAGCCGGTGGACGGTGCGCGCCGGGGCCTGCGCCCGCGACGGCTCGTCCCGGCTCTCGTCCCTCGGCTCGGCGGGCTGGGGCCGTGCGCCCCGGGCGTGCACCTCGTGCGGCTGCCGCCTGGACACCTCGTCGGTGAGCATGATCACTCCTGTCGGTCGCGGATCCGGGTGACGCGGGCCGGGCGCGGCCCGCTGACGTCATGGCCACCGGCACGGGGGCCCGCGCGGGCGCCGGCCCCCTGAGGGGGCGGTCGATCAGAGTCGTGGCGCCCGTCACGCCGATCGTCCCGCCCGGCGGCGCCGCCGTGCCGGTGGCCCCGGGCGGGGGGGCCGGGGGGGGCCCCCCCCCGGGCGGGGGGGCCCGCCCCCCCAAAACGGGGGGCGGCCGCGCGGTAAACCCGGCCCCCGGCCAAACCCCGGGGTT
>NZ_JBITLO010000013.1:0-324419 GCF_044465345.1 Nonomuraea sp. NPDC049684 | reverse complement strand
GCCACACCGACCCGCGCGTGATCACTCTCAGCTTCGCCGCCGGCGAGCCGGTCGTCCTGCTGATCATCCCTGCGGGCACCGTCGCCGGCGCCGCCGAGGCCACGCTCAAGCTCACCGCCCAGGACGTCGCCGGCTTGAGCATCGACGCCATTCTCACCCTCGCGCACCTGCCGGGCGACCCCGCTCTGCGTGCCTCGGCCGACGGCTCGGCCCGTTGGGAGGACGAGGGCGGGTCGGTCATCGGGCAGCCGGCGCAGCCATCCATGGGACGGCCGGCGCCGTCGCAGTGACCCCGTGTGCAGCCTGCCGGCCGGATCGAGCGGTCCTGGCACCGCCCGTACTGGCGGCGGGCCGATCTCCGGCCGGCAGGCATCTCATCCAGCTTCTCCCGTGAGGAGACCTTCCATGACCGTCATCGACATCGCCCCGCTCGCCGGGATGAGCGCCTCGGCGCCGACCCTCGTGCATCTGTCAGGGGACATCGACATCTTCACCACAGCCCGGCTGCGCAAGCGGCTGATCACCGCCCTCGACCACAGCACCGGCCTGCTCGTCCTGGATCTGTCCCGGGTCACCTTCTGCGGGGCCGGCGGGATCGGCGTGCTGGTCGGCGTGCAAGGCCGTGCCCGGGCGCGGGGCATCACACTGGCCCTGACCGGCGTTCCGCCGCGCATGGCCCGGCTGCTGCGCATCACCGGCCTGGACCACCGCTTCCCGGTCATGGCGTGACCTGCATGCCGAGCGTCACCCACGCATGGTGGCCGGCAAGCACACACTGCGCACCCGCACCCGCCCCAGCACGCTCGGGGGACGTTAGTCCTGGTCAGCACGCTTGAAAGGAGCTCGTTCCACATGGAGGAGACGATCTATTGTGAGGGGAGGGGGCTCCAGGGGGAAGGCGTCAAGGTGACGGGTGATGGTGAGCGGATGCTGGGCGGCCTGCTGGACGCCACTCAGCTGTCCGCGATGGAGGATCTGCCGGGCCTGGTCGCCGCGTACGGACGGTTGGCCGGCTTCTCTCAGACGATGATCTACGTGGCTGACCTGCAGCAGCAGTTGCTGGTGCCCTTGGCCGGGCAGTGCGACGTGTACGGCGAACGGCTCGAGGCGATCCGGATTGACGCCACCATGGCCGGGCGCGCCTTCCGCGACGTGGAGATCGTCGAGGCCCGGCACGTGCTGGATCCCGCCGCTCCCGAGAGCGTCCCTGCCTCGCCGGTCGGCGAGGGGCCGCAGCGGCTATGGGTGCCGTTGCTGAGCGGCACCGAACGGGTCGGCGTCCTGGGAGTGAGCGTGCAGCGGGGATATGAGCGCGCGGCGTTGCTGGCCGGCCGGCTGGCCTCGCTCCTCTCGCTGCTGCTGGTCAGCAAGAGCCCCTACAGCGATTCCTACGCCCGTTTGGTCCGCGCCCGGCCGATGACGCTGTCGGCCGAGGTGTTGTGGAACCTGCTGCCGCCTGGGGCCTTCGCCGACGACAGGGTGGTGGTCAGTGCCGCGCTGGAGCCGGCCTACGAGGTGGGCGGCGATGCCTACGACTACGCGATCGATGGCGACACCCTGCATGTGTCGATCTTCGACGCGATGGGGCACGACACCGCGGCCGGGCTCACCGCCACCATCGCCATCGGGTCGGCTCGCACCAGCCGCCGCCGGGGCACGACGCTGCCCGCGACGAGCGAGGCGATCGACGCGGCGATCGCCGAGCAGTTCACCGGCCGCTTCGCCACCGGCGTCCTTGCCGATCTCGATCTGCGGACCGGCCGGCTGACCTGGGTCAATCGAGGTCACCATCCGCCGTTGGTGATCCGAGGCGGCCGGCAGGTCGCCACCTTGACCAGCGTGCCCGACCCCCCGATGGGTCTGGGCTGGGGAGTGTCCACCGGGCTGCTGCACTACCAGCTCGAGCCCGCGGACCGGCTGCTGTTCTACACCGACGGCATCATCGAGGCCCAGAGCCCGAGCGGGGAGCTGTTCGGGCTGGAGCGCTTCATCGACTTCATCGTCCGCCGCGAGGCCGACGGCATGTCGGCTCCGGAAACCCTGCGCCGCCTGATCCAGGCCATCCTGGAGCACCAGCGCGGCCGGCTGCAGGACGACGCCACCGTACTGACGGCCGAATGGCGCACCCAGCGGCAACGGCCGCTCACCCTGGAACGCTCCATCATGACCGTGCCGCACGAGGCACATGGTGATCAAGAGCCATCAGCACGCCGAAAATCAGGCGGCCAGCTCGACGTCGGTGAAGTCGACCTCCTTAAGTAGGGGGTCGAACGGGGCTGGCTGGTGATGTAGCTCGTCGGTGGCGTAGGCGCCGAAGCGGCTGATGTGGGCCCGCAGATACGGGGCGATCTGGCCGAGCTGGTCGGCGGTGATCTCCCAGCCTTCGGCCACGAGCTGCCGCACGACATCGGAGATGTCCAAGGCGTTGTGGAAGACGACCAGGTTGGCCAGCAGCGTGTTGAACTTGATCAGTTTCTCCTGCTCTTCGGGGTCGTTGTCGGCCAGCACCCCGCCGAAGCCGATCCACTTGGAGAACCCGTTGTAGGACTCGACCTTGTTCGTCGCCGCGGTGACCCGCGCCCGCAGCGCCGGGTCGGCCAGATACCGCAACAGAGCGACGGTACGGACGCTGCGGCCGACCTCCCGGAAGGCCTTGTAGATGCGGTTCTTGCGGGAGTTGGAGCGCAGGCGCCGCATCAGCGTGGCCGAGGACAGGCGGCCCTCGCTGATGGAGATCGCCACCTGCATCAGGTCGATCCAGTGCTTGTCGATCAGCTTCCAGTCGATGACGTTGCGGCCGCTCTCGCCGAACAGCTGGTCGATGTGCGGGTAGGCGATCTTCTCCGAGGCGCGGAAGAAGATCAGGTCCTTGTAGTTGCGGATGCGCGGCATCAGGTCGAACCCGAACAACGTGGCCAGGGCGAAGACCGGGAAGTTCTGGCCCTGGGTGTCGGCGTGCACGGTGGAGGGCTGGATGTCGGAGCCGTTGGCCAGCAGCCCTTCGATCAGGTGCACCGCCTCCCACACCCCGCACGGGATGAACCGGGAGAACAGCGCCACGTAGGTGTCGGAGATGTAGTGGTAGGCGATGCCGCCGAATCCTCCGTACCGGATGGAAGTCTCGGCCAGGAGATTATCGATGTAGGTGTCCACCTGGGTGCCGTCGGCGGCCACCGTGCTACCGTCCCCCCAGGCCTTGACCACGTCCAGCTCGGCGAAGGCGTTGACCACATCCGCGATCGCGGCGTTCAGCTTCTTCAGGGTGATGTGCCGGTTGCGGACCATGGACAGCTCGCGGGCGGTGACGCCGGCGATGTGCTTGGCCGCCTCGTACGGGCCGATGTTGATACCGCCGGTGAACACCGCCAGCGAGTACCGCCCCAGCTTGTCCTTGATCTTGGGGTCGGAGCCGGAGGCCGGGCCGAAGTGGCGATACCAGCTCAGCCAGTGAGCGGTGCGCGCCACGATCGACAGCAGCGAGCGTTCGGGCATGCGCCGCTCGATCTCGGCCGCCAGCCGCTCGGCATCCGCATCGCTGCCCTTGCCGCGGCGGCGCTTGAGGGTCGGCACACCGGCCTCGTCGATGATCAGGTCGGCGTTGTCGAGGTAGCCGGCGTCCAAATGCGCGGCCGCGCTCAGATGGGCGTCCTTGAGGTGGGCGACGAAACCGGCCGGGGTGTCGGGCAGCCCGACCTTCTCGCAGAAGGCAGCCAGCTTCGACTGGCACTCTTCCCAAGGCTGCAGATGGGCGCCCCAGTCGGCGTACTCGTTCGAGCCGAGCACGGCCACGTCGCCGGTGCGCAGTTCCTCGGCCAAGTAACAGAACACCATCGCCTCGAAATGCCGGCGCGCCACCATGCCGGGACGGCGCCGGTCGGTCACCGCGCGCCGCCAGTTGCCCGAGGCGAACGCGATGCCCGACTCCGGGACGTCCTCCTCCACCGGCGGGGGCAGCGGGATGAAGTCGCGCCGCTTGGGTGAGTGCTCGCGGGCGTGCGCCAGCGCGGCCAGCACCGAATCGTCGCTGGAGGTGGCCTTCAGCCGCAGCTTGCCCGCCAGCTCGAACAGCGCCGGCCGGTCCTTCTTGAAGAACCGGTACACCAGCAGCTCGTGGGCGTCGCCGTGGAAGGCGGCGACCTCCTCGATGTCGGCCAACTGGGCGGCGAACCCGCCGGCCTGCTCCACCGCCGCCCGTACGGTCTGCACGCTGCGGGTCTGCACCACGAGCGCCGACAGCATCTCGCCGAGCGCCTGGACCTGCCCGGCGCCCGCCGCGCACGAGGTCACCGCCTCCATGGCCCGCGCCACCGCCTCGACCCCGGCGGCCGAGGCCTCGCTACCGGGGTCGAGACGTTCCAGCACCTGACGGTAGGTACCGATCAACCGCTCGCTGGTCGCACGCTGCCGAGCGCGGATCTCCTCCAGCTCCGCCTTGGCCCGTTTGACGTGGGAGGCCATCCGCTTGCACAACATCTCGGCCAGGTCGTCTCGGGCCCGCATCCGGGCGGTGTGCGTCAAGCACACCAGCAACGCCACCTGCTTGACCGGGTCATAGCGCGACAAGGTGTCGGCGTCCTGCGCGTCGGCCTCACCCGCGAAGTCGGCGATCTTCGACGGCGCGATGCCCTCCAGCCAGGCGTCGGTGTCGCCGAGCGCGTCCACCTGATCCAGCCATCTCACCTGCTCGCGGAACCGCGACCAGGTGGCCCGCTGGGCGGGCTTCTTGAGCCGGTTGAACGTCGATTTGCCGTCCGGCCCGACAACGAGCAACCCCTCCATCCGGGCCCGGCCCGCCTCACCCATCCGCCGCAGGATCGTGGCGAAGATGGCGGCGTTCACCTCAGCGCGGATGCTCGTGGCCAGGTCCTCCAGCGTCGTGTACCCGAGCAGCTCCAGCCGACGCCGGAGCAACTCCTCGATCGCCACGTTGATCAGATCCGCCGGATTGTTCTTGGCCTGGGCCGCCTTCCGGATCGCCGCCGCGGCGATCGCCCGGGCCCGGCCCGCGTCGTACTTCACGCCCTGACGCTGGCGCACCAGCTTGCGATGCGCCTTCGCGCTACGGGAGGCGCCATGGTCCGGCCAGACGTCCTCAGGCAGCTCCAGACAGCGCCGGACGTGGTCGATCACCACCTCAGGGATCTCGTCCGGGGCCGGGAAACGCGCCATCTTCTGAAAGCACTTCAACGCCAGCACCAGCGCGAAGCGCGACTCCAAGCTGCCGGTGCGCCTTTCTGCCCAGGCCACCTCCTCCGGCGACGGCGTGAAGAACACATGCAGCACTCGCGCCGACGTCAGCCGCTTGAACTGCGGATAGGCGGTCCGCTCGATCCACGTCATCCCAGGCCGTCCCTCGCCTCAATCCCGGCGTCCAGACGCCGAAACCGTAGCGACGATGACCCCCACCAGAGACCTCGTTCACCAAACCGCAACCAAGCCCATCCGGAGGGTCACATCATCCGACGCATCTGCCCTCTGGGCCGCGGCTCAGCGCTTCACTGCCCCTTTCTCTCGTACTTGGTCTGGCCCCCTAGGTCGCCAACCTCAGCCCCCGGCTTCACTCTTGTTATCTTTGGTGGCTCTCAGTCGTGCGACAAGTACTTCAAGTAGTGCGGGCGGCTACTTGACGCACAGTATCTGGGGGTCCGTACGGCATGTGGGTCACGTCAGGTGCGTGGCCCTCGGGGGGGTCGGGCACAGCGCCATCCTCGAACAGGAGTCCACGAAACGTTTCGACCGAAACGTTTCCGGTGCAGCAGTGCACGCTCGTGAGCGCTGCCAAGCGTCGTTCCCATAGCTTCTTCCGTGAGCCTTGCTGGCTCGATGCCGTGGGCCGACAAAGGAGGTCCGCGGCGGCGATCGCCCCAGCCACTGTCGGAGCCCAGCTACCGCCGGCGATCGTCACGGCCTCGGCCAAGCTACGGAAGGTGTTTCGGCCGAAAAACCTGGACGCATGTTCGAGGCAACATGCCTTACTAATCGACGGCGCGCTGGCCTGCCGAGACATTCGGATAGCCAGATAAACCAGGACGCGCCGGGGACATGGTGTTGCGTGAACCTGTCCCACGCGCTGCTGGGCAAGGCCATGTCGTACGGGACGGCCTATGAGTTGTTCTGCCGCCCGCCCAGGGCCGCTTTGAGCTTGGGTCGAGCTCAGTCAACTTGGCCTACGTGAAAGAAGAGATCACCATCCTCTGACCTGCTGGAAGGGTCCTCCAACCCTAGATAATCCACGGGAGCGGTAGGTGCGCCGGGTCTCATCCGACAGCGGCGCGCGCTCCAGCGCCGCGGCGTACTCGCCGAACACGGTGCCATAGAGGGGCGGGAGCCGGGTGGGGCGCGCGCCCGGACGGCGCTTCGTAATCTCCCCCGATGGGCATGGCCTCGTCCTGCTGATCGAGATCACGGCGCCGTGGTGTCGAGGCCGGGAGCGGTCCTGTCGGGGCATGCGGTCTGAGAGGCGTGTGCGGCGGCGGAAAGCTCCCAGCGGTGCGGGGGTTGTGCGCCTTCCCGGGTGGTGGCGAGTGCGCCAGCGAGCACTGCGCGGGTGAGGAGGCGCCGCAGCGCTTCGGGGTGGTCGGGGATGTGGGCGCGTGGGCGCCGCCCAGCCTCGGTGCGGACGAGCCCGTCCAGGAGCGCCGCCTGGAAGGCATCGCCGGCGCCGACGGTGTCGACGACCTCGACCGAGGGTGCCGGCACCGACACCTGCGCAAGGGCCGTGTAAGCGGTCGCTCCGGCGGCGCCGCGGGTGAGAACGACCAGCCGGGGACCGAGGGACCGAAGCCGTCGGGCACTGTCTTGCGGGTCATGTTCCGGCCACAGCCAGCGCAGGTCTTCATCACTGGCCTTGACCACATCGGCCACCGCGACGAAACGTTCGAGCGCCGACCGGTAGGCGCGGTGGTCTGGTTGCACGGCCGGGCGCACGTTGAGGTCGATGCTCACCGTGCAGCCTTGCCGGTGGACTTGTATGCACAGGTTGAGAACATTTTGGGCTCCGGGTTCAACGGCCACTGCGAGCGAGCCGGTGTGCAGAAGGATGACGTCCTGGCTCAGCGTCGGCGTTTCGGGAGCCCAGTGAGGGACGAACTCATACGTTGCGGAGCCAGTGTCGGCATCGAGGTAGGCCAGAGCGACCGTTGATCTCCGGGACGCCTCGGCAATCCGAACGACGTCGAGGCCGGTGTCCGCCAGATAGGACTTGATCATCTGGCCGGGCGGGTCGTCGCCCCAGCAGGTGAGGAGGCTGACGGGGCATCCCAGACGCCGTAGCCCGAGGGCCACATTGGCCGGGCTGCCCCCGGGAGAGATGCGCAGCGTGTCCGTACCGGCTCGCCACAACAGGTCCACCAGTGTTTCGCCCACCACGACAACAGGTGCGGTGGAGATCGTCATATGGCCGTCCTTAGGGTCAGGCTCTGATCGCGTCGGCTCCGGTGCTCTCACGGAGTGATCGGATCTCGCAGGCCAGGGTCACAGCGCGGGTTCGAGGCCGCCGACGGTGTAGCGCACGGGCATGGGGTCGCCGAGTTCGCCGGCGAAGCGCCCGTCGCGTTCCTCGACGAAACCGATGAGGTTCCAGGCGCCGTCGGTGTCCTGTACCAGGCGGGTGGCGTAGAGGTTGGAGACCGGGACGGGTCGTGCCCGCGAGAGATCCCACGGGCCGGTGACCGAGCGGCCGGGCACCGCCCAGATCTGCTCGGGCTCTGTCCGCTGGGTGAGGTTGCTGCAGAACAGCAGGAGCGGCTGGCCGTCGACGACGGCGCTCTGGGGGACTTCGAGGTGGCCGAACCCGGCGGGTTCGGTCAGGGGAGGTCGGACCTCCCAATGCAGGAGGTCGGGTGACCAGGCGTGTCCGATGACCCCTCGGCCGCCGGCCGGTCCTTGCCTGGCGTGGGCGGTGATGAGCATGTGCCAGCCGTCGCCGGTGGGGTCGGCGAACACCCACGGGTCGCGCCAGGCCTCGCCCGGCCAGTCGGTGGAGTCGGCGTGCTCGTACCAGGTGGGGTCGGGCTCGACCAGGGGTTTGTCGCCAAAGCGGTGCCAGGTGTGCAGGTCGTCGGAGGTGGCCAGGCCGATGCGCTGGACGAGGCGGCCGGCGGCATGGCCGACTCCGGTGTAGAACATGTACCAGCCGTCCGGGCCGCGCACGACGCTGCCGGTCCAGGTTGCGAGGCCGTCCCATGCTGGGCCGTCGGCCGGGACGAGCGCGTCGGCCCGCAACTCCCAGGAGCACAGGTCGCTGGAGACGGCATGTCCGATGGAGGCGCGCTTGTGGCGGCGCTCAGGATCCAGCAGCGCGCGGGAGGCGCGGAGGAAGAAGGCGTGGAAGCGGCCTTCGTCGTCGCGTGTGTACCAGCTGTCCCACACCCAGGCGTCGGGCAAGCGCAGCATTCGTCACTCTCCAAGGCTAAATCGATTGAGCAACAGGGGGGCGAACACCGGTCGGTTCGACCGGCACCACGAGATCAGGCGGTGGGCGCCGCTATAGAGCCTCGCTCGCGCAGTGGCATCGGCACCCATCGAGTTCCGGGGCCGGCGTCCTCGTCGAGCAGGAGTTCGGCCGCGAGGCGGCCCATGTCCTCGTGGGGCAGTGCGGCGGTGGTCAGGCCGGGGCGCATCCATGCGGCCATGGGTTCATCGTCGAAGGACACGATCGAGATGTCGCCGGGGACGGTGCAGCGTGCCTCGGCGGCGGCCTGGTAGGCGCCGAAGGCGAGCCGGTCATTCATGCAGATGACCCCGGAGGGCCGGTTGGGGCGGCGCAGCAGGGCGCGCATGCCGGCGTATCCGCTCTCGACCTCCCAGTCGGCCGTCTGCTCACCCGTCGAGAGCCGAAGGCGCTGCCCGGTAAGCGCCCGGCGGATGCCTCGCAGGCGCAGCCCCGCGGCGAGCGCTCTGTGCGGTCCCCGCTCGACCGACTCGGTCCGGCCGAGCACGGCGATGCGCCTGTGCCCGTGAGCGATGAGTGCGGCGGCGACGGCGTATCCCGCGTCCTCCTCACCGGGCAGGACGGACGGGAGCCGGTGTGCGCTGGTGGCGTTGAGCAGCACCGTCCGGACCGACAGCAGCGGCGGCGGGACGGCGAGGTGGCGGCTGTACATGGCGGCGTAGATGACGCCGTCGACCTGGCGGTGCAGCATCGCGTCGATCACGTCGCGCTCGAGGTCCGGGTCGCCCTGCGTTTCGGCGATCAGCAGGACGTGGTCGCGTTCGCGGGCGGCGTCGAGCGCCCCGCGGATCATGCCGCCGGCGAACCGGGTGGTGGCGACCGTGTCGGAGATGAGCGCGATGGTCGCGGTCTTGTGGGTGCGCAGGCTGCGCGCCGCCACGTTGGGGCGGTAGCCGAGCTCGCTCGCCGCGGCGAGCACCCGCCGCCGGGCGTCCTCCGACAGCCGGGTCCCCTCGCGCCCGTTGAGCACCCGGGAAGCCGCCGTCGTGGACAGGCCAGCGCGCCGAGCCACGTCGGCCAGCGTCACTCTGCGTTGAGACATGCTCTCCTCCCCGGGGACACGGGCTCCGTCGTCTGATCATCGTAGGGGGGCTTGACACGGCGCATACCGGGACGCATCCTTTGCTAAATCGTTTGCGCAACGATAACACGTCCGACGGTGTCGTCGGCAGCACGGAAAAGTCGCTGGTAGACGCCCTAACTGGCGCTCTGGCCGGCTGTCACAACGCCTCGATCCAACCCTGCAGTGCCTACTTCGATCTGGAGATGAACGTGTCCGGCCTCCTATCCCACGGCTGGTCGCCGCCCCGGTGGCCGCGCCTGAGCGCCGCCATCGCCACCGCGGCCGTCACCGCGCTCGCCGCCACCGCCTGCGGGACGGGCGGTGCGAAGAGCAGCGGCGGACAGGTGAGCGACCAGTTCACCTTCGGCTTTCCTGCGTCGCCGCCGAGCCTGAACCCGGGGATCGGCGATCCCTCGTACTCGGCCTTCTACCAGTGGGCGTACGACCCCTTGGTCGTCATGAAGCCAGACGGCACGTTCGGGCCGGGGCTCGCGGTCAAATGGGGCTACTCCGGCAAGGGCAACCGTGTCTACGAGCTGACCTTGCGCGAAGGGCTCAAGTTCAGCGACGGCACCGCCCTGGACGCCCAGGCTGTGAAGACCTACCTGGACTATGCGCGCGGCCAGAAAATCGGGTCGCCGGCGCAGTTGCTGGTGAGCGTCTCCGAGGTCGAGGTCACAGGGCCCCTGACGGTGCGGCTGAACCTGAGAAAGTCCGACCCGAACCTGACCTTCGCCTTCGCGCAGGCGTTCGGCGGTGGGGACATCGCCAGCCCGAAGGCGGTGGCCGATCCCGCGACCCTGGACAAGGGAACGGCGGGGGCCGGCCCGTACATGCTGCAGGCATCGCAGACCGTCGTGGGAGACCACTACACGTTCGTGCCGAATCCGCATTACTGGGACAAGAGTCGGCAGCGCTGGAAGTCGGTCACGATCCGCGTGATTCCCAACCCCTCGTCGATGATCCAGGCGATGCGGGCCGGGCAGGTACAGGCCGCGCTGGGGGATCCGACGACGCTGCAGGCGGCGCGCGGCGCCGGGCTCACCGTCTCGGCCCCGCCGCAGGCGCTGACCGGGCTCAACCTGGTCGACCGGGCGGGGGAGCTGGCCAAGCCGCTCGGCGATGTGCGGGTCCGGCAGGCGCTGAACCACGCGGTCGACCGCGCTGCCATCGCCAAGGCCCTCTACGGCGATCAGAAGCTGACGATCAGCCAGTACGCCCTGCCGGGGCAGGCCGCCTACGATCCGTCGCTGAACTCTGCCTACGCCTACGACCCGGGCCGTGCCAAGCAGCTGCTCGCCCAAGCGGGCTACCCCGACGGGTTCACGTTGCCGGTCCTGGACACCTCGCTGTCCGGGATGGACAAGATGATGCAGGCGGTGGCGGGCCAGCTGGCCAAGGTAGGAGTCAAGCTCCAGATCACGACGAAGGCGGTGGCCAACGACTACTTCGTCGCGATGCAGTCGGGGAAGTTCCCCGCGGCGGCCATCGGGTACGGTTTGGCCAACATGGCGTCGCTGTACGTCGGATTCGTCAACCCGCAGGGCCCGTTCAACCCGCTCCACACGGTCGACCCGAAGCTGGAGGCCTTGTACGGGCAGTACTTCGCGGCCGGCGAGCAGGACGGCGCGGCCATCCAGAAGCAGATCAACGCCTACCTGGTGGATCAGGCCTGGAGCCTGCCGGTGGTGGGTGCACCGCTGAGCTACTACCTGGTCAAGGGCCTCACCGGGCTCGATGCGACCACCGCCAATGCCGGTGTGCCATGGCTGACCGAACTCCGGCCGGCCGGCTGAGGCAGCGCACCCGAGCACGGAGACAATGATGCTGAAACTCATCCTGCGCCGGCTGGCGTGGTCGATACCGCTGGTGCTGGTGGCGTCCGTGGTGTCGTTCGCCCTGGTGGCGTTGCTGCCGGGTGACGCCGCCCGTTCATTGCTGGGCCCCAACGCCACGGCGGACCAGTTGGAGGCCGCACGCCAGGAACTCGGGCTGGACCGGCCGCTGTGGGTCCAGTACTGGAACTGGTTGTCGGGGGCGTTGCACGGAGACCTGGGCAGCTCGCTGATCAACCGGCAGCCGGTCGCCGGGCAGCTCGGCGACCGGCTCGGGCCCTCTCTCTCGCTGATCATCGGCGCCGTGCTCGTCGCCACGGCCGTGGGTGTGCTGATGGGTGTGCGGGCGGCACGCCGGGGTGCGGTGGGCCGTCTCGTGCAGGCCGGTTCCATCATCGGCCTGGCGCTGCCCGACTTCTGGCTGGGACTGGTCCTGGTCGTGGTGTTCGCGGTCAAGCTCGCGGCCTTCCCGCCCACCGGATACATCCCGCTGGGCCAAGATCCCGCAGGCTGGCTGAACTCGCTGGTCCTTCCGGTCATCACGCTGGCGATGCCGGCCACCGCCACTATCGCCCGGCAGGCACGCGACGCCGTCTCAGCGGCCCTGGACCAGACCTACGTCCGCACGCTGCGGGCGGCCGGCGTGCCGGAGCTGTCGGTGGTCTACCGGCACGCGCTGAAGAACGCCGCGGTCCCGGTGCTGACCGTCATCGGGATGGTGTTCGTCGGCGCGCTCGGCGGAACCGTCGCGGTGGAGTTCATCTTCGCCATCCCCGGGCTCGGCAGCACCGCTGTCCAGGCGACCTCCGCCCACGACCTGCCGCTCATCCAAGGAGTGGTCGTGTACTTCACCCTCATCGTCGTCGCGGTGAACCTGCTCGTCGACGTGGCCTACGGCTACCTCAACCCCCGGGCGCGGCTGTCATGAGAACCTCGATTACCGCACTGCGCCGCAGACCGCTGGGGGCCATCGCGGCCGCCTACCTCGTCCTGCTGATCGCAGCCGGTCTGCTCGCCCCGGCCCTCGCGCCGCATCCGCCCCAGGCGCAGGACCTGGCCGACGTGCTCGCCGGGCCTTCGGCCGGTCATCTGCTCGGCACCGACACACTCGGCCGCGACGTGCTCAGCCGGCTGCTGTACGGGATCACCCCGTCGCTGGTCAACGTGGTGATCGCGCTGGTGGTGTTCCTCGCGCTCGGCCTGCCCCTGGGGATCACGGCCGGTTACCGGGGCGGCTTGATCGACGCGGCGGTCAGCCGGGCCACCGAACTGGCCCTCGGCATCCCCTCGATCATCCTGGTGCTGGTGGTCCTCGCCGTTTTCTCCTCCAGTCCGACGGCGGCGATGGTGACCCTCGGCGTGCTGGGAGCCCCCATGCTCACGCGTGTCGTGCGTGGCGCGACCCTCCTGGTCCGCGACGAGCTGTTCGTCATCGCCGCACGGGTCGCCGGTGTCCGTCCCTGGCGGATCATGACCGGTCACATCCTGCGGCGCGTGCTCGGTCCCGTGCTGGTGCAGGGATCGGTGTTCGCGGGAGTGGCGCTTGCGTTCCAGGCCGCGTTGGCCTTCCTCGGCGTCACCGCCGCCGGCAACCGGCCCAGCTGGGGCCAAATGATCAGCGAGGCTTCGTCGGTCATCACCACCAGCTCATGGCTGCTCGTTCCGCCCGGGGTGGCGCTGGCACTGACCGTGCTCGCCTTCGGCGTGCTCGGTGACACGATCCGCGACATCTCATCCGGCGAGCGGCTGTCGGCCCGGCGCCGACGCACCGGCGCGGAACCGGCCACGACTCAACCCGCTACCACAACCGACACCAGCGATGCTCTGTTGAAGGTCCAGAACCTGGCGATCAGCGCTGACGGCGGGCCGCTGCTCGTCAGCGACGCGAGCTTCACCGTCCGAGCGGGTGAGACCGTCGCCGTCGTGGGCGAATCCGGCTGCGGCAAGACGATGACCGCACTGGCGGTCCTCGGCCTGCTCCCCAGCGGAGTCCAGATCACCTCAGGGCACGTGGAATTCGCCAGCATGGACCTGGTCGCCGGCGGACCGAAGGCCTACCGCGCCGTACGGGGCTCGGGCATCGCCTACATCGCGCAGGACGCGCTGGGCAGCCTCGACCCCACCCACACCATCGGCAGCCACCTCATCGAGGTCATCCGCTGTCGCGATGAGCTGTCCCGGCGGGACGCCCGCGCCCGCGCGATCGAGCTGCTGCACCAGGTCAAGCTCACCGACACCGACCGGGTCCTGGCCGCCTATCCGCATCAGATCTCCGGCGGCATGGCCCAGCGCGTCAACATCGCCCTCGCGCTCGCCGGACGGCCGCAGCTGGTGATCGCCGACGAGCCGACCACGGCACTCGACGTCACCGTCCAAGCCGGGATCCTGCAACTGCTGCGGGAACTGCGACACGAGACCGGGATGGCGATCCTGCTCATCACCCACGACTGGGGCGTCGTGGCGGACATCGCCGACCGCGCTGTCGTCATGTACGCCGGCGAGGTCGTGGAGAAGGCCGACGTTGAGGCGCTGTTCCGCGCGCCGCGCTTCCCTTACAGCGCCGCCCTACTGGCCGCCGACCCCAGCAATGCCGCCGAAGGGGCTCGTCTGCCCACCCTGCCCGGGCGTGTACCACCGCCCGGCTTCTGGCCGGCGGGTTGCCGGTTCGCCGGACGTTGCGCCCACACCACCGATGCCTGCACGACGGCGCCCATCCCCCTGGTCCAGGTGGGGGCTGATGCGGCGACCCGGTGCAGCCGCGTGGACGAGCTCGTCCAGGAAGGAGCACTACCGCAGTGACCGACACTCCCGCGCTCGCGGTCCGCAACCTCGCCGTCGGCTTCCGGCGCCGGCGCCGTGACCCGATGTTCTGGGCCTTGGACGACGTCACCCTCATCGTCCCGCAGGGAAGGACCATGGGCCTGGTCGGCGAGTCCGGCTCGGGAAAGTCCACCCTCGCCAAAGCCGTTCTCGGCCTCGCGCCCATCGCCTCAGGCGCCGTGCAACTGCTCGATCAAGACATCACCCGCCTGCGGCCGGCCCAGCGACGCAAGCTCGGCAGCACGCTCCAGGCGGTGTTCCAGGACCCGAACAGCTCACTCAACCCCTCCTACACCATCGGCCGGTCCCTCGCAGAGCCACTGCGAGCACAGGGAACGCACTCTCGCCACGACATCACCGGCCGCACCACCGCCATGCTCAAGGACGTCGGCATGGAGCCCAGTGCCGCGTCACGGTTCCCACGCGACTTCTCCGGCGGCCAACGCCAGAGGATCTCGATCGCCCGCGCCCTGATGACCGCGCCCCGCCTGGTCATCTGCGACGAAGCCGTCAGCGCACTGGACCTCTCGGTCCAGGCACAGATCCTCAACCTGCTCGCCGACCTGCAAGACCAGCACGGGCTGAGCTACCTGTTCATCTCCCACGACATGTCGGTCGTCCGGCACCTGTGCCACGATCTCACCGTTCTGTACCGCGGCCAGGTCATGGAAGCAGGCCCCACCCACCTGGTCGCCCGCTCCCCGGCCCACCCCTACACCCGGGCGCTCCTGCTCGCCGCACCAGTCGCCGACCCCACTACGCAACGCCGACGCCGCCCCGCTGCAACGGTCCCCGAGAACTCCACCGGCGCCCAGGGCGGCTGCCCGTTCGCGCCTCGCTGCCCCTTCGCGACAGACCGCTGCCGACAGACCCGACCCGAAACCCGTCACCTCGACGACGGGCGGACCGTCGCCTGCCACCACTACCCCCAATGGCAACATGACGCGCCCGACCACGGGGCCGCGCCGCTGACCACGACCTCCAATGGAACGGAGACATCTTGAGCCCGCGCCCGCAAGGCCTCGTGACCCCCGGATTCGAACCGGTCGCCGAAGCCTTCTCCGACAACTTCGACCAACGCGGCGACACCGCCGCATCATGCGTCGTCTACATCGCAGGGCGACCGGTCATCGACATCTGGGCCGGACGGAGCGGACGCGGCGCCTGGACACCCGACACCCGCAGTGTGGTGTTCTCCGTCAGCAAGGGCGTCACCACCATCTGCGTCCTCATGGCCGCCGAACAAGGCCTGATCGATCTCGACGCCCCCGTGGCCAAGTACTGGCCGGAGTACGTCCAGAACGGCAAAGAGGGCACCACCGTCCGGCACCTGCTCGCCCACCAGGCCGGACTCGTCGCCCCCGACCAGGACCTGACGGCCGAGGATCTGCAGTCCTGGCATCCCGTGGCCGAGACCCTCGCCCGCCAAGCGCCCGCCTGGCCCCCCGGCACCGCATTCGCCTACCACGCACTCACCTTCGGCTGGCTCGTCGGCGAAGTCATGCGCCGCGCCACCGGCCACAGCGTCGGCGACTGGTTGCGCGACCACGTCACCGAACCACTCGGTCTTGCCATGACCTTCGGAGCCGACCCGGCCGCGGCCGACTTCTCCCCGATGCTCCAACCGCTCCCCATCACCGACCCCGCCGCCGCCAAGGCGATCGCCGCAGTGCTCGCGGACCCGACGGCGGTCCGCGCCATGAGCCTCGGCGGCGTCTTCAACGCCGGCGACATGCCCGCCTCCGCCAGCACGCCCGAGTTCCTCGCCCCGGAACTCCCCGCCGCGAACCTAGTCACCAACGCCCGCAGCCTCGCCCGCCTGTATGCCGCCACCATCGGCGACATCGATGGCATCCGCCTCCTTAGGCCCGCCACCATCCACGACGCCCGCGCCGTCCGCTCCCAAGGCCAGCCTCGTATCGGCCTCGACGAAGGCAACCGATGGGGAACCGGCTTCATGCTCCACTCGACACGGCGCGGCATGGCCGGGCCCGGCAGCTTCGGCCACGACGGCCTCGGCGGCCAGCTCGCCTTCGCCCACCCCGAATCCCAGACGGCCTTCGCCTACCAGACCATCCGCCCCGGCGGAATCCCCGACGACCGCGCCGAGGCCCTCTGCCGCGCACTGCGCGCCTGCCTGTAAAGCTGCACTCCAACCCTAAGGAGACGACACCATGCCGCTCGACCCGTTCCTCGAACCCCTGCTGGCCTCCCTGCCGCCCTCACCGGAGGAAATCGACGACTTCGCCGCCTTCCGCGCCCAAGACCAAGCAGGCAGCGAAGCGCTCGTCTCCCAGCTGATGGAGCCGGCCCCGCCCGTGAGATCACGTCAGGCCGTCACCATCCCTGTCAGCCAAGGGACCATCGACCTGCACATCTTCACACCCATCGCCGCCGGCCCTCACCCCGCGCACATCTACCTGCACGGCGGCGGATGGATCGGCGGATCGATCAACAACAGCGCCATCGACATCTTCTGCGCCGAACGCGCAGCCGGAGCTGGATGCGTCGTCATCGCGGTGAATTACCGCAAGGCGCCCGAAAACCCCTTCCCAACCGGACTCAACGACTGCTACGCGGCCCTGCTTTGGACGGTCGAACACGCCGACGAACTCGGCATCCGACCCGACCTCATCACCATTGGCGGCGGCTCCGCCGGCGCCAATCTCGCCGCCGCGGTCGCACTCAAAGCCCGCAACGAGAACGGTCCGGCGCTCGCACTGCAACTCCTCGAAGTACCGGCCCTGGACCTCACCTTCAGCCTGCCCTCCCATCAGCGACTCGCCACCGGATACGGACTCACACTCGCCACCGCCACGATGTGCGCCCGGTACTACCTCGGCGGGCAAGACCCGACGAACCCGTACGTCTCTCCCCTGCTCGCGGCAGACCTGTCCGGCCTGCCAGCCGCCTACATCATGTCCGCCGAATACGACCCCGTGCGCGACGACGGCGAACGCTACGCCGAACGGCTCAACGAAGCTGGAGTCCCCGCAACCTTCTCCCTCCAAAAAGGGCACATCCACATGTCGTCGGCCTTCACCAAAGCCATGGCCTCCGCCCGCGCCTGGCGCAACGAAGTCCTCACCGTCCTACGGCGCACACACCAGCAGGCGACCGCAGCCGGCTGAGCGCGTCAGCGACCGGGCTTCCCTGGACGTACCGCACCGGCGCCGCAGGCCATCCGCACTGGACACATTGGATTCGCGTCCGCGGCGCGGAGTTCGGCGCACTGGCCACCGGGCCGGGCACGGGTCGGGGCGTGCTGGCCTGTCCTAACCGGCGATGCCCTGGGCGGCGCCGAGCGACGATGAGGGGCGGTGGCGGTAGTAGTGCGGCGCGCGGGTCGATCTTCAACGTCGAGGCGAGGTCGTTCGTAGTCGGTGGACACCTGGATCTGCGCGTCGAACCGCGACGCCAGCGCCTCGGTCTGGACTGCGCCGGGCACACCGGGGTTGTGACCTGCGACCACATAGACCCCCCTCGGCGGCGGTGATCGTCTCACCCCGGTGGGCCTTCACGGTGATCTGACGGCGATGCTGGGGTCTACTTGCCAGACGTGAAAGAAGAGATCATCATCCTCTGACCTGCTAAAAGGGTTCTCCAACCCTAGATAAGAGGAGAAGGCCTTCGAGGAGGCTGCGTGCAGAAATTAGCGGTCGCGACCTGGGGCTTTTTCGCCTGTTAGTGATCCGTGATGGCGCCGAAACTCCTCCAGGCCCGGCCAGCCGCCACTGGGTTCGATGGTGGGTGCGGCAGCGGGGCGCCAGGACCTCGGTGACCTTGGCGATGGCCTCAACGCCGGGATTGACGTAGCGCATGGCGCTGCGGGGGTTCTTGTGCCGGGTCTTGCCCATGATGAGCTGCAGGGGGACCTCTGCCTCGCCGAGACGGGTGGCGGCGCTGTGGCGCAGCTGGTGTAGATCGAGGTCGGCGTACTTCTCCAGCGGGACGCGGGCGCGATCGTAGCCGAGGCGGGCGCGACCGGTGTGAGACCACGCTCAAAGTGACGGCCTCCATCATGGAGCACATTCCATGCCCAGTGGCGCATTCCCGCTCGGGTCGTCACCACGAAGCGCTCCAATGGAGGTGTGACGGCCAGACCTTCCTGGAGACCCCGGACAGCGTTAGCGCTGGCCGGGCTCATCGCGTCCGCCGCGGTGGGCGCGGCCCTTGCCTCCACCCGAACCGCGACGCCCGGTGTCCCGGCAGCCCGGGCTCCCGAACCCGTGCAACCCCCTCCACCGGCCGCCTCTGCGGCTCCGCCACGGCGCAGACGACTGCTGCGCGCGCTCGGCCTCGTCCTGCTCCTGGCCGCTATCGCGGCTGCGACCTGGGCCTCTGTCGACCCTCTGCTGCCGGCCTGGTTGCGCTGGACGCTGGGCGGTGCGGCTATGGCCGCCACGACCTGCCTCGTGATCGGTCTGCTGATCGGCCCCGCCGCCCGTCGTCTGTCCGGCGAACGCGTCCCGATCACTGAGACAGAACGCAAGCAGATGACCGCCACCGAGCGCATGGAAGCGCTCAACGCCGCCCGCCACACCCTGATCCAGGCAGCCACCGGCCTCGTCGTCATCGGCGGTGTCGCCTTCACCGCCCTCGGCCTCTGGTACACCGCCCGCACGGTCGACACCGCGCAGCAAGGCCAGATCACCGACCGCTACACCAAGGCCGTCGAGCAGCTCGGCTCAGCCAAACAGGACGTACGCCTGGGCGGCATCTACGCACTCCAGCGCCTGGCCGACGACTCTCCACGCGACCGAAACACCGTGCTTGCCGTGTTGTCGGCCTATGTCCGCGGCCATGACCTCTGTACCTTGCAACCTGGACAGAAGAGGCTCTTTCAACCCTGTACCGTCACCAACTTGCGCAAGCCGGTGAGCGGATGGGGTACCCGGCCAGGGGCGGACGTCGTAGCAGCGCTCACCGTCGCCTCCAGCCTGGCCATGGCCAATGGGGCTCACGCTGACTTCTCTCAGATGCGCTTCCCAACCGCAGACCTGATAGAAGCCCGCTTGCGGGACGCGGACCTGCACGACGCGGACCTGCGCAGCGCGACCCTGATTCGCGCGGACCTGCGCGGCGCGAATCTGAGCAACGCGCACCTGCTTGGCGCGAGCCTGGGTGCCGCGCGCCTGAGCGGTGCGGACCTGAGCTACGCGGACCTGCACAACGCGAACCTGAGCGGTGCGGACCTGCGCGGCGCGGACCTGAGCGGTGCGGACCTGCGCGGCGCGAGCCTGAGCGAAGCGGATCTGCGCGGCGCGAACCTGGGCTTTGCGCGCCTGGACAGTTCGCAGCGGGGCGGCAACGGCGCGGACCTGCGCGGTGCGAACCTGAGCGGTGCCGACCTGAGCAGCGCGGACCTGCGCAGCGCGTACCTTGGCGACGCGGACGTGCGTGGCGCGAACCTGCGTGGCGCGGACCTACGTGGCATTTTTGGGAAGAATGAGAAGGAAATACGGAGGACGGCCACTGTCGATAGCCAGACACTGTTTGGGCCGCCTTCGCACAGCGTGCCAGATCGGAGCTACAACTAACCCGCGGCGATCGCCAGGGTAGGCCGATGAACGAGATCAACCGGCAGCCCCAACGCCCAACCGTCAAAAACTTCTGACGGACACGCTCAGTGTGCGAGAAGCTACGGACCATGAGTGAGGAGACGGTTCCCCAGCAACCCAGCTATGACCGCCAAGATCCGGCGTTCTGGAAGTACGAGTTCGACCGATACGTGGACGCGGCCATGACCGCCACCCTGGCAGGACGACACATAGAGGCGCTCGATGCCGCCCATGAGACACGACTGGCCGCCGAGCGCCTGCAGAACGTCATCGTGGGCAACGCCCGCGCTGGTGGCACGAGCTGGTCGACGATCGGCCGCGCAGCGATGCTCACCAAACAAGCTGCCTGGACGCGATGGAAGCGCGTCGAGGCAGCGGGCGTCACCCTGGCCAGCCTGGAACCGCAGCTGGTCGTCGTGGTGACCGCCGGGCATCGTCACATCGACGAGGACAACCCCAATTACGGCCTGGACCTGGCTGATTACCTCCCCGTCGACTACAACTCCTGGGGCGACGTGATCATGAGCGATTCCCGTGTCGAAGCGCTCCTCCAGGAGGGGATCGAGGACTACTGGGTGCGGGTCGCGCCCCTCGACTGGATCGCTCCGCGCGTGCCTGGCCTTGCCAAGGCGGTCGCGGCCGATCCGGATCTCGACGGCGGCTCACCGCTGGTGCACCCCGCCATGACCCAGTTCGCCTTGGTGCTGGACACTCCCGACCAGATGGAAGAGCTTCAGGGCCTGTTCCGCACCGCCGACATCCGCAAGGTCCTGGACGCGGCCGCGAAGACCGGCCGGCACACCCTCGGTTTCGATGTGGGTTGCAATGTCCGCGGCGACTTCTACGTCTCGCTGGTCGGGCACATGTCTGGCGTCGACATCAGCGCCGAGCTCAACGCCGTCACCGAGGTGCTCACTGGCGCCGGGTATGAGGTAACACCCCACCCTGAGCACGAGGCCTGCGTCTTCGCTCGCCTTGCCGCGCGCTCCTGACACGACCCCGCTGGTGTTGAGAAACAATCGTTAGATGAACGCGCCAGACACGGCTACGGAAGGTCGTCTGCGTCTGGGATCCACCGCGCCCGGATCTGTCGGGCGGCGTCCAGCGCGGCCCGTCCTGCCACCAGGCCGGACTCGTCATCGGTGGTGTCCAGCGCGACGTAGATCGCGGCTTCGACGATCTTCCACTCCTCCGGGAGTTGCCGCCAGGTTATCCCGTGGTACCGCTCCAGCTCTTGGTGGATCCGGCGGGTCTGGCGCAGCAGGTCCTCGTATGTCACTGCGGCCGAGTCCGGTGTCTCCTTCGTAGCTCCCACGTTGCCACCCTCTGTTCCGCCGCACTGGTCAGATCTCGTCGTCGTCCTCGGCGGCATTCGGGTCGCGGATGGCGCCGGGCGCGAGGTTCGGGCATGGCGAAGGTGTAGGCGCCGTGGACGCCGAGATGGGAGTGGACGACTGTCCCTTTCTCCCGTACTTGGTCTGCCCCCCATGAACATCCATTCGCGGTGCCGCGGCCAGTCGGTGATCAGCGCGAACACCTCCTCCGGCCGCGCGGCCACCTCCACCGCCGCGCCCGCGTACACCGGTCTCATCGCTGGCCTCCTCGTGTGCCGGTCCCCCCGTCGGGACATGAGGTACGTGCTCATCATCCGGCCGGACGAACCCGCCCCGGGTTCGGGGGGCATGTGAAGGTCCCGCCGCCGGGCTGAGGACTGGGGAAGTCAGACCCGGCGGCGGGACCGGCATCGGGATCACGACCCCGGCGAGGAGCTCCCGCCGTGACCGGCCGGGCCGTACGCGGTGAGGTACGGCCGTGCGCGGCCGGCCGGGCGGTACGCGGTTGCGCTGCGGACAACGGCCGGCCCCGCGTCATGGGGGTGACCGTCGGGGTGACCGTGGTGACCGCAGCGGCCCGCGGCCCTGACCGGGGACGTGCCCGTGCCCGTCGCGGCCCGAGCCGCGACGACGCCGCCGGCGGGCGTGACCGTCGGCACCTCGACGACGGCCCCCGGCCCGCTGACGGCTGTGCCTGTCATGCGCTCCTCCTCCCTGCCCGAGCGGGCGACTCTGCACCGTGACTACCCCATGTCACTCTCCGTGAAGCTCGATGGCCGGGTAAAATCCCCGGTCAGCAGCCCAACGGCAGGGCTGCGATCACGTTGGGTGAGGGAAATCGCGGCGCGGAAGGCGGGTCCGCCGGAACTGTCGGAGCCTGGTGGCACACTCGGCGGGCATGAGCGATGACGTGCGGCTGCGGCCCGTCCTGCAGGCCGATCTGGAGGTGTTCCTGGAGCAGGAGCACGACGAGGAGGCCGTCCGGCGGTCCAGGTTCGCCCCTCGCGAGCGGGCGGCCTTCATGACCCACTGGACCACCCGGGTCCTCGGCGATCCCACCGTCCTGGTGCGCGCGGTCACGGTCGGGGGCGAGGTGGCCGGGAACGTGGTGTCCTGGTGGGAGGGCGGGCGGCGGTTCGTCGGCTACTGGCTGGGCCGCCCCTTCTGGGGGCGCGGCGTCGGCACCGCGGCTCTGGGGCTGTTCCTGGCGGAGGAGAAGACCAGGCCCCTGTACGCCGACCCTTACGCGGGCAACACCGGCTCGGTGCGGCTGCTGGAACGCCACGGGTTCCGGCACGCCGGCACGGTCCGGCACGGCCAGGACGAGCATCTGCTGCTGGTGCTGGGCGACGACCTGTCCGCCTGACCGGTCAGGCGGGGGCCGGGCCCGTTTGCGGCATGAGCGTGCCCGCCGGGGCGTGCGCCGCCGCTGGGCGTGAGCTCGGCGGTGGCGGCTTGCGGGCGGGTGGCTGTCGGGTGGCGGGTGGGGTCAGCTGCGGCCGCCCGTGAAGGGGGGTTCGCCGTCCTTCAGGGCGCGGAAGCGTAGCGCCGACCACATCTCGTCCACCGCGACCTGGCCGTTGGGACGCAGCCCGTACTCGCCGACGATGGGCCACAGCGTGTCGCGGTTGATGTCGGACGTGTTGCCCTTGGGGTAGGCGACCCAGACCACGGGCGGCGTGGTGATGTCGCCGCGGTGCTCGTCCAGGATCCGGCGGGCCGCGGCGGCGTCGGAGGCGAAGATCAGCGCGACGTCCGCCTCCTTGACCGATCCGGCCTCGCCGGCGCCCTCGGGCAGCGGCCCCAGGAGCGGCCGACGGGCGGGGTCGGAGACCCACACGGCGGTCGCCGGCTTGATGAGCAGCTTGTCGGCGACGGTCTTGGCGGCCATGTCATGCCCTCGTGTAGATGAGGTTCAGCACGCCGGTGCTGAAGGTGGTGGAGGTGGTCAGGGTGAGCGGGATCTGCTCGCGCACGTCGTCGAACAGCCGCTTGCCCGAGCCGACGACGATCGGGTGGAGCAGCAGGTTGAGCTCGTCGAGCAGGCCCTCGCGCAGCAGCGAGACGACCAGGGTGGCGCTGCCGACGACCGAGATGTTCCCGCCGGCGCCCTCCCGCAGCGCCGCCAGGTCGGCCAGGCTCACGACCTCGGTGTTCTGCCAGGACGGCGAGGTCAGCGTGGTGGAGACGACGTACTTGGTCGAGTTGTTCATCGCCTCGGCCATCGGCTCCTTCTCGGGGTCCTGGTGCGGCCAGTAGCCGGCGAACTCCTCGTAGGTGTGCCGGCCCAGCAGCATGGCGTCGGCGGCCTGCATCTGCGCGCCGACCGACTGGCCCATCTCGTCGTTGAAGTACGGGAAGTGCCAGGTGTCGGGGGCCTCGACGACGCCGTCGAGGGAGATGAACAGGCCCGCGGTGATCTTTCGCATGATTGTCGCTCCTTGAGTTCCTGAGGTGCCTCAACCCTCCCACCGACAAATGAAGTTGTCAAGACGACTTCGATTGTCCGAAGTGCGCTCTCGGGCCGGGCGCCGAACTCCAGGGCGAGCTTCTGCCGGTCGGCGTGGCGGCTGAAGGCGACGATGCGTTCGGCGCCGAGCCGCCGGGCGGCCAGGACGGCGAGCAGCCCCACCGCGCCGTCGCCCACGACGGCGACCGTCTTGCCGGGCCCGGCCTCGGCGGCCACGGCGCCGAACCAGCCGGTGCCCAGCACGTCGGAGGCGGTCAGCAGGCTCGGGACGAGGTCGGCGTCGGGCATGGCGGGGGTGGCGACCAGGGTGCCGTCGGCCAGCGGGATGCGGGCGTACTGGGCCTGGGTGCCGATCGCGCCGATCGGTTCGGCGTGCACGCAGCGGGACTGGTAGCCGGCCCGGCAGATCTCGCAGGTGTTGTCGGAGGCGAAGAACGACCCGACGACGAAGTCGCCTGGCTTGATCGTCTCGACCTGGTCGCCGGTCTGCTCGACCACGCCGACGTACTCGTGTCCCATCGGCGCCGGCGCGTCGGACCTGTCCACGCCCCGGTAGGGCCACAGGTCCGAGCCGCACACGCATGTGGCGGTGATGCGGATGACCGCGTCGGTGGGCCGGACGAGCGCCGGGTCGGGACGGTCCTCGACGCGCACGTCGCGCGGTCCGTGCAGAACTGCTCCACGCATGAGTGGTGTCTCCTTCGAAAGGTGTCAGGTGCTGGCGGCGGATCTTCCGGCGCGCCGCGCCGCAGGCCCGCCGGGAAGGCGCCTCGCCGGCCGGCGGTCAGATGCTCCGGCGGACCCCGCGCCGGCAGCGTCCCAGCACGGTTCCCCCACCCACGGGGGCACTTTCCCCTGGTGGGCGCGGCAGGAACAGGTGAGCGGATCTCTCGTCCGGCATTTCGCCGGGAGCTGCGAAGGCCCTGAGATTCGCCGGACGGCGCCTACCGCGTCGGCGCGGCGGCGAGCTCGGGTTCGTCGAGCTGAGAGGAGGCGGTCCCCGCCGTCCGCGGGTATCCGGCCAGGGTCGGCGTGGTCGCGGGCGGGGTGGTGGCGGGTGCTGCTGCGGCGACAGGCCGTGGATGCCCTGCAGGACGGACGATGGCCAGGCGACCACCGGCCGCACCTCACCGCACTGAGCTGGCCGAAGGCATCTACCGCAGCGACGGTCCGGGCGGATCGGTCACCGGTGAGGGCGTGGCGTGCAGGAGGGTCAGGGCGGCCTGGAGGGCGTGGTCGGCGGCGGCGGCCGCGCCGTCATGATGGGCCGCGACGACGGTCGCCCCCTCGACCAGCATCAGCAGCTGCCGCCCCACCAGCCCCGGATCGGCGGCCCCGGCGCGTTCGGCGATGCCGGTCAGCAGCTCAAGGTAGCGGTCCAGGTGGCGGGCGGTGATGGCCCGTACGGGGTCGGCGTGGTGCTGGGCGGCGGCGTTCAGCAGGGCGCAGCCGCGGAAGGCCGGGTCGGCGTACCACTGGCGCAGGGCGTCGAACACCGCGCCCAGCTGGGCGCGCGGGTCGTCGCCCGCGGCCCGGGCGCGGGCGGCCAGGCCGCGGGCGACCCGGTCGCTGCGTGCCTGGAGGACGGCCTCGACCAGGCCCTCCTTGGTGCCGAAGTGGCGGTAGAGGGTCTCCTTGGAGATGCCGATCGCGGCGCACAGCCCGGCGACGCCGATGCCGTCGAGGCCGCGCTCGTACAGCAGGTCGGTGGCGGCGCTCAGGATGGCGGCGCGGGTGCGGGCGGGGTCGATCGTGGAGCCTTTGGCCACGGGCATGGCTTGGATAGTACCGGTCGGTTCGATCGGCTGCTAACGTCTCGGGTCGTACCGATCGGTTCGATCTTGGGGAGTTCACCCATGTATGACCCGCTTTCCGCAGACCCGCCGCGCGACCCAGACTTCCCGGCCACCACGCCGCAGGTGACGTTCGACAGCGGCGGGGAGCGCCTGCTCGGCGTGCTGCACCTGCCCGCCGGGCCCGGCCCGCACCCCGTCGTCGTGCTGCTGCACGGGTTCCCCGGCAACGAGCGCAACTTCGACCTCGCCCAGACGCTGCGCCGCGCCGGCTACGCCGCCCTGGTGTTCCACTACCGCGGATCATGGGGCGTGGGCGGCACCTGGTCCTGGGGGAACGTGCTGGAGGACGCCGCCGCGGTCGTCGCCGCGCTGCCCGGCCTGGCCGCCGCCCACCGGCTCGACCCGCGGCGCCTGGCCCTGGTCGGCCACAGCATGGGCGGGTTCGCGGCGCTGATGACGGCCGCGGCGGACCCGTCCGTGACCGCCGTCGCCTCCGTCGCCGCGTTCGACCTCGGGGTGGCCGCCGGGCTGTGCCGCGCCGACCCCGAGGCACGGGCCGGGTACGTCAAGGCGTTCGACGGCGAACTGGCCCCCCTGCGCGGCACCAGCGGGCAGGCGCTGGTCGAGGAGATGGAGGCGGGCGGCGACGACTGGCGCCTGGCCCGGCTCGCGCCCCTGCTGGCCACCCGTCCGGTGCTGCTCGCCGGCACCGGCCACGACGTCGTCACGCCGCACGAAGTGCACCATGAGCCCCTGGTCGCCGCCTACCGGGCACACCCCGTCGAACGCCTCGAAGCCCATCTCTTCCCCACCGACCACGCCCTGTCCGACCACCGCGTCACCCTGGCCCGCACGATCCTCGGGTTCCTCGAACGCTCCCTGTGACGGCCCCGCCCTGCCCGGGCGGCGGCCCGTCAGGAGGGACGGGCCACGTACGCGTGCTTGGCCTCGCCGGAGAAGCCGCAGGCGCGGTAGAAGGCGTGGGTCGCCGGCCTGCGGGAGCTCGTCATCAGCATCGCCTTGTAACAGCCGGCCTCCCAGGCGGCCCGGAGGGTGGCGGCCATGATCTGCTTGCCCAGCCCGGCGCCCCGCCGAGACGCCTCCACGACGACGTTCTCGATCACGGCGTACGGCGCGGCCGACCGGGTGAGGTTGGGGATCACGTTGAGGTAGGTCGTCGCGACGACGTCCCCGTCCAGTTCGAGCACGAACAGGCGCAGCACGGGGGATGCGAGGATCTGCCGGAAGACCGCCGCATCGGAGCCGTCCACGACATCCGGGTCGTCCGGCTGCAACTGCCGGTAGAGGCGGACGATGTACTCGAAGTCCTCAAGCCGGGCCTCGCGGAACATGCGGGGAGCATAACAACATGCCGCGCGCGGCAGGCCCCTCAGGCCAGCGGGGCCGAGGGGCCGCGCGGCGCGGATCAGCCGGGCAGTGCGGCGCGGATCAACGCCGCGTCCTGGTCGAGCTGGGCGCGCGAGCGGCTCCGCCACTCGGCGCCGACCACCACGCCGTCGCCCGCGAAGCGCGGCACCACGTGCAGATGCAGGTGGAAGACGTCCTGACCGGCGGCCTCGCCGTCCGCCAGCGACAGCCGCACCCCCTCGCAGCGCAGCCCCGAGGCCCGCAGCGCGGCCGCCACCTGCCGCGCCGCCCGCCAGATCGGCCCGCCGATCGCGTCACCGGCCTCGGCCAGGCCGGCGACGTGCGCGCGCGGCATCACCAGGACGTGACCGGGCGTGACCGGGTGATGGTCGAGGATCGCCAGGACGTCGTCGTCGCCGTGGACCACGCTGGCCACGGTCCGCCCGGCGACGATCTCGCAGAAGACGCACGTATCCATGCCGGTCATGATCGGCGACGGCAGGCGGCGGCCGCACCCGGTTTTCCGCGCTGCGCGTCAGCGGCTCACAGCGGTCTCTTGTCCTATTCGGGACAACTTGCCGGGGTTGCGCACGGCGTACAGGCCGCTGATGAGGTCGCCGTCCAGGCGGATCGCCACGACGCTGTCGATCTCGCCGTCGACCTCGACGAGCAGCGCCGGATGGCCGTTGACGTGGGCCGGGCGCAGACGGGCCGTGCCGGCGATCCTGGACAGCACCCCCGCCACCGTGACCGCGCCCTCGACCGGCGCGAGCGCCGCCCGCACCACGCCGCCCCCGTCGGTGAGCAGGACGACGTCGGGAGCCAGCAGGTCGAGCAGCCGCCGCAGGTCGCCGGTCTCGATCGCGCTCCGGAAGGCCGCCAGCGCCTGACCCGCCTGCTCGGCCGAGACGCTCGCCCGGGGACGCCGCGCGGCCACATGCCCCCGGGCGCGGTGGGCGATCTGCCGCACCGTCGCCGGGGCCTTGCCGACGGCCTCGCCGATCTCGTCGTACTCCAGCCCGAACACCTCGCGCAGCACGAACACCGCCCGCTCGGTGGGATGCAGCGTCTCCAGCACCAGCAGCATGGCCATCGAGACGCTCTCGGCCAGCTCGACGTCCTCGGCCACGTCCGGCGAGGTCAGCAGCGGCTCGGGCAGCCACGGCCCGACGTAGGACTCCTTGCGGCGGCGCATCGTGCGCAGTCGCGTCAGCGCCTTCCTGGTGACCATGCGGACCAGGAAGGCGCGCCGGTCGCGTACGGACTCCAGCTCGACCGACGCCCACCTCAGCCAGGTCTCCTGCAGGACGTCCTCGGCGTCGGCGGCCGAGCCCAGCATCTCGTAGGCGACGGTGAACAGCAGGTTGCGATGCTCGACGAACGCCCGGGTCGCGCTGTCGGCCTGGTCGGCCTGGTCCGCCGGTTCGACGCTGGTGTCCATCACGTGCTCCCGCCTGTCGGTTCTCGACCTTGCCACATGCACCAGACGCCGGTCGCCGCCACCGCGTGACATCGGACCACAGTGGCGCCCGTCACATCGCGCGGCGGTCAGCGGGACTCCGCGGCGGCCTTCAGGTCGCGCAGCCACGCCTCCAGCCCGGCGCCCAGGAGCTTGGTGGCGGTGTCCACGTCGGCCTCGACCTGGCCGCCGGTCCAGGTCTCCTCGGTGTGCACGCGCACACCGCCCTTGACCTGGGTGAACGTCCACAGGTGCACGCCGCGGTCGATGCGCACGCCGGTGCCGGCCGCCGGCCCGCTCCACAGCAGGCAGGCCCCGCGCTTGACGCGCCGGAGGGTGGAGGTGATGTGCATGGTGGTGGCCGGGGTGGTGGCGGTGGCCGGAGCGGGCGTGGTCCACCGCCACGACGAGCCGGGGCGCAGCGGGCCGTGGTCGAGGCGCTTGCTGGACAGGACGGGCTGCTGCCAGTCGGGCCACTGCTCCACCCGCGTCTGCAGGCCGAAGATCCTGCTCAGCGGGGCCTTGATGACGATGTCGGCCCGGTAGCGGATGCGGGCGGAGGCGTCGACCCCCTCACCCTGGCACCGGGCCGCGCCGGCGGTGGCGTGGGCCGCCGGGGCGTTGCCCGCCAGGACGCCGGCCACGGCGAGCGGGATCAGGATCGAGGCGACGCGGACGTTGCTGAACATGGTGTTCCTCTCGTTGAGTGATCGAAGAAGAAAGGGGGGCGTCAGCGCCGTCCGGCCCGGACGATGGCCGCGACGAGCGCGGCGCAGGCGGCGACGATCAGCACGGCGAAGGCCGGGTGCATGTCCTTCGACAGGCTCGGCGCACCGCCGGGACGGGCCAGCCACACGGCGAGCGGCGCCGCATAGGTGAGCGCGACCAGCACGGCCGCCCACCGGACCAGCCGGTCACGGACGTGCCGCAGCGCGCCGACCAGCACGATCGCGACCGGAACGACCGCCAGCAGCGCGAACTGGCCGACGACCATGACGGGCACCGCCCAGGCGGCGACGCTCACCGCCACCGGCGTCCTGCGAGCGGGACGGGCGGACGGCTGGTACGTGGTCATGACATTCCCCTTCACCTGGGTGGCTATAAGCTCATGCGTTCGTTAGAAGTTATAACCGCATAGGGAAAGGAGTGTCAACAACGTTCGTGATAGCCTCTAACTAAATCTCCTGGGTGTAGCAGCGGAAGGCGGCACAGGCATGACGGACACCGGCACGGCGACCCCGCGCGAGCGCTACCGCGCCCAGATCCGTGCCGAGATCAAGGAACACGCCTGGCAGCAGATCGCCACGACGGGCGCCTCCGCGCTGTCCCTCAACGCGATCGCCAAACAGATGGGCATGAGCGGCCCCGCGCTCTACCGCTACTACGCCAACCGCGACGAACTGATCACCGAGCTCATCCGCGACGCCTACCGCAGCCTCGCCGACACCCTCCGCTCAGCCGCCGAAAAAGCCACAGAAAACGCCGCAGGAGACGCCGCACGCGGCGATGACCGGGACGACGGCCGGGACGATGACCGAGGCAGTGACCGAGGCGGCGGGCTGGCCGTGCTGGCCCACGCCGTACGCGACTGGGCCCTGCACGACCCCCAGCGCTACCTGCTGATCTACGGCACCCCCGTCCCCGGCTACCACGCCCCCGACGACATCACCGCCATCTCCTCCCAGATCATGACCCTCCTCCTCGACGCCGCCTCGCCCGCCCCGCCCCGGCGCCCCGAGACCCCGCTCGACCACCACCTGGCCGCCCACCGCGACTGGGCCGGCGATCACCCCGCCCCGCCCGCCGTCCTGCACCAGGCGCTCAGCTTCTGGACCCGGATCCACGGCGTGCTCTCCCTGGAACTGGCCGGCCACTTCGCCGGCATGGGCTTCGACCCCGCCCTGCTGTTCGCCGCCGAACTGGACGACCTGCTGGCCCGCTGACCCCGCGCGCACGACAGGCCCGGCCCGCCGTACAAGGCGGTACCGGGCCTGTCGAGGGCGCGTCACCCCTGGGGCAGGTGGGTCCTGGCGTCGTCGTAGGAGCCCTCGCCGGCCGCCCCGGCCGGCCGGTAGATCAGGTACAGCACGCCCGTGGTGAACGTCTGCGAGCTGACCAGCTCCAGCGGGATCGGGCTGTCGCCCTCGTCGAACAGCCGCTCGCCCTTGCGCACCGCGATCGGGTGCACCAGCAGGTGCAGCTCGTCCAGCAGCCCGGCGGCCAGGAGCTGCCGCACCACCGAGACCGAGCCGCTCATCGCGATCGGGCCGCCCGGCTCGGCCTTCAGCTCCCTCACGCCCTTGACCAGGTCGCCCTGGAGCTGCTCGGAGTTGCGCCAGGTGAACTCCAGCGGCCGGCGGGAGACCACGATCTTGCGCGCGTCGCCGATCGTCCTGGCGAAGTCGGCGTCCTCGCCGCCCGCCGCCTCGCGCTCGGGCCAGGCCCCGGCGAAGCTGTCGTACGTCTCGCGCCCCAGCAGCAGCGTGTCGGCCATCTGCGCCGTCACCGCCGCGCCCATCTCGTCGTTGAAGTACGGGAAATGCCAGTCCGCCGGGTCCTGGACGACGCCGTCGAGCGAGATGAACAGGTTCGCGCAGATCTTCCTCATGATGATTGTCTCCATACGTCGTGGGATGTGCCTGAAGTCTGGCCGGACCGGCTTACGGATCTCTTAAGGTCTTCCTCCCGGCCTCACCGGGCCAGCCCGGCGACCAGGAGCCCGACCAGGCGACGGGCGTCGTAGCGGGGGTCGGCCTCGGCCCCGATGCACAGGTTGCCCACGCCGCGCATGAGCTCGAAGGCGTCCAGATCGCCGCGGATCTCCCCGGCGGCCGCCGCGGCCGCCAGCAGCTCGGCGCACACCGGCACCAGGCGGTCGAGGAAGTAGGCGTGCAGCACCTGGAAGCCGGTGTTGTCCGGCTGGAGCACCGCGGCCAGCCCGTGCTTGGTGACCAGGAAGTCGACGAACAGGCCGATCCACTCCCGCAGCGCCGCGTACGGGCTCGGGCCCGCGGCCAGCAGGTCCGGACCGGCCTGCGCGCACGACTCCACCTGATGGCGGTAGACGGCGATGACCAGGTCGGCCCGCGTGGGGAAGTGGCGGTAGATCGTGGCGGTGCCGACGCCGGCCTCGGCCGCGATGTCGCGGATCGGCGCCTCCACGCCCGAGGCGACGAACACCGCGGCGGCCGCGCGCAGCAGGTTCTCCTCGTTGCGCCGCGCATCGGCCCGTTTGGGACGCGACTCCTCCACGCCGTTCCTCCCAGGATTGCTAAACGGGACACGGTCCCGTATCGTCGGAAACGGGACACGGTCCCGTTTGCACATCATGCCAGAGCCGAGGCCCGACGGCCAAGCCCTGCCCTCTCCCATGCCCACCTGCGGCAACACACCCGGAAGGCACCACCATGCCCGCAACGCCCACCGCACCCGTCGTGTCGGTCCGGCCGGTCGTCCTGCCCGCCCCCGGACGGGGCCAGGACCTCCAGGTCCGCGTCTCGGCCCCCGCCACCGGCGACCGCCTGCCCGTCGTCGTCCTGTCCCACGGCCACGGCTGGTCGATGGACGGCTACGCCCCCCTCGCCGACCACTGGGCCGCCCACGGCTTCGCCGTCCTGCAACCCACCCACCTGGACTCCCGCACCCTCGCCGTGCCCGCCGACGACCCCCGCACCCCCCACATCTGGCGCATCAGGGTCGAGGACCTCAGGCGCGTCATCGACGGCCTCGACGTCCTGGAAGCCGCCCTGCCGGGCCTGACCGGACGCCTGGACCGCGACCGCATCGCCGTCGCCGGCCACTCCTGGGGAGCCCACAGCGCCAGCATGCTGCTCGGCGCCCGCATCCTGGACGCCGCCGGCCGGCCAGGGGAGGACCTGTCCGACCCGCGCGTCACGGCCGGCGTGCTGCTCGCCCTGCCCGGCGCCGGCGGCCAGGACCTGTCACCCTTCGCCGCCGAGCACTTCCCCTTCATGAACCCCGCCTTCGCGTACATGACCACCCCGGCCCTGCTGGTCGCCGGCGACAAGGACGACTCGCCCCTGACGACGCGCGGACCCGACTGGTTCACCGACGGCTACCACCACAGCCCCGGCGACAAGAGCCTGCTGACGCTGTTCGGCGCCGAGCACACCCTCGGCGGCGTCGCCGGACACCAGGTCGCCGAGACCACCGACGAGAGCCCCGAACGCCTGGCCCTGCTGCAGCAGCTCACCACCGCCTACCTCCGCAGCGCCCTGCACCCCGGCGACCCCGCCTGGCCCGCCGCCCGCGCCGCCCTGGAATCGGCCCCCCACCCCCTGGGCCGGATCGACGGCAGGCAGGCCGAGCAGGCGACCGGACGGCGGTAGCCGCAGGTCTCGTGCCGGCGGCCGAAACCCGGCGAACGGTACAGCGCACGGGCGCCCCCAGGCCGAACGGTAGAGCCGCCCGGTCCAGTCGCCGCCGCGCGAAGCCCGCCTCAGGACTTCAGGAAGTGCAGGACGGCCAGCACCCGGCGGCTGTATCCGCTGGCGTGCGACAGGCCCAGCTTGTCGAACAGCGAGTTGACGTGCTTCTCCACCGCGCTCTGCGACACGTGCAGCCGCCCGGCGATCGAGGCGTTGGTCATGCCCTGGGCCATGCGCTCCAGCACCTCCCGCTCGCGCGCGGTCAGCCGGGCCAGCGGATCGACCTGCGTGGTACGGGCCAGCAACTGCCGCACCACCTCCGGGTCGAAGGCCGCCCCGCCCGCCGCCACCCGCTCCAGCGCGTCCAGGAAGTCGCCGACCTGCGCCACGCGGTCCTTCAGCAGATAGCCCACGCCCTCGACGTCGGCGCTCATCAGCTCGGTGGCGTACCGCTTCTCCACGTACTGCGACAGCACCAGCACCTTGACGCGCGGCCAGCGCCGCCGGATCTCCAGCGCCGCCCGCAGCCCCTCGTCGGTGTGGGTGGGCGGCATGCGCACGTCCACCACCACGACGTCGGGGGCGTGCTCGGCCACCGCCGCCACCAGGGCCTCGCCGTCGCTCACGGCGGCCGGCACCTCGTGGCCCTCCTCGCCCAGCAGGCGTACCAGGCCCTCGCGCAGCAGCGTGGAGTCCTCGGCCAGGATCACCCGCACGGCAGCACCGCCGCCACCGTCGTCGGGCCGCCGGGCGGGCTGACCACCTCGAACGCGCCGTCCAGCGCCGCCACCCGCCGGGCCAGCCCGGACAGGCCGCCTCCCGAGGGGCGCGCGCCGCCCGTGCCGTCGTCGCTCACCCGTACGAGCACCCTGTCGTCCTCCTGTCCGACCTCGACCGTCACCAGTGTGGCGGCCGCGTGCTTGGCGGCGTTGGTCACCGCCTCGCTCACCACGAAGTACGCCGCCGTCTCCACCGCCATCGGCGGCCGGCCCGGCAGGTCGCACGTCACCTTGACCGGCACGCCCGCGCGTTCGGCCACCCCGGCCAGCGCCTCGCCCAGCCCGAGGGAGTCCAGCCCGCTCGGGTAGACCCGCCAGGCCACCTCGCGCAGCTCGGCCAGCGCCTGCTGGGCCTGCTCGTGCGCCTGCTCCAGCAGCTCAGGACGCCCCCGCCGGGACCGCCCGATGAGCATCGACAGCGCCACCAGGCGCTGCTGCAGCCCGTCGTGCAGGTCACGCTCGATCCGGCGGCGCTCGGAGTCGACCGCGGCCACGATCCCGGCCCGGCTCTCGGCCAGCTCGGCGATCCGGCGCTCCAGCGCCTCGGTACGGTCGGGCCCCAGCAGCCGCCCGGCCAGCCGCCGCTCCAGCGCGTGCACCCCCACCAGCCCCGACACGGCGATGAACAGCAGCACGCAGCCGCCCACCAGGAAGTACAGCACCAGCGGCGGGGTCGGCGTCATCCCGTCGTACGGCTCGCCGCGGACCCAGGCCCCCAGCAGCAGGACCGCGGTGCGCGCGCCGAGGACCAGCAGCGCCACCACCAGCCCGCCCAGCACCCCGGCCGGGATCCTGGCGGCCAGGTAGCGCGCCGGCCGGGTGTCCCAGCCGGACAGCGCGTCGAGCGCGGCGGTGTCCAGGCGCAGCCGGCGCGCCTCGAAGGCGGCCAGCCCCGCCGCCAGCGCCCGCACCCGCGGCCGCCCCGGGAAGGGCAGCGTGAGCAGCAGGAACAGCGCGCCGGCGAGGGCGGTCAACCCGCCCAGGACGACTGCGCCCAGCACCTTGAGCCCTTCAGCGGCGGTTCGCATGCCTTCCCTTACGCCGTTCCGTCAGCCGTACCGCGACGAAGACCGCGATCGCCAGCACCACCAGGCCGATCACCACGTAGGTGCCGATCCCCACGTACGCCTCGACCAGCGACCAGTTCTCGCCGAGAAAGTATCCCGCAAGCACGAAGATGGTGTTCCAGATGGCGCTGCCGGCCGTCGTGAGCAGGGTGAACGTCACCAGCGGCATGCGCTCCACGCCCGCCGGCACGGAGATCAGGCTGCGGAAGATGGGGATCATCCGGCCGAAGAACACGGTCTTGCGGCCGTGCCGCAGGAACCACGCCTCGGTCTTCTCGATGTCGGTCACCTTGACCAGCGGCAGCTTGGCGGCGATGGCCAGCGTGCGGTCGCGGCCGAGCAGCGCGCCCGCCCCGTACAGGGCCAGTGCCCCGACCACCGAGCCGAGCGTCGTGCACACCAGCACGTCGAGCAGGTCCAGTTCGCCCTGGCTGGCGGTGAAGCCGGACAGGGGCAGGATCACCTCGCTGGGCAGCGGCGGGAACAGGTTCTCCAGCATGATCGCCAGCCCGGCCCCGAAGGCGCCGAGGTTCTCCATCAACGCAATCAACCAATCCGTCATGTCCCCCAGGCTACGAATGATCCGTTATGGCGGTAATGAGGCGGACGGCCGAGGTGCTCTGTGGTAAACCACACCCCCGATGTACCGTACACTGTACGGCCTATGAGTGCTCTCCCGGATCTGGCGCAACACCCAGCGATCTTCCGCCCCGGCGATCCCCCCAGGTCCGGCCACCTGGTCTTCCTCGACGACCAGGGCGAGGCCACGGCCACGGTGATCGAACCAGGCGACGACGGCCGCCCCCGCGCACGCGAGCGCGCCGTCACCGAGATCCCCGTCGCCGACGCCGTCGCCGTGCTGGCCAGGGCCCGCGCCGACGCCGCCGCCCACCCGGCCACCCGCTTCTGGGGCGCCGTCGCGCTGGTCGCCCTCCAGCTCGTCACCCGCGGCCGCATCCTGCCCGCCGTCTCGCCCGACGGCCACGACTCCTGGCGCGCCGGCCCCCTCGACGCCGCCGACGCCCGCCGCGTGCGCGAGCTGGCCGCGGCCATGCCCGCCGCCGCCCGCGCCATCCCCGTGGGCGAGCTGCTGCTGCCCGACGCCGAGCCGCTCGTCCGCGCCTTCCTCGACGCCGTGGCCGACGCCATGCCGCGCTCGCCCGGAGCCGTCCGCGCCACCGGCGCCACCGCCTTCGCCGCCGTCAAGCCGGTCAAGGTGCCCCACCTGCGCCCCTGGGCCGAGGAGGTCTCGGCGGGGCTCGACTCCGGCGTACGGCTCTCGCTCCGGCTGGAGGCCGACGACCTGGCCCAGGCCGAGTTCCGGGCCGTCGTCCAGGTGCACGGCCTGGCCGACCCCTCGCTCGTCGTGGACGCCGCCGACCTGTGGCAGGGCCGCGACCCCGGGTTCGGCCTCCGCGCCAGGATCGAGGTCACCCTCGCCCTGCGCCGCGCCGCCCGCTCCTGGCCCCGCCTGGAACGGCTGCTGGAGCACGCCGTGCCCGACGAGCTCGCCCTCACCGACGGCGACGTGGCGGACCTGCTGACCGGCGCGGCCGACCGGCTGGCCGCCGCCGGCGTCGAGGTCCACTGGCCGCGCTCCCTGGTCCGCGGCCTGAGCGCCCAGGCCGTCGTCGGCGAACGCGACAGCGCGCCCTCCGACCTGCCCTCCTTCCTCGGCGGCCACCACCTGACCAGCTTCAACTGGCGGCTGGCGCTCGGCGGCTCCCCGCTGACCGCCGCCGAGATGGACCTGCTGGCCGAGTCCCACCGGCCCGTCGTACGGCTGCGCGACCAGTGGGTGCTCATCGACCCCGCGCTGGCCCGCAAGGCCCGCCAGCGCGACCTCAAGCCGCTGACCGGCCTGCAGGCGCTCGGCGCGGCCCTGACCGGCACGGTCGAGATCGACGGCGGGGACGAACCCGAACAGATCGCCGTCGAACCCACCGCCTGGCTCGCCGACCTGCGCGACCGGCTCACCGACCCCGAACCCGTGCCGCCGCCGCCCGGCCTGGCCGCCACCCTGCGCGACTACCAGCTCCAAGGGCTGCGCTGGCTGGCCAGGATGACCTCGCTCGGCCTCGGCGGCTGCCTGGCCGACGACATGGGCCTGGGCAAGACCATCACCCTGATCGCGCTCCACCTGCACCGCGCCGGCACCGGCCCGACCCTCGTGGTCTGCCCCGCCTCGCTGCTGGGCAACTGGGAACGCGAGATCACCAGGTTCGCGCCCGGCGTCCCGGTCCGCCGCTACCACGGCGCCGCCCGCACCCTGGCCGACGACGGGTTCGTGCTCACCACGTACGGCACCATGCGCCTGGACGCGGCCACCCTGGGCGCCCACCCCTGGGGGCTGCTGGTCGCCGACGAGGCCCAGCACGTCAAGAACCCCGCCTCCGGCACGGCCAAGGCGCTGCGCGAGATCCCCGCCGGCGCCCGCGTCGCCCTCACCGGCACCCCCGTGGAGAACAACCTGTCCGAACTGTGGGCCATCCTCGACTGGACCACCCCCGGACTGCTCGGCCCGCTGACCCGCTTCAGGGCCCGCTGGGCCAAACCGGTCGAGTCCGGCGACACCGACACCGCCGCCCGGCTGGCCCGGCTCGTCGGGCCGTTCCTGCTGCGCCGCCGCAAGAGCGACCCCGGCATCGCCCCCGAACTGCCGCCCAAGACCGAGACCGACCGGCCCGTCCCCCTCACCACCGAACAGGCCGCGCTGTACGAGGCCGTCGTCCGCGAGAGCATGACCCAGATCGAGAACGCCAAGGGCATGGCCCGGCGCGGCCTGATCGTCAAACTGCTGACCGGGCTCAAACAGATCTGCAACCACCCCGCCCACTACCTGCACGAATCGTCCCCCCGCCTGACCGGCCGCTCGGGCAAGCTGGAACTGCTCGACGAGCTCGTCGACACGATCGTCGCCGAGGACGGCGCCGTGCTGGTGTTCACCCAGTACGTCGCCATGGCCAGGCTCCTGGAACGCCACCTGTCCGGCCGCGGCGTCGCCACCCGGCTCCTGCACGGCGGCACCCCGGTCGCCCGCCGCGAGGAGATGGTCGCCCACTTCCAGGACGGCCACGTCCCCGTCTTCCTGCTCTCCCTCAAGGCCGCCGGCACCGGCCTGAACCTCACCCGCGCCGACCACGTCATCCACTACGACCGCTGGTGGAACCCCGCCGTGGAGGACCAGGCCACCGACCGCGCCTACCGCATCGGCCAGACCAGGCCCGTCCAGGTGCACCGTCTCATCGCCGAAGGCACGATCGAGGACCGCATCGCCGCCATGCTCGCCGCCAAGCGCTCGCTCGCCGACGCCGTCCTGGCCTCCGGCGAGGCCGCCTTCACCGAGCTGACCGACGCCGAACTCGCCGCACTCGTGGAGCTCAGATGACCGCCGTACGCGGATTCGCCGCCTTCCCCCCGCAACGCGCCGGCGCCCGCTTCGCCACCACCTGGTGGGGCCAGGCGTGGATCAAGGCCCTGGAGGACACCTCGCTCGACCAGACCCTGCTGCGCAAGGGCCGCGCCTACGCCAAGACCGGGCAGGTCGGCCCGATCACCGTCAGCCCCGGCCGGCTCGCCGCCGTCACCGAGCACGAGTACGACACCGTCGTCCGCGTCGAACAGCTCACCGACGCCGCCTGGGGACGCTTCCTCGACCAGGTCGCCGCCAAGGCCGGGCACATCGCCGCCCTGCTCGACCGCGACGTCCCGCACGACCTGGTCGAGGCCGCCGAGGACGCCGCGGTGCCGCTGCTGCCCACCGTCGGCGACCTGGAGCCCGAATGCTCCTGCCCCGACTGGGGACACCCCTGCAAGCACGCCGCCGCCCTGTGCTACCAGGCGTCCTGGCTGCTGGACGGCGACCCGTTCGTCCTGCTGCTGCTGCGCGGACGCGGCGAGCAGGAGCTGATCGAGGCCCTGCAGAACCGCGACGTGCCCGTCCCGGCCCCCGCCCGCGCGCCCGACGGCGGAACCACCGAGCAGGACGCCCGCGGCGGGGTGCCCGCCGCGCAGGCGTTCGCGCTCGGCGAGCCGCCGCTGCCCGAACCGCCCCCGCGGGAGACCGCCTTCACCCCCCTCGCGCTCGACCCCGCCCCCGGCGTGGACGTGGCCGCCCTGGCCGTGCTGGCCGCCTCCGCCGCCGCCCGCGCCCGCCAGATCCTGCTGCACGGCCGCCTGGAACCGCTGACCGAGTACCAGGACCGCGTCCGCCTGGCCGCCGAGCACGACCTCGACCTCGGCCTGGACGCCGCCGTCCAGGCCTGGCGGTACGGCGGCGCCCCCGGGCTCGACGCGCTGGAGACCCCCTGGACCCCGGCCCGCCAGGAGCTGGCCAGAGCCCAGGCGCTGCTGGAGTCCGGCTGGGACGGCGACCCGCCGCCCCGGCTGGAGACCTGGCGCAACCGCTGGACCCTCGGCCCCCGCCAGGTCCGCTACGGCCGCGACGGCCGCTGGTACCCCTTCACCCAGCACGACGGCCACTGGTGGCCGGCCGGGCCGCCCGAACGCGACCCGTCCACCCTTCTCGCCTGACCCGGGAAGGCGCGGGGAAGGACTCAGAGGCCGCGCTCCTCTGCCTCGCCCGCCGCGGCGACCATGGACAGCAGCCGGTCGAGGTCGCCGGGCGTGGCGTGCGGGTTGAGCAGGGTGAGCTTGAGCCGGACCCGGCCCGGCCCCGTCCCCGGCAGCTCGGTCCGGCCCACCACCGCCCTGCCCTGGCGCAGCAGCCTGCGCCGCAGCCCCGCGTTCACCTCGTCCGAGCGCGCCGGATCGTCGGGCAGGTACCGGAACAGGAACGCGGTCAGCACCGGATCGGCATGCAACTCCAGCCGCCGGTGGGCGCGCACCGCCGCCGCGCCGTGCCGGGCCAGGTCGTGACAGGCGTCCACCAGACGGCCCAGCCCCGCCCGGCCCAGCGTGCGCAGCGTCACCGCGATCTTGAACGCGTCGGCCCGCCGCGTGGTGCGCAGCGACAACCCCAGCAGGCTCGGGTAACCGGCCTCCTCGTCGTCGGCCGGGTTGAGGTAGGCCGCCCGCCGGGCCAGCGAGGCGTACGTCTCGGCCCGGCGCACCAGGAACACCCCGGCCGCGGCCGGCTGCCAGCCGAGCTTGTGCCAGTCCAGCGACACCGAGTCGGCCAGCGCCAGACCGTCCAGGAGCGGGGCCAGCCGGTCCGACAGCAGCGCGCCGCCGCCGTAGGCGGCATCGACGTGCAGCCAGGCGCCGTGCTCGGCGGCCAGGGACGCGCACGCGCGCAACGGGTCGATCGCCCCGGTGTCCGTGGTGCCCGCCGTGGCCACCACCGCCACCGGCAGCTCGCCGCGCCCGGCGCTCGCCCGCAGCGCCCCGGCCAGCGCTGCGGCCTCCATCCGCAGCTCCCGGTCGACCGGGACGGCGACGACCGCGTCCTCACCCAGCCCCAGCAGCGCCGCGGCCCGCCGGGTGGAGAAGTGCGCGGCCTCGGAGGCGAAGATTCGCAGCCGCGGCCCCCCGCCCGGCAGCCCCGACAGCTCGGCCCGGACGCCCGCCGACCGGCCCACCGCCAGGTCCCTGGCCAGCATCAGTCCCATCAGGTTGGACTCGGTGCCCCCCGAGGTCAGCACGCCGGCCGCGGCCGCCCCGAACCCCACCAGCCCGGCCAGCTCGGCCAGCAGCGACGTCTCCAGCGCGGTCGCGGCCGGCGCCTGGTCCCAGGAGTCCAGCGACGGGTTGAGCGCCGAGACCGCCAGATCGGCCGCCACCGCCACCGCCAGCGGCGGACAGTGCAGGTGCGCCGCGCAGAACGGATCGGCCGGATCGGCGCTCCCGTAGGCCAGCAGCTCGGTCAGCGCCCCCAGCCGCCCGCCCTCCGCCGCGAACGCCCGCGCCACCTCGGCGGCCAGCTCCTGGGGCGTGCCGGCGGGCAGCGGGCCGCCACGCCGCCGCGCACCCTCGGCCAGGGCGGCCAGCACCTCACGCAGCAGCGGCTCCAGCGCGGCCGCCCCGCCCACGCCGCCGGACAGGGCCTGGCCCTTCGTCGCATCGCTCATCCGGCCACTGTGCGGCACCGGCGACGCCACGGCCAGCGGGACACCGCGATGGAACGCCGTGGAACGCCCCTGAAGACAGACACCCCGCCGACCCACAAGGAGACCCGCATGCGACACCTGCGCCGGATCGTGTCCGCCCTGGGCGTGACGCTGGCCCTCGGCCTCGTTCCCGCCGCCGCGCACGCCGCCACCCCCGTCCACGTCAAGGAGGCCGAGCAGGGCAAATGCCTCGACATCCGGACCGAGGACGACATCTTCGTCCCCGGCGCCCGCTTGCAGCGCTTCACCTGCCACGACGTCAACGAGCAGCGGTGGGAGATCGTCCCGCTGGCGAGCGACTCGTTCATGCTGCGCAACCCCCTGACCCGGTTCTGCGTGGCGGCAGAGTCGGCCGGCTTCGGCGCGCAGGTGGTGGAACGGGCCTGCGGCGACGCCGACCCCGCCGTCCGCTGGTTCACGCTGGGCGGGGTGCCGTTCGTCAAGGGGGCGGGGTTCAACCAGATCCGCTCGTCCCTGGCGCCGGGAAGCTGCCTGGACACCCTGGACACCTTCGTCAAGATCTTCCCCTGCTCGCCGGGGCTGACCAACAAGGCCCAGCTCTGGGCCGCGGTCTGAGCCCGCGCTCAGGCCGGCGGCCAGTTCCTGAGGACGGCGTCCAGGGCGTCGATGGCCCTGGACCAGGAGGCGTCCACCTCGCGGGGGTGGCGGCGGAACCCGCCGGCCATCTCCAGGGTCACGTAACCGTGCAGCATGCTGCTCAGCATGCGCAGCGCGTCGGTCTGGTCGGGCTCGGACAGGTCGTAGCCGCGCAGGACGGCCCGCGTCAGCTCGGCGTGCCGGCGGCCCGCGCTGACGTCCAGCGACTCGGAGTCCAGCTCCAGCTGGGTGGCGGCGTACCGGCCGGGGTGCTCCTTGGCGTAGCCGCGGTAGGCCGCGGCGAAGGGCACCAGCGCCTCCTTGCCCGACCGGCCGGCCAGCGCGGCGGCGACCCGGTCGGCCATCTCGCCCAGGGCCAGCTCGGCGACCCTGACCCGCAGCTCCCGGATGTCCTTGACATGCGCGTACAGGGCCGCGGGCTTGACGCCGAAGCCGCGGGCGAGCGCGGAGACGGTCACGTTCTGGAAGCCGACCTCGTCGGCCAGGTCCGCGGCCGCCCTGGTCAGGCGGTCGACGGTCACTCCGGCGCGGGCCACGGCAGCCCCCCTTCTTACAGCCTTTAAGTATTTGCATACTACCGTTAAGAAAAGCTAGCCTCCACACTCATGAGACCCCTGACAGAAAGCGACATCCGCACGTCGTTCATCAACTGCTCCAAGGGCGAGGCCAAACGCGCCGGCCTGCCCCGCGATCTGGCCGACCTGCCCTGGGACGACCTCGACTTCCTCGGCTGGCGGGATCCCGGCGCCCCCGAGCGCGCCTACCTGGTGGCCGAGACCGACGGCTCCCTGGTCGGCGTCGCCCTGCGGGTCACCTCCGGCGCCGCGCGCTCGTTCACCTCGCGCAGCATGTGCTCCTTCTGCCTGACCACGCACACCAGCGGCGGCGTCGCCCTGATGACCGCCCGCCGCACCGGCGAGCCCGGCCGCCAGGGCAACACCGTCGGGCAGTACCTGTGCGCCGACCTGGCCTGCCCCCTCTACCTGCGCGGCAAGAAGGAGGCCGCGGGCGCCGGCGTCGTGGACGAGTCGCTGACGCCGGCCGAGAAGGTCGCCTGCACGCACGCCAACGTGCGCGCCTTCCTGGACAAGGTGGCCGCCTGACCCGCCCGCTACTCGTCGTCCCAGGCCATCGAGCTCATCCGCCACCCGGCGGGCGTCCGGACGAACTGGGTGGTCTTGCGGCCCGCGCCCGCGAACCGCACACCGTCCCGGACGCCGGACTTGCGGTAGTCGCTGAACCGCTGGGCGACCGAGCCGAAGATCTCGGTGCGCTCGGCCACCTCCCACTCGGAGAACTCCGTCAGCGTCCCGTCGGTGAGCATGCGCTGCCGGGGCTCGACGAAACCGTCCAGGTCGTGCACCACGGGCTCGGGCCCGGTGTTGTTGACGATCATCGCCTGCGGGACGAACAGCTCCCGGACGGCGCCGACGTCCGGCCGGCGCCCGCCGGTGTTGGTGAAGGCGTCCAGGAAGGCCGCCATCAACCGGTCGAGCTCGGCCTTGACGCCGCAGGCGGGCGCGTCGCCGGCCAGCAGCGACCAGACCTCGCTGTCGTGCCGTTCGCCCCGGTGCGGGAACCGCTCGCGCAGCACGCCGTCGCGGGTCATGCCGAGCCGGCGCGCGACCTCGACGCTGCGCGTGTTGCCCGGCGAGACCCACCACTCCACGCGCGCCATGCCGCGCTCGGCGAAGGCCCAGTCGATCAGCAGCCGGCACGCCCGGGTCACCAGCCCCCGGCCCTCGCCGGCCGGCTCCAGCCAGCAGCCGATCTCGCACACCCCCGAGACCGCCTCGAACCGGGTGAACATCACCCCGCCGACCAGCGTGCCGGCCAGCCAGATCCCGTGGATGCGGGCGCCGTCGGCGGCCTGGTCGTCGGCGTAGCGCTGCAGGACGGCCGTCGCCGAGGCCAGGTCGGTGCTGCGCGAGGCCCACGGGATCCACGGGTCCACCGACGCGCGGGCCCGGTCGATGTGGTCCAGGAACTCCTGGGCCCGCCAGGGCTCCAGCGGGCGGAGCTCGGCCTCGTCGCCGAGCGGAAGAGCGAACACGGACACCGTCCCCAGGTACGTAACGAGCGTTCGGTATGTAAGGTAGCAGCATGCCACCCGCCGCAGGAGACCGTGAAGCCCGCCGCGAGGACGTCTCGCAGGCGGTCTGGCAGGTGCTGGCCGGCAAGGGGTTCGGCGGGCTGACGCTGCGCGCCGTCGCCGCCGCCATGGGCGTGTCGACCGGCCTGCTCATGCACTACTTCCCCACCAAGCGGGCCCTGGTCGGGCACGCGCTCGACCTGCTGGAGCGGCGCACGGCCGCCCGTCCCCGCCGCGAGCCCCCGGCCGCCGGCCTGGCGGCGCTCAGGGCCGCGCTGCTCGACATCCTGCCGCTGGGCCCGGCCGACGTCGCCCGCAACCGCATCTGGGTCAGCTCATGGGACCTGGCCCTGGCCGACGACGACCTCGGCGCCGGGCAGGCCGCCCGCTACGCCCGGCTGCGCGCGGCGCTGCGCACCCACCTGGAGGCGGCCCGCGACCTCGGCGAACTGCCCGAGGACGCCGACCTCGAACGGCTGGCGGCCGGCGCGGTGGCGTTCACCCACGGGCTCGTCGTCCAGGCGCTGTTCGATCCCGGCCGCTTCCCCGAGGACGTCCAGATCGCGTTGCTCGACGGCTTCCTCTCCTCGATCGCGGCCTGACCCTAGGTCGCCACCGAGACGACGTGCCCCGCCGAGGCCGGGTCGCCGGCCAGCTCCAGCATGCAGGCGGCCAGGTCGGCGCGGGTGGTGGAACGGCCGCCGCGCAGGTTGAGGTCCACGGCCGTGCGGTAGCGGCCGGTGGGCCCGCCGTCGAGCAGGCGGGAGGGGCGCACGATCGTCCAGTCCAGCCCCGAGGCGCGCAGCAGGCGCTCGGACTCGGCCAGGTCGGCGTAGGAGTTCTTCAGCAGCGGCCGCAGGACGAGGGGCTTGAGCACGTACCGGGTCAGCGGGCCGTCGCCGGCGTCGGCGACCATGCCCGCGGCGCTGACCAGCAGCACCCGCCGGGCCGAGACATCCGCCATCGCCTGGAGGATCGAGCGCATGGCGGTGGTGTGCACGGTGGTCGGGCCGCGCCCGCGCGGGCCGAGCGCGATCAGCACGGCGTCCCCGCCCTCGATCGCCGGGGCGAGGGCCCGCGGGTCGGCCAGGCCGGCGGTCACGGTCGCGACCCGCTCGCGCAGCCCGGCCGGCAACCGGGCGGGGTCGCGGACGACGGCGGAATTCCGCTCATCGTGGACGGAGGTCGGTCCGACCTCCGTCCACGCGGCCCTCAGGCCAGGTTGAGCTGCCAGGAGACGCCGAACCGGTCGTTGACCCAGCCGAACCTGGTGCTGAAGCCGTACGAGCCGATCGGCATCAGCGGCTGGCCGCCCTCCGCCAGCGCCGCGTAGAGCCGGTCGATCTCCTCCTCGGTGTCGCACGCGACCCAGATCGACATCGAGGGGGTGAAGCCGAAGGCGTGCCGCTCACTGCTGTCGATGCACATGTACTCCTGGCCGGCCAGGGTGAAGGTGGCGTGCATGACGGTGCCCTCGGGCCCCGGCCCCTGCGGGCCGTAGTGGGAGACGGCCACCACCTTGGAGTCCTCGAACAGCGACACGTAGAAGTTCATCGCCTCCTCGGCGTCGCGGTTCTGGAACATCAGGAACGTGGTGGTCTTCTGGCTCATGACTGGTCCTCCGTCGGCAGGTAGAAGGCGGTGGTGGCGGCGACCGCGGCGGCGGCGGCCTCGGGCGGCGCGCCGGCCTCCTCGAAGGCCGAGCCCCAGGCCCGGCTGCTGGCCGTGATGTAGCGGCGGCCGTCGGCGGTCAGCTCGAAACCGGTCTTGTCGGGCATCGGCAGCCCCGAGAGATGCAGCCCCAGGCCCAGGAGCGCGAGGTCCCAGCCCACGCCGACGGCCCCGGGCCCGAACCGGCCCCACATCTCCGGCGGCACCTCGGCGGTGTGGCACAGCTCGAACATGGTGCCCCCGCCCTCGGCCGACAGGCGCACCTCGACCTCGGAGAAGCCGGGGTCTGGCCCGAACAGCCAGCTCACCCGCAGGTAGGAGGGCGGCTCGCAGGCCAGGATCTCCCCGCCCGCGTTGCCCTCCAGCTGGTACGTGCCCCCCAGCCGCAGGTCGCCGGAGACCGGCATGAACCAGCGGGCTATGCGCTCACGGTCGGTGCAGGCGTCCCAGACGTCCGCCACCTCCGCGTCGTAGTGGCGGGTCAGGGTCACGGACTTGCGCTCGCCGTCCTTCAGCTCGCGCCTGATCCGGGATATCTCGTCAAGGCTGTCCATCGTGCTTCTTTCTTCTGCCCCGCGCCAGCTCGGTGGCCAGCGCGTCGAGGCGCTGGTCCCAGAAGCCGCGGAAACGGTCGAGCCAGAGGTCGACCTCCCGCAGCGGCGCGGGCTCCACGGCGTACAGCCGTCGCGTGCCCTCGGCCCGCACGCTGGCGAACCCGTTGTCGCGCAGCACCTTCAGGTGCTGGGAGACCGCCGGCTGGGAGACGCCGAACTCTCGCTGGATGACTGCGGTGACCTCGCCGGAGCTCTGCTCGCCGCCGGCCAGCAGCTCCAGGATCCGGCGGCGGACCGGATCCCCGAGGACGTCGAACGCGTGCACGACCTCAGTGTTTCAGGCGGAGCTTATATAAGTCAAACCTGGGACAGGTGGTGGCGGATGAAGTCCAGCTCCAGCAGCAGCAGGTTCTCGGCCACGTCCTCCTGGGGGGCCATGTGCGTCACGCCGCTCAGCGGCAGCACCGTGTGCGGACGGCCCGCGGCCAGCAGCGCCGCCGACAGGCGCAGCGTGTGGGCGGCGAAGACGTTGTCGTCGGCCAGGCCGTGCACCAGCATCAGCGGACGGGTCAGGCCGGGCGCGTCGGCCAGCAGCGAGCAGCGGTCGTAGGCCTCGGGGTGCTCGTCGGGGTGGCCCAGGTAGCGCTCCTGCCAATGGGTGTCGTACAGGCGCGGATCGGTCACCGGGGCGCCCGCGACGGCCACGTGGAAGACGTCGGGATGACGCAGCACCGCCGCCGCCGACAGGTAGCCGCCGTAGGACCAGCCGCGGATCGCCACCCGGCCCAGGTCCAGGTCGGGATGGCGGGCGGCGGCGGCCTGCAGCGCGTCGGCCTGGTCCTCCAGCGCGGCGCTCAGCTTGTCGAACCGGACCGCGCGCTCCCAGGCCGGCCCCCGTCCCGGCGTGCCCCGGCCGTCGGTCACCAGCACGGCGAAGCCCTGGTCGGCGAACCACTGCTCGATCGCGAAGCCGTCCAGGCCGCGCAGCACCCGCGCCGCCATCGGCCCGGCGTACGGCGACAGCAACACCGGCAACCGCCCCGACCCCGGCACGTGCCCGGACGGGAACAGGATCGCCGTGCGCAGGTCGCGCTTGCCCAGCGAGACCAGCTCCACCCGCGGCCGCAGCACCGGGACCGCGCCGTGGGAGGCGATCGTCCGGCCGCCCACGCTCACCCGCACCCCGTGCTCCTCCAGGGAGCGGCGCACCACGACCGTCGCACCGCCCGCCCGCGTGCCGGTGTGCACGCCGGGCTCGGCGGTCACCCTGACCAGGCCCTCGGCCCTGGACCAGGTGCACAGGTGCCGTTCGGTGGGCTCCTCGCAGCAGTGGAGGAGCACGGTGTCGCCGTCGACGGCCAGCACCGCCAGCACCTGCAGGCCGGGCGGGGTCACCACGTCCTGGCCCACCATCAGGCGGCGGGTGTCGTCGCGGTCGACCGTCCAGACCAGCTCGCCGGCGGCCGTGCGCGACGGCACGCCGGGCACCAGCTCCAGCCAGGCGTCGTCGGCGTCCTCGCGGACCGTCGTGGTCGCCCCGGTGGCCGGATCGACCTCCAGGACGCGGGTGGTGCGCTGGTCGCGGCTCTGCACCAGCACCAGCAGGCCCTGGCCGGTCCACGACACCGCCGCCACGTACTCGAAGGCCGCGCGGTCCCACACCACCCGGGTGCGCCGGCCCTCCAGCGTGACCAGCCACAACGACACGTCGGCGTTGGCCGTGCCGGCCGGCGGGTAGGCCATCGTCCGCGGCGGCCGGCCGGGCTCGGCCGGCTCGGCCAGGCACCACTTCTGCACCGCGGCGTTGTCCACCCGGGCGGCCAGCAGGCGGGTGCCGTCGGGCGCCCACCAGTAGCCGCGGTGACGGCCCATCGACTCGCCCGCCACGTGCTCGGGCAGCCCCCACGTCACGTCGGTGCCGTCGGGAACCAGCAGCGGCCGCTCCCCGACGTGCAGCGCGCCGCCGGAGACGAACGCGACGTGCTCGCCGGTGGGGTCCAGCCGCGGGTCGGAGCCGGTCAGGCCGAGCGCGGTCACCTCGCCGGTCAGCAGGTCGACGGTGTGCAGCGCGCCGTCGGCCGCGTAGACGGCCCTGGTGACGGCCGCGTCGGTGGCGTAGGCGACGATGCCGGAGGCGTGCTCGCGGGTGCGCTCCCGGCGGGCGCGCTCGGCCTCCGACAGCCGCGAGCCGGGCACGGGCGCGCCCGGCTCGGCCAGCAGGCGCTCCTCCCCCGTCGCCACGGTGAACGACCACAGCCGGTGCACCGGGTCCTCGCCCGAGGACGACCGCAGGAAGATCACCCGCGCGCCGTCCGGGGAGATCGTGAAGTTCCGCGGGACGCCGTAGGTGAAGCGAGCCGTGCGGGCGTGCTGGCGGGGAAGCGTCAGGGGAGGCATGGCGCGATCATAGGCACGGCCCGTCGAGGCGGCGCAAGGCAGGCCAAGGTGGCGGCGCGGGCACGCTCCCGCGCCGCCGCGCGAGGTCAGCGGTCCTCGAACCGCACGTCGTCGAACAGCGCCTCGTCGCCGGTCGGGGCGGTGCCCGCGCTGCTGAAGGCGTAGCCGTCCATCGAGGTCACGGCGGACGTGCGGGGCAGCGTGGCGATCTGCCGGTCATCGGCGTACAGGGTGGCGGCCGAGGTGGTGGCCTCCAGGCGGAGCCTGGTCCAGCCGTCGCCGACCGTCCCGGCGGGGGCCAGGGTCGTCCACTTCTTGGCGGCGGCGTCGTAGCGGCTGACCGCGCCGGCCCTGCTGATGCTCAGGTGGTAGGCCGGCGTCGTGCCGCTGGTCACCGTGAACAGGAAGGAGTTGGTCACGCTGACCGGCTTGTAGCGGAACTCCAGGGTCTTGCGCGCGCTCGCGGTCGTGGTGCGGGCCGCCTTGGCCATCAAGGTGGTGGACTTGTCCGACAGGGTCAGCGCGCGGTCGGCGCCCACCTCGTACGGCGACACCCACGCCGCCGACAGGCTCTGGTAGCCGCGCGGGCGCAGCCAGATCGGGTCGTTGTCGAAGGTGTCGGTCGTGGAGTACAGCTCGACCTCGTTGAGCATCGCGCAGCTCGGGCCGATCTCGGCGTCGCAGCCCGGCGTGGCCTCCATGACGATCTTGACGTGCCGGCCGGTGGCGTTCACCGGCTGGTGGCGCAGCGCGTAGTCGGTGCGCCCGGTGACCGTGGCCACCGGGCGGCCCCAGTCGGCGCCGTCCTTGGAGACGTAGACGCTGGCCGAGGCCGGGTGTCCCGGGCGCAGGCTGAGGCCGATCCTGTTGAAGGTCTGCTCGCGGTCCAGGTGCAGGACGTACTCGCCGGGGCCCTGGGAGACGGCGCTGGACCAGTACGCGGTGCTGCCGTCGAAGGCGCCGTCGGGGCGCACCCGCGGCCGCCGGGCGTCGGCCCAGGTCATGTTCGTCTCGACGGTCAGCTCGCCGGCGCGCTGCTTGGCGGCCAGGTCGATGCGGCCCGCGCCGGGGGCCAGGACGTCCAGGTGGCGGCGCTTGACGGCGTACCAGCCGCCGTTCTCGAACCTGCCGCTCGCCGGGCAGGCGGTCTCGTTCAGCGTGCCGTCGGCCTTGACGCCGGGCAGCTTGCAGTTGTCGAAGAGCTGGACCAGCCGGTTGGCGCCGACGGCGGCCAGCGCCGTGTAGCCGGACGAGCCGTGCGTGTCATAGACGCCGTCGCGGTTGTGGTAGGTCACGCGCTGCTGCGTCCAGGAGTCGCCGCGGCCGTCGGGGGAGATCGCCAGCCAGTCGTCCGGGCGGCCCGCGCTGAGCACCAGCACGCCGTTGGGCATGAGCAGCAGGCGCGGGGCCACGCCGCGCACCGTGCAGCTCTGGCCGGACAGCTGCAGGTCGCGCACCGCCGACCAGGTGCGGCCCTCGTCGGTCGAACGGCTCCAGGCCAGCGTGGAGTAGGTGCCGCCGTCCTTGCGCATGACCGCCAGCAGGCTGCCGTCGGCGGTCTGCTCGACGGCCGTCTCGTTGTACGTCGCCTCGCCGGCCGGGCGGGCGATGACGCCGCGGCGGGCGAAGGTCCGGCCGCCGTCGGCGCTGGCGTACAGCTCGGCCTGGTTCTTGCCGCCGGTGGCGGTGTAGCGGGCGTAGACGGTCACCAGGACGGTCCCGTCGGCGAGCTGGATCGGCACGCCGTGCGCGACGCCGCCGCCGACCAGCTCGTCCGGGCTGGTGAAGGTGGCCTTGGCGGTGTCCCAGGTCTGGCCGAGGTCGGTGGAGGTGTGCACGTCCAGCTCGTTGGTGCGGGCGTCGACCTTCGACAGGTAGTAGGCGGTGCCGAACAGGCGGCCGTCGTGCAACTGCACCGGCGCCTCGCGCAGCGGCGTGCCGCGCGCCGGGCCGAAGGTCAGGCCGCCGTCGTCGGAGACGGCCATGCCGCTGGTCTGGGCCATGACCGCGTCCACGTTGGTGGACCAGGTGGCGATCAGCTTCTGGCCGGGCGTGCCGTCGGGCCTGACCACGTCGATCGCGGTGAGGTTGGGGAAGCCGGCGTAGTCGCGGCGCTGGGCCGCCGTCGGCTCCTTGGCCGCCGGGCGCGGGCTGGGGTAGACCCAGTCCACGAAGGCGTCGCTGCCCGATCCGGCCAGATAGCCCTCACGCGGTCCCGACTCCTGGGCGGTGAGGGCGGGCGTGTCGGGAATCGAGCAGTACGCGGCCGCGTGCGCCGTCCCCTGCAGGACGGCGGGAAGGGGGGCCAGCAGGCAGGCGGCGAGCAGCGCTCTTGTGGGCAGCACGGGGGAAGGACTCCTTGCGCAACGAACGATCGACGTCCGTTTTGTCGTTTATTTACGCAAGAAGGCTATATTTGCCCAAAAGTGGAGGTGTAAGTTGTAACTGCCTTATGTCCGCTTTGTGATGAAGTGGGGGTCAATCGTCGAGGCCGCGGGCCGACAGCGCCTCGCCCAGCGCGTCCGCGTGCCGCAGAGCGCCCACCACCAGCGGCACCGCGAAGGCCCGCACGCTGCGCTCGACCCCCCGCGCCCGCTGCGCCTCCCTGATCCGCACCGCCAGCGACGCCACCACCGGCACGCTGCGCACGGTGAGCGAGAGCAGCAACGACAGCCGGAACGGGTCCAGCCCCACGAACCTGACCGGCGACAGGACGCGTTCCAGCGCCGCCAGCATGTCCGCCGTCCGCGTGGTGAGCGTCACCAGCCCCGCCAGCGCCACGGCCAGCACCACCCGCAACGTCGAGGACACCGCCGCGTCCAGGTCCGCGAACACCAGTTGGAGCACGAACAGCGCCACCGCGAACCAGCGCACCGGCCGGACCTGCGCCCACGCCGCCCGTCCCCCCACCCGCGCCGACGCGTACAGCGCCGCCGCCACGACCGCCGCCCCCGCCAGCGCCACCGGCGCCCGCAACAGCACCAGCACCGTGCACGACACCGCCAGCCCCGCCAGCTTGACCCCGGGCGGCAGCCGGTGCAGCCACGAGCCGCCCGGCACGTACGCCCCGGTGAGCCCGTTCACGCCATCAGCTCGGTGTAGTGGCCGATCGCCTCGGCCGGCGTGCCGTCGGCGACCACCCGGCCCTCGTCCAGGACCAGCACCCGGTCGAACCCGGCCAGCAGCGGCAGGTCGTGCGTCACCGCCACCACCTGCTGCGGCATCTCCCGCAGCAACGCGGCCACCTGCCGCGAATGGCGCAGGTCGAGCAGCGTCGTGGGCTCGTCCATGACCAGGATGTCGGGTTCGAGGACCATGACCGCGCACAGGGCCAGCAACTGCTTCTGGCCGCCGGACAGGTGGTGGGCGGGATGGTCGGCGTGCCCGTCCAGGCCGTGCCGGGCCAGCACGTCGTGCACCCGGCGCTCGACCTCCTCGCGCGGCAGGCCCTTGCGGCGCAGGGAGAAGGCGACGTCCTCGGCCACGGTCGGCATGACGATCTGCGCGTCGGGGTCGGTGAACAGGAACCCCACCCGCCGCCTGATCCGCGCGGCCTGACGGCGGGTGTCCAGGCCGAGCACGGTGACCTCGCCCGAGGTGGGCACCGCCAGGCCGTTGATCAGCCGGGCCAGCGTGCTCTTGCCCGAGCCGTTCGCGCCCACCACGCCCACCCGGCGCTCGGCCAGGCTCGCGGTGACGCCGCGCAGCACGTCGCGGCCGCCCAGCCGGACGTGCACGTCGGCGAACTCGATCACGCGACCACCTCGAACAGCGCGGCCACGCCCAGCCCGCCGCCCACCGCGGCGGCCGCCAGCCCCAGCGTGCCCGCGGGCGCCCCGGCCCGCACCAGCCTGGAGAACAGCCTGGTCACCACCACCGCGCCGGTCGCGCCCCACGGATGGCCGAGCGCCAGCGCGCCGCCGCCCGCGCACACCCGATCGCGGTCGCCGTCCAGCGGGTCGAGGCCGAGCGCGTCGGTGACGGCCAGCACCTGCGCCGCGAACGCCTCCACGATCTCCACCGCGGCCACCCGTCCCATGTCCACCCCCGCACGTGCCAGCACCCGGCGGACCGCGGGCACCGGCCCCCACCCGGGCAGCGCCGGATCGCACCCGACGACGGACCCGGCCAACAGCCGCAACCCCGGCAGGCCGGCCCGCTCGGGCGCCAGCGCCACGGCGGCCGCGCCGTCGCTGACCGGGGAGGAATTACCGGCGGTCACTGTACCGCCCGGCACGAACGCCGCGGGCAACCGGGCCAGCGACGCCGCCCGCAGCGCCCGGGGACGCTGGTCCTCGGACCGGCCGCCGACCGGCACGATCTCCTCGTCGAAGGCGCCCGCCGCGCGGGCGGCCAGCGCCTTGGCGTGGCTGAGGCGGGCGTAGTCGTCCTGGCGGTCGCGGCCGATGCCGTACGCGCCGGCCAGGGCCTCGGCGGCCGGGCCCATGTCGGGGTCGGGGTGGCCCTCGGGTGCGAAGGGCGCCCGGTCGTAGGGACGGTCGGAGCCCCGCGGGGTGCGCAGCGGCGCGGTCGAGGCGCTCTCGGCTCCCCCGGCGATCACCAGGTCCATCTCCCCCGCGGCCACCGCCTGGCCGGCCACCAGGATCGCCGCCAGCCCGCTGCCGCACTGCCGGTCGACGGTCAGGCCGGGCACGCCGTGGCCGAGCCCGGCGGCCAGCGCCGAGACCCGGGCCACGTTCCCGCCGGGGCCCATGCAGTTGCCGAGCACCACGTCGTCCACCGGCCGGCCGGCCTCGGCGGCCACCGCCTCGATCACCGGGGCGGCCAGCCGGTCGACGGTCACGTCCTTGAAGGCGTGCCCGGCCGTGCCGATCGGCGTACGGCGGGCCGCCACGACGATGGGTCGTCCGCCCACGTCAGACCAGCCTCCGCAGCTCGGGGTCGCCGCCGGCCAGCCGGTCGGCCACCAGGCCGCGCGCCGGCTTGCCCGACCCGGTGCGCGGCAGGGCCGGGACGGCGTACCAGCGGCGGGGCCGCTGCGCCACGTCCAGCCCGCTGCGCGCGACGGCCTCCAGCAGCGCGCGCGGCGGCGGCGAGGCGCCCTCCACCACCGCGGTCACCACCGAGCCGAGCGACGGGTGCGGCGACCCGATCACCACGATGTCCCCCACACCCGGCACGTTCCGCAGCACCGCCTCGACGTCCTCGGGCACGACGGTCGCGCCGCCGGTCTGGATCGCGCCGTCGCCGCGCCCGCGCACCCGCAGCACCTGCCCGGCCCGGTACGGCTCGGCCAGGTCGCCGACCGTCATCCAGCCCGCGCCGTCGCGGCGCAGCGGACCCCTCGCGCCGCCCAGATAGCCGTCGGCCAGCCACGGCGAGCGCGCCCACACCTCGCCCAGCGCGCGCCCCGGCTCTGCCCTGACCTCGATCTCGACCTCCGGAAAGGCGCGCAGCCCGCCGCCGTCGGGGTCGAAGGCCACGAACGACAGCTCGGTCGCGCCGTAGTAGGACATCACCCGCACCCCGGCCCGCCCGGCCAGCTCCCGGGCCTGCCCGCTCAGCGCCGCGCCGCCGACGACGGCCGTACGCAGGCCGGGAGCCTGCTCCAGCACCTCGGGCAGCCGGTGGGGCACCAGGTGGATCGCGGTCGCCGCGCGCAGCGACGCCGCCGAGGGCCGCCCGCCCGGCACCACCGCGGTCGCGCCGACGGCCAGCGTGTGCACGGCGGCGAAGGCGTACAGGGAGGAGACCAGCGGGCCGGGCACCAGGACGACGTCGTCCGGCCCGATGCCGGTCAGCTCGGTCAGGTGCGGGAAGGAACGCGTCCAGGACGCGCGGGTGCGCGTGACCGCGCGCGGCCGGCCCGTGCTGCCGGAGGTGAAGCACGCCCACGCCCGGTCGCCGGGGCGGGGCTCGGGCACGAGGGGCGCGCCCGGCGCGGACGTCAGCGGCTCGTCCACCCGCAGGTCGGCGCCCGCCGCGCCGGCCACCCGCGCCCACCGCTGCGGGCTCCAGGCCGGATCGCCCACCAGCGGCGTCACCCCCGCCAGATCGGCCGCCAGCACCGCGACCAGCAGCTCGACCGGGTCATGAAGGGCGATGGCGGCCAGCTCGCCGCGCCCGCGCAGCCGCCGCGCGCCGCCCTGGACGCGTCCGGCCAGCTCGCCGTAGGTCAGCGAACCGGCCGGGCCGCGCAGCGCGACCCGGGACGGGCTGTCGGCGGCGTGCCGCAGGACGTGCCCGGCGACCGGCATCAGCCCACCCGCTCGCGATGGACGGCCGGAACGGCGTCGGGATAGGCGCGCTGCGTGCCCCTGGCCACCAGCGCGGCCACCACCGCCTTGAGCGCGTCGCCCGGCAGGAACACGGCGCTGAGGGACAGCGCCTTGGCCAGCGGCAGCCCGGTGACCAGCGCCTGCACCGGCACGCCGACCAGGTAGACCACACCGATGCCGCCCACCGCGCACGCCACCAGCAGCCGCAGCAGGCTCGGCGTCCGGCCGGCCCGCTCCACCAGCAGCCCGGTGACCGCGGCCCCGGGGACCCAGCCGATCAGGAACCCGGCGGAGGCGGCGGTGAACACGCCGAGCCCGCCCCGCCCGCCCGCCAGCAGCGGCAGCCCGGCCGCGACCAGCACCAGCAGCACGACCACCGCCAGCGCCCCCCGCCGGCTGCCGAGGATGGCCCCGGCCAGCATGACGCCGAGCGTCTGGAGAGTGATCGGCACCGCGTTGCCGAACACGTTGACCGCGCCCGGCGCGCCCAGCACCGCGATCAGCGCGGCGAACACCGCGATCCTGGCCAGGTCACCGGTGGGGAACCGCCGCCGTCTTCCTGCGTTCATCATGAGGACGATCCCACACCAGAACGGGTCGATCCCGCATGCAGGGTTCCCACAACAGCGGTGGCTACGCCTTGTCAGAGGCGCTCATGCAGTGCGCCGTCCGGAACGCGTTGGTGATCTTCGTGTGCCAGGAGTCCAGGTCGCGGGCCGACAGGGTGGCGTTCGGGAAGGTGACCGTGACCCGGCGGGACACCCCGGAGATCGTCGCCGCCATGGAGACGTGGATGCGGTCGGGGATCACCGTCGTGCCGTCGGGGTAGTGCACCTCGACGCGGTAGTCGGCCACCGCGCCGCCCTTGGCCTCCAGGCAGGCGCGGGCGCCGTTCTCGACGCGGAGCATCAGGCCCTGGTTGATCTGCCTGCCGCGCATGGGGACCAGGTTGTAGCGCATGCTGGCGCCGGAGAAGGAGGAGGCGATGAGATGGCCGCCCTGCCAGTCGCCGCTGCCGCCCCAGTTGCCGACGGTGGCCTCGCACCCGCTGCGCGCGGCCGCCTTCCTGGCCAGTTGGGGGGCCAGGGCCTGGGCGGGCCGTCCGGCGCCGTCGGTGGTGTAGGTGCGCGAGCCGTCCTTGTAGGTGTGGTTCTTGGCCAGGTGCCGGACGCAGGCGGCGGCGTCCGTGCCGGCGGCCTGGGCGGGGGCGGCCTGGGCGGGGGCGGTCAGGGTGGCGGCCGCCAGCGCGGCGGCGCACAGGACAGGGGGGAGCCGGGTCATCGGCATGAGAAGGCATTCCTCTCGCGGGGGGACGCACGACGGGCCCGCTCCGGCGGGCTGCCTCGCCCGGTCGGCGAGCGCGTCGGCTTTGTCGCGATAGTGATGCCCCGACGACGTTGTAGCGGAACGTTGCTGGAACGCTACTGTTCGTAGTGATTACAGGTAGGTCGCCCTGTTCAGGGCTCGACGACGGCCCAGCCGTGCGGGGGCAGGGTCAGCAGCGAGCCGTCCAGGACGCCGTCGCCGGCCGCCAGGCTGCCGGAGAAGGGCAGCCTGACCTGGGACGGCTCGTCGGAGGTGCTCAGCGCGACGGCCAGCGCGTGGCCGCCGGAGCGGCTCTCGTAGGCGTAGAGCTGGTTGGACAGGACCAGGTCGGTGGTGTGGGCGCGCGACAGCCACCGGTGCCGGCGGCGCAGCGCGACGAGCCGCTTGTGCAGGTCGAGGACCGGCAGGCCGGACGGCGGCATCTCCAGCGGGGAGGCGGGGAACGCCGGGCGCACGGCGTCGTCGCCGCCCTCGCGCTCCTCCTTGACGCCGCGCAGGGCGTACTCGTCGCCGGCGTACAGCGAGGGCGTGCCGGCGACCGTCATCAGCACGGCCAGGGCGTGCGGCAGGTGGCGCTCGTCGGCCAGGCGGCTGGCCAGGCGGGTGACGTCGTGGTTGCCGACGAACGTCAGCGGCACGAACGACTCGGCGAAGGCGGTGTGGCGCTTGAGCGCCCAGGCCAGCTCGAAGGCGTTGCGGTCGTTGAGCGAGCTCCAGATCGCCTTCCACAGCTCGTACTGGGTGACCGCGTCCACGCCGGTCTCGGCCACGAACGCGGCGTAGTCGCCGTGGATGACCTCCCCCACCACGTACGCCTCGGGCCGCCCGCGGCGCACCAGAGGCAGCACCCGCGCCCAGAACTCCGGCGGCACGGCGTAGGCGGCGTCCAGCCGCCAGCCGTCGGCGCCGCGGTCGAGCCAGTGGGCCATCACCGCCGCGACGTGCTCGGCGACGGCCGGCTCGGCGTGGTCGAACGCGACGAGCGACTGGTGCCCCTCGAAGTCGTCGTGCGCCGGAGCGCCGCCGCCGTCCGGCCAGCGCAGCCGGAACCAGCGCGCGGCCGCCGAGCCCGGCCCCTCGCGCAGGGCCTGCTGGAAGCGCGGGAAGCCCCGGCCCACGTGGTTGAAGACGCCGTCGAGGACCACCCGCAGCCCGCGCTCGTGCGCGGCCGACACCAGCGCGTCGAAGTCGCCGTCGTCGCCCAGGCGCGGATCGACGCGGAAGTGGTCGAGGGTGTCGTAGCCGTGGGTCTCGGCGGCGAAGATCGGGCCGAGCTGCAGCCCGTCGGCGCCCAGCGCGGCCGCGTGGTCGAGCCACGGCGTCAGGCCCGCGAGCCGGTGGGTGACCCGCGGCACGGCGGCGCGCTCGGCGCCCAGGAAGCCCAGCGGGTAGACGTGCCAGAAGATCGCCTGCTCTGCCCAGGACGGCACGTCAACCCCCCGATGAAGATCCGAAGCCCATTCTAGGCGGGGCCCCGCCACCGCCCGCCCGCCGGGGCCCCGACCGCCTCACGCGCGAGCCGCGACAGTGGCGCCGCGACGCCTCCCCCGCCGACCGGCCCGCCCCGCCTCATGCACGAGCCGCGACGCCTCACGCGCCGGCCGTGAGGTGCTTGTAGAAGAAGCTGCAGTCGAGCGGGGTGCCGTCGGGGGCGCCGGCGTAGCCGGGCACGACGCCGTAGCGGGTCCAGCCGCCGGTGAGGTAGACGTGCTCGGCGGCGCTGCCGGTCTCGGTGTCGAGCACCAGCAGGCCGGCCCCGGCCGCGACGGCGCCCTCCTCGGCGGCGGCCAGCAGGAGGCGGGACAGCCCGCGCCCGCGCGCCCGGCGGTGCACCAGGAGCTTGACCAGCTCGGCCCGGTGCCGCGAGTTGGGCTTGCGGGCCGGCACCAGGCTGACCGTGCCGGCCAGGAAGCCGTCGGCGTCGCGGCAGCCCCACACCGCCATGCCGCCCTCGGCCACCGCCGCCTCCTGCTCCCGCCACCAGGCCGCCGCCTCTTCCGGGCCGAACGGCTTGAGGAAGCCGACCGAGGCGCCGCCGTCGACGGCGTCGGCCAGCAGCACGGCCAGCTCCTCGACGCTGCCGGCGAACTCCTGCGCGGACATGCGGGTGACGGTGTGCACGAGAGGGCTCCTTCTGCGGGAGGGGGCTTGGCGCGGGCTGCGTTCAGGGCAGGACGACGAGCAGGGCGTAACGGACCGGCGCGGGCCCCGGGCAGCGGAAGCGCGACCGCCCCCACAGGCGGAACCGCAGGCAGTCGCCCGCCTCCAGCCGGTGGACGCGGCCCTCGGCGGTGATCTCCACGACGCCCTCCAGCACCCAGACGTGCTGTTCGAGCCCGGCGACCGGCGGCTCGTCGTAGGCGATGTCCGCGCCCGGCCGCAGCCGCCCCTCGACGACCTCGCCGCGCAGCCCCGGATGCGGCGGCGAGACCGAACGACGCTCGAAGCCCGAGCTCTCGTCCCGCCACACCGCCTGGGACGCCGCCCGCACCACCTGCGCCGGCTCCGGCTCCACCTCGGCCAGCAGGCGCGACATCGTGCGCCCGTAGACCGCGCAGAGCTTGTTGAGCAGGGCGGCGGTGGGGCTGATCTCGCCGCGCTCCAGCCGGGACAGCGTCGAACGGCTGATCCCGGCCCGCCGCGCCAGCTCGTCGAGCGACCAGTCGCGCTCGACCCGCAGCTCGGCGAGCCGCCCGGCCAGCCGCTCGTCCAAATCCTGTCCCATATCCGGGACGATATCCCAGATACGGGAAATCAGCGACCGCCCTTCCGGCGGATCCTGATGTCCCGCATGTCGGTCACCGCCACCTTCAGCACCCGGTAGGGCACCCCGTACGCCTCCAGCGCCGCGACCGCCCGGCCGGTGGCCTCGTGCTCCCCGTCGTCCGGCCCGGCGGGCACCTGGCAGCGGAAGGTGAACGCCGACACGGTGCCGTCATGGGTGAACGTGCCCGCCTCGGTGAAGGCCGTGTCGTGCGCCGCCAGCACCGCGGCCCGCCCCTCCTCGTCGATCCCGTCGAACTTCCCGCGGATGGTGACCCGGAACAACGCTCAGCCCTCCCGTACGGCATAGGTCAGCAAGGGCTCGCCGAACAGGCCCTCGGTCACGTCCAGCAGCTCCAGCACGGCCTCGGCGATGGCGTCGGGCCGCTCACCGGCGGCCACCCGCCTGCCGACCTCGGCGTACACCAGCGAGTGCAGGCAGCCGATCTGCCAGGCGACGGCCCGCGGCAGCGGATCGCCCGGCCCGGCCCCCGTTTCCTCGGCCAGCGTGACGGCGAGCGCGTCGGTCATCTGCCGGCCCAGCTCCTCCAGGCGCGCCCGCAACGTGGGAGCGGCCAGCATCATCTCCAGCACCTGGCCGAACCCGTCCGTCAGCCCCAGGCTGCGCTCGCGCCCGCGCACCTCCTCACGCAGGCGGGCGAGCACCGCCCGGGCCGCCGACACGCCCGGCGCGCGCTCGCGCACGATGTCGGCCAGCCGCTGCGGCGAGGCCTCCTCGGGCGGCAGCACGAGATCTTCCTTGGCGGTGAAGTAGTTGTAGAGCGTGTTCACCGACACCTCCGCCGCCGCGGCGATCTCGGCGATCGTGACCTGGTCGAAGCCGCGGTCGACGAACAGCCCGATCGCCACGTCGGAGAGGTGCCGGCGGGTCTTGCGCTTCTTGCGCTCGCGAAGCCCTTCGGTCATGACAGGACTCTACTGCAAAAGTGAAGTGGATTGCAGTTTTAGGGCCGTCATCGGGATTCGACGTCGGCGGCGAACCGGTCCCACGCCGCCTGGCGGGTGATGCCGAGGGCCTCGCCGATCCTGGCCCACGTCACGTTGCGGTCGCGCAGGATGCCCACCCAGGCGCGCAGGTCGCGCTCGGCCTGTTCGAGGGTGAGCGCCTGGCGGGGCAGGGCGGCCAGCACGTCGTCGTCGGACATGCCGGTGACGTACCTGTCGGCCGGGTCGGGGCCCGAGTGGGGGTGCGACGTGCCGTCCGGCGCGGCCTCGCCCTCCTGGCTCTCCTTGCGGAGCTCGTCCTGGACGATCTGGTGGCTCAGGTCGACGCAGGCGTCGCAGATGTAGACGCCGGGGCCCGCGACGACCTTCCTGACCTCCTCCTGCGACTTGCCGCAGAACGAGCATCTCGTCACCGGCCGACCGACGGGCGCCGCCTCGTGGGCGCTCCTGCTGTGTGTCGTCATGCTGTCAGCCTGTCCTTGACGGCCCGCCGTGTCAAGGGAAACCTGACGGCCGTCGGGGGCGTCGGGGGCGTCGAGGCCGTCCGGGCCGCCGGCGAACGCGCGGCGGGCGTGCGGCACCAGCGCCCGCACCGCCGGGCCGCCGCCCTCCCGCCAGACCAGCGCGAGCAGCGCGGGCGCCCGCACGTCGTCGATGAGCAGCGCGGTGAGCCGGTCGCGGTGCGGCGCGGCCATCGACTCGCTGAGTATCGCCACCCCGAGGCCGCGGACGGCCAGGCCCGCGATGGCGTCGGCGGCGCCGGCCTGCAACGCGATCGCCGGCCGCACCCCCTGGGCCGCGCACGCCTCGTCGAACACCGCCCGCAGCCCCGTGCCGCGCGGCATGCACACGATCGCGTGCTCGCCCAGGTCGCGCAGCGCGAGTCGCCCCCGACCGGCCAGCGGATGCTCCGGCGGGACGGCCGCGACCAGCCGCTCGCTGACGATCGTCAACGACTCCAGGCCCTCGGGGACGGCGTTCGCGGCGCCGATGAGCGCCAGGTCGAGCGCGCCGCCACGGACCCCCTCGACCAGCTTGTCGGAGTTGTCCTCCAGCATGGTCAGCTCCACGCCCGGATGCGCCCGGCGGAAGGCGGCCAGCGCGTCGAACAGGGGCGTGATCGTGCAGCCGAGCACCATGCCGACCGTCAGCGTGCCGCGGATGAGGTCGGTCACCTCGCCCACCGCCTGACCCACCGCACCGGCGGCGGCCAGCGCGGCGCGGGCGTGTTCGAGCGCCGCCTTGCCCGCGACGGTGAGCGTGGCCACCCGCGCCGACCGGTCGAACAGCTCGGCGCCGAGCTCGCGTTCGAGCTGCCGGATCTGGGCGCTGACGCCCGACTGGCTGATGTGCACCCGCTCGGCCGCGCGGGTGAAACTGCGCTCCTCGGCCACCGCGACGAAGTACTCCAGCTGCCTCAGTTCCATAACCTCAGATTGTACAACCCATCACAATCATCTGTTGGACTTCTGGCGTGCAGGACGGCAGGCTGGCACCATGACCACATACGAGAAGGCCATGCGGCCCGAGGACATCACCCGCCTGTTCGTCGAGCGGTCCAACGCCGGCGACGCGGCCGGCGTCGCCGCGCTCTACGAGGAGGACGCCGTGCTCGCCTACCCGCCCGGCAGCCGGACCGTCGGACGGGCCGCCATCCAGGAGCTGTGGGAGAAGGTGCTGGCCGGCCGTCCACGCTTCGAGCCGGAGCAGCCGCTGCCGACGCTGGTCAGCGGCGACCTCGCCCTCACCTCGACCCCGCCCAAGGACGGCTCGGGCGCCCGCGCCCAGGTCGTGCGGCGCCAGCCCGACGGGAGCTGGCTGCGCGTCCTCGACCAGCCCGAGTTCGTCCAGCCCGGCGAGCGCGCCTAGGCCGGGACGGCGGCGCTGACGGTGGTGCCCTCGCCGGGCACGCCGCGCACCGACAGGCGCCCGCCCAGCCCGGCGAACGCCGCGCGCATCCGGCCGACGCCGCCGCCCGGGGCCGCGGAGGCGAAGCCGCGGCCGTTGTCGCTGATCGTCAGGCGCAGGCCCTGGGGCCCGGCGGTCACGGCGAGCGAGGCGGTGCTCGCGCCGCTGTGGGCCTCGACGTTGCCCAGCGCCTCTTCGGCGACCGCCAGCACGGCCCGCCGCCACGCCGCCGCCACGGGACCGGCGGGCAGCGCCCAGACCTCCACGGCGATCCCCGTGCGCTCGGACCACCGGCCGCACAGGCTCTCCAGCTCGCCGGCCAGAGCCGGCCCGGCCTTGTCCATGATGCCCGTCATCGCATCTCCTCCGGACGCCCTTCCCCTTGGACGGGTGGGACTGCCCTGAGCATGGCGACCGGGGCGTTGAGCCTGTGTTGAGCCGTCGTTGAGCCCTCACCCGGGCACGATCGTCGAAGCGTAGCACCGCAGCGCCGACGGCCCGCCGGTCAGCCGGCGGGCGTGCCGCCGGCTGCGAAGGGGTCCAGGCCGGTCAGGGCGGCGCTGGCGGCCCACAGGCGGGCCGCGAGCTCGGGGTCGGCCATGTGCCCGCGCACCGGTTCGCGGGCCGGCAGGCCGCGCATCCCCAGCACCCTGGGCCCCCACAGCTCGCCGCCGCGTACCGAGGGATCCAGCACGGCCCGCACCGCCGGCCACGCCGCGGCCTCCTTGCCCTGCAGCAGCAGCCCGGCGGGCAGGCCGCGCAGCCGCTCGCCGGCGGTGCGCGGCCGGACCGGCCGCGAGGGCGTCAGGGAGTCGAGCGCGCCGCCGGGATGGGTGACCACGCTCGCCGTGGTGGCGCCCGCGGCGCGCAGGCGGCGGTCCAGCTCGAAGCCGAAGAGCATCTGCGCCAGCTTCGAGCGCGCGTACACCCGCTTGGGCCGGAGGTCGCCGCGGCTCTGCAGGTCGTCCAGGTCCAGGGTCTCGGACCTGGCGGTGAGGCTGCCGGTGGTCACGATGCGGGCGGCGGGGGCGGCGGCCAGCAGCGGCGCCAGGTGCGCGACCAGCGCGAAGTGGCCCAGATGGTTGGTGGCGAACATCAGCTCGTGGCCGTCCTTCGTCTCGCGCCGCGGCGGGTGGTCGAGCAGCACGCCGGCGTTGCACACGACGGCGTCCAGGCTCGGCAGCCGCAGCGCCGCGACGGCGGGCCCGATCGAGGCGAGGTCGGCCAGGTCGAGCGGCACGTGCCGGACGCGCGCGCCCGGCACCCGGCCGCGGACGGACAGCGCGGCGGCCTCCGCCCTGGCGGGGTCGCGGCTGCCCAGGATCACGGTGGCGCCGGTGCCGGCGAGCTGCTCGGCCACGAAGTAGCCGATGCCGGCGTTGCCGCCGGTGACCAGGAAGTGCCTGCCCGGTGCGGACGGCAGGCGCCGGACGTCCCAGGGCGCGGAGGGAGAGGACACGGGGGCTCTTTTCTATAGTCGCTATGAATTCAGAATCATTCTAGTTTTTGCTAGGATGAGAGCATGACGACAGGACGCCGCGAACGCAAGAAGGCGCAGACCCGCAAGGCCCTGGCCGAGGCCGCGGTGCGGCTGTTCGCCGAGCACGGCTACGACGGCGTCACCGTCGCCCGGGTCGCCGACGAGGCCGACGTCTCCATCGCCACCCTGTTCGCGCACGTGCCCGACGGCAAAGACGCGCTGATCTTCGACGACGGCGACGAGCGGCACGTCTGGCTGGCCGCCGCCGTCCGCGAGCGGCCCGCCGGGCAGAGCGTGCTGGCGGCCCTGCGGAAGTGCCTGGCCGAGCGGGGGCCGTTCGCCGGCGACCTGCCGCCCGAGCAGCGGCGCAAACGCGACCTGATCGTGGGCACGCCCGCCCTGCGGGAGTACTCGCGCCGCCTCTGGATCGCCGCCGAGGGCCCGCTGGCCGAGGCGATCGCGGCCGAGACCGGGCGCGACGCCGCCGACATGACCGTGCGCGCGCTGGCCCGCTACGTGCTGGAGATCCCCGAGCTGGCCGGCGCCGAGCCCGACCCGCGGGCCGCCCTCGACGCCGTCTTCGACCTCCTGGAGTCCGGCTGGTCCGAGCGCGCCTGACGGCGGGGCGTTGACGCGGCGGACCCGGCTCTGGTCCGCTGTACGTCACTGATCATCGACTTCGGGGAGCGAGCCCGTGAGGTTTCCCAGGCGCCTGGCCGCTGTGATCGTCTCGTCGATGCTGGCCGTCTCGGCCGTGCCCGGCCCGGCCCGTGCGGCCACGCCCGTCACCGTCTGGCACTGGAACGCGGCCGGCAACACGCTCAACCACGGCTCGACCGGCAACAGCATGGTCCGGGCCGCCGTGAGCTCGATCGTGGCGCGGGGCGCGACCCTCGTCTCGTTCAACGAGCTGTGCGCGAGCCAGTACCAGGCGCTGGTCACCGGCCTGCGGGAGGCCGGCTGGCCCGCTGACGGCGGCAACTTCGCCCGGTTCGTCGCCACCTACCCCGCCATGGCGGGCGGCCCGTGCGGCGGCGGCGAGTACGGCAACGCCCTGTTCAGCAAGCAGCCCCTGGGGGCCGCCGAGCGGATCACCCTGCCCGACGACGGCAAGACCGAGCAGCGCAAGATGATCTGCGCCCCCTTGCAGTCCCGCCCCGCCCTGCGGTTCTGCGTCACGCACACCACCTACGTGGACGCCTACCGCGCCGCCCAGCTCGACGCCGTGCTGACCAGGCTGGAGGCGTACCACGCGGCCGGTGGCACGGTGGTCGTCGCGGGCGACTTCAACCTGCCGCCCGACGCCGCCCGCCTGAACGGCTACTACTCCCCCACCGTGAACACCGCCAACAACGGCGGCAACACCGGCCGCTACCACGAGCTCGACGACGCCGACGCCGGCAACTGCCCCGGCTACGGCGAGCTGACCGTCAGCACGCCGGACGGCAAGGGCCCCTGCGGCTCGGGCACGAAGCTCGACATGATCTTCGCCAGGGCCGACCGGATCAGCGGCGCCTACGCGGCCGACTCGCTCGCCCCCGCGACCACGTGCGCCGGCAACCCGGGCGGCCTGTGCTCCGACCACCGCGTGCTGGTGGGGACCGTCACCCTGTCGTGAGCCTCGGCCCGTCCCTCCGACGCTCACCGCCCCGGCCGGACCAGCAGCGACGCGACCGCCAGGAGGGCGGGGAGAGCTTTGCGATACATGCGCGTCACTTCACCGCGGCCGGGTGACGCGCGCCCGCCCTGGACGGGACGCCCCCGGAGCCGCCACCCGAAGATCGCGTGAACGCCCGGACCCCGCTGACAATCCCCTGTCAAACAGCGGCCACCCACCTTGTCGGGCAGGTCGCGCGGGCGCACAGTCGAGGCACGATCGCCCCCCAGGAGGATGGATGAACGGAAGACCCGCCCCCCATCGTCACGCCACGACCGCGGTAAGACGTCTCTTATCCGCTGGTCTGGCCGTGTTCGCCGCCGCCTTCCTCGTCGCGACCCCGGCCGGGGCCCTGGCGCTGCCGACGGCCAAGGAGCTCGTGTCGAGCCTCGACCTCGACTGCTTCAAGACCACGACGTACCAGCCGCCGGCCGTCGCGCTGTCGCTGCGGCACATCAACCCGGTGCTGGCCAACCAGCCGCCCGTGCAGGTCACGCTCGGCCCGCGTGAGCAGGTCTGCGTGCCGGTGGCCAAGAACAACGTCATCCCGCCGTCGCCCGCGCTCGACTTCGTCAGGTTCGTCGACCTGTCCTGCTACCGGGTGAGCGGCCCGCAGATCAACCTGCCGCTGTCGCTGCGCCACCTCAACCCCGTCCTGCAGGGGCTGCCCGGCCTCAGCGTCACGCTCACCTCGCCCCAGCAGCTGTGCGTGCCGGTCAGCAAGAACGGGGTCGTCCCGCCGCCGGAGGTGCTGAACGTCGTCTCGCACATCGACCTGCTGTGCTACGCGCACACGCCGAACCCGTCGATGAACAAGGCGCTGAACCTCACGCAGCTCAACCCCGTCCTGGTCAACCAGATCCCGCCCAGGACCGTGCAGGTGGGCGCCGCCCGTCAGCTCTGCGTCCCGGTGCAGAAGAGCGGCGACCAGATCCCGGCGGACGTGTTCGCCCTCGTCCGCTGGATCGACCTGGAGAAGTTCGACGTCTCCAGCCCGGCGACACCCATCGTGCCGCTGACGCTGAAGCACCTGAACCCGGTGCTGGCGAACCTGCCCGCCGAGGAGCTGCGGCTCAGCGGCGCCTCGCAGCTCGCCGTGCCCGTCTCCAAGAACGGCGCGGTGCCGCCCGCCTGACGCACCCGGCCGGGCCGGTCGTTCCGGCCCGGCCGCCTTCCCCTCGATCCCGGACAAAGGATTCCCCAGCTTCGGGTCGTCCCGAGAGTGGCGTCCGCCTGGCAGCGGTATGACCTGTTTCCGGCAGGTCGCGACGCATTCGGGGGAACGGTGGGAATGTCCTGGCGAGCGGTGGTGACGGTGCTCGCCGCCGTGACGCTGACCGGCGGTTGCGGCGACGGCAGCGGCCCGGACGGCTCGGGAGCGGGCGGCGCCGGGCCCAGCGCGCCCAAGCAGGCCCGGCCGGTCATCACGCCGGACGCCCAGATCGTCCCCGACGACGCCGGCGACCTGCCCGACCCCACCATGCAGGTCGGACTGGACTGCCAGAAGATCCTCCAGGACCGCGACTTCGCCGGACCGGCGGCGCAGAAGATCGACACGGTGGCCGCCGACCCCCGCAGCTCCGACAGCGAGAAGGCGGTGGCCGACGCCTGCGGCGCGGTGATCAAGGCGAACAGCGGGCAATGGAGCGAGGCGATCAAACGGGCCGACGCCGCCAACAGTCTCCGCGGGGCCGTTCCCGAACAGATGCGGCGGCCGGTGCTCGGCATGCTCGACCAGGCGGAACTGGTCAGCGCCGCCGCGCTGGGCGAGGGCGACAGGGTCCGGCAGGTCATCGCCCGCATCGAGCGGGAGGGCGGCCAGGTCCCGGACGGCTACCTCAGGAACGCGTGCGCGGTGGTGTCCGGCACGCAGACCCTCCCGGAGTGCGCGACGCTCACCGCCTCCCCCGGCTCCTCGCAGCCTCCGTCCCAGTCCACGTCGGGGCCCACGTCCGAGCCTTCGCCGGAGCCGTCGCAGCCGTCGGAGCCCGCCGGGACTTCGCCGGGCGAGCCGTCCCCCGGAGCGCCCGGCACCGAGCCCGGCGAGCCACCGGACACCGGCGGCGGGACCGGGCCGCCGCCGGAGGACACCGGCCCGGCGCCGGCCCCGTCGTGACCGCCCCACCGCCCGCCGCCGACCCCCCGGACGACGCGGCCGACGCTGACGACGGCGGCGGCGCCGGCCAGGACGTGTCCCGCCTGTGGCGGATCCTCGCCCACGTCGTGACGCCGACCACCTTCATCGCCGCCATCATGGTGTACTTCGGGGCGGTCCGTACCAACACCATGTACGCCCGCCTCGGCGTGGACCAGAGCATGCTGGGCCTGTCCCTGCAGGACTACGCGCTGCGCAGCGTCACGCTGGCGGCCGAGCCGCTGATCCTCGTGCTGGTGACGGCCCTGGTCGCGCCGCCGGCGCACGCGTGGCTGACCCGGTCCGCCGAGCGGCATCGTTCCTTCGCCAGGTGGGCGGTCCGGGTCATGGCCGTCCTGGGGGTGGCGGGGGCCGCGCTGGGCATCGCGAGCCTGGCCGGATGGCGGCCGCTGCCGCCCTACGCCATGCCGCTCTGCCTGGGCCTGGGCGTCTTCCTGCTCGTCTACGGCGCCTCCCTGCGGCAGCGGCTCGACCGGCGTCCCACGCCCTCCGCCACCGACCAGCTCGTCCGGCGCACGCTCTGCACGGCGCTGCTGCTGTTCCTGCTGCTGTGGGGGATCACTCTCTTCGCGCAGTCACGCGGCGCGCGGGAGGCCGACCGGACGCTGGCCGACATGCGCAGGCTGCCGAGCACGGTGGTCTACGCGGCCCGGCGCCTGAACCTGGAGGGGCCGGGCATCACCGAGACCGCCCTGCCCGACCCCGGCGCGATGTACCGCTACCGCTACACCGGCCTGCGCCTGCTGATCAACTCCAACCAGCGGTACTTCCTCCTGCCCGCCTGCTGGATGTCCGACCTGTCGGCGCGGGCGATCGCCCTGCCCGCCGACGACTCGCTGCGCCTGGAGTTCGGCGTCTTCCGGCTGCCCCCCGACTGCCCGCCCTGATCGCCCGCCACGGCAGGGGGCGACGAGGCGGTGCGCCGCCTTCTCCCTCTACGGCCTTCCGGATTGACATTGCTAGCTATTTCAGTCATGTTTGAAATAACTAGCAACAAGCATGGAGCAAGCCATGGAACACGTGACCTTCAACAGCCTCGGCACCCGCTGCGCGGGCGATCTCTACCTGCCCGAGACGGGCGACCCGGTCCCCGGGCTGGTGCTCGGGCACAGCGGCGTGATGGTCAAGGAGGCGCTGGCGTTCTTCGCGCCCTACTTCGTCAAGGCCGGCTTCGCGGTGCTGGCCATCGACTACCGCACCGTCGGCTCCAGCGAAGGCGAGCCGCGCGGCCTGGACCACCCGGAACGGCAGGTGGAGGACTTCCGCAGCGCCGTGTCCTACCTGCAGACCCGTACCGAGGTGCAGCCGGAGCGGATCGGGGTGTGGGGGGTGAGCATCGGCGGCTCGGTGGCGGCCCAGGCCGCCGTGCTCGATCGGCGCATCAAGTGCGTCGTCGTGCAGAGCCCCAGCGTGTGGAACGGATGGCGGTACATGGAACGCCTCCTGGGCCGCGCCGGTGTCCACGCGCTGCGCGACCGACTGCAGCAGGACTGGCAGCGGCGCTACGAGGGCGGGCAGAGCGCCCGCGTGCCGCACCTGACGCTGGAGGGCGACAGCGTGAAGGACACCCCGGACATGTCGACCCGCCTGTTTCCCACCTACCGCAACGAGAAGACCCTCGACTCGGCCGAGCACCTGCTCACCTTCGCCCCGGAGAACCTCATCCACCGGCTCGCGCCGACGCCGCTGCTGATGATCGCCAACGGCGGCTGGGACCCGTACCACATGCTTGAGGAGGCGCAGAGCGCCTTCGCCAGGGCGGGCGAGCCCAAGCGGCTCGCGGTGCTGCCCTACGACGTGCTCGGCCTCTACACCGGCCCGGGCCTGGAGGAGGCGACGGCGCTCGCGATCGAGTGGTTCGACCTCCACCTGCGCAGGACCCGGCTCGCCGACATCACCCCGACACCCACCTACGAGTCGGTGGCCGCCATGACACAGTGAACCGGCACACGATCAACGACGGAGGATGCGACGATGAGCGCTGAGGACCAGCAGGACCGGCTGCTGCGCTGGGTGGAACGGGTGGCGACGTTCTGCGTCGAGGAGTGGGGGTTGCCGCCCATCACCGGACGCATCCTCGGCTGGCTCATGATCTGCGATCCGGCCGAGCAGTCCGCCGGGCAGATCGCGGACGTCATCCAGGCCAGCCGGGCCTCGCTCACCTCGAACATGCGCTTCCTCACGGCCATCGGCCTGGTCAAGAAGGTGAGAAGGCCCGGCGATCGCGTCTCCTACTACCGCATCGAAGACGACGCCTGGCAGAAGGTCATCCAGCGCAAGCTCGAAAGCCTGAGCGCCTTCGGCGAGATCGCCGACGAAGGCGTCGACCTCGCCGGCGGCGACGGGCACCGCACCGAACGCATCAAGGCCGCCCACGACTCCCTGACCTGGCTGCAGAACCTCGCGGCCCGTCATCCGCTACGCCGTTAAGGAACCCCCATGCACCGCCGGCAACCCAAGCTAGGGCTGATCCAGGAAACGCTGCTGCTCACTCTCCACGCCAGAGCCCTGGACGCCCGGCAGCCCACCCCCATCCTCGGTGACACGCGCTCCGCCGACCTGGCCGACACCATCGACTACGACTTCGGCAGGCTGGAGGTCAAGCCCAGCCTCGTCCTCACCACGGCGCTGCGCGCCAAGAAGCTCGACGGCGTCGTCCGCGCCTACGTCGCCGCCCATCCTGGATGCGTGGTCCTCGACCTGGGCTGCGGCCTGGACACCAGGATGTCTCGCTGTGATCCGCCGCCCGGCGTCGACTGGTACGACATCGACTTCCCGGAAGTGGTGCGCCTGCGGGCCGAATGCCTGCCCGGCCGTTCCCACCTGGTCGGAGCCGACCTCACCCGCTCCGACTGGCTCACGGCCATCCCCGGTGACCGGCCGGCGATGATCGTCGCCGAGGGGCTGCTCCCCTTCATGCCCGGCGACTCCTTCCAGACGATGACCCGCGCGCTGGCCGGCCACTTCCCTTCGGGCGAGCTCGCGCTCAACGGCTACACCCGCTTCGCCGCCTGGGCCATGAAGTACCACCCGACCATCAAGGCGCTCGGCATCAAGGCCGCCCAGGGCTTCGACGACCCACACGAGCCGGAGTCCTGGGGCGCCGGCCTCGAACTGATCGAGGAGCAGATCCTCACCCGCGCACCGGAGACAGCCCTGTTCCCGCAGCCCCTCCGCGCGCTCACCCGTCTCACCGCCCGCAGCACGGCGCTGTCGCGGCAAGGGGCGCGCATCCTCCGCTACCGGTTCTGACGCTCCGATGACGGAGTGAGCGGTCCCCGGGCGTGCCGGCTACCCGTCTTCACGCAGATGTGCCGCGCGGCCACGGCTCAGGACCGCCGCGATGGGTACGGCGGCGGCCAGGCCGCTCAGCAGTACGGCGGCCAGCGCTCCGAGGATGGCCGGCTCGTTGCCGAAGGCGAGCCCGACGGCGGCGAGTGCCGGTCCCGCGTTGCGCACCGCCGCGACCGAGCCCATGGTGGTGCGGCGTGCCGGGGCTCCGGTGGCGAGGGCCGCGCCCAGCGCGAAGGCGACGGCGGAGAAGACGAAGCCGGCCAGCAGGCTCAGTGAGCCGATCAGCGCGACGACATCGCGCCAGTTGCCGGCGAGCATGCCCACCAGCACGATGAGGAAGGTCACGTTCGACGTCCCGGCGGCCACCGGATGCCAGGACAGCGCTGTGGACGGCGCGTAGTGGCGGACGACCAGCCCGACGGCGAACGGCACGAGCTGGAGCACCGCCACGGTCAGCATCAGCGCCGGGACGTCGAGCGCGACTCCGCCGCCCACAGCCGCCGCCTTGAGCAGGACGTTCGCGGTCGGTCCGAAGGTGATGCTGCCGACGGCGGCCAGCAGCACCTGCATGGCCGCGCCCGCGACCACGTCGCCGTTCTGCACCATGCCGAGTTTCGCGCCGAACGGCCCGCCGGGTGAGGACGCGATCAGCAGCAGCGCGACGGAGGCCGCCGCGGGCAGGCCGAACAGCGCGGCCACGCCCCAGCCGAGGAGCGGGACGACCACCAGGTTGGCCAGGAGCACGAGCACGAGCAGCACGACGTTCGTCAGGACGGCGCGCAGGGCCGGCAGCGTCGTCCCGAGGCCGGCGGCGAACATGGTGGCCGCGATGAAGGCGATCGTGATGGCGTTGAACAGCAGGTGCAGCGCGTTCATGTCGGCTCCTGGCGTCGGCTTGGTCAGTCTGAGAGGTCGCCGAGCCAGCGCAGCGCGGTCAATCCGGGCATGAAGCAGTATTCGCCGCCGCGCGTGACGACGAAGCGCGGCAGCGAGCACAGGCGCCGCCGTACGGGACGCCGGGGGATGGTGAAATCACCGGAGCCGTCGGCGGAGCCGACGACGGGGTCCTTCTCGTCCCCCGCGCCGAAGAAGACGCCGTCGTTCATCCATTCGGACTGGACGAACTCGAACTGCCGCCCGAGATGGGCCCCGACGAAGGCGAACATCAACCCCCGGTCGGCGCCGTCGTCCTCCAGCACGCCATCGGGCAGCGGCGGGCCGTACACGGTGCCTCGCCTGATCATCCGGTGCAGCCTGGGCACCCCGGCCACCTCCGCGTCCCGGGGGTTGCCGCGGCGGATGTGGCTGCCGCGGGGCGTGATGAGTCCCGCCGGGTCGTCCTGTTGGTAGAGGAAGCTGTTGCGGTACGGGTCGGCGTCGAGGCGGGGATCGTCGTGCGCCGGGCTGAGGGCCAGGGGCGCGCCGCTGCGCCAGCGGCCCATGATCTTCGCCGCCAGCAGTTCCTCGTCCTCGGGGCCGGTGGCGTTGTCCCTGAGGAAGCGCCGGAAGGCGCCGACGCGCTGGTGGAGCTTGCGGAAGGCCACGTAGCTGCCGTTGCGTCCCAGCACATCGGGCTGAGTGGTCTGGACGCCGCCGAGCTCGTCGGGGTGGCCGAGCACGAACTCGCCGGCCTTGAGCGGCGTCTCCAGCGTGTTGGACCCGGCCGTGCCGCTGCCCTCGATGGCGGGATGGCTGATGCCGTCGCGGTAGCCGAAGGGTTCGGTCTCGGTGGGCAGCGCGTGGCAGTTCTGCCGCCAGATCGCCGTCACACCGGGAAGCGCGTCGTAGGCGGTCCGGGCGCGGTCGACGGCGGCCTCCAGCCGTGCGCTGTCGGGTGCGAGCGCCACCAGGACCACGTGGACGTCAGACGTGCCGAGCGGGGACTCCCAGTTCTCGGGGCTGCTCTCGCCGACGTCGCCCAGCGCGCCGGCCCGTGCCGCCATGCCCTGCCGGAACTCCCAGGCGAAGGTGTCCAGCCACTCCTGCCGAAGGCCGAGCGCCCTGAGGCCGTGGTAGGTGAGCGCGACGCTGACCCAGGTCTCGCCCAGCGGGCTGACCACGTCGGCGGCCGAGGTCACCACGGCGCTCACGCGCCGCATCAGCTCCCGCCCCTGATCGCGGTCGTCGATGCGGAACAGGATGTAGGTCGCCGCGTACGGCGTCGGCCTGGGGCTGAGAACCCCGCGCTGGATGTCGCCGAGGTCGAGCTCGACCTGGGCGTGGCTGCGCTCGCTCACCGGAATCCGCCTTCCCGTCGTCCTACTTCGCCGAGAGGAGGTTGTTCCAGAACGTGCGCAGGCTCTCGTCGACCCCGAACAGCGAACTGAAGATCGTGGTGTCGGCGAAGATGACGTCCCCCGCCCGGTCGCCGGCGGGCGGCATCCACAGGAACATGTTGAACTCGGTGTTGCCCGCCTCGGTGAACGGGTGCGGCGGCCTGGACATGTCGATCGGCTGCCTGCCCAGCACATGGATGACGTCCGGGTCGTCGGTGGTCACGGCGTAGTGGGGCAGGTGCATGTGGAAGTTGAAGCTGGAGACCCCTCTCAGCCACCCCTTGGTGTCCAGGTCCCCGGCGATCGACAGCGGGGCGCTCTTGCCCACGTCCGTCACGGCGGGACGCAGGCCGTAACGGTTCTCGACCGGTATCCCCAGCCCTTCGATCAGCGAACGGGTGTACCTGCCGAAGCGTTGCCTGCGGGGCACCAGCGCGTCGCCGTGATGGTGATATTCCAGGTCGCGGACCGTCATGTCGTCCGACGCGCCGACGTCGTGATGCGGCCCCAGGGCCAGGCAGGTCCCTTCACGGGTGAGCCAGTCACGCAGCGCCTCGATCTCCGCGGGCGTGGCGTCCTGCCCGGTGATCATGTGGTCCAGCCCCCAGACGAACAGGGTGTCGGTGTCGGCCAGCACCCGCTCGTCCAGCGGGGTGTGGAAGCCCGCCTGGTCGACGCGCTGGTACACGGGGACCTGGAATCCGGTCCTCTCCTCGACGAACTGCTGGAAGGGCAGCCAGCCCCAGAAGAACAGCTCCAGCCCGCCCGCGATGCCCTGCTGGAAGCGCAGCGGATCCGACCACTGCGGGTCCTCGTACGCCGGCCACTGCACGCGCCGGACTTCGGTCATCGTGGAGAACCGGTCGTCCAGGCGGGTCACGTCCGCGCCGGCCTCGGCGGGATAGCTCCACGCGACGTAGATGCTCAACCGGCGCCGGCCGGAGGTGTACGGTCGCGGCACATGGTTCTGGTTGTAGGTTCGCGCGGTCATGGACTGGGTCATGTCGAACTCCGCAAGGCGCTGGTCGATGTCACTGCAGCTGGTCGAGCATCTCCGACAGGGCGCTCTTGATCCGCAGGGCCTTCTTGATCTCGTCGGCGCTGACGTAGGGGTACTCGCCGTACTCGATGAAGCTCGGGCACTGGTGCTCGCGCACGTACCTGACGAACGCCTCGGGGTTGCTCTTCCAGTCCTCGGGGAACCCCACGAGGTTCTCGAAGACCGTGCTCACCCCCACCTTGCTGAACAGCGCGACGGCGTCCTCGGTGTACTTGTCGAAGTCGGTGTCGAAGATCCCCTGGTACATGAAGCGGGTGTCGTCGTCGAAGAGCACCCAGCGCAGATAGTGCAGTTTCAGGGGCGCGAGCAGGTGCGGGTCGTCCTCCAGCGCCCTGGCCAGCACGTGGCCGTGGTCACGGATCGCCTCCGCCCGGCCGGGCTTGATGTCGGCGATGATGGTGAACCCGTAACACGCCGGGGTCCGCGGGTAGATGGGGCCGTACTTGCCCTGCTCCAGGTGGTCGGTGTCCTTGGGGATGGCGACCGCCTTCGGCTTGATCTCCATAGCCGTCCCTCTCCAACGTTCTGTTCGAGGGGGAAGGATGAAGCAGCCTGACCTGCCCTATTGTCCCATACGGGATGCCGCCTGGAAGTTCCTGGTGGCGGCGCCCCCGGACGGGGTCCACCGGCCCCTGCTGCCTTACACTCACGCCCATGATCGAGTTGGCTGACGGTACGCGGCTACGCACGTGGACCACGGGCTCGGCGATCCCTCAGAGATTTCCCGTGGTCATGTTGCACGGCGGTCCGGGAGTCCCCGACTATCTCGCCCCGGTCGCCGGCATCATCGACGACCTGTGCCTGGTCCACCGCTACGACCAGCGCGGCGTCGGCGGATCGCGCTGGGAGGGAGAGCACACGATCGCTCGCCACGTTGACGACCTGGCGTCGTTGCTCGATGCGTGGGGACACGACCGGGTCGTTCTGGTGGGTCACTCGTACGGAACCAATTTGGCCGGCTACTTCCTGCTGGCCCATCCCGAGCGCGTGGCCGGACTGATCCAGATCGCCGGGCCCTTCCTGGATCCTTGGCGGGACGCCGACCGAGCAGCACAGCGAGCACGACGCACTGGCGAGCAGCAGACCAGGCTCGACGAACTCGACGCGATCGAAGCGCGCACGGACGCCGAGGAGATCGAGTACCTCACCCTGTCGTGGTCGACCGACCACGCCGACCGGACCCGGGCATGGGATTGGGCGCTGTCATCGGCCCGCACGCTGCGGCCCGTCAACTACGCGATGAACGCCCAGCTCAACGCAGCGAAGAAGGCCGACCCGCTCGAATCGCACGTGGACGAACTGCGCGAGCACCTGCCGCCCGGCGCGGTGATCATCGGCGGGGGCGGCGACAGCCGCCCCGCTGATGCCCTGCGACGTCTCGGAACACGCCTCGACTGCGAGGTCGTCATCGTTCCCGACGCGGGACACCATCCATGGCTGGAAGCGCCAGACCAGTTCGGTGCGGCGTTCCGCGCAGCAGTGGAGGGGCAGGCCCGAAGGGCCGGCTGACGGGTGATCCAACGAAATTCGTTCGGCCTGCGGTTCCTTCACAGCAGGCCCAGGCCGCATCGTGCAGGTCAGGTCCCAGGTGGTTGCCGTACATCGCGCCGGGCTCGGCGAAGGTGTCGGTGCGCCGGTCGACCGCCTGGTAGCCCCAGAACCGGCCGCCGAAGCCGGGGACCTGCACCAACGACGGCCGCGCCGACCGCCCAGCGACGCCGAACTCGCCATCACCGCTGCCGGCCGAAGCAGGTGCCGTGGCGGCTCGGCTCCACGGCACCTGCTCGGTTCATGGAGCTAAGGAAGGAGCCGACGAGTTCGGCGAACTCCTCCGATGTCATGATCCGCACCCCCAGGTTTTCGGCCTTGGCCCGCTTGGAGCCGGCCTTCTCCCCCGCCACCAGCAGCGACGTCTTGGCCGAGACGCTGGAGGACGCCTTGCCTTCTCTGAACTAAGAGGTTGATCTCCGCCTTCGTCAATCTGCTGAGGCGGCTGCCGGAGCTGATGCCAGGGTAGGGCGATTGGAGAAGGGCTTCTTTGACAATCTCCACGGACCCCGCTCAGTCGCCGAATTGTCGGCGTAACCAGGCATGATGGCTTCCATGACGGACGCTCCTCCCATCACCGTGATCGCCGACGAGACCGCCTACGCCGAGGCGGTCCAGCTCGCCCTCGACGCTTCCGCGGCCTACTACGCCGATGGCACCTCCGCGCTCGACGACGACGCCTACGACCGCCTGGTGCGCGGGATCGAAGCCTACGAGCGCGACCACGCCGACCAGGTGCTGTCGCAATCGCCGACGGGCAAGGTCGCGGGCGGTGCTGTCGTTGGCGACGTGCCGCATCTGGTCCCGATGCTCAGCCTCGACAACGTCTTCGGCGCCGACCAGCTCCTCGACTGGGCCGCCTCGCTGGAGCGGCGTCTCGGCCGCCCGGTCACCGCGTGGACCGTCGAACCCAAGCTCGACGGGCTCGCCATCTCGGCCCGCTACCGCCGCGGCCGTCTCGTCCAGCTCGTCACCAGGGGCGACGGCGTCAGTGGCGAAGACGTCAGCCACGCCATCGGCACCGTCCTCGGCCTGCCCGACCGGCTCGCCGACCTGGTGACGATCGAACTGCGCGGCGAGGTCATGATGACCACCGCCCAGTTCGAGGCGGCGTGCGCCAAACGCCAGGCCCACGACGGCACCACCTTTGCCAACCCGCGCAGCGCTGCCGCCGGCTCGCTGCGCACCCGCGAGCGTCCCTACGTCTGCGAGCAGACCTTCTTCGGGTACGGCGCGCTGCCCTACCCCGACGACGACTCCGAGCTCGCCGCCGGGCTCCGCGCGTGGCCGCACAGCGAGGTCATGGCCTGGGTCGCCGCGCAGGGCGTGCGCACCACCGCCGACACTCCGGTCGCGGGCCGCGTCGTCACTACCGTCGCCGAGGCGCAGACCAGGGTCGAGGAGATCGCTGCCGCCCGCCCCGGCCTCGAGTTCGGCATCGATGGCATCGTCATCAAGTGCGACCAGGCCGCTGACCAGGTCGACGCCGGGTTCAGCTCACGCGCGCCGCGCTGGGCGGTCGCCTACAAGCTGCCCGCCACCGAGAAGATCACCAAGCTCGTCAGCGTCGAATGGAACACTGGCCGCACCGGCGTCATCGCACCGCGCGCCGTCCTGGAGCCGGTCGAGCTCGACGGCTCGATTGTCACCTACGCAACCCTCCACAACGTCGCCGACATCGGCCGCCGCGGTCTCATGCTCGGCGACTCCGTCACGGTCTACAAGGCGGGCGACGTCATCCCGCGCGTCGAGGCGCCGGTGGTGCACCTGCGTACCGGCGACGAGCGGCCCATCCCGATCCCGCAGGTCTGTCCCTCCTGCGGCGACGCCATCGACACCTCGCAAGAACGCTGGCGTTGCGTGCGCGGGCGCGGCTGCCGGGCCATCGCCTCGATAAGCTACGCGGCCGGCCGCGACCAGCTCGACATCGAGGGCCTGGCAGAAAACCGCATCAAGCAGATGCTCGACACCGGCCTCATCACCGACTTCGCCGACCTCTTCTACGTCACCCGCGCACAACTCCTCGGCCTCGAACGCATGGGCGAGACCAGCACCGACAACCTCCTGGCCGCCCTCGACCGCGCCAAGACCCAGCCGCTCAACCGGGTCTTCTGCGCCCTCGGCGTCCGCGGCACCGGCCGCTCCATGAGCCGCCGCATCGCCCGCCACTTCGGCTCCATGGCTGCCATCCGCGCCGCCGACGCCGCCGCCATGCAGGAGGTCGACGGCATCGGGCCGGAGAAGGCGCCGATCGTGGTCGCCGAACTCGCCGAGTTGGCCGGGCTGATCGACAAGCTCGTCGCTGCGAGCGTCACCATGACCGAACCCGGCATCCCGGAAGCGGGCTTGGCTTCCCTGGCAGCTACCTCGTCGGCGTCCGCCGCGTCGGGGGAGGGGCTGCCATTGACTGGGATGTCGGTGGTAGTCACCGGGGCGATGTCGGGGCCGCTGGAGGCGTTGTCGCGCAACGAGGTCAACGCTCTCATAGAACGCGCGGGGGGCAGAGCTTCCTCAAGTGTGTCGACCAAGACATCACTGTTGGTGGCAGGCGAGAAAGCTGGCTCAAAGCGCTCCAAGGCCGAATCGCTCGGAATCCACATCGTCACGCCAGAGGAGTTCGCCACGCAGGTCAGCGCCTTCCTTTGAGCGCCTTGTCGAAGTGAGGAGACCAGCGACGGCTGGGCGCACCTGCTCCATCGTCTGGGCGAAACGGCAGAACGCCAGGAACTCCGCTGAACCTGGTCGAACATGCGTACGCCGCACCCCTGCTGCCGCCTCACGCACCCTGGCCGCTGTCAAAGCCACATCACCGCCACCGGCTAGCTAGGCGTCGAAGTCCGTCGACGGTTTCGACAAGTCGGCGCAGCTCTTCGTCGGTGTTGTAGTAGTGCACCGAGGCGCGGACCAGGTCGGGCAGGCCCCGCGCGCCCATGTCGTACCGAGCGTACTCTCGCAGCGAGACCGACGTGTTGACGTCCAACTCGGCGAGCCTGTGGTGAACGTCGGCCGAGGGCATCCCCGCGACGGTGAAGGTAACGATGCCGCACTGCCGTACGCCTTGGTCGTGGACCCGTACGCCGGGCACCTGCCGCAGCTCCTGCCGGAGCCGCCGCGCCAGGTCGCGCACCCGCTCCTCGATGTTGCCCAGCCCCAGGGACAGGGCGTAATCGACAGCGGCGCCCAGGCCGAGCGTGGCGGCGACGTTGCGCTCCCACGTCTCGAACATCCGCGCGGTTTTGTCGATCTCGTAGCTGTCTGGGCCGGTCCAGGTGGCGGAGTGTAGATCCAGTACGGCCGGCCGGATCTGCTCGCGCAGCCGGGGCCGCACGTACAGGAAGCCCGTGCCACGGGGGCCCCGCAGGTATTTGCGGCCCGGGGCGCTGAGGGCGTCGCAGTGCAGCCGCTCGACGTCCAGGTCGAGCTGGCCGGCCGACTGGCAGGCGTCCAGCAGGAACGGGACGCCGGCCGCCTCGGCCAGCCGCCCCACCTCCTCGGCGGGGTTGACGAGACCGCCCTGAGTGGGGACGTGGGTGATCGCGATGAGGCGTACCCGCCCGTCCATGCGGCGCCGCAAGTCCTCCACGTCCATCTGGCCGCTTTCATCGTCGTCGACCACCTCGACGCGTGCCCCGGTGCGCTCGGCCACCTGGAGGAAGGCGATGACGTTGCTGGCGTATTCGGCGCGGCAGGTCAGGATGCGGTCGCCGGGGCCGAACGGCAAGGCGTAGAACACCGCCTGCCACGCTCGAGTCGCGTTGTCGGTCAGTGCGATGTCTTCGGCGGCTGCGTTGAGCAGAGCAGCGACGGAGGATCGGACCGCGGCGAGCCGGGGCGCCGCATCAGCGGCCGCCCGGTAGCCGCCGCGCAGCGCCTCGGCGCGCAGGTGGGCGATCACCGTGTCGGTCACGATCGCGGGAGGCAGCGAGGTGCCCGCGTTGTCCAGGTGGGTCACGTGAGTACAGCCCGGCGTGTCGGCCCGAGCCCGTTTAACGTCTTGCATGCAAAACATGTAAACTGAATACAGTAATGAGACGTTGTATGCAAACGAGGGAGCGAATGAACCACAGCGACACGGCTCCGCTGCGGCGCGACATATCGGAGCAGGTCACCGCACGCATTCTGGACGGTCGCCTGCCCGCCGAGGGGCGCGTCAACGAGGTCCACCTGGCGGCCGAGCTGGGGGTCAGCCGCACGCCGCTGCGGGAGGCGCTCGTGGAGCTCACCGACCGCGGCCTGCTGGTCGCGCAGCCGCGGCGTGGCTTCCGCGTGCCGCCCCTGGACATCGACGAGGCCCGCAAGCTGTATCCGCTGGTAGGCGAGTTGGAGGCCCTCGCCCTGCGGTGGACCGCGCCGCAGGACCTGCTCGGACTCGTCGACCGGCTGGAGGAGCAGCTCAAGGAGATGCAGGCCGTCCTGGAGCGGGGAGAGGAGTTGGCTGCGCTCGACGACCGCTGGCACGACCTGTTGCTCTCGGCCTGCGCCAACGCCCCCCTCATCCGGATCATCGCCCAGACGAAGCCCCTGCTCAAGCGCTACGACGTACTCTATTTCGGCGGCCCCGACCGGGCTCGGCGCAGCATCGACGAACACCGCCGTATCCTCGCCGCGATCCGGGAGGGAGACCTCACCGAGGGAGCGCGATGGCTCGTCCAGAACTGGGTCAACGGAGCCGCCTACCTCGGCCAGGACCCGCACCGGCCCACCCGGTAGATCGCGGCTCGGAAAGGGAGATCACCGGGAGGACTCCGGCCCACCGCACCGACCTGGACGGACATGTCGCCATCGTCACCGGCGACCCCTCAGGCCTGGGGCACGCCATCGCGCTCGCCATCGCGCTCGCCCCTCGCGGAGGCCGGCTCGACGGTCGCGCTCGTCAGCCGGCGGCGGGAGGCCGGCGAGCGGGCCGCGGCACGCATCACATCCCGCACAGGCCGGGCCGCCTCGGCGTTGGCCTGCGACGTCAGCGACGAAGCCGGCGTCCACCGGGCGGTGGGTGAGGTCGCCGAGCGATTCGGCCGCCTGGACATTCTGGTGACCAGTGCGGGGATCCAGGCCAGGGGCGACGTCGGCGAGCTCGGCGCGGCCCAGCTCCGGCGCTGCCTTGAGGTCAACGTCGTCGGGACCTTCCTGGCCTGCCCGGCGGCCGTCCCGTTCATGCGAGCCGCGAAATACGGCCGCATCATGTGTCACATCGCCTGCCCGGAGGACGCCCGTGCCCGTCGCGTCCTTCCCCGGCCCGCCGCTCCCCGCTGCCGGTCCCCCACCCGCTTCGCCGATGACGGCCGCGGTCGATCGCTTCCTGGAGTCGGTGCAGGCGGCCACCACCCGCACCGGCTACGCCGAGCCCCTCGCCCGCCTGACCGCCGTAGCCGGGCCGCAGTATCCGGTCGCCGCGCTGACGCCCAAGCAGTACGCCGCGGTGACGCCCAAGCAGTACGCCGCGGTGACGCCCGAGCAGTACGCCGCGGTGATGCACCGCTGGACGGCCGCAGCCGCCGCCATCTGGGACCGGCACCTGTCCGCGCTGGTCTCCTTCACCACCTGGGCCCAGCGCCAGGACCTGCTGGCCACCAACCCCGCCCGGCGGCTGGAACGCCGCAAGAGCGCCCGGCGCGGCGACCGCGCCATCCCCGCCGCCCGGCTGGACAAGCTGTTCACCGACCCCAAGCACGCCCTGCGCGAATGACTGCGGTGGAGGCTCCTGTAGGACACCGCCGCCCGCGCCGAGGAGATCCTCACCCTCAACGTCGAGGACCTCGACCTGGAGCTCCGCCGCGCCCGAGTCGTCTCCAAGGGCGGCGCCATCGAGTACGTGCACTGGGCCACCGCGACGGCCCGCTTGCTGCCGCGACTGCTGAGCGGCCGCATCTGCGAGCCGGTGCTCCTGGCAGACCGGCGCGCTCCTTCCTCCGGCCGCCGCGCGACGGCGTCCGGCGACGTCCGTCCCGTCACCGGGCGGGGCCGCCTGTCCTATCCGCGCGCCGAGTACCTGTTCAAGACCGCCTCGGCCGAGCTCGCCCCGCACCGCCAGGGGTGGACTTTGCATCAGCTGCGTCTTTCGGCGTTGCAGCGTCTCGCGCAAGCCGGTCGCACCGCGCCCGAACTCCAGGCCAAAAGCCGCCACGACACCTGGCCGGCCTCGGCCGCTACGTGCGCCTGGGCGAGGAGACCTCCGCCCGCATCACCGTGGAGGCCGACCCCATCCAGCGGCGCCGCCCCCGCTGACGGCACCAGGGCGGCCGACCGCTCATCAGGCTGGCCACACCTGCAGAGCCTGCTCGTCGTCGGAGTCGGGCTCGGCTCGCATCCCGACCGCCCTCAGCGCCGCCGCATACGCGGCAACCTGCTCTCCGGTCCCGCCCCCTGGCCCAGCGAAAGCCACCAGGAAGGGGCACCTTGTGCCCTAGCCCTCCCCCACGAACCCGGCCCGGCTGTCGCTGAACTCCATCAGCCCGGCAGCACGCAGTGCGGCCCGGGTTCGCTCGGCATCGCGATCGCGCTCGCTCCACAGCGGCCGCTGTCCTTGGCCGTAGCCGAACCTCGGCTCGTCATCGCCCATGATCCCACCGTAGACGCCTCGCGACACCCGGGTGCGGACCGAGCTGCGTGGCTCCTACTCCCACCACTATCGGCGCGGCCTGCCCAAGCTGCTGCGAGTGGTGAAGTTCCGTTCCAACAACGACACCTTCAAACCGGTCACAGCTCTTCGGTTGACCTCAATCGCACTTGAGGTATCAGACTCGGCGTCATGAACGTTGTTGAGGTGACGGAATTCGGCGGTCCCGAGGTGCTCGTGGCCGCGCAGGCGCCCGCCCCCGTCCCGGAGGCCGGGCAGGTGCTGATCGGCGTGTCGGCGGTGGACGTCATGTCCATCGACGCGCAGTTGCGTGCCGGGTGGGGGAAGGACTGGTTCCCCGCCCGGCCGCCGTTCGTGCCGGGCACCGGAGTGGCCGGGCGGGTGCTCGCGGCCGGTGCCGGCGTGGATCCCGCGTGGGAGGGGCGGCGGGTCGCCGCGCTGCTCCCGGGGGGCGGCGGGTACGCCGAACTGGCCGTGGCCGGGGTAGAGACCGTCGTGGTGGTGCCGGAGGGGGTGCCGCTGTGGCGGGCGGCGGCGCTGATCCAGGTGGGTCCCGCCGCACTGAGACTGGTAGCGGCGGCCGGGCTGGAGCCGGGGGCGCGGGTGCTGGTCATCGGGGCCGGTGGGGCGCTGGGCCTGCCGATCGTCCAGCTCGCCCGCGCCGGCGGCGCCCGGGTGACGGCGGCGGCGCGCGGCCCGGCCAAGCGGGCGGCGGCCCTGGAGGCGGGTGCGGCGGAGGCGGTCGGCTACGAGGAGGTCTCGGGGCCCTTCGACGTGGTGTTCGACGGGGTCGGGGGCGAGATCGGCCGGGCCGCGTTCGAGCTGCTGGAACGCGGCGGGCGGTTCTTCGCGTACGGGGTGAGGAGCGGTTCCGGCGCCCCTGTCGACCCGGCGGAGGCGGCGCGGCGCGGGGTGCGCCTGGTCGGGATGGAGCAGGTGCAGTTCGCCCCAGACGAATTCGGGCGGCTGGCCGGGCTGACCATGAAGGAGCTGGCGGCGGGCAGGCTGACGACCCCCGTGGGCCTGGCACTGCCGCTGGAGCGGGCGGCCGAGTCGCACGCCGCGCTGGAGGCGCGCGAGGTCGTCGGCAAGGCCGTCCTGCTCGTCACCGCCGAGGCCGTGCGCCACCACCGGCTCGGTGGCCCCGAGGTGCTGGAGCTGGAGGAGGTCCCGCTCCCGCAGCCGGGTGCCGGCCAGGTGCGGGTCCGGGTCAGGGCGGGCGGTGTGAACGCCATCGACTGGAAGCTCCGCACCGGCTTCCCCGGCGCCACGATCGACGGTCCCCAGGGGACCGGGCTGGACCTGGCGGGCACCGTCGACGCGCTCGGCCCGGGGGTGACCGCCTGGCGGCCGGGCGACGCGGTGTACGGCCAGGGAACGGGCACGCTGGCCGCGTACGCGATCGCCGAGGCGGACGGCCTGGTGGCCAAGCCGGACGATCTCACGTACGAGGAGGCCGCCGCGCTGCCGGTGGCCGTCGAGACAGCCACCCGCACGCTGCGCGAACTCGGCGTCGAGAGGGGCCACACGCTGCTGATCCACGCGGTCGCGGGCGGCGTCGGGCTGGCCGCCGCGCAGCTCGCCCGCGCCGCGGGCGCCGAGGTGGTCGGCACCGCGAGCGAGCGCCATCACGCGTTCCTGCGCGGCCTCGGCGTGCGGCCGGTCGTCTACGGCGAGGGCTTGGAGGAGCGCCTGCCGCACACCGTGGACCGGGTGCTGGACGCCTCGGGCAGGGACGTGCTGGACCTGTCGGTCAAGCGCACCGGCGACCCGGCCAAGGTGGTCACGATCGCGGACATGACGGGGGCGAACCGCCTGGGCGTGCGCTTCTCGACCGGCCGCGACACCTCCCCCGCCGCCCGGGCGCGGGCGCTGCGCGCGGCCGCGGGCGCGGGCGTGCGCATCCCGGTCGCCGAGGTGTTCCCGCTGGAGCGGGCCGCCGACGCTCACCGGCGCAGCCAGGACGGCCACTTCCTGGGCAAGATCGTCGTCAGTACGGAAGGATCCCTTCCGCATTAGCCGACATGCTGGTGCGCATGCTGGAAACCTCGGCCCGCCTGCTCAAGCTGCTGTCCCTCCTCCAGGCGCGCCGCGACTGGTCGGGACCCGAGCTGCCCGCCCGCTCGGCGTCTCGACCAGGACCATCCGGAACGACGTCGAGCGCCTGCGTTCGCCCGGCTACCCGGTGCACGCCACGCCCGGGGTGGCCGGCGGCTACCGCCTGGGCGCGGGCGCCGAGCTGCGCCGGCTGGCCCGCCAGAGCGCAGGCGACCCGGCGGCGTGGACGCCCCACCTGGCTTCCCTCGTCGCCGGCCTGTTCGAGCAGTTGTCGCCCGCCTGGGACACCGAGCACGCCACCGGCCGGGCTGGAGAAACCGACACCCTGGCCCGCGCGGCGGTCCGCTGCCGTCCGGGACCTGCTGGAGCTCGGCTCGGGCACCGTGGCCCTGGTCGACGCGCTGCTGTTCCGGCCGAGATCACCCGGGTGCTGACCGCCGACGGCGTGCTGATCTGGGCCAGCCAGTTGGGCGCCGACGGGCCGCTGTTCCTGGACACGCCCACCGCTATCACCGTATCGGGTAGCGCCTGGAGCGCGGTCCAGGCCGAAGCCGGCTGGGCAACTGGGTCGTGCTGCGCCGAGCCGGGACGCCTCGGCCGAAGACAGCGGCCTCTCCAGGCAGCTGAGGCACGAGGCCGCGCAGTCAGGCGCCGGGCCCGTCGTTGGCCAGCACCCGGTGGACACTGGCCAACGACGGGTGACGTCCCTTGTTCTTGCCCGTGGAGATGACCAGCTCGGACGCGATCTCCGGCACCGGGACCCCGCGCTCACGCAGGCTGCGCGCATAAGCGACCATGTCGTCGTCGAACACCCTCGGTCGGCCGCCATGGCGGCCGCGCTCGCGGGCTGAAGCCTGGCCCTCGGGAGACTTCTCCCGGATGTACTCGCGTTCGGATTCGGCCATGCCGGCGAAGAGCAACTCGGCCGCGCCGCGCCCCAGGCGCTTCATCTCATGCACCGTGAAGATCACCCGCTGGTGCGGGACGGCGGACTTGATCGTGCGGACCTGCCGCCGCCAGGGCGGCTCTCCAGCGGGTGATCTAGCCATTGCTTGGTGATCGTCGGGACGCCGGATCTGTTGGAAGCCCCTAACCAGGCAGGGCTGTGCCGGCCCTCATGGCCGGGCGGCGGAGACCACGGGCATGCGCATTGTCGCCGCTGTCGCGACCAGCAGGGCCACGAGCAGGACGATCGCCATGAAGACCTGCCCGTGCAGACCGAGGACGAAGACAGTGCGGTCGGCGAACTCCGGGTCGTAGGTGGCGGTGCCGGGGAACAGGAGCGCACCGATCATGCCGAGCCACGGGATGGCCAGGACGGCGGCGGCGTGCAGCAGCGTGTTCCGGGCCGGCCGTAGCGCGAGGGCCAGGCCGGTGAGGCCGAGAAGCACGGTCATCACCATGTATTGGGCGTCATGGAACTTGGCGTGGGGCGGCCAGGCCGGGTTGAAGGCGTGCTGTGCCGCGAGGCCGGGAATGGCCAGGTCGGCGAGCACGGCGCCGACCGTCGTGATCGCTGCGACGGCGATGATCAGGATTCGTGGGAGGGGCATCAGATCGTCCAGGTGTAGGCGGGGGTGAGCGAGCGGGCGAAGAGCACGTTCGGGAGGAGCGGAAGGACCGCGTCCCGCAGGGTGGTCATCGGGGTGGAGGTCCAGTGCGCGGCGGCGCCGGCCTGGCGGGAACGGCGGACGATCAGCTGGGTACGCGGCCTGCGGATGCGGTCGTAGGCCGCCAGCCCTTCGCGTACGCCGAGGGTGTCCACCGCGTGCGCGAGCGTGACCGCGTCCTCCAGCGCCTGGCAGGCGCCCTGCCCCAGATTGGGCGTCATGGCGTGGGCCGCGTCCCCGAGAACGGCCACGTTCCCCGAGACGTACGTCGGCAGCATCGGGAGCTCGTGGGTGTCGTGTTGCAGCACCGCCTCCTCATGCGTGGAGTCGAGGAGCTCGGGGATGGGCCGGTGCCAGCGGGCGAAGCGTTCGCGCAGCTCGTTCAGGCCGACGTGGGAGCCGGCCGGGGCGTTGGCCATCACGTAGCAGTAGACGCGGCCATCGGGCATCGGCACCTGCCCGAACCGTTCGCCCCTGCCCCACGTCTCCACGCTTGTCTCGATGGGCTGAGGCGGAGCGATGAGACGCCAGGTGGTGTAGCCGACATAGCGCGGCCCGGGGAGATCGGGCCAGAGGGAGCGCCGGGTCAGGCTGTGCACGCCGTCGGCGCCCACCACGAGATCGGCGGTGCAGGCGCCGCCGTCGTGGCGGACCGTGCCGTCGGGCCGCACGTGCCGGACGTCGACGCCGGGCCGCAGCGCCTCCGGCGGCACGGCTGATCTCAGCAGGTCGACCAGGGCGGCCCGGTGCACGGTCACCCACCGGCCGAAGCGGCGCTTGAGGCTGTCGACGTCGTTGCGGATCAGCCAGTCGCCGCGCCTGCTGCGGATGCCCGCGAGCGGGTCGGCCGGGCCGCCGGCGCGCAGGCGGTCGCCCAGGCCGATGGCGTCCAGCGCGCGCAGGCCGTTGGGCTGGATGGTCAGTCCCGCGCCCACCTCGGTGAACTCGGCAGCGCGTTCGAGGACTTCCACCTGCCAGCCGCGCCGATGGAAGGCGACGGCCGTGGCGAGCCCGCCGATGCCGCCTCCTACGATGGTCACTTTCATGTTCGGGTCTCCTTGACGGTCAGTGCAGGCCGCGCTTGCCCGGGGCCCAGAACGGCTTGGTCTTGATCGAGGCTCGTGGCCAGTTGCGTTCGCGTACGAGGAAGTCGCGCACCAGCTGGCAGGTTCTGGCCTCGCCGGCCACGTAGGCGGCTCCGGCGTTGCCCGGCAGGTCGAGTTCGGCCACAGCGGCGAGCAGCACCGGGGAGGCGGCGGCGGGGGCGCCGCGGCGGTGGACGCGGCGCAGCGGTGGCGTCCCGGGCATGGCCAGGTCGTGCTCGGGGGTCTCGCTCTCCAGGACGCCGTACATCCGGGCCGACGTTCCCAGCGCTCTGATCATCGGTCCGAAGGCGGCGCCGGCGGTCTCCTCTCCGATGAACACGTGGTAGTCGGCCTCGCGGGTGAAGAAGTCGCTTTGCGGCCACCAGAAGGTCACGCGGTTCCCGGGCCGTGCCGCCTGTGCCCACTGCAGTCCGATGCCGTCGCCCGCGTACAGGTGGACGCGCAGTTCGATCGCCTTCCTGCCGGGGGCGAGGTCCCAGATCGTGTACGTGCGCAGCGTCTCGGCCGGGCGCAGGATGCCCGACACCGACAGCGGGTCCTGCAGCTGGATTCTGACGTGCTGGCCAGGCGTGTAGGGGAAGGCGACAGGCTGGTCGGTTTCCAGCCGGATCCGGCGCATGGCCGGGTTGACCTGCTCGGCGACGGTGACGGTCGCCTCCATGGCGTACTTGCCGGACAAGCGGTCGCGTATCAGGCGGGCCATGTCAGGAGTCCTTGCTTCGCCGGACGTGAGCGGATCTGGACATCCGCCACCACACGGCCGTGATCAGCACCATCACCGCCAGAAGGATCCACCACATATCTGCTCCTTACGGGCTCTAAGTTATTTAGAGCCATTAAGGAAACATAGATGCCCTAAGATGTCAACGGCGGCCACGGAGCGACACGAGAGGTGATGATGTCCGCACACACCAGCAGGCGGGAACGGTTGCGCCAGGCCACCCTGGAGGAGATCCACGCGGCCGCGCGCAGGCTGCTGGTCGAACAGGGATCGGCCGCGGTGACCATCAACGCGGTCGCCCGGCAGGTCGGCATGAGCGGCCCGGCTCTCTACCACTACTACGCCGGACACGACGAGCTGGTCGGCGCGGTCACCGCGGACTTCTTCCGCGAACTGGCCGCCGCCATGGCGCAGGCCCGCGACGCCCGCGCCGGCGCGCCGACCGGCGACCGCCTGCTGGCCGTCTGCCGGGCCATGCGCGCCTGGGCCGTCGCCCATCCCGCCGAGTTCGGCTGGATCTTCGCCAGCCCCATCGCCGCGCCGAACCGCGACGCCGGCTCGGTGCGTCACCGGGCCGCCCTGCGTTTCGAGCAGGTCCTGCTCGACCTGACGGTCGAGCTGTGGCGAACACGACCGTTCCCGGTGCCCGACCTGGCCGACCTGCCCGCCTCCCTGCGCGAGCAGCTGACCGCCTACGCGGCCAGCATCGACGGACGACTGCCGCCCGAGGCCGCACACGTCTTCCTGTCGTGCTGGATCAGGCTGTACGGCCTGCTGTGCATGGAAGTCCTGCACCAACTGGACTTCGCCTACACCGACATGGAGCCCGTCTTCGAACAGTGCCTGCACGACCTGGCGGTCACCCTCGGCATCGACGACGCGGCGGCATGACTACGACCGGTCGTCGGGAACGCGCCAGGAGCCCGTCACCTGGACGCGGTGACGACGGTCATGGGGAGCAGCAGGCCGGCGGCGACGTAGAGCGGAGTGTGCAGGTCATACGAGGTGGCCAGCCAGCTGCCGAGGAAGGCACCGCACGGGGCGGCGCACATGGCGAGCATGCGGGAAGTGAAGGCCACGCGGCCCATCAGATGGGCCGGGACGATGGCCTGCATTTCCTACGGCGACGGCCCCTACGCCAACACCAGATGGAAGGGCGTCGTGATCTCCCGGGGCGACGACAGCAGGAAGTCCAGCGACGCCGGAAACTACAAGTACTACGCCCGGGTCGGTGTGCATCTCAGCACCCGGCCACTGCCTCGATGTCGTGGGGACCTCGCCGTCATGGACGAGCGTCAAGCTCAACAACGTGCACTGCGGCTGAACCACACCCGCACCTGACTCCGCACACGACAACGCCCGGTCCGCCTCAGGCGGGCTGGGGCGCTGTGTGTTGGCCGGCGGTTCCGCCAATTGGCCGGCGGTTCCGCCAACCGCTACAAGAGGGAAGGGGCGGGGGCGTTCCGGCAGGAGTCACCGGACCGGGCGCGGCGCCGGACCGCGGCGTCCCCCGTGAAGCGCGCCGTCTCGGCCCACGCCTCCCGCTTGGCGTGCTCGGCCAGCGCCCGGTGAATTCTGGCGACGGATGGGTTCTGGCCCTTGCGTTTACCGGTGGGGATGATCGCGCACATACCGGTCGGCGGCGTCGGGGGCAATGTCATGGCCGGTGGCCCACGAGTGACGACTCGCGTGGGCGTCCGCGGTCGGCTCGCCCGGAGGGCGCGGTCAGCCCACGGCCTCGCGCATACGGCCCAGGATGTCCCGCAGGAGGTCCAGTGACGTGCCGAAGTTGAGCCTGACGAAGCCCTCGCCGCCGGGACCGAAGGTCCGGCCGTCATTCAGCAGGACACGGGCCTTGTCCAGAAAGAATGTGTGCGGGTCGGTGGGGAGATCGAGGGCGCGGCAGTCCAGCCAGGCGAGAAAGCCGGCCTCCGGGACGCGGTATCCGATGCCGCGCGGCAGCCCCTCATGCACCAGCGCGGCGTTCCGGTCCAGGACCGGCCGCAGCTGTGACAGCCAGGAGTCACCGTCCCGCCAAGCTGCCAAGGTGGCGGCCACGCCGAAGGTGTTGGGCTCGCCGTACAGATGGGTCGGGCCCGAAAGGGCCACGCGCACGTCGGCCGCGCCGATGTGCGCGACGGCGCAGCGTACCCCCGGCACGTTGAACGCCTTGGTCGCGGAGGTCAGAGTCACTGTCCGGGCGGCCGCCTCGGGCGACAGGGAGGCAAAGGGGATGTGCCGGTGCGGGCTGTGCACGAGGTCGGCATGGATCTCGTCGGATATGACCAGCAGGTCGTGGCGCCGGGCCAGTTCGGCGACCGTCTCCAGCTCCTGGCGGCGTAGCACACGCCCGGTGGGGTTGTGCGGGTTCACCAGCAGCAGCACCCGGCAGCCGCCGTCGGCCAGCTCCCGGTCGAGCCGCTCGGCGTCGAAGACCCAGCCTTCGTCCTGAAGGACGTACGGGATGGGGTGCAGGCGCCGCTCCATGCCCGTCACCGTTTCCAGGAACGGCGGATACGCCGGAGTGTGCAGGGCGACGCCGTCGCCGGGGCGCGTGGCGACACGCAGGACGGCCTGGAGCCCCTGGTTGATGTCGGTGAACTCCCGGACGTGGCCGGGGTCGAGCACCCAGCCGTGGCGTTCGCGCATGCGCTCGGCGAAGGCGGCCCGCAGGGGGATCTGCTCGGGGCGCCCGTCCCACGAGGGGTATCCCAGGTCCTCCTGCACACACCGCATGAGGGCCTCCTGCACGGCGGGGGCCGGCGGGAAGTCCATCTCCGCGATCCATGCCGGCAGCACACCCGGCTCGGCCCGGCTCCACTTCACTCCGGGGCGACGGGCCAACGATGAAAGGTCAAGGTCGTCAAACATGGCTTCTCCTGTCCCTCAGGGGGCCGATGGAAGATGTGATCGGCCAGCGGCTGGGTGGCGTCGCGGTCGACGTACGTGGCGATCGTCGCGAGGACAGTGAGCGCAAGGCCTGCGACATCGTTCTGAGCGGTGATCGTGCATGGCTGGGTTCGTCGGTGCTTCTCTCTTCACTGGTCGATCAGGGCGATGCCGTGGTCGCTGTATCGGGCGCCCTGGGCCCCGGTGTCGGGGACGGCGGCGTCGATGGCGGCGAGGTCGGCGGCGGTCAGGTGCAGGTCGAGCGCGGCCAGGTTGTCGCGCAGGTGGGGGCGGCGGGAGCTGCCCGGGATGGGGATGACGTCGCTGCCGCGGGTGAGGAGCCAGGCGAGGGCGATCTGGGCGGGGGTGACGCTCTTGGCAGCGGCGAGGTGGGCGATGGCGTCGACGATGGCCAGGTTGGCCGTGAGGTCGTCGCCGTTGTAGCGAGGGGCGGTGGCGCGGAAGTCGCCGGGTTCGTAGCGCGTGGTGGCGCGGACAGCCCCGGTGAGCAGGCCGCGGCCGAGAGGGCTGTAGGCGATCAGGGTGGCGCCCAGACTGCGGATCGTGGGCAGGATGTCGTGTTCGACATGGCGTTCCCACAGTGAGTACTCGGTCTGGACGGCGCTGATCGGATGGATGGCGTGGGCGCGGCGAAGCGTGGTGGCCGACACCTCGGACAGGCCGATGTGGCCCACCTTGCCCTGGGCGACCAGGTCGGCCAGGGTACCGACGGACTCCTCGACGGGGACGGCGGGGTCGATGCGGGCGAGGTAGTACAGGTCGATGTGATCGGTGCGCAGCCGGCGCAATGACGCTTCGCAGGCCCGCCGCAGATCGCCTGGTGAGCCGGCGGGGACCAGGCCCTCGGCGGTGCGGCGGACTCCGGTCTTGGTGGCCAGCACGACGCGGTCGCGGTGCGGTGCGAGGGTCTGGCCGAGGAGTTCCTCGTTCGCTCCGTCGCCGTAGAAGTCGCCGGTGTCGAACATGGTGACGCCCGAATCGAGGGCCTCCAGCAGGGTGGCTGAGGCCTCGTGCGGGTCGGCGGGGCCGTAGGTTCCGGTCATGCTCATGCAGCCGAGGCCGAGTCGGGAGACCGCCGGGCCGTCAGGTCCAAGAGTGACGAGCATTGTCCCTCCGTCACTTCGCCAGAGCCGCGCGGAGGAACGCGAGGATCTCCGCCCGGGCGGTTTCGGCCTGTGGTTCCACGCCGGGCAAGGTGAGGAACGCGTGCTTTGCTCCCGGGTATTCGGTGAGCCGCACGGGGGTCCCCGCCTCGCGCAGTTGCTCGGCGTAGCGGCGGCCGTGGTCGGCGACCGCGTCCCGGGTGGGCACCACCACGAGCGCCGGGGCGAGCCCGCTCAGGTCGTCCGCGTACAGCGGCGAGACCGGGCCGGCGTCGGCTCTCGGCGGGACGGCGAGCCGCTGGATGAGCCGCAGTTGCGGCAGGGCCCGGGTCGGGCTGTATGCGTACTCGGTTGTCGAGGGATGGTCGAACATCGTCTCGGTCACGTCGACCACGGGGTTGACCAGCACCTGCGCCTTGAGTTCCAGGCCGGCCTCCCTGGCCCGGATGGCCGCCAGCGCGCTGATCAGCGCGCCGCAGCTCTCGCCGAAGACGGCCGCGCGCGCAGGGGCGACGCCCCACTGCGCGGCGTGCCGCAGCACGTGCTGGAGCACGTCCCAGCCGTCGTCGGCGGCGTTCGCGAGCGGGCTGCCGGGGGCGAGCAGGCGGTGCTCGACCGAGACGACGAGGGCGGGCAGTCCCGCGGCGAGGTGGCTGTTGGTCCAGTCGCACTGCGCCGCCGTGCCCACGAAGCCGCCTCCGTGCACATGGACCACGAGTGGCAGGTCGGTTGGGGTGCCGGCTTCGCCGTCTCCCGTCGACACCGGCCGGTACACCCGGACCGGGAGGTCGCGGCCGGGCAGTGCCACCTGCTGCCAGACGATCGCGGCGCCGGGATCCGGTTCCCCGAGGATTGCCCGAGCCGTGCCGGACGCCCGCCAGCGGTTCTCTGCGTCGCGGTAGGCGCGCAGTTCCTCGGCCGTGATTGCCGAGAAGTCCGGCTCCGGCGGCCGTGTCGCAATGGTGGTCTCACTCATGTGTCCTTCTCCCCCTCCCGGCCGGATGCCGGGTGTGCCGTTATGGCTGGACAGTGCGTTGCCCCCATTATGCACGCGGTGCGTGCATCACCAAGTGCATAAGTTAGGCTGAGTTCGGACGAGAGGGGCGAGATGACTGGCCGACGGCGATGGTCGACCGAGGAGATCCTGGACACGGCGGCGGAACTGCTGCGCACGGGTGACGCCGAGTCGTTCAGCGTGCGCAAGCTCGCAGCGGTGCTCGGGACTGACTCCTCCAGCCTCTACCGGCATTTCCGCAACAAGACCGAACTGCTGCGCGCGGTCGCCGACCGGGTCCTGCTGGCCGCCATGGACGGCTACCGCCCCGAGGGCGACTGGAAGCAGCGCATCACCGCCCTGGCCCTGCGCCTGCGCGAGGCCTTCGGCGAGCAACTCCAACTCGCCACGGTGTGGGGACGCTATGGGTCAGGCGGCGCCGGATCCCGATTGGTCATGGAGGAACTGCTGCAGGCCCTGCGCACGTCCGGCCTGCCCGACGAGGAGATCCCGGTGCGATACCACCGCATCGTGATCCTCCTCTCCGCGCTGATCGCCTCCGAGGCCGGTATCAGCACCATCACCCCCAAGGAGTACGAACAGGCCATGGAGCAGTTCCGCGTCGCGGTGCTCGGCGCCGACCCCGAACGCTTCCCCGCCCTGGCCCACTTCGCCCGCGACATCCGCCCCCTCGGAGCAGACCGCCGCGCCGCATTCGAAGAGACCCTCGCCGCCCAACTCGCCCACATCGAGACCCAGATCCCCTGACGTGCTGGACCACGCGGTCGGGTCGCGCCACCGCCGCAGGCCCGGTGCAGGAGGGCGAGGGGGCGGAGCGGGGGCCGGGCACCCTGGCCGCCCCGCGAACACCACCCGCTTCCTCTACCTCAACGAGGCCCCGCGCGACGTCTTCGTCGACCGGGGACCGGATCGCCGATCACGACCTGAGACGGGACAGCGCGCCGCCCCCTGTGGATGGCGTGGTGATCGGCTACCCTGGCCGGGCCACAGTGGTGACCGGCGGGCGTGGCGTGCTGCGCGCACGCGTGCAGGTGCCCGGCGTCGCCGGGCGCTCCGGCGACAGCAGGGGCGTCCCGCCGGCCATGCTCACAGCAGCCGAGGCCATCGCCCGGCTGCACCACGCGCCGCGCCGGCGATCCGCGAGCGGTACGCCGAGGCGCGCGCGAACGTCCTCGACCGCGCCGGCTGACGGCGGCGGTCAGGTGGCTGCCCTGCGGCAGTCCAGGCAGCGGGTTCGGCCATCCCGCCTTCGAGACGGCCGAACCGAGGTCGAGCGTCTCAGCCCCGCGCGGCCAACAGGTGGTCCATGGCGAGCTGGTCCAGGCGTTCGAACGCCATCCCGCGCTCCGCGGCGGCCTTCACGTCGAAGTCCTCGTAGGCGGTGCGGTCCGCGAGGAAGTCGGCCACGGTCTCGCCCTCGCCCAGTGTCGTCAGCGCGAGTTCGTCCAGGCGTGAGGCACGCAGGGCCTCCTGTACCTCCGGGTCGGCGCGGAAGGCCGCGGCCCGCTCCTTGAGGATCAGGTAGTTGCGCATGCAGCCGGCGGCCGAGGCCCAGACGCCGTCGATGTCCTCGGTCCGCGGCGGCTTGAAGTCGAAGTGGCGGGGGCCGTCGTAGCCGCCGGTCTCCAGCAGGTCCACCAGCCAGAAGGCGGCCCTCAGGTCACCGGCCCCGAAGCGCAGGTCCTGGTCGTACTTGATGCCGTTCTGGCCGTTGAGGTCGATGTGGAAGAGCTTGCCCGCCCACAACGCCTGCGCGATGCCGTGCGGGAAGTTCAGCCCCGCCATCTGCTCGTGGCCGACCTCGGGGTTGACGCCGTACATGTCGGGCCGTTCCAGCTGCTCGATGAAGGCCAGGACGTGTCCGATGGTCGGCAGGATCATGTCGCCGCGCGGCTCGTTCGGCTTCGGCTCGATGGCGAAGCGCATGTCGTAGCCCTGCTCGACGACGTGCGCGCCGAGCACGTCGAAGGCCTCCTTCATCCGCTCCAGCGCGGTGCGGACGTCCTTGGCGGCGCCGCTCTCCGCGCCTTCGCGGCCTCCCCAGGCGACGTACGTCTTCGCGCCGAGCTCGGCGGCGAGATCGATGTTGCGGATGGTCTTGCGCAGCGCGTAGCGGCGCACGTCCCGGTCGTTGGCCGTGAAGGCGCCGTCCTTGAAGACGGGCTGGGTGAAGAGGTTCGTCGTGGCCATGGGGACGACGAGACCGGTCTCGTCCAGGGCCTTGCGGAACCGCTTGATGTGCTCTTCGCGCTCGGCGTCGGAGGAGCCGAACGGGATGAGGTCGTCGTCGTGGAACGTCACGCCGTAGACGCCGAGACCGGCGAGCCGTCGCACGGTCTCGGCGGGATCGAGGGCCTGCCGGGTGGCCTCACCGAAGGGGTCCCTTCCCTCCCAGCCGACCGTCCACAGGCCGAAGCTGAACCGGTCCTCCGGGGTGGGGGTGTAACTCATGCTGCCTCCCTGCCATTTGTCATGCCGATTGACAAATTAGTACATTGAGACGTCCCGGGGAACCCTTCATCCGCATCCCGGGTTCGAGACGAAGGACGCGAGGGCGAACAGATGGCGGCAGCCGTACCCGTGCAGGAAGGCCCCCTGGTCATCGGCGTGGACAGCTCCACGCAATCGACGAAGGCGCTGGTCGTCGATGCCGCTACCGGCGCCGTGGTCGCGCGGGGACAGGCCCCGCACACCATGAGCGGCGGGCCCACGGGCGACGGCAAGGAGAGCGACCCCGAGCAGTGGTGGGCGGCGCTGCGGGAGGCGCTCGCCCAGTGCGGACCGTACGCCTCGCGGGCCGCCGCCGTCTCCATCGCCGGCCAGCAGCACGGGCTCGTCACGCTGGACCGCTCCGGCCGCCCGGTACGTCCCGCGCTGCTGTGGAACGACGTCCGCTCCTCCCCCCAGCGCGACCGGCTCATCGGCGAGCTGGGCGGCCCCCAGGCGTGGGCGGAGAGGACCGGCAGCGTTCCCGCGCCGTCGTTCACGGTCACGAAGTGGGCCTGGCTGCGCGAGAACGAGCCGGAGGCGGTCCGCGCGACCGCGGCCGTCCGCCTCCCCCACGACTACCTGACCGAACGGCTCACCGGGCAGGGCACGACCGACCGCGGCGACGCCTCGGGCACCGGCTGGTGGGCGGCCGCCTCCGGGACGTACGACGAGGAGATCCTGGAGCACGTCGGGCTCTCCCCCGAGCTGTTGCCGCGGCTCCTGCCGCAGGGCGCGGCGGCCGGGACCGTACGGAACCTGCCCGGCCTGCCCTTGGCGCCCGGCACGCTGGTCGCGGCGGGCACCGGCGACAACATGGCGGCGGCACTCGGGCTCGGGCTGCGTCCGGGGCGGCCGGTGCTCAGCCTCGGGACCTCCGGCACGGTCTACGCCGTCACTGCCCGCAGACCCGCCGACCCGACGGGGATCGTCTCGGGGTTCGCCGATGCCCGCGACGCTTGGCTGCCGCTCGCCTGCACGCTCAACTGCACGCTGGCCGTGGACAAGATCGCCGGCCTCCTCGGCCGCGACCGCGAGGCGGTCGAGCAGGGCGGCTCGGCCGTCCTGCTCCCCTTCCTCGACGGCGAGCGCACGCCCGACCTGCCCCTGGCCTCCGGGCTGCTGTACGGGCTGCGCCACGACACGACACCCGGGCAGGTGCTCCAGGCCGCGTACGACGGCGCCGTCTTCGCCCTGCTCGCCGCCCTGGACCGGGTCCTCGACGAGGACGCCTCGCCGGACGCCCCCATCCTGCTCATCGGCGGCGGCGCCAGGGGCACGGCCTGGCGCGAGACCGTCCGCAGGCTCAGCGGCCGTCCCGTCCAGGTGCCGGAGGCCAGGGAACTGGTCGCCCTGGGAGCCGCCGCGCAGGCCGCCGGGCTGCTGCTCGGCGCCGACCCGGCGGCGGTGGCGCTCGGCTGGGCCACCGCCGAGGGCGCCCTGTACGAGCCGGTCCAGCGCGACGACGAGGCGTCGCACCGCATCAGCGAGGTCATGTCCGGGGCGGAAGGACTGCTGCGGCGTGGATGAGGCCGCCCGCGCCGTAGCCTGACACCTGGCGGTTCTCACTTCGCACCGCGGAGTCCGGGTCTCTCCACACGAGCCGCCTCCGCCACCCCCGGTGGCACGGAGCCGGAGAGACACGACGACCGGTCTAGAGGAGTCCAGGTGTCAGAGCCACCGTCCATCACCCAGCAGGAGATGCGCCGGCGCAACCTCTCGCTCGTCGCGCACGCCGTGGCTCGGCTCGGCCCGCTGTCCCGCGCTTCCGTCGCGGCCCACATCGGCTTGACGCGGGCCGCCGTGTCGACGCTCGTCGACGAGCTGATCCGCGACGGGCTGCTCGTGGAGCTGGGACCGTCGCGCCCGGGAACCGTAGGACGTCCCGGCAGCGCGCTGCAGCTCAACGACCAGGGACCGGCGGGTCTCGGGGCGGAGATCGGGGTCGATCGCCTCGCCGTGTGCGCGGTGGACCTCAGCGGGCGGGTGCGGGCGCGGGTCACGTACGAGGCCGCCAACCGGGGGCGCGAGCCGGGGCCCGTGCTGCGCGACCTCGCGAGGCTCGTCCGGAAGGTCTCCGCGGAGGCGGAGGGCCAGGGGCTACGACCGGCGGGGCTCGCCGTCGCGGTGCCCGGCCTGGTGGCGCGCGGGTCGTCGTCCGTGGTACGCGCCCCCAACCTGGGCTGGGAAGGCGTGGACCTCGCCCCCGCGCTCCCCGCTCTCCCGCTGACGGTCGACAACGAGGCCAACCACGGCGCGCTCGCCGAACTGTGGCTCGGGGCGCACGACCCTTCCCTCCGCAACTTCGTGCACGTCTCCGCGGAGATCGGCATCGGTGCGGCCATCGTCATCGACGGACGCCTGTTGCGCGGGACGCACGGCTTCACGGGGGAACTCGGCCATGTTCCGGTACGCCCCGAAGGCCCGGCGTGCGCCTGCGGCGGCCGAGGCTGCCTGGAGCGATACGCGGGCGAGGAAGCCCTGCTGCGGTCGAGCGGCGTCGATCCGGCGCGGGTCGCGGCCCTGCATCCGGGTCCGGGCGGCCGCATCGCCTTTCTGGCGGAACGCGCCCGCGAGGGCGACCAGCAGGTACGGCGTGCCCTGCGCGAGGCCGGCAAGGCACTCGGCATCGCCCTCGCCGGCGTCGTGAACCTCCTCGATCCGCAGAAGGTGATCCTCGGCGGCGGGCACTCCCCGCTGCTGCCGTGGCTGCTGCCCGCCCTGGAGCGGGAGCTGGACCGCCGGGTCATGGATCCGGGCCGCGTGGGCCAGGGCGCGGTGATCGTCTCGCGCCTGGGCTCGGACGGGCCGCTGCTCGGCGCGGCCAACTCGGTCGTGCAGGCGTGTCTCGACAATCCGGCCCGGCTCAAGGCAGGCGGCAAAGGCGCAGCAGCAGGTCCTTGACCTCCGTCGCCTCGAACCGGTCCTTGCCCAGGGACGGGTCCGAGCAGAGCAGCACCGGCCCGTCGGCGGCATCGGCGGGGAGCAGCCCGTGCGAGCCGCGTACGGCGCGGGCGCCCTGGTCGAGGCCGACGACGTTCATGAGGTAGCGCAGGCCGAGCTTCTTGCGCAGCAGCGCCACCCCGGCCCTGCGCTTGGCGGCGCCGGGGTTCGCCGGGTCGAAGAAGAGCTCGGCCGGGTCGTAGCCGGGCTTGCGGTGGATGTCGACGAGGCGGGCGAAGTCGGGTGCGCGGGCGTCGTCGAGCCAGTAGTAGTAGGTGAACCACGCCTCGGGCTCGGCGAGCAGGACCATGTCGCCGGAGCGGGGGTGGTCCAGGCCGTACGCCTTCTTCCCCGCGTCGTCGAGCACCTCGGCGACGCCGGGAAGGGCGGCGCAGAGCTCGGCGACGGCCGGCACGTCGGCGGGGTCGGCCACGTAGACGTGCGCCACCTGGTGGTCGGCGACGGCGAACGCGCGCGACGTCCACGGGTCCAGGTACTCCATGCCGGCCTGGGTGTGGACGTGCAGGAACCCCTCCGCGCGGAGCGTCCGGTTGACGTCGACCGGGCGGGAGACGTCGGTGATGCCGTACTCCGACAGCACGACGACCGTCCGGCCCGCCACCGCGGCGGTGTCCAGCAACGGCGTCAGCACTGTGTCCAGCTCGGCGGCCGCCGCGGCGGCGCGCGGGTCGGACGGGCCGTACCGTTGCAGGTCGTAGTCGAGATGCGGGATGTAGGCCAGGGTCAGGTCGGGGTCGTGCGCGGTCATGACGTGCTGGGTGGCGCGGCAGATCCAGGCCGAGGAGGCAAGGCCCGCCCCGGGGCCCCAGTAGGTGAACAGGGGGAACGTGCCCAGCTCCGCGGTGAGCTCGTCGTGCAGCTCCGGCGGGTGGGTGTAGCAGTCGGCCTCCTTGCGCCCGTCGGCGTGGTAGATCGGCCGGGGGGTGACCGTCCAGTCGACGTCGGCGCCCATCGCGTACCACCAGCACACGTTCGCCACCGTGAGGCCGGGCCGCTCGCGGCGGGCGCCCTGCCACACCTTCTCCCCGCCGACGAGCGCGTTGTGCTGCCGCCACAGCAGGACCTCGCCGAGGTCGCGGAAGTACCAGCCGTTGCCGACGACGCCATGGCCGGAGGGCGGCAGGCCGGTGAGGAACGTGGACTGGACCGAGCAGGTGACGGCGGGCAGGACGGTGCCGAGTTCGGCCTGGAAGCCGCCCTCGGCGACGGCCCGCAGCCGCGGCATGTGCGCCAGCAGCCGAGGGGTCAGCCCCACCACGTCCAGGACCAGCAGCGATGTCATGAGGTCACTCCCAGCTTGTGCAGCTCGGCACGGGCGAAGTCCAGCTCCCCGGCGATACCGGCGGCGAGCTGCTCAGGGCTCCGCGGACGCAGCGCGGGCGGCAGCACCCCCCAGGTGTAGGTCTCCACGTCGAAGTGGTCGCAGAGCGGCCGCGGCCCGCCGAGGAGCTCCGCGAGCGCCGCGCGCAGCACGGGGACGGTCGTGGCCAGCGGCGCGGCCGGCGTGACGTGGAGGGGGACGTGGTAGTGGACCCGCCACGGTCCGGGCAGCGACCGTTCGAACGCCTCGTCGAGGTCGTCGGCGGACTCCCCCGCCGGGTTGCGCGTCTGGTGCAGGAAGCGCGGCTCGGCGTACTCGCGCAGGACGTCGGGCTCGGCGGACTCCAGGGCGGCGGAGAGCTGGACCTTGACGACCGGCAGGCCGGCGCGGCCCAGCTCTTTCAGCGCGTCGGCCGGATCCTCCCAGGCGCAGGCCAGGTGGGCCAGGTCCAGGCAGACGCCGAGCCGGTCGCGGTCGACGTCGGCGAGCCGGGCCACCGCCTGGGCGGTCGTCTCCACGACGCAGCCGGGTTCGGGTTCGAACCCCACGCGTACCGGCCGCCCGGTGGCGGACTCGACGGCGGCCAGGCCGGCGGCGAGCCGGTCGAGACGGCGGGCGGCGCGGTCGGCGGTCGCGGTGTCCCACGGGTCGCGCCAGGCGAGCGGCAGCGTCGAGACCGACCCACGGGCCGCGTCGTCGGGAAGCAGGTCGGCGAGGACGAGCGCCAGGTCCAGCGTGTACGTCAGGCGGTCCCGGGTGGTCCAGTCGGGACGGTAGACGGCGTGCTTGACGACCGGGTCCTGGAAGGAGCGGTAGGGGAAGCCGTTGAGCGTGACCACCTCCAACCCCCGTGCGGACAGCTCGCGGCGCAGGCGGGCCCGCAGGGCGGGGTCGGCGGCCAGGGCGGCGGCGACGGGCGCGGCCAGCCAGAGCCCGAGCCCGAGGACGTCCGTGCCGAGGCGGGCGCGGATCGGGACCGCGTAGACGTCGAGCTGGGCAAGGATGCCGTCGAGGTCCTCGGCGGCGTGCACGTTGGTGCAGTAGGACAGGTGCAGCGGGGTTCCTCCCGCGTGGCGGAGCCGCATCAGCTGCCGCCGCGCTTGATGGAGCTGCCTTCGAAGGTTTCCCCGCCCGAGGCGGAGCCGGTCAGGTCGAGCCGTCCCGACTGGCCGTAGAACTCGACGGGGTTGCGCCACAACACCCGGTCGACGTCGTCGTCGGTGAACCCGGCCGCCAGCATGGCCCTCCCGGTCTCCAGCGTGAGCAGCGGGTCGGAGACGCCCCAGTCGGCGGCGGAGTTGACCAGCATCCGGTCGGGGCCGTACCGCCGCAGGATCTCCACCATGCGGGGCGGCGACATCTTCGTCTCGGGGTAGATGGAGAAGCCCGTCCAGCATCCGGCCTCGCGGACCATCTCGACGGTGACCTCATTGAGGTGGTCCACGGCGACCCGCTCGGGCGCGATGCCGGAGGCGGCGACGACCTCCAGCGTGCGCCGCGTGCCGGCGGCCTTGTCGCGGTGCGGGGTGTGCACGAGCGCCGGCAGGTCGTGCTCGACGGCGAGGCCGAGCTGCCGCTCGAAGGCGTCGTCCTCCTCCGGGGTCATCGAGTCGTAGCCGATCTCGCCGACCGCGACGACCCGGTCCTTGTCCAGGTAACGCGGCAGCAGGTCGAGAACGGGACGGCAGCGCGGGTCGTTGGCCTCCTTGGGGTTCAGCGCGATCGTCGCGTGGTGGACGACGCCGAACTGCGCCGCCCGGTACGGCTCCCAGCCGATCAGCGAGTCGAAGTAGTCGGTGAAGGAGCCGGGGCCGGTGCGCGGCTGGCCCAGCCAGAAGGCGGGCTCCACGACGGCCCGGACGCCGGCGGCGGCCATCCGCGCGTAGTCGTCGGTGGTGCGGGACGTCATGTGGATGTGCGGGTCGAAGATGCGCATCAGGACTCCTCGCGGGTCAGACGGTCGAGCAGGGCGGCGGCGTCGGCGGGCATCGGGCGTCCCGCGGCCGCGCGCTCGTCGGCGAACGCGGCCAGCATCTCCGCCAGCTCACGGTCGGCCCGCTCCTCCAGCCCGTCCACGGCGATCAGCGGCACGCCCATGAAGACGCACTTGAGCACCGCCTGCCGCCAGGCGGCCTGGTCGAGGTGACGGGCGTAGGGGCCGAGCGCGGCGGCCAGCAGGCGGGCGTCGTTCGTGCGGATGGCGTCGTGCAGGAGCGGCAGGCCCGCTACGCCGACGGCGAGCATCGGCAGGGCCTTGAGCGCGGCCCGCTTCTCGTCGGCGTCGCCGTGGTGGTAGAGGTCGGCGATCCCGGCCTCGGCCCGGTCCGGCGGCAGCGCGGCCAGCAGCAGCGCGCGGGTGGCCTCGTCCGCCGTCCAGCCGGGCACGCCGGGCAGCGGGGTGCGCCCGGCCCGCCGTCCGGCCTGGGCGAAGGACCGGCTGATCGTCTCGGGCCGCTCGCCCGCCTCGGCGAGCGCGGCGTCCACCCATTCCGCCCGAGAGGTCTCCCGCAGCGTCTCCCGAAGCGCGGCGCGCAGCCGCTCCGGACCTGTCATGCCGTCCTTCCTTCGTTGGAGGCCCGCTCGGCGTCGCGCAGGAACTCGATCGAACGCGCGGCCACGACGGGCGCGGCGTGGCTGTGCCGGGGCAGCTCGACCGCGACCAGGCCCCGGTAGCCCGCGTCGGCGAGCGCCCGCAGCACTGGCGGGAAGTCGATCTCCCCTTCGCCGAGCTCCAGGTGTTCGTGCACGCCGCGCCGCATGTCGTCGATCTGTACGTTGACCAGGTGCCCGGCGAGGGCGGCGACGCAGTCGGGCACCGGCTGGGGCTCGTTGCAGCGGCAGTGCCCGATGTCCAGGGTGATGCCGAAGCCGTCCGGGGAGCCGAGCGCCTGGTGCAGCGTCCGCCAGCCGGCGATCGTCTCGACGAGCATGCCCGGCTCGGGCTCGAACCCCAGCGGCACGCCGGCCCGCCGCGCGGCGTCGAGAACCCGCCCGCAGCCGTCGACCAGCCGATCCCAGGCGGTGGCCCGGTCGACGCCGGCCGGGCGTACGCCAGACCAGAACGACACCGCCTCAGCCCCGAGATCCGCGCCGACGGCGACGGCGCGGCTCAGGAAGTCCACCCGGCGGTCGCGGTCGTCGTCCAGCAGGGTCGGGGCGTGCTTGCGGCGCGGGTCGAGCAGGTAACGCGCGCCGGTCTCGACGACCACCGCCAGGCCGAGGTCGCGCAGCCGGTCGGCGACCCGCGCCACGCGCCGTGCCAGGCCGTCGGCGTACGGGTCGAGGTGGCAGTGGTCGAGCGTCAGGGCCACACCCTCGTAGCCGAGGCCGGCGATGACGTCGAGGGCGTCGGTCAGGCGGTGGTTGGCGAAGCCGTTGGTGCCGTAGCCGAATCGCGTCATGTCGCGGAGATCCTTCTGACCAGGCGCCGGGCCAGCGGGACCGCCGCCCAGAGGGCGAGCGCGAGGCGGGCCGCGCCGGCGCGCGCGGTGAGTGCCGCCTGGAGGGCGGGCAGGCTGACGATGCCCGCGCTGACCGCGTCGCGCACCCGGCCCGCGCGGGGGTCGGCGACCGCGCGGGCCTGGGAGAGCCCGAACTGCGCGGCGTACCAGGCGGCGAGGGCCGGCTGCGTGAGGCTCACGCCGGTGCGGATGGTGACGGCCGCCCGATCGGGGCTCGCGCCGCCGCGGGCGGTGACGGCGGCGAGCGCGACGGTTCCTGAGAGGGTGAGCGCGGGCAGGCGCGGACCGGTGCCCGACACCTCCGCCCGCGAGAGCGCGGTCAGCAGGTACGTGTGCGCGCCGACCGTGACCGCGGCAGGCAACGCGTCCGCGACATGCCTGGTGGAAAGGGCGGGGGCGGCGCCGAGGAGGACGTCGAGGGCACGGCAGAGCGCCATGGTCAGGGGACCGGCACGGGTGCCCTTGGCGGCGACGTCGTACCCCCAGACGGCGGCGGCCAAGGGCACGGCGACCGCCAGGGCCCGCCGGCCGCCCGCGAGCCCGGCCACGGCGAGCCCGGCAGCGGTGAGGCCCACCGCGACGCCGAGAGCCGCTCCGGCGGGCACCCGCCCTGAGGGGATGGGACGTTCCGGGCGTTCGACGGCGTCGAGACGCCGGTCGGCCCAGTCGTTGGCCGCCATTCCCGCCCAGTACAGGCAGACCGAGGCGCAGGCCAGGCCGACGGTGCGGCGGCCGAGCACCCCACCGGCGGCCGCCCCGGCGATCACGTCGCCGGGGACCGACAGCGCGGCAGGAGCCCGGACCAGGTCCAGCAGGTCTCGCGGCGCCGTCATCGCGGGGCGCTCGCGTACGCTTCGACGGCGGCCCGCAACGACTGCCACTGCTCGGCCAGCCCGTGAGGCACCTCTCCGAGGGGGTCCTTGAAGAAGAAGGCGAGTTCCGTGAGCGGGCCCGTGCGCCCGGCCCGGTGGGCGGCGGCGGTCAGCCGTGCCAGGTCCAGGATGAGCGGCGCGGCCAGGGCGGAGTCGCAGCCGTGCCAGGTGAACTCCATTCGCATGCGGGTGCCGAGGAAGCCCTCGAAGGAGATCAGGTCCCAGGCGGTCTTGAAGTCGTCGAGGTCCTCGACGAAGTCGATCCGGGTGTCACCCTGCGGGACGTAACCGAGCGTCTCGGGGAGCACGCGCTGCTTGCTGGCGGCCTTTGCCGCGTTGGCGGCCGGATCCGCCAGGTTCGCGCCGTCACCGCCGCCCAGCAGGTTGATCCCGGACCAGGTGCGCACCTTCAGGTTGCGCTGGGCGAACATCGGGGCGAGCACCGACTTGACCAGGGTCTCGCCGGTCTTGCCGTCGTGGCCGCCGTACGGGAGGGCCTTCTCGCGGGCCAGGGCGTCGAGGGCGGGCAGGCGGGCGCCGGTGGAGGGCGTGAAGTCGACGTACGGGCAGCCGGCGGACAGCGCGGCGTAGGCGGCCAGGGCACTGGGCGGGAGAACCGGGTCCGGACCGTCCAGCGCGGAACGCAGGGCGTCGAGGTCGGCGTGCGCCAGGTGCGGTGACGGCGCCGGTTCCGTGGTGGAGACGTTGATCACGACGACCCGGTCCAGGTCGTGCCCGGCGCGGAACCGGTCGAGGTCGGCGGCGATGGCGCGGGCGGTCTCGCCCTGCGTCGCGGCGACCGGCAGCGGCCGCACGTCCTGCTCGATGCCGAGCAGCGCGTCCTGCACCGCGCTCGCCAGCCCGTCCGGGACGACTCCCGCCTCGGCCAGCGCGGCCGCCTTCTTGTCCAGGGGTGTGGAGGAGATGTCGTGGCCGCCGAAGACCAGGTCCCCGATGCCGGGCAGGGCGTCATGGCGCAGTTCCGGCGTCTCCAGGACGCATCCGGTCGGCGCGGCCAGGCCGGCCCGGATCGCCAGTGCGCCGATCATGCTGGTGACCGCGACCGATCCTCGTGCCCCGATCAGCCATAATCCCGTTCTCATTGCTTTCCTCTCGCTGTTCTTCTCGCGATCGGTCAGCCGGGACGGCGGTGCCGCCGTCCCGGCGAGGCGCGCTACTCGGCCGAGAACGCGGCGTCGAAGGCTGCCGTGGGCGGGGTGATGGCGTTGAGGTCGCGGATCAGCGCCAGCGCGTCGGGCGCGCCGACCAGGCGGTCCATGCCCGCGTCCTCCCACTCGACGGAGATCGGGCCGTCGTAGCCGATCGCGTTCAGGGCCCGGAAGCAGTCCTCCCAGGGCACGTCGCCCCGGCCGGTGGAGACGAAGTCCCAGCCGCGGCGCAGGTCGGCCCAGGGCAGGTGCGACGACAGCCGGCCGCGGCGGCCGTTGCCGGTGCGCACCTTGGCGTCCTTGCAGTCGACGTGGTAGATCCGGTCGGCGAAGTCGAGGATGAAGCCCGCCGGGTCCAGCTCCTGCCACACCATGTGGGAGGGGTCCCAGTTCAGCCCGAACGCGGGCCGGTGCCCGATGGCCTCCAGCGTGCGGACGGTGGTGTGGTAGTCGTAGGCGATCTCACTCGGATGCACCTCGTGGGCGAAGCGCACGCCCACCTCGTCGTAGACGTCGAGGATCGGGTTCCACCGGTCGGCGAAGTCCTGGTACCCGGCCTCGATCATCGACGGGGGCACCGGCGGGAACATGGCCACGGTGTGCCAGATCGACGAGCCGGTGAACCCGACCACGGTCTTGACGCCCAGCTTGGCCGCCGCGCGGGCGGTGTCCTTCATCTCCTCGGCGGCGCGCCGCCGTACGCCTTCTGGCTCGCCGTCGCCCCAGATGCGGGCGGGCAGGATGCCCTTGTGCCGTTCGTCGATCGGGTTGTCGCAGACGGCCTGGCCGACGAGGTGGTTGGAGATCGTCCACACCCGCAGGTTGTGCTTGGCCAGGGTCTCCTTCCTGCGCTCGACGTAGGAGTCGTCGGCGAGGGCCTTGTCGACCTCGAAGTGGTCGCCCCAGCAGGCGATCTCCAGGCCGTCGTAGCCCCATTCCGAGGCCAGGCGGCAGACTTCCTCGAACGGCAGGTCCGCCCACTGCCCGGTGAACAGCGTGATGGGCCGGGTCATGAAACCTCCACAGGGGTGAAGCGGCTGTCGTCAGCCGCGCTCTGCTCGACGGCCGCCAGCACCCGCTGCACCTGCAGCCCGTCGTCGAACGACGGCTCGGGGTCGGTGCCGGCGGCGATCGCCTCGATGAAGTCCTTCACCTCGTGGGTGAAGGCGTGCTCGTAGCCCAGGCCGTGTCCGGGCGGCCACCAGGCGCCCGCGTACGGGTGGCCGGGCTCGGTGACCAGCACCCGCCGGAACCCGGCTTCGGCGTCGTCGAGGGTGTGGTCGTGGAACCACAGCTCGTTCATCGACTCGAAGTCGAAGGCCAGGCTGCCCAGGGATCCGTTGATCTCGATGCGCAGCGCGTTCTTGCGGCCGGTCGCGAAGCGGGTGGCCTCGAAGGAGGCCAGGCCGCCGCCGGTGAGCCGCCCGTTGAACAGCGCGGCGTCGTCGACGGTGACCGCCCCCTTGCCCGTGCCGCTGCCGGCCGACAGGCCGGACGACGCGGCGGCCAGCGGGCGTTCCTTGACGAACGTCTCGGTCATGGCGGAGACGCCGGTCAGCCGCTCGCCGGTGACGTACTGGGCGGTGTCGATGATGTGGGCGCCGATGTCGCCGAGTGCGCCCGATCCGGCCTTGTCCTTCTGCAGCCGCCATACCAGCGGGAAGTCGGGGTCGACGATCCAGTCCTGCAGGTACTGGGCTCGTACGTGCCGGATCTGTCCAAGCTTGCCCTCGGCCACGAACCGTCTGGCGAGCGCGACGGCCGGGACGCGGCGGTAGTTGAAGGCCACCATCGCCCGTACGCCCCGTCCGGCGGCGGCGCGGGCGGCGGCGGCCATCTCCTCGGCCTCGGCGACGCTGTTGGCCAGCGGCTTCTCGCAGATGACGTGCTTGCCCGCGGCCAGCGCCGCGATGGCGATCTCGGCGTGGCTGTCGCCGGGCGTGCAGATGTCGACGATCTGCACGTCGTCACGGTCGAGCACGCGCTTCCAGTCGGTCTCCGCGTGCGCCCAGCCCAGCTTCGCCGCAGCCTGCTCGGTCGCCTCGGGGTTCCTGCCGGCCAGCGCGACCATGGCGGGCCGGAGCGGCAGGTCGAAGAAGGCGTCCACGTTGCGCCAGGCCTGGGAGTGGGTGCGGCCCATGAAGGCGTACCCGACCATGCCGACGCCGGCCACCGGCCTCATGATTCGAACCCCGACGGGAGGTACTTGGCGACGTTGTCCTTGCTCACGGTCTGCGAGGCGAGCGTGATCGACTGCGGCACCTCGTTCTCCATCAGGTCGCTCATGCCCTTGCCCTGAGCGATCAGGCGGGCGAGCTTGATCGCGGAGGCGGCCATCGTCGCGGGGTAGGTGACGGTGGCCTTCAGCACGCCGGAATCGGCCTGGATGTCGCGCATCGCGTTGGCCGAGCCGGCGCCGCCGACCATGATGAACTCGTCGCGGCCGGCCTCCTTGATCGCGGCCAGCACGCCGATGCCCTGGTCGTCGTCGTGGTTCCAGATCGCGTCGATCTTCTTGTGCGCCTGGAGCAGGTTGCCGGCGACCTGCGTGCCCGACTCGACGGTGAACTTGGCGTCCTGCTTGGCGGTCACCTTGAACCCGTACATCTGCAGGGCGTCGGCGAAGCCCTTGCTGCGCTCCTGGGTCAGCGGCAGCGTGGCGATGCCCTGGATCTCCAGGATCACCGGGTTCGACACCCCCTTGTCCTTGAGCGTCTTGCCGATGAAGTGCCCGGCGGCCACGCCCATGCCGTAGTTGTCGCCGCCGATCCAGGTCCGGTACGACAGCTTGTCGGGGAAGACCCGGTCCACGTTGATCACCGGGATGCCCGCGTCCATCGCCTGCCGGGCGACTTGGTTGAGCTGCTGGCCGTCGTTGGGCAGGATCACCAGCGCGTTGACCTTGGCCTGGATCAGCGACTCCACCGCCGAGATCTGCTGGTTGATGTCGTTGGTCGGCTCGACCGCCTTCAGCGTGACGTCGGAGTACTGCTTGGCCGCCTCCTGCGCGTTCTTGCTGATGGCCGCGATCCAGCCGTGGTCGGCGGCCGGGGCCGAGAAGCCGATGACGACCTGCTCGCCCGGCTTGTCGTTGTCCGTCCCGGCCGACGCCGCCGCCTGCGGGGCGGCGGAGGAGGCCGACACGGCGGCGGGCTCGTTACTGGTGCAGGCCGCGAGGAGGGCGCCCGCGCCGAGGACGGCGCCGCTCGCGAACAGCCCTCGACGGCCGACGTTCTTGCTCATGTATTTCTCCGATGGGTGGGGCCCGGGTCAGGGACGGAAGGGTTTCGGCGGGTCATAGAGGTGATTTGAGACTTCGCCGCTGCAGGAGCACGGCGGCGACGATGATCGCGCCCTTGGCGACGAGCTGGTCGGCGGTGTTCAGGCCGTTCAGGATGAACAGGTTGGTGATCACCGTGAAGATCAGCAGACCGAGGATCGACCCGATGATCGTGCCCCTGCCGCCGCTCAGCAGCGTCCCGCCGATGATCACCGCGGCGATCGCGTCCAGCTCGTACAGGTCGCCGTGGGTGGAGGAGCCGGTGGTGGTCCGCGCCATGATCAGCACGGCGGCGATCCCGCAGCACAGGCCCGACAGCGCGTACAACATCAGCGTGTGCTTGCGTACGTCGATGCCGGCCAGGCGGGCCGCCTCGGGGTTGCCGCCCACCGCGTACGTGCGCCGGCCGAACGTCGTGCGGTTGAGCACCAGCCAGCCGGCCAGCACCACCAGCGCGAACATGTACACCAGCAGCGGCAGCCCGAGCACCCGCGTGGTCGACAGGTCGACGATCAGCGAGTTGTCCGGCTGGACCAGCTGGGTGCGCTGGTTGGACATGCGCTGGGCCAAGCCGCGCGCGGCCACCATCATGGCCAGCGTCGCGATGAACGGCACCATCCGCCCGTAGGCGATGAGGAATCCGTTCAGCAATCCGGCGCCGGTGCCGACCAGCACCGCGCACACGATCATCACGACCGGCCCGTACGCCTGCGTCGCCAGCGTCGTCGCCCACACCGACGCCAATGCCATCAACGCCCCGACCGACAGGTCGATGCCACCACCGATGATCACGAACGTCGAGCCGACCGTGATCACGCCGATGGTCGAGGCCAGCGCCAGGATGCTCACCAGGTTGGAGGAGGTGGCGAAGTTCTCCGGTCTGGTCACCACGCCCACGATCGCCAGCAGCACCAGCGCCGCGACCAGACCCAGATGGCGGATCTCGCCGAGCCGGCCGAGGCGGCCGCGCGCCCCCACGGCTTTCAGGCGGGGGCCGGCCGGCGCGCTCTGATCAACGTCAGTCATGGAACGCTCCTTCTAGGGGATTCGCTTCGTCGGCCCCGGACGCCGACCCTGTGGAGACCATCACCAGGTCGAGCACGCGGTGCTCGTCCAGGTCCTCGGCCGGCGCCTCATGGACGATCCGGCCCTCGCGGACGACCAGCACCCGGTCGGCCAGGCCCAGCACCTCGGGCACCTCGCTGGAGACCAGCAGCACGCCGATGCCGTCGTCGGCCAGCTTGCGGACCAGCGCGTACAGCTCGGCGCGGGCGCCGACGTCCACACCGCGCGTGGGCTCGTCCAGCAGCAGCAGCTTGCGGTCCTCGGCCAGCCAGCGGCCCAGCACCGCCTTCTGCTGGTTGCCCCCCGACAACGTCCTGATCGCCCGGAGCGGATCGGGCGGGCGGATGTCCAGCGCCTGCGACAGCCTCGTGGCCTCGGCGAGCTCGCTGCGGCGGTCGAGCCAGCCCAGCCACCGCGGCTTGGTGTAGCGGCTCATGCTCGCCAGCGTGATGTTCTGCGCGACCGAGTGGTCCAGCAGCAGCGCCTGCGCCTTGCGCTCCTCGGGGGCCAGGCCCATGCCCATCCGCACCGCCCGGGTGGTGCTGCCCGGCCGCACCGTGCGCCCGTCGAGGACGACCCGGCCGCTGCCCTTGCGCGCGCCGTAGATCGTCTCGATGATCTCGCTACGGCCCGAGCCGACCAGCCCGGCCAGCCCGACGATCTCCCCCGCCCGTACGGTGAACGACACGTTCTTGAAGCGGCCGGGCAGCGTCAGGTTCTCCACGCGCAAGATCTCCTCGCCGGGCGGGGCCGAGGAGCGGGGCGGGAAGACGTACTCGACGTTGCGGCCGGTCATCAGGGAGACGATCTGCGAGGTGGGCGTCTCCTTGGCCGGCAGCCCGACGGCGACCGTACGCCCGTCCTTCAGCACGGTGACCCGGTCGCCGATCTCGCGGATCTCCTCCAGCCGGTGGGAGATGTAGATCACCGCCACGCCCTGGGAGGTGAGGTCGCGGATCACCCGGAAGAGATTGTCCACCTCGTCGTGGGCCAGGGCGGCCGACGGCTCGTCCATGATGATGAGCCGGGTCGAGTGCGACAGCGCCCTCGCCATGCTGACGATCTGCTTGTGCGCCGGGGACAACCGGCCCACCTCGGTACGCGGGCGGATCTCCCCGTGCCCCAGCCGCCTGAGCAGCTCGGCCGTGGCCCGGTCGGCCTCCGACCTGCGGGAGAAGCCGAAGCTCGCCGGCTCATGGCCGAGGAAGACGTTCTCCGTGACGCTCAGCCCGTCCACCAGGTCGAGCTCCTGGTACATCGTGGAGATGCCGAGACGGATCGCGGCGGTGGGGCCGGACAGGCGGGCTTCCTCGCCGGCGAAGGTGATGGTGCCCTCGTCGGGCTGGTGCGCCCCGGCCAGGATCTTGATGAGCGTGGACTTCCCTGCGCCGTTCTGGCCGAGCAGGCAGTGCACTTCCCCGGCGCGTACGTCGAGGTCGACCCCGTTCAGGGCGCGGACACCGGGGAACTGTTTGACGATTCCCCGCATGTGGAGCAGAGACGCCGAGTCGGATGTTGACCGCGGCACAGGTGCCTCCCTGGATTCATGGTGCGGTCGGGTCCCGCCCGCCTGACGGCGCCGGTTGGCACCGCCGACGGCATCGAGGTCGGCGTGAACGATGCCGATACGGCACCGGACTGCCGGTCAGGCGGGGCGGGACGTTCTGGGGGGAGAGGTGGCGGGTTCCCGTCCGCCTGACGGCATGCGCCATGGCCGCGGCACCTATGGGGGCGGGACGTGCCGAGGCGGGCGGAGCGATCGGGCGGACGGGAGGTCTAGTGGGGGGATCGGAGGTGTTCGGTCATGCCGATGGCTGGGGATGTCGGATCTCGATGTTCGCGGGGTCGGACAGTGCTCGTTCGACGACGACGCCGGCCGCTCCTCGCGAGGCGGCGCCGAAGCCGAGGTCGGAGGCGACGAACCGGCAGCGGCCGGCGGCGCCGCTCATCCCGAGGCGGGCCAGCTCTCGCTCGGCCGCGGGGATGAGCAGGTCGGCGAGCCTGGCGAAGTAGCCGCCCAGCACGATCGTCCGGGGGTTGAAGAGGTTGACCAACATGGCCGCCCCGATGCCGAGCCACGTGCCCACCTCGGCGACGGCCGCGTCGACCCTCGGGTCTCCTTCGGCGCGCCGCTGCTCGATCTCGGCCAGCCGCTCCTCCGGGTCGCGGACGATCTGGGAGCGCATGCCGTACGCGCGGTCGGGGGTGGCCATGCGCACGAGCGCGGCCAGCCCGACCTTGGTCTCCCAGCAGCCGGTGAGGCCGCAGCGGCACGCCTCGCCGGACGGGTCGACCACGACGTGACCGACCTCCCCGGCGAATCCGTCCGCTCCACCCAGCAACCGGCCTCCGGAGATGACGCCGCCGCCGACGCCGACCTCGCCGGTCAGGTAGACCAGGTCGGAGGTGCCCGCCGCGACGCCGAAGGTGTACTCGGCCAGGGCCGCGAGGTTGGCGTCGTTGTCGACCCCGATGGGGATGTCACCCGGAATGTCGGCGTGGGACAGTCGCTCCGCCACCTTCACGCCGCGCCAGCCGAGGTTCGGGGCGACGACGACGGTGCCGTCGGTTGTGTCGACCAGGCCGGGGACGGCCACGGTGATCCCGGCCGGCGTGACTCCGAGCGGTTCGAGGTCGGCCAGGGTCTTCTCGATCACGCGGGCCAGCTCGTCCAGCGAGCGTTCCGGGCCGGATCCCATCGCGTCGAAGCTGATCCGCCGGTCGATGAGGACCCTGCCTGCCAGGTCGGTGGCGATCGCGGCGATGTAGTCGACGTTGACTTCCACGCCCAGGGCGCCGACCCGCGAGCCGTCCAGGACGAGCGCGACACTCGGTCGGCCGACGGAACCCGCGTGCTGCGGGCCTGTCTCCTTGACCAGCCCGCGTGCCTGCAGCTCGCTCACCAAGCTGGTGACGGTGGTCTTGTTCAACCCGGTCTCGACAGCGACGGCGGACCGGGAGCACGGGCCGTGCCCGCTGATGTGACGCAGCACCAGAGCGAGGTTGGAACGTCGCACGGTGGTCTGGTCCGCGGGAACTCCCGCGGGCAGGCCCCGACTCGTCGAGTCGGTCGCTGGGGCGTCAGCCCTGCCGTGGTGCACGCGTCTCCTTAGGACTCAATTAGTACGTATGGCTGGCCGAATTAAAAGGGGCAACGGATGAAGAGCACAAGAGGGAAAGCGGTTGCACCTCGCATAACAGTCCGGTAACGACCTGGCGAAGACCTGCTGAACTGCGCGAAGACGACCGATGCCAACTCGTTACGCGGCGCGGGGGTGCGTGGCCGGATACCTCCGTGTTACAACCCTCATTAATTGATCGCCGATACAAACAAAGGGCGGGTGACACGAGTGACCAACGGGCACCTCACCCGCACCTCCAGCGTGGGCGCTTCCTCGGCCGGCTCCGCCGCGCTGCGCAGGGCGAACCTCTCCTCGGTGCTGCGTGAGCTGCGCGACCACACCTCCCTGTCCCGTGCCGACATCGCCGAGGCGACCGGGCTGCACCGCGCCACCGTCTCCAACCTCATGGCCGAGCTCCTCGAACGGCGGCTCGTACGGGAGGTCGGCGTCGAGCACGTGGGCGCGATCGGGCGTCCCCGACGGGCGGTGGCGCTGCACGGCGCACACGTCGGCGCCCTGGGCATGGAGATCAACGTCGACTACATCGCCGTCCACGGCACCGACCTCAGCGGCCGGGTCCTGGTCGAGCGCCGGGTCGTCTTCGACGCGATGGGCAGCGGCCCGGATCGAGCGGTCCGCCGGCTCGGGCTCGTGGCCAAGGAGGCCGTGGAGGCGATGTGCCGGGCCGGAGCGACGCCCGCCGGCATAGCGGTGGCCGTACCCGGGCTCGTCGACGTGGCACGCGGCGTCGTGACGTTCGCGCCGAACCTCTACTGGCATGATTTGCCGCTGGCCGAGCGGCTGACCTCCGTGCTCGGCCCGCTGAGCGTACCGGTGCTGGTGGACAACGACGCCAACCTCGCCGCGCTGGGCGAGTACATCTCGGGTGTCGCCGCAGGCACGTCCGACCTGGTCTATCTCACCGGCGAGGTCGGGGTAGGCGGCGGCATCATCTCCGGGGGCCGGCTCCTGCGCGGCGCGGACGGGTTCTCCGGCGAGGTCGGCCATCTGCGGCTCGACCCCAACGGCGACCAGTGCGGCTGCGGCCGCATCGGCTGCTGGGAGACCAAGGTCGGCCTGGCCGCGCTCGTCCGCGCGGCGATGCCGGAGCACGCCTACGGGCTGCCCGGCATGCCGATGCCCGACCCCGGCGAACGAGTGGCCGACATCGCGCGCGGCCTGGCCTCGGGCGATGTACGGATGACGAAGGCGGTGGCGCAGGTCGGCGAATGGCTCGGGCTCGGTGGCTCGATCCTGGCCAACCTGTTCAACCCGCGGGTGATCGTCATCGGCGGCTACTTCGCCTCCCTGGCCGAGTGGCTGCTGCCGCACGCGCAATATCAGCTGCAACGGCTCGTGGTGGCCGCTCCCGCCGCCCAGTGCCGATTCGTCGCCTCCACGCTCGGCTTCGGCGCCGCCTCCCGGGGCGCCGCGAGCATGGTGGTCACCCAGATCATCGACGACCCGACCACGATCATGGACTCGCCACCGCGGCCGGCAGTCCACTGACAGCACCCCACAGACCTGGAGACGGCACCCTCCAGCACCCCGCAACACCCGCTCGAAAACCAAGTGGCAACAAGCGCGGCGGCGCGCGCCTTGCCTGACGTCCCCCCGGTCAGGAAGGGTTTCCATGTCACCACGTCATCGAACGTGGGCCAGGCTGCTCCACGCGGCCCCGCCACAGGACCGACGTCGTCCGCGACGTCGCATCGCGGCGGCGACGGCTCTTGCTGTCGTCGCTCCCTTCATCACCTTCTCAGCCGCACCGGCGAGCGCCACGGTCACCGCGTCGTCGGCCGCCACGGAAGCCGCCGCGGCGCCTGACTTCAAGGTGCTGGTCTTCTCGAAGACGACCGGCTTCCGGCACGACGCGATCCCCGAGGGCATCGCCGCGGTGCAGAAGCTCGGCCAGGACAACAACTTCGCGGTCGACACGACCGAGGACGGCGCCCAGTTCACCGACGAGAACCTGGCGCAGTACCAGGCCGTGGTCTTCATGTCCACGACCGGCGACCCGCTGGGCACGCAGGAGCAGAAGGACGCCTTCCAGCGCTACATCCAGAAGGGCGGCGGGTTCGTGGGCGTCCACGCCGCCGCCGACAGCGGGTACAACTGGGCCTGGTACGGCAAGCTCGTCGGGGCGTACTTCAAGCAGCACCCGGCGATCCAGCAGGCCACGGTCAAGGTCGAGGACCCGGCCCACCCGTCGACCAAGGACCTGCCGACCACCTGGACCCGTACCGACGAGTGGTACGACTACCAGGCCAACCCGCGCAACACGGTCCATGTGCTGACCTCGCTGGAGGAGAAGTCCTACACCGGCGGCACGATGGGCGCCGACCACCCGAACACGTGGTGCCAGGACTTCGACGGCGGCCGTTCGTGGTACACGGGGCTCGGCCACCTCAAGGAGAACTACACCGAGCCGAACTTCCTGAAGCTGCTTCTCGGCGGCATCCAGACCGCCGCCGGCGCGATCAAGGCCGACTGCTCGGCCTCGCAGAGCTCCAGCTTCGAGAAGGTCACGCTCGACGACAGCACCTCCAACCCGATGATGGTGGACGTCGCCAAGGACGGCCGGGCCTTCTACATCGACCGGCTCGGCGAAGTGAAGATCATCAAGCCCACGGGCGGCACGGTCACCGCCGGGAAGCTGAACGTCTTCACCGCCAACGAGAGCGGCCTGCTCGGCCTGGCGCTCGACCCCGGCTTCGACACCAACCACTGGGCGTACCTCTACTACTCCCCCAGCGGCGAGAACGTCGACCGGCTGAGCAGGTTCACCGTCAACGGTGACAGCCTGGACCTGACGAGCGAGAAGAAGCTCCTCGACGTCCCGGTGCAGCGGGCCGAGTGCTGCCACCACGGCGGCGGCATGGTGATGGACCCCAAGACCGGCAACCTGTGGCTGGCCACCGGCGACAACACCAACCCGTTCGCCTCCGACGGCTACGCGCCGCTCGACGAGCAGTCCGGCCGCGCCAACTGGGACTCCCAGCGCACCTCGGCCAACACCAACAGCCTGAGCGGCAAGCTGCTGCGCATCCACCCCGAGGCTGACGGCACCTACACCGTTCCGTCCGGCAACCTGTTCCAGCCGGGTACCGCGAAGACCAAGCCGGAGATCTACGGCATGGGCTTCCGCAACCCGTTCCGCATGGGGCTCGACCCGAAGACGGGCGGCATCATGCTCGGCGAGTACGGCCCCGACGCCAACACGGCGAGCGCCACGCGGGGCCCGGAGAACACGGTCGAGTGGAACCTGGTCTCCAAGCCGGGCAACTACGGCTGGCCGTACTGCGTCGGCAACAACACCCCGTACGTCGACTACGACTTCGCCACCAAGAAGTCGGGGTCGCCGTTCAACTGCGCCGCGCCGGTCAACGACTCGCCCAACAACGACGGCCTGACCAACCTCCCGCCGGTCATCCCGGCGACGATCTGGTACCACTACGGGGCCGACCCGCAGAACTTCCCGGAGCTGAGCGGCGGCGCGCCGATGGGCGGCCCGGTCTACCGCTTCGACCCGAACCTGCAGTCGGACGTGAAGTGGCCGGCCTACTGGGACGGCAAGGCCGTCTTCGGCGAGTGGAACAACGACAACGTGTGGTCGTTCCAGCTCGACGAGAACGGCACCAAGCTCGTCGAGATGAACCGCATCCTCGGCTCGCTGAAGTTCAAGAAGCCGATGGACATGAAGTTCGGCCCCGACGGCGCGCTGTACATGATCGAGTGGGGTTCCGGCTTCGGCGGTGACAACGCCGACTCCGGCATTTACCGCATCGAGTACATCAAGGGCAACCGCCCGCCGATCGCCCGCGTCACGGCGGACAAGACCGACGGGCCGCTGCCGCTGACCGTGAAGTTCTCCAGCGAGGGCAGCCGCGACCCGGACGACAAGGCGATCACCTACGCCTGGGACCTCGACGGCGACGGCGACACCGACTCCACCGACCCCAACCCCACCTTCACCTACGACAAGGCAGGCGAGTACGGCGTCGTCCTGACCGTCACGAACTCCGACGGCAAGACCGGCACGGCGAGCGTGACGATCACCGCGGGCAACACCCGTCCCGTCGTGACCGTCGACGTGCCGCCGAACGGCTCCTTCTTCGAGTTCGGCGACCAGGTGAAGTTCAAGGTCACCGTCACCGACGCCGAGGACGGCGCGATCGACTGCGACAAGGTCCAGATCCAGGCGATCCTCGGCCACGACAGCCATGGCCACCCGCTCGACCAGCTCAAGGGCTGTGAAGGCACCCTGCAGACCTCGCAGAGTGGCCACGGCGAGACCGACAACCTCTTCTACGTGATCGAGGCCAGCTACGCCGACAAGGGCGCCGGCGACGCCAAGCCGCTGACCGGCCGCGGCCAGGTCATCCTGGAGCCCAAGCGCAAGCAGGCCGAGCACTTCGCGCAGACCGGCCGGGTGGCCGACGGCAAGGGCACCGACGCCGCCGGCGTCCAGACGGAGACCACGACCGACCCGCAGGGCGGCAACCTCAACATCGGGTTCGTCCAGGACGGTGACTGGTGGTCGTTCGACCCGGTGAACCTGTCGAACGTCACCGGGATCCGGTTCCGGATCGCCTCGGGCGGCGCGGGCGGGACCGTACAGGTGCGGGCGGGCAACCCCGAGACCGGGACCCTGGTGGGCTCGGCCGAGGTGACGCCCACCGGCGGCTGGCAGACGTTCACCGACGTCACGCTCGACCTGACCAGTCCGCCGTCCGAGAGCGGGCCGCTCTACTTCGTCGTGCGCAAGCCGGCGAGCGCGGCCAACGACGCCTACCTGGCCAACTTCAACTGGGTCGACTTCGTCGGCAAGGGCGCGACCGACAACCAGCGTCCGACCGTGACCGCGACTGCGACCCCGACGACGGGCACCGCCCCGCTGAAGGTCGACTTCAAGGCGACGGCCACCGACCCCGAAGGCGGCTCGATCACCTACAAGTGGAACTTCGGCGCGGACGGCGCGCCTCAGCCTGCCACGGCTGAGGCGAGCTACACCTACAGCGCACCGGGCTCCTACACGGCCGTGGTGACCGCGACCGACGACAAGGGCGCCTCCGCCACCGCCCAGATCCCCATCAAGGTGGACTCGGCGACCACCGTCTGCCTCACCGGCCGTTCGGACGGCTTCACCGGCGACCAGCTCGACCGTCAACGGTGGTCGGTCATCCGCGAGAACCAGGACCTCAAGGTCGCCGGCGGCAACCTCGTGATCCCGACGTCGAGCACCGACATCTACGGCACCGGCGGCGACGCGACGAACATCGTCGTGCAGCCGGCGCCCCAGGGAGCGTGGACGGCCACCGCCAAGGTCACGCTGAAGGCCCTCGACGCCTACGAGCAGGCCGGCCTGGTCCTGTACGGCGACGACGACAACTACGCGAAGATCGTGCTGGAGGGCCGGGGCACCAACGACCGCGCCGGCCGCATCTTCCAGTACATCCGGGAGGAGAACGGAGCCCCGAACGAGGTGAACGCGAGCAACACGGCCAACCTCGGCGACGCCTTCCCCGACACCGTGTACGTGCGCCTCGTCACCGACGGCACCAACCTGAACGCCTCCTACTCGGCGGACGGCGTCACCTTCACCGCGATGCCGGAGACGAAGAAGCTCGCCGGCATCACCAACCCGAGGATCGGCCTGCTCGCCCTGTCCGGGACCGGCGGCCACCCGGTGGTGGACGCGTCCTTCGACTGGTTCCAGATCACGCCGGACGACACGGCCACCGGCGCGGCGCCGGACGACGAGTTCGACGGCGGCGCGCTCGACTCCTGCCGCTGGAACGCGGTCATCCGTCCCGACGCCACCGGGATGCGGGTGACCGGCGGCAAGCTGGAGATCGACACCTCGAAGGGAGACATCTACGGGTCCGACAACAGCGGCCCGAAGAACTTCGTCCTGCAGAACGCGCCCGAGGGCGACTGGACGCTGGAGACCAAGCTCGACGGATCGGCGTTCAACCAGGCCTACCACCAGGGCGGCCTGGTGGTCTACGGCGGTGACGACGACTACGTCAAGGTCGACTACGTGGCCGACAGCGCGACGGCGACGAGGATCGAGCTGCGCAGCGAGGTCGGCGGAGCCGTTCAGGACCCGCAGCCGCAGGTCGACCAGCACGGCTCCGGCGTGTGGTGGCTGCGGCTGAAGAAGGAGGGCGACACCTTCCACGGGTACTACTCCGCGAACGGCACGGACTGGACCGAGATCGGCGCCACGGTGAAGAACGGCGCCGTGGCGAGCGGGGCGAAGGTGGGCGTGTTCGCCTTCGGCGGCAACAGCCAGACCGCGTCGGCGACGGCGAAGTTCGACCACTTCCATCTGGTCAAGAGTGGCGGGGGCGCCGACGACAAGACGGCGCCCACGACGACCGCGGCCACCGACCCGGCCGCGCCGCAGAGCGGCTGGTACACCGGTCCTGTCTCGGTCACGCTGTCGGCCGCCGACGAGGCGAACGGCAGCGGGGTCGCCAAGACCGAGTACCAGCTCGACGGCGGCGACTGGGCCGCCTACACCGCTCCTGTCGTCGTCTCCGGTGACGGGTCGCACGCTCTGGCCTACCGCTCGGCGGACAAGGCGGGCAACGTCGAGGACGCCAAGACCCTCACGGTCAAGGCGGACGCGACCGCGCCGATGACCAAGGCGGAGTTCGCCTCGCCGAACGACAGCGGGTGGCACGACGCCGCCGTGCCGGTGATGCTCACCGCCACCGACGCCACGGCCGGGGTGGAGAAGACCGAGTATGCGGTGGACGGCGGCGACTGGACGCCGTACACCGAGCCGGTCACCGTCTCGGGCGAGGGCAAGCACGAGCTCAAGTACCGCTCGTCCGACAAGGCCGGGAACGCCGAGGACGTCAAGGCCGCCGCGTTCCAGATCGACACCAAGGCGCCCGCCGTGGTGATCTCGGGCGTGGCGAACGGCGAGAAGTACGGCGACAGCCAGGACCTGCAGATCGCCTGGCAGGTCGTCGACACCGTCTCCGGCGTGAAGTCGGTGAGCGGCACGCTCGACGGCAAGCCGTTCGAGTCCGGGACGCTCCAGCCCCTGTACGGGCTGGCCCTGGGCACGCACACGGTCACGGTCACCGCGGTCAGCAACGCGGGCAACCAGACCGAGCAATCCGTGACGTTCTCCGTCGAGACCTCGACGCGGGACCTCGCCGCCCTGATCGACCGTTTCGAGAAGGACGGCAAGCTGACGGACAGGGAGGCGCACCGGTTGCAGACGAACCTCGCCACCGTGCGCGACGCCGAGGACAAGGGCAAGAAGGATGACAAGATCATCAAGGAGATCCGGAAGTTCAAGGACGCCGTCAGCGGCAAGAAGGGCGTCTCGGACGAGCAGGTCCGGGCCGTCCTCGTCCGGGACGCCGACGCCCTGATCGTCCGGCACGGCGGCACGCCGGCCTGACGGCGAGCGAGACCGGCGTTCCGGACGCCGCCATAAAGCGCCGCTCCGGCACGTCGCCGACAGACGGTGAGTGCCCTCGCCAGGCGAGGGCACTCACCCCCTCCCGCTCCACGACGCGGTCTTCATCCCGGCCGGCCGGGACCGCCTTCATCGGACGCCGGCACGTGCTCGCGCCGGCATCGTCCGGCGACGACCCCGAAGGGAACCACACCCCGTGAACAACGCACTGCGATACGCCGTGACCGTCCTGCTGGCCGGGCTCGCCCTCCTGCTCACCGCACCCGCGGCATCCGCCCATCGCGGACCGATCAAACTGGAGGTGACCGGGGACGGCGGCCACAACGTCAACGTGCTGGTCACCTGGAAGGAGGACGGGCATCCCGTCACCGACGTCGTCGAGGCGACACTGACGGCGAACTCCTCCGACGGCCGCTCCTTCGGCCCCGTCCAGCTCCGGTCCTCCTCCGAGGGCCAGAACCTCTACACCTCCCCCGAGCCGCTGCCGAGCGGCACCTGGAAGGTCACGGTGACCGCGACCAAGCCGGCCAAGGCACGCGCGACGACGAAGGTGAAGGCGGCGGACCTGGCCGCCACCCCCGTGGCGGCGACTTCGCCCGCGCCGCGCGCGACGGGCGCCGCGGCTTTGGCCGACCGCGAGGACGCGGACGGCACTCCGTTCACGATCGGAATCATCGCCGTCGCGGTGGTGATCGCTTCCGGGATCTGGATCGCCTTCGCCCGTCGCGGGCGGCTGTACAGCCGTCGCTGAAGGCACCTCGGCCGGTACGCCACGTGGGCGTCGCGACGCTGGTGCGCGCACCTCTGGTTGCCGACGCCCCGGGGACCACGCTCTTCGTCGAAGAATGCATCCGGTTCCCGCACGGCCCTCGACCAGGAAGCTCCCCTTCCTGCCGCACGACACAGCCATTCCCGGGTCCAGTTTGTTAGCGCTAACATCCCTGAGGAGCCTTCACCATGAAACGCATCGCGTTATCGGTCACGCTCGTCGCCACCCTCCTCGCGGCACCACCGCCCGCGTCCGCCTCAGCGGATCCCATCCCTCGAGGAGCAGCCGTCGACCAGTTCGACGGCGACAGCCTGGGGCAGGAGTGGAGCGTCCTGTCTCCCGACGACTCCCGCTGGTCGCTGTCAGGCGGCGCGCTCCATCTGGACACCTCCCCCGGTGACACGTACGGGGGCAGCAACAGCGCCAAGAACGTCTTCCTCGTCGACGTTCCGGCCGGCGACTTCGAGGTGATCACCAAGCTCAGCGCGCCCGTCGCGCTGGACTACCAGAACGCGGGCCTGGTCGCCTGGCAGGACTGGGACAACTACGTACGAACCGGGCTGGCCCACGTCAGCTTCTCCGGCGGCACCGTGATCGAGACGGGGACGGAGGTCGGCGCGAGCTACACCGCCGGCTTCAAGACCCGTCCGGGATCCACCGGCGAGATCCTCAGGCTGGCCAGGACCGGCGACGAGTTCGTCGCCTCCTACTGGAACGGCTCGGCGTGGATCGAGGCAAGCAGGTCCACCGCGAAGATGGACATCAAGCAGGTCGGCCTCTACGGCCTGTCCGCCCAGAACGGGACGCCCATCCGCGCGGACTTCGACTACTTCGCCGTCAAGGCCGCCGAGGGACGGCCGGTGAGCCCGCAGGGGCAGTTCACGCTGAAGGCGGTCGACGCGCCCCACCTGTCCGTCAGCAAGTCGGGCGTGGTGCGGGCCTCGGACAGGGCGCCGATGACCGGCCTTGTCATGACCGCCGAGCCGCGCGACGGCGGACTGGCGCTCAAGGACGTCGCGTCCGGGGAATACCTGGAGGCCGGCGACAAGGTGCGGCTGGGCGCGACCCCCTCGGTCTTCCAGCTCAAGGACGCCGGTGGCGGCAAGGTCAAGCTCTCCTCCAGCGGCAAGAACGTCTCCGTCAGCGACGGCGCTCTCGTCACCGGCCCGGCGATCACGAGATTCACGATCGAGGGCTACACGTCCGGCGCGCTCACCGTGGACACCAAGGCCAAGGGCACCGAGGTCAGTCCCAACCTGTACGGGGTCTTCTACGAGGACATCAACCACGCCGCCGACGGGGGCCTGTACGCCGAGCTGGTCCAGAACCGCTCGTTCGAGTTCAACGACCAGGACCACGCCTCCTACACGGGCCTGACCGCGTGGAGCAAGACGGAACGCGGCGCGAGCGCCACCCTCGCGGTCACCGGCGATCAGCCGCTGAACTCCAACAACCGCAACTACCTGCGTCTCGACGTCACGGGAGACGGCACGGCCGGGGTGAGCAACGCCGGGTTCAACCGCGGCCTGCCCCTGAAGAGGGGCGCCCGCTACGACCTGTCGTTCTGGGCCAGGCGCACCGAGGCGGGGACGCTGACGGTGACCGTCGAGGACGGCACGGCGGTCCTCGGCACGGCGGCCCTGCGGGTCAAGGCGGGCGGCTGGGCCAAGTACGAAGCGTGGTTCACCGCGACGGCGACGACCGACGCCGGTCGCCTGGTCGTCCAGGCGCCGAGCGGGCGCACCGATCTGGACATGGTCTCGCTGTTCCCGCATGACACCTTCAAGGGGCACGGCATGCGAGCCGACCTGGCCAAGGCCATCGCGGAGTTGAAGCCGGGCTTCCTGCGCTTCCCCGGCGGCTGCGTGACCAACGTCGGCACCTACGACCCCTACTCCGACAAGCAGGACCGGCGGCGGATCTACCAGTGGAAGGAGACGATCGGCCCGGTCGAGGAGCGGCCGACGAACTTCAACTTCTGGGGCTACAACCAGTCGTACGGCATCGGCTACTACGAGTACTTCCAGTTCGCCGAGGACATCGGCGCCGAGCCGCTGCCCGTGCTGTCGGTGGGCGTCAACGGCTGCAACGTGAACCAGCCGCTGACCGACGAGGCCAAGCTGGCCCGGTGGGTCCAGGACACGCTCGACCTGATCGAGTTCGCCAACGGCCCGGTCACCTCCGAGTGGGGCGCCAAGCGGGCCGCGCTCGGGCACCCGAAGCCGTTCGGCCTGGACTACATCGGCCTCGGGAACGAGGAGATCTACCCCGAGTTCTTCACGAACTATCCCAAGTTCGCCGACGCGGTCAGGGCCAAGCACCCCACCATTAAGATCATCAGCAACTCGGGGCAAGCCCCACAGGGCGCCTGGTTCGACAAAATGTGGCAATTCGCCCGCGACCAGAAGGCCGACCTGGTCGACGAGCACTACTACAGCAGCCCCGGCTGGTTCCTGACCAACAGCCACCGCTACGACTCCTACGACCGCAACGGGCCGAAGGTGTTCGCCGGCGAGTACGCCTCGCAGGGCAACACGTTCGGCAACGCCCTGGCGGAGGCGTCGTACATGACCGGGTTGGAGCGCAACTCCGACGTGGTGGAGCTGGCGTCGTACGCGCCGCTGCTGGCCAACGTGGACTACGTGAACTGGTTCCCCGACCTCATCTGGTACGACAACGACCAGGTCTTCGGATCGGCGAACTACTACGTGCAGAAGTTGTTCTCCACGAACCTCGGCGACCGGATCCAGCCCAGCACGTTCGAGAGCGCGACCAAGTCCCCGGCCGACATCACGGGCGGCATCGGGCTCGGCTCGTGGAGCACCCAGGTCCGCTACGACGACGTCAAGGTCACCGCCGCCGACGGCACGACACTGTTCTCGGACGACTTCTCCGGCGAGGGCGAGAAGTGGACTCCAGGCCAGGGAGCATGGGCCGTGCAGGACGGCGCCTACGTCCAGACCGCCGACGTCACCGACGCCCGATCCACCGCCGGCTCACCTGACTGGTCGAACTACACGATGGAGGTCAAGGCCCGCAAGACCGGCGGCGCCGAGGGATTCCTGGTCATGTTCGGCGTGGGCGACACCTATTACTGGTGGAACCTCGGCGGCTGGAACAACACTCGGTCCGCCGTCGAGAAGGGCATCGGCGGCGGCAGGTCGGAGATCGCCTCCTCCCCGACCACCATCGAGACCGGGCGCGACTACCAGATCAAGATCCAGGTGAACGGACGCAGGATCACCACCTGGCTCGACGGCCAGAAGATCAACGAGTTCGCCGACAATGCCGTCGTGGAGCCGCTCTACCAAGTCGTCTCGCGAGACGGTGACAACGTCACGCTCAAGGTCGTCAACGCTCAGGCGACCGGCGTGCGCAGCACCGTCACCCTGAAGGGTCCCCGCCTTCGCCCGTCCGCCACGGTGACCTCGATGACCGGCGCTCCGGGCGACGCCAACTCCCTCGCCGAACCGACCAGGATCAAACCGGTTGAACGCCACCTGAACGGCTTCTCCAACGCCTTCACCTACGACTTCCCCGCCAACTCCGTCACCTTCATCCGCCTCACCGAACGCTGACCCGCCGACCAGGGGCGGGCCGCCCGCCGGCGCGCCCCTGGCCGGCCTGCCACCCCGGCCCCATTCGATGAACCGCCCAAGGAGGAGGGCGGCCGAACGTCAGGGCAATGAGCACGGTGGAACATCGAGGAGATCGTCAGGCGGGCGGGGGTTCAGTGCGATCCCGGATGGGCGCCGGCGACGTCGTCGCCGGCGTTCGTCGGCTGCTGGGCGGCCAGGGATGCGAGCAGGCGCAGGCGTTCGGCGGAGGGTGAGCCGGGTTCGGCGGTGTAGATGATGAGCACGAGTCCGGGTTCGGCGGTGATGGCGAGTTCTTCGTAGGCGAGGAGGAGTTCGCCCACCTCGGGATGGTTGAACCGCTTCGTGCCCGTTCCGTGGGTGCGGACGTCGTGTGCGGCCCAGAGCGTGCGGAACGTGTCGCTGCGAGTGGAGAGCTCGCCGACCAGGTCCTGCAGGGCGCGGTCGTGCGGGTCGCGGCCGGCTTCCGCCCGCATGATCGCCACGCACATCTCGGCGAACAGGTCCCAGTCGGGGTAGAAGTCGCGGGAGGACGGGTCGAGGAACTGGAAGCGGGCCAGGTTGGGAGTGCGTCCGCCGTCGCCGATGACGGGCGCGTAGAAGCGGCGGCCGAGGGCGTTGGCCGCCAGCAGGTCCTGGCGGGGGTTGCGGACGAACGCGACGCCGTCGGTGATGGCCTCCAGCGCCCAGTGCAGGCTGGGGCGGGAGGCGCTCTGGCGGGTGGCGCGGCGGCGCGGGCGGCCGGAGGCGGGGATGCCGTCGGCGGCGCGGGCCAGGTCGAACAGGTGGGCGCGCTCGGTGTCGTCCAGGTGCAGCGCCCGGGCGATCGCCTCCAGGACGGACGCGGACGCGCCGGCGATCTGGCCGCGTTCGAGCTTGGCGTAATACTCGACGCTCACCCCGGCGAGAATGGCGACCTCGGTGCGGCGCAAGCCGGGCACCCGCCGGTTGGCGCCGCCCGGGATGCCGGCCTGCTCGGGCGTGACCTTGGCCCGGCGCGAGGTGAGAAACTCGCGGACTTCGCGGCGGTTATCCATAATCCCAGCGTAGAGGCGGTCTGGAAGGTCTGGGATGCCCTGTCGGTACACCCCTTGACAGAGACTCCCGCCCTGCCGCCGGGGCCCTTTGACTGGAGTAGTGCTCAATCAATCTCCATCCACGTCGCAGCCGGCCTCCCGGCTGTTGCCCACGCTGTTGCTCCTGTTGACCGTGTTCGGTCCCATCTCGATGGATCTGTACCTGCCGGTTCTGCCCGCGTTGACGGACGAGCTGAACGCGGCGACGTCGATGGCGCAACTGACCGTCACCGCTTGCCTCATCGGGCTGGCGTTGGGGCAGCTCGTCGCAGGGCCGCTGTCGGACCGGTTCGGCCGCGCCCGGCCTCTGTACGTCGGCTTGGCCGCCTACGTCGCGACCTCGTTGCTGTGCGCCCTCAGCCCGAGCATCGAGACGCTCATCATCGCGCGGCTGGTCCAGGGGCTCGCCGGCGGCGCCGGAATCGTGATCGCGCAGGCGGCGGGACGTGACCTCTACTCCGGCGGGAAGCTCATCCGCTACTACGGCCGCATGACCGTGCTCGGCGGCCTGGCCGCCATCGTGGGACCGCTGGTGGGCGGCCAGCTGGCCCGGGTCACCGACTGGCGCGGACTGTTCACGCTCCTGGCGGTGATCGGCGCGCTCATCCTGGCGCTCATCGCCTTCGGCTACCGCGAGACGCTGCCCCGGACGAGCCGTACGACGGGTGGGTTCGCCCGAACCGGCCGCGACTTCCGCACCCTGCTGGCCGACCGCGTCTTCACCGGCGCGGTGCTGCTGCAGGGGTTCGTCAACGCCGCCCTGTTCGCCTACCTGGCCGGGGCCACCTACGTCCTGCAGGGCGTCTACGGCCTGTCGCCGCAGCAGTACGCGCTCGCCTTCGGGCTGAACTCGGCCGGGTTCATGGTCTTCGGTTACCTGGCCGGGCGTAGCAGCGAGCGGTGGAGCGTGCGCGGCCCCCTGGCCGTGGGCCTGGCCATGTGCGCGCTCGGCGCGCTCGGCCTGCTGGCCGCCGGGCTGTGGACGCTGCCGCTGGCCGTGGTGATCGTCTCGCTGCTGATCATGGTCAGCGGCGTGGCCGCCACCACCCCGCCCGCCACCACGCTGGCCCTGGCCGGATACCCGCACATGGCGGGCACCGCCTCCTCGCTCCTTGGCATGGCCCGCTTCGCCTTCGGCGGTGTCGCCGCCCCCTTCGTCGGCCTGGCCGGGGCGGACGGCATGCTGCCGCTCGGGATCGTCACCGTCGTCTCGATCGCGCTCGCGCTGGCGGCCTGCGCCGCTCTCAGCCCCCGGCATCCCGCCCGGACGGCGCGGCCGTCCCCGGCCGCCGAACCCGAGCTCGCCGCCGCGCCGACGCGGTGAGCACGTCGTGCGGACGCCGGGCTAAATGCCGGGAAAGAGTTCCTCTCGCCTGTTCATGCCTCACCTATCGGGGGAAATGCCTCCTCTGCTGGGGAACCGTGCGGGACGCTGCCGGCGCCGGTTCGGCCGCGACATCTGGCCACCGGCCGGCGAGGCACCTTGGGCGTCGGGCCTTCGACGCTCGACGGAGTCCGCTGATCCGCCGCCGTCACCCAACACTCGAAGGAGACACCACTCATGCGTGGAGCAGTTCTGCGCGGCCCCGGCGACGTGCGCGTCGAGGACCGTCCCGACCCGGCGCTCGTCCGGCCCACCGACGCGGTCATCCGCATCACCGCCACATGCGTGTGCGGCTCGGACCTGTGGCCCTACCGAGGCGTGGACAGGTCCGACGCGCCGGCGCCGATGGGACACGAGTACGTCGGCGTGGTCGAGCAGACCGGCGACCAGGTCAAGACGATCAAGCCAGGCGACTTCGTCGTCGGCTCGTTCTTCGCCTCCGACAACACCTGCGAGATCTGCCGGGCCGGCTACCAGTCCCGCTGCGTGCACGCCGAACCGATCGGCGCGATCGGCACCCAGGCCCAGTACGCCCGCATCCCGCTGGCCGACGGCACCCTGGTCGCCACCCCCGCCATGCCCGACGCCGACCTCGTCCCGAGCCTGCTGACCGCCTCCGACGTGCTGGGCACCGGCTGGTTCGGCGCGGTCGCCGCCGAGGCCGGGCCCGGCAAGACCGTCGCCGTCGTGGGCGACGGCGCGGTCGGCCTGCTCGCCGTCCTGGCCGCCCGGCGGCTCGGCGCCGAACGCATCGTCGCCTTCAGCCGCCACGCCGACCGGCAGAAGCTCGCCCTGGAGTTCGGCGCCACCGACATCGTCACCGAACGCGGAGACCAGGGCGTCACCCGGCTCAAGGAGCTGACCGGCGGGCTCGGCGCGCACTCGGTCATCGAGGCCGTCGGCACCCAGGAGTCGATGATGCAGGCCATCCGCGCCACCCGGCCCGGCGGGCACGTCGGCTACGTCGGGGTCGCCCACGACGTCGAACTGCCGGGCGAGGAGCTGTTCTTCTCCGGCGTCCACCTGCACGGCGGCCCGGCCCCGGTACGCCGCTTCCTGCCCGAGCTCATCGACCTGATCTGGAACCGCGCGATCGACCCGGGCAAGGTCTTCGACCTCGACCTCCCGCTGGAGGACGCCGCCGAGGGCTACCGCGCGATGGACGAACGCCGCGCCGTCAAGACCCTGCTGCGCCCCTGACGGCCCCCATCCCTTCGCAAGAGATCACCGACCACGAGAAGGACCGGCCATGGAACTGCTGAAGCAGCCACCGACCACCAAGGGACCAGCCGAATGGTTCACCGGGGACGTCTGGTTCGACGTCATCCACCGCGGCGAGGACCCGTCCCGATCCCGCGCGAACATGGTCAGGTTCGCGCCCGGCGCCCGAACCGCCTGGCACTCCCACGGCCTCGGTCAGACGCTGTTCATCGTCGAAGGCGTCGCGCTGATCCAGTCCCGCGGCGGCCGGCTGATCGAGGCCCATCCGGGCGACGTCGTCTGGACCCCGCCGGGCGAGGAGCACTGGCACGGTGCCGCCCCCGGCCACTTCATGACCCACCTGGCCCTGTGGGAAGGCGACGACACCGCCTGGCTGGAGCACGTCACCGACGCCGACTACACCGCGACGCCGGCCGCCACCCGCCAAGCACCCTGAAGAGGATCGACATGGACTACGAGCACCTGGGCCGCAGCGGGCTGCGCGTCAGCCGGCTCGCCCTGGGCACGATGAACTTCGGCGACGCGACCGACGAACCCACCGCCTTCCAGATCATGGACGCCGCGGTCGAGGCGGGCATCAACTTCTTCGACACCGCCGACGTCTACGGCGGCCCCCAGAGGCCGGACATGGACCAGGGGTACGGCCTCTCCGAGGAGATCATCGGCCGCTGGCTCTCCCAGGGCGGCCGCCGGGACCGGATCGTCCTGGCGACCAAGGTCTACCAGCCGATGGGGCTCGGACGGAACGACAAATACCTGTCGGCCTACCACATCCGCCGCGCCTGCGAGGCGAGCCTGCGCCGCCTGCAGACCGACCACATCGACCTTTACCAGATGCACCACGTCGACCGTGCCACGCCGTGGGAGGAGATCTGGCAGGCGATGGACCAGCTCATGCGCGAGGGCAAGGTCACCTACATCGGCAGCAGCAACTTCGCCGGCTGGGACATTGCCACCGCCCAGAACGCCGCCACCTCCCGCAACCTGCTCGGCCTGGTCTCGGAGCAGAGCCTGTACAACCTCACCGCCCGCACCGTCGAACTGGAAGTCATCCCGGCGCTGCGCTACTACGGCATCGGCCTCATCCCCTGGAGCCCGCTCGCCGGCGGGCTGCTCGGCGGCGTCCTGCGCAAGGTGAGCGAGGGCCGCCGCGCCGGCGACCAGATCCGGCAGCAGATCGAGCAGCACCGCCCCCAGCTCGAACGCTACGAGGTCCTCTGCTCCGACCTCGGCGAGCAACCCGCCGACGTCGCCCTGGCCTGGCTGCTGCACAACCCCGTCCTGACCGCCGCCATCATCGGCCCGCGGACCGTCGAGCAGCTCAAGGACAGCCCGCGCGCCCTGGAGATCGTCCTGTCGCAGGAGACGCTCCGTGAGCTCGACGACATCTGGCCGGGGCCGGGAGGAGAAGCCCCCCAGGCATACGCCTGGTGACCCAGGCGCATGCCGCCGGCCCGCAGTTAGCTCCCGCGCCGCCGCTGACCTTCCTGCACCGAACCGGCGCCTCGGCCCGTCTTCCGGGTCGGGGCCGGTCCCTGCCAACCCCCGAACCCCCGAAGATGCCACCCGCGATGATCAGTCAGTCTCCAGGACCGCGCTGGCGGTCCTCCTCACCGTCACAGCGTGCGGTGGGGCTGGCGGCACCGGCCAAGCAGCCCATGCTCCGGCAACGACATCATCGGCCGCACCAGCCACTTCGTGCCGTCCACCTCGTGAGGCGGGGGACTTACCGGAGCTCCGCGGGCGTTTTGCGTCTCCCCCTGTCGGGGGGCGACGGTCTCCGCGACGGTCTCCGCGACGGGCGCGGGGACGGCGACTGCGTGGCCGGCGATGTTCTGGGCCGCGTTGATGTCCCGGTTCAAGGTCAGTCCGCACCCGCAGATGAACACCCGATCGGCCAGGGTGAGGCGTGGGTTTGCCGCCCGCAGGCCGAACAGGTCTTGCTGGGCGGAAACCATCGGTCGAGGACCGCCAGGGTGGATCCGCGCGGACCAGCTGCGGGATCAACTGCGTGAGGAAAGCGACCGGACCATGCCCACGACCGGCACGGCTCGGCCGTCGGCGTTGTCGGACGCGGTGGACCCGCCGCGTCACCGGCGACCTGGGAGACGTCGGGGCGGCCCGAGGTCCCGGCGAGCGGGTCGAGAAGGCGGTTGCCGAAGACGGCGATCGCCCGCTCGGCCCGGTGCCGGTGAAGTAGCGCCAGCACCTGATCCCGCTGTGGTCAGCAGCGGCCTCACCGGATCCTCGGCCGCCGCTCACCATCGGAGAACTCCAGGTCGAAGGCGCCGAGTACGAGATCACTGCACGCACCCGTCGGTTCTCCCACCCTCTCTCCTGGAACTCAAGCCCGGTAGTCACTCAATCTTCGATGAGACACCGTAGTGGTGCTCAACCTTCGATGACCGTGCTCAGTCTTCGCTGCGACAGAACATGTAACGACAAGATGCCGTCTGATCTCGGTGATCAGACGGGATCCCGGCAGCTTCAGTCCAATCGTCTCAAGAACGGTCCGGGGAGGCGGCGGGCGGGTCAGCCGGTGATGACGTCCAGGCCGGGCCAGTCCCGGGTCGCGGTGCCGAAGTCCTGGAACATCAGTTCGCGCAGTCCCAGGCCGAGGTCTATGTTGCCGGTCACCGTGCCGAGGGCCATGACCTGGCTCCCGTCGCCGGTCAGGCTGAAGACCGGGCCGCCGCTGTCGCCGTGCTGAGAACCCGGCCCCGCGGCTGAGATCAGGTCCTCGTAGCACTCGTAGTTGCCGTAGATGTCGCCGTCCGGATCGCAGATCCAGCTGTAGTACGCGTCGACGTAGTGCCCGCAGCGGGCGCCCGAGGTGGTGCCGGAGAAGCACACGAACTGTCCCGGGGCCGCCCACAGCCAGCCTTTGACGGGCTTGGTGAAGTCGCTCACGCCCGGCGTGCCGTCCCAGATCCGTCCCGCCGTCGCCGCCTCGACCAGGAGCAGGTCGTGCCCGACATGTTCCCGCCGCACCGGGCCGATCTGGCCTCCCTCGTTGTTCTCGCCGGTGCTGTCGGTGAAGAAGTCCTGGTCGCCGGCGCAATGCCCGGCGGTCAACAGGTAGCGGGTCGTGCCGAGGGTGACGCCGAACCCGCCGGTGCAGTGGTAGTACCACTGGCCGTTGCCTCCGCACTGCCGGGGCGAGGGCGGGCCGAAAGCGGTGTTGCGGATGGCGACACCGCCGTACCACAGGGGTTGGTCGTCGCAGCGGCCACCCCGGGCGGCGGTGTCCAGGACGGGGAGAGCCATCAGGAGGCGGCGCTGCGTGAACTGCGAGAGGAGACCGGGCTGACGGGCGTGGCACTGGGCCGGCAAGGCTTGACGCCCACCTCTTCCGAAGTGGTCTCCGAGTTGCCGTTCGGGTTCTGGGTGAGCTTGATCGGGCGCGGCAACCACTACGACCAGCGCCTGTGGCGCACAACGCTCTACCAGGCCTTTCCCGGATATCGGGGTGGCCGCCACGCGCTGCACCGCAAGCTGGAGTTTCTGCGCGTGCTGCGCAACGAGATCGCCCATCACGCTCCCATCTCCCATCAGCATCTGAACGCCGATCAGGTGGCGATCATGGCGATGCTCGGCTTCGTCGATGCGCCGCTGGCCGATCTTGTGGCCCTGTACGGTCCCGTTCCGGCCGTGCTGCCACGTGCCCGCAGCTGCGACGAGCAGGGCCTGGCGTTCTGTCAGCTGTGGACGTCGCGCCCAGGTGACGGGCAGCGACCCGACCTGGTGGGGCCGCGCTCGTCCCCCTCGCTTCTTGTCCCTCCAAGTGAGGACTTGCCGTGAGATCATCTCCTGGATCAGGGTGACATATGCAGGAGCGGGACATGATCACGATCGGTGTCATCGACGATCACGATCTCATCCGACATGGGCTTGAGCACGTCCTGGCGCAGTCGGAGGATTTCGCGGTCGTGCTCAGCGGGCGCGACCTGGCATCCATCGGCACCCAGCCGGAACTCGACGTGCTGGTGCTCGACCTCTACCTGGCGGGTGACGAGCCGTGCGTGCCCGCCATCGCCGAACTGTCGCAGCTGTACAACATCCTGGTGATCTCCGCCTCGGCCCGGCCCGCCGATCTGGTGGCCGCCGTACGAGCCGGGGCACGGGGTTACGTCACCAAGAGCGAGCCGGCCGAGCTCCTGTCCAGCGCCATCCGGGTCGTGGCGGCCCGCGGCTTCTACCTGTCGGCCGAGCTGGCCGACATCCTGCACGCGCGGATGTCGGCGCTGACCAAGCCCGCCCCCGCCGTGCCGCTGGCGCCGCGCGAGGAAGAGGTGCTCACCCATATCGCGCAAGGCTTCACCTACGACCAGATCGCCCGCCGGATGGGCATCAAGAAGTCCACGGTCGACACCCACATTGAGCGCATCCGGCGCAAGCTCCAGGTGGGCAACAAGGCCCAGCTGATCGCCGCCGCCCTGGACCGGATCGCCGAGCGGGGCATGAGTGGCCGGTGAGGCCGGCGCCCGTACCGAGGCCGTACTGGCCTGGACGGTGATCCTCTTCCGCGTCGGAGCCTTGGCCGAGGTGGTCGCACTCAACTACGTGGGTGACAGCGGATGGCGGAGGCACATTCCCGGCTTCGGCGCCGCACTGGCGGTGCTCGGGCTGACCAGCGCCGTGGTGGTCATGGCGTGCCGGCTGCGCCGCCGGCCTCCGGCCGGGCGGCTCGTCGCGGCCGACGCCGTGCTGACCGCCGGGGTCGGGGTGGGGATGACGGTGGTCGCCGCCGCCGCGCTGCGGGGGTCGGGACCGGATTTCCTGCTGCCGTACATGTTGCTGGTGTCCATCGGCATCGGTGTGTGCGTGCGCACGCTGCCCGGCGCCCTTGCCGCCACCGCGCCGCTGGCCGCCGCCTATCTGTACATGCAGGCCGCCAGCGGCTTCTTCTGGCTGGGCGCGCTGCCGCACACGATCGGTTTCTGGGTCAACGCAGGCATCGCCTGGTTCGTCACCTCGCTGCTGCGCAGGAACGCCGCCGAACTGGACGAGGCACGAGGACAGGTGGCCAGGCTGGCCGCCGAACAGGAACGCGCCAGGAACGGCCGCATCCTGCACGACCGGGTCCTGCAGACCTTGGAAGCCCTGGTCCGCGACGGCTGGGTGAACGATGAGCAGGTCAAGCGACACGTGGCCGCAGAGGCCAGGTGGCTGCGCCGCTACGTGCGGGGCGAGCACGACAGCGCCGGCAACAACCTCGTCACCGCGTTGGAAGAGGTGGTCGAACACGCCAACCAGGCGGGGCTGAGCGTGCAGTTGCACGCCGCCGGCCTGAAGTCCGCCGGCGTGGTCCTGCCGATCGCGACGGTCGAGGCGGTGACCGGAGCCGTGCGGGAGGCGCTGACGAACGTCCGCAAGCATGCCGGCACCGATCAGGCTGTCGTGCATGGGCAGGCGCGCCACAGCGACGTCGTGGTCAGCGTGCTGGACCAGGGCAACGGCTTCGAGTCGCGTGGCGCGGGGATGGGGCTGCGGGAGTCGATCGAGGCCAGGATCGCCGACATCGGCGGCACGAGCGTGATCGACTCCACTCCGGGGGAGGGGACCTTGATCGAACTGCGTGTCCCCCGATGACACCACCGCTGGTGTCCCGCTATTTCCCGACTGTCCGGGTGTGATCTTCTTCCCCACACTGGCATCCATGAAGCCCAACCGCACCGAAGGGACGGCACCGGTCAAGGGCGGAACGTATCGGCAGCAGGAAGCGTCCGGACCAGCATGCGGGGAACGGCCGGCCGACCTCGCATGACGGCGGCGATGCCAGAAAGGGAAACCGAATGTCTGACCCCATGCCTGATGACCGTCCAGCGCCACAGACGTACCAGATCTTCGTCAAGTCGAGCGCCGCTGACCTGTGGCAGGCCATCACCCTTCCGGAGGTGAGCAGGCACCATCTCGGTCAGGTGCGGACGACGGGAGAACCGGGAACACCGTTTCGCGTCCTGGGCCCTGACGGCGAGTCCTTGAGCGATGGCCTCATCGAGAAGTGGGATCCCCCGCAGACGCTGGTGACCAGCTGGCGCGCTCTGTGGAACGCGGACGTCGCGCAGGAGAAGGCCAGTCGCGTCAGCTGGTCGATCCAGGAGCGAGAAGGCGGATCCTGCCTGCTCACCCTCGTCCACGACCGGCTGGATGACGCGCCCCGCACGGCCTGCGCCGTGGCGGGCGAGGGGTGGATGTGGATCTTGAGCGCTCTGAAGACCGTGGTGGAGACCGGCCGGCCGCTGACCGCCGCGCCCTGACATCCCACCTGGACGCCCCCTGCCCGCCTCCCTGCCCGCCTTCTTGTCTGCGGAGTTCCCGTGACCTACACCTTCGACAGCTACATCCGCGCCACACCTCGGCAGGTGTGGAACACCTTCACCGATTCCGGCCTCAGCGCGCACGTCAACTTCGGCGCCACCATCGACTCGGACTGGAGGGTCGGCTCGCGCCTGCCCAGCCGTATCGGCGACGGCCCCGTCATGGTTGACGGCATCGTGCTGGAGGCGAGGGCGCCCTATCGGCTGGTGCGCACCTGGCAGGAGCTGTGGGATCCGGCCGCACGCGCCGAGCCGGCCTCCCGCGTCACCTACACCTTCACCGAACTGGCTCATCTGGCGCACCTGCGAGTGGTTCACGACCAGCTCGATCCCGCGAGCGTGACGGCCGGCCTCACCGCACGGGCATGGCCGATGGGATTGGCCAACCTCAAAACCCTCATCGAAACCGGCCAACCGCTCGGCCTCACCTTCGAGTTGGCCGCCGCCATCACTTCCTGAACTGTCTTGCGTCCAGTCCGCGCAGGACCTCTCGTCCGACCGTCGCACATTTCGTCTCGCCCCTGTTCCGCCGCCGCGGCGATGCCTCGCACGAGCGCGGCAAGGCGACAAGACCGTGCATCCTCCGCCATCACTGACACACGTTCCGAACACCACCGCTGGAGAAATCCATGATCACCTTGCCGCGTCCCCTGGTGCTCACCGTCCCCGTGCTGCTCCTGACGTCCATCGCCGCTGCACCCGCCCAGGCCGCCTGGCCGCGAGTATCCTTCCTGCCGCCGAAGGTGATGGTGCTCGACTTCGGCAACGCCGCCCAGGGTTGTGCGGGCGGCAAGGACGCCCAGTACAACGTCGGCGTCGACGACAACGGCACGTCTGTGAACTGGACCTACGCCAACGGCTCGCACCGCTGCCTGGAGGTGGGCTACCAGCCCTACTTCCACAACGAGACGTGCGCCTACTCCTTCTACGTGCCCAAAGGCAACCTCGCCACCGGCCAGATCAACTTCCACTTCGAGTACGGCAACGCGCGGCCACCGCGAGGCTCTGACGTCGTCACTCTCGACGAGGGCCCCGTCTGGTCGTGGCGCGTCGTCGCCAGGCGGGCAGGCGTGACTCGCATCTGGTTCGGCGACGACAACGGACAGCGTCATCCGGTGAAGATCGGCTGGGGCAGATCCGCCGCGTGGAGCGTCAAGCAGGAATGCCCGGCATGATGGCTACCGCTCCGGTGGCCAAGGACAGGCGGCGCGTGGTACCCGAAACCGTGCACGCGTGCGCCTTCCTGGCCTACCTGCTGGCTGGCGGCCTGCTCGCGGAGCTGTCGATCGTGGATCACCTGATCGATCTGAGAGTGCTGGCGGCCGACGACTGGGACGGCACACGGCCCGTGGTGCTGCTGTTGGCGCTGCCGATGCTCGCCGCGGCAGTGGCCGTGCATTGGGGCGTGCGTCAGGCCAGGCCGGTGCTGGCCATCGCCGCCTGGCTGCTGGCGGCGTTCCTGGTCATCTTGGCGATCGGTGTGATGGGGCTCTCCTCGGTCCCGGCGCCGGTCTGGCTGTCCGTCCTGGTCAACGCCGCCGCGGCCGTCGTGGTGGCCAGACTGCCCTACGGCCCGGAGGCCGATGCCTACCTGCGGGGGCGGGGCATCAGCAGGGCTGAGGCCCGTGCCGCCGCACAGGCCCGGGGGCGGGCGCCGGGTGGCGTTGTCCTGGCGGCCGTCCTCCTGGGTTCGGCCGCTCTGGTGGGAGTCATCGCCACGCTGGACCTGGTGGTGAACGCCGGCGGATCAGTACTACCGCCGTTGGCGATCGCCGCCATGGCGGTGGCGCTGGTCAGAGGGTTGCTCAAGGGTAGGTTGTGGGCCCGCGCCTATGCGATCATCGTGTTCGCCGTTGCCCTGGCAGGCGGGATGGTCACGATGATCGGCCTGTGGCGGGCCTCGATCCCACAGCAAGAGCTGCTGGCCTCCGCGCCGCCCGACGTGGGCCCGGCGGTGTTGACGGCGCTACTGATCATGGCCGTCGACGCCGTCCTGTTGTACGCGCTGACTTGGAAGGACACCAGCATCGACTTCTTCGCCGCCGGCTGGTGACCCAACAAGGCATCTTCCTCGAGGACCAGCATTGTCCGCCATGCCCGCAAGGCCGGCGCCACGCCGTTGGCGTTGCCCATCGTCGTAAGCTCCAGCACTCCGGAGATGCGGCTTTGCCGGCGCATGCAGGACTCCCTCCGGCATCGCACAAAGCGCAAGCTCGGGCGACTCGCCGTTGCCCGTCCGCTGTCTCGTCGATGCGTTGGCCCCTGTTCTGTTGCCCCCGTTCTTGGGGAGACATGTCCCTTCGCTGCGTGCCACGGCGGCTGTCACACCGCCTGCTTCCTGTGGTGATCGCCGTGGCCACCTCGCTGCCTCTGTCGAGTGGCGCGGGCACGCCTTCGCGCCCTCAGCTGCCGGGTGCGTCGCCTCGGCGCTCTCCCGCCTCTGACGGCCACGTCACAGAGCGTGATCCCGGCCCCCTCTTCGAGCAGGTCGCAGCCGGTCAAGCCGCCACAGCCCGTCACTCCGGTTCGTGAGCTTTCGGCAGCACCGTGTCGGGCAAGTGCTGCCTTCGCCCGTTGACTTCACCGTTTGCCGAGGCGGGTGTTCGGTCCCAGTCGAGGGAGACGCCGAAGGTGTCATGGAGACCGATGCGGCCCTTGTCCGTGAGGTGCACCACCCGTCGGGCGCGTCCCCTGCGCAACCACTCCAGCGCGAACAGCCGCTGGGCCAGGGCGGCGCCCAGCGCGCCCGCCAGGTGGTGACGGCCCTCGCCCCAGTCGACGCAGTAGCGGATCGCGGGCCGCCGCCGGGAGAACCCCTCGACCTCGATGCCGAACCTGGCCAGCACGCCGGCCCCCGCCGAGGTGATCCGGTAGCTGCCCGCGGCGCTGGTCAGGACCCCGCCCTCCACCAGCGCGGCGAGCAGTACCACGCCGAGCCGTCCGGCCAGGTGGTCGTAGCACAGCCGGGCCCGCAGCAGCGCCTGCGCGCGCACGCTGTCGTTCAGGGACCGGACCGGCAGCGGGCGGGCGATCCTGGCCAGCTCCTCCAGCACCCGGGCCACGTCGGTGCTGGCCAGACGGTAGTAGCGGTGGCGGCCGTCGTGCTCGACGGTGAGGAGTTTCGCCTCGCGGAGCCTGGCCAGGTGGCCGCTGATCGTGGACGGGCTCACGCCGGCCTCGGCGGCCAGCGCGCCGGCGGGCAGGACGCCGCCGTCCGCGAGCGCGCGCAGCACCTTCGCCCGTGAGGGGTCGCCGATGGCCGCCGCGACCTCGGCGATGTCCGCTTCCGTCGCAGTCTTCCACATGCACCCAGCCTAGGACGGGGACGCTTCGGCGAACGCCGTAGTGATCCCGTACCAGGCTAGGTGGCATGGCTGTCACCGCCCTTCACCGTTCGCCGGGTACGGCGCCCCTGCTGGCCCTCTGCCTGGGCTACTTCCTGGTCGTCCTGGACGTCACGGTGGTCACCGTGGCGATCCCGCCGATCGGCGACGACCTGCGTGCCGGACTGCCGGTTCTGCAGTGGATCGTGGACGGCTACACACTCACGTTCGCCGGTCTGCTGCTGACGGGCGGCGGGCTCGGCGACCGGCTCGGCGGGAGACGGGTGTTCCTGGCCGGTCTCGGGATGTTCACGGTCGCGTCGGCCGGGTGCGGGTTCGCGCCGTCGGCGGGCGTGCTGGTCGCCTTCCGGCTGGCGCAGGGCGTGGGTGCGGCGCTGATGGTCCCGGCGTCGCTCTCGTTGTTGCGGCACGCCTATCCCGACAGCGGTGCACGGGCGCGCGCGTTCGGCGTGTGGGGCATGGTCGCCGGGGTGGCCGCCGGGGCGGGGCCGGTTCTCGGCGGGTTCCTGGTGTCGGTGGCGGGGTGGCGTTCGGTGTTCTTCGTGAACGTGCCGTTCGGCGTGCTCGGGCTGGTTCTGACCAGACGGTACGTCTCCGCGCCTGCGGCGGCCGATCGGCGTGCCGGGCTGGACGTCGGGGCGCAGACGATGGGGGCGCTCGGCCTCGGCGGGCTGACCTGGGCGTTGATCGAGTCCGGTGAGCACGGCTGGGTCTCGCTTCCGGTGCTGGGCGGTCTGGGGGTGTCCGCGCTGGCGTTGCCCGCCTTCGTGCTGCTGGAGCGCCGCTCACGGGCTCCCATGGTGCCGCCGGCACTGCTCCGCGAGCGCCGCTTCTCCGGCCCCGTGGTCGTCGGAGTGCTGCTCAACCTGGGGTTCTACGGGCTGCTGTTCGCCGTGCCGCTGTACTTCCAGCGGATTCACGGGCTCGGCGCGCTGCCGACGGGGCTGGCCATGCTGCCGATGGCGATGATGCCGATGTTCTCCTCGCCGCTCGGAGGGCGGCTCGCGGCACGCTCAGGGGCGTGGGTGCCGATGGCGTATGGGCTGGTCATCGGCGGGGCCGGGCTGCTGGGCTGGCTGGTGGCCGGGACGGGGACCGGCTACTGGGCGCTGGTCGCGCCGCTGATGCTGGCCGGGTTCGGGACCGGCCTGACGATGCCCGCCGCCACCTCGGCGGTCATGGAGGCCGCGCCGGCGGCGCTCAGCGGGGCGGCGTCCGCCGTGCTGAACGCCGCCCGCCAGACGGGCAGCGCGATCGGCGTGGCCCTGGCCGGTACGTTCATCGCCCACGGCGGCCTGGTGTCCGGCCTGCACGTCCACGCGGTGATCGGCGGCCTCGGTTTCCTCGTCGGCGCGGCGCTGACCGTCCTGCTCCCCCGGCCCCCGAGAACCCGGCCACTCTCGTCACGGTCCTGACTTCGCTGCCTCGCGAGGTCCCTCGCGAGGTCCTACGCCGGCTGCCGCTCCTCATCCGACCGGAGCCGTCCTGTACCCGGCACCAAGGGCTCGGCGGCGGCCTGCACGAGTACTCAAACGCTGGACTTACTTTTTCGGTGACGGCGGCCAGCGCCTGGCGCGGCTGATGGCCGAGGCGCGGCAGGGCGGTCGCGAGGTGCCCGCGGGTGTCCCGGCCGAGGACCTGCTGAACGCCGCCATCGCGCGCCAACGCAGCCTGGCCTCCGCGCTGAACGAGGTGGACCCCCTTCTACCGCTATGAGATGCAGATACGCTCCGGCCGCGTGCGTGAGCAGGCATGGGACGGCGACCTGCACAGCCCCGTGCCGGTGGCCTGGGTGCACTACCGGCAACTGGACGACCGCTTCACGATCGACCCTGAGTGCTCATTCGGTTGCGATGAGTCGCTCATGGTGGACGACCGTATGCCGTACATCCCTGCACGTCCAGAGCCCCACCACACCACCGTCACCGGGCATGCCAGGCGGCACGGCGCGTGACGTGTGCAGGCGTCAGCGAGCCGCCGTCGTGTTCGACCCAGGTGCCGGAAGACACCGCAGGTGAGGGGCTGCGGCGGGCATGCTCAAGCGAGCCCGCCAGCCTCATTCCCCATCCAAAAGGTGCCATGCGACGCCCTCTGGACGATATCTGGCGGCGGCCGCGGTCGTCTGCGGATGCGCAAGACGATCAGAGGCAGAGGTTTGGACGACGCGCGGAGGCCGGCCTGGCAGGGCCGCTGCACCGCTACAGTGAGCGCATAGAGAGCTCAGCGGGGCCCCTGGAAGTCGCACTGATCAGGGCTGCTTTTCACGACGGCCGCCCGCGACCCAGAAGCCGTCAATGTCCATGGGGCCTGATCATGGCAGCCGACGCAAGACCTGCCCAGATCTCCCGATTCTCGGTGCGGTTCACCACCGTCGACGGCCACGTGGCCGACGGGGATCAGACGCCGCCGGAATGGACCAGTCCCTCCTGTGGCCGCGGCCAGCCCACTCGCGGTGGGCGAACTGATGCCGGACGACACCGTCACCCGCTGCCGACGCGCGTCTGTGCCGGTATCGCTGGAAGGTCCCGGGCAGCACCACGGTGGTCATCTGTCCACGCTGCTACACCGTCCAGCCCGGCCCAGCGGCGTGGCTCTGTGGTGATCAGTTCGGTGGGGCCTCGTGGACGGTCATGCTGCCGCCGTTGACCTGGATGCCGATCGATGAGCGCGGTGCGCGCGTGGAAGGGGCGGCGGGGCCGGGAGCGGCTGACGTGCAGACGCATTCGCGGAGCACACTCACCGAGCCCGAAGCCAGCTGATCGTTCGGCCTGCAGGAGGGATACCGTCGTCGAGCACCAACTGCACGGCGGCCACTGCCGGGGACCCCTCAGGTGGGCAGGGTCGTGTCACCCGGCGTGGACGCTCACAGCGATCACGGCATCGGTGAGGGCGGCGGCGTAGGCGTCGGTGAGCTTGCCGGGGTGGAACAGTAGCGCGTACCACATCGGCCCGAAGACCAGATCGATGAGCAGATCGTCATCAGGGTGGGTGAGCTGCCCGCGTTCGCGTGCACGAGTGAGGATCTGGCGGACCGCCTGACGGCGAGCCGCGATCAGCTCGCTGCTCACGCGCTGGGCGAAGGCGGGATCCTGCAACACCTCGGCTGCCAGGGCCTGGTTGAGTGCGCCGGCCACCCCTCGCTGTCCGGCGAAGGTGGCCTCCAGCAGGGCCAGCAGGTCCTCGCGCAGATCGCCGGTGTCGGGGGTGGGCAGTCGGGTACGGGCGTAGACCGCCAGCACGTCCAAGATCACCTCACCCTTGCCCGGGTAACGACGGTAGACCGCCTGTTTGGACACCCCGCTGCGGGCGGCGATGGCTTCCATGCTCATCCCTCGGTAGCCCTGCTCGGTGATCAGGGCGAGCGCGGCCTGGCGGATCGCGTCGTCGACAGCGGGGTCACGGGGTCGTCCGGTCATGCCCTGCACTCTACTTGACATACGCACCGTTCCGTATTTGAATCTAATACGCAACGACCCGTATTGAAAGAAGGGGATATGCGCCCCCGCTCCTCCACCCCCGCACTGCTGACGCTGGCATTGGGCTACTTCGCGCTGGGGACCGCCTCCCTGGCGGTCGTCGGCCTCAGCAGCCCGATCGCTGCCGACCTGACGGTGCCCGCCCCCAGCGTCGGCACTCTGGTCACCGTTTTCGCGCTGGTGTTCGCCCTGGCCGCGCCCATCGCCGCGATCGCGCTGGGCCGCCTGGACCGCCGCACCGTGCTGCTGGTGGGCCTGACGCTGATGACGCTAGGAGGTGCCGCCGCCGCGATGGCGCCCGACTTCACCGCTCTGGCCGCGGCGCGAGTGGCCACCGGGCTGGGCGCGGCGATCTTCGGACCGGCCGCCTCGGCCACCGGCTCGATGATCGTTCCCGCCGAGCAGCGGCCCCGCGCGCTGGCGGTGGTGTTCGGTGGGATGACCGCCGCCACCGTCCTGGGTGTGCCGCTGGCCTCGACCGCGGGCGCCGCGATCGGCTGGCGCGCCACCATGGCCGCCGTGGTCGCCCTGACCTTGGTGGCGGGCGCACTGCTGGCGGTGCTGCTGCCACCGGTGGCACCGGGCCCGGCCCCCACCGCCCGCGCCTTCGCCGCCGCGCTGGGAAGCCGGGGCGCCACACCGATGATCGCCACCACACTGCTGGTGCTGACCGCCCAATTCGCTGTGTACGGCGTCGCCGGCGCCTACCTGGGCGTCCGGTTCGGTGCGGGCCCTGGGCTGGTGTCGCTGACACTGCTGGTGTTCGGCACGCTGGGCATGGTCGGCAACGCCGCCGGTTCCCGGATCTACGCCCGCCTGGGCGGCGGCCGCACCATCGCTGTCGCGCTGGCCGGGCTGACCCTGGCCTTCCTGGCCCTGGCCGGTGCACCGGCCGTACCGGCGGCCGGGGTCGCGGTGTTCGCCTTCTGGGCCATCTTCAACACCTTGTTCATGGCCCCGCAACAGGCCCGGCTGGTGGAGCTGCTGCCCGACCAGCGTGGGGTCCTGCTGGCTCTCAACGCCTCGGCCCTGTACCTGGGCATGAGCCTGGGCAGCCTGCTGGGCGCCAATCTGCTGCCCGCCCTCGGCGGCCACTGGCTCCCGGTTCTGGCGCTACTGCCGCTGGCCGCGGCCGCCGCCACCCACGCCACCTCCACCCGTCCGCGCCCGGCCCGCCCGGCAACCCCGGTCTCCGCGTCCGCTCCGGCTCACCACTGACCTGCTCTTATCCCACCCTCCCATTTGTTCGTCGCCTCAATCTCACAGGAGAATTCCATGTCCCAGGCTCCAATTCAGCCGGCGTCCCAGCCCGCCGCCCAGCTCGTGCGCGACTACTTCGAGCAGATCTGGAACCAGGGCCGCACCCAGCTGGCCGACCGGTTCCTTGCCGCCGACCTGATCCAGCACAACCCCAACCTGCCCGACGGCCGCCAGCCGCTGACCGAGTTCATCGACGGGATGCGCGCCCAGCTCCCCGACGCCCGCTTCGAGATCCACCGCATGGCCGTCGACGGCGATCTGGTGTTCACCCACAGCCTGTTCACCGCCCAGCCCGGCCACTCCGGCATCGCGGTGGTGGACATCTTCCGCATCGCCGACGGCCTGATCGCCGAACACTGGGACCTGCGCGAGGACGTCCCCGTCACCACCGTCAGCGGCCACCCCATCGTCTGACCCGACCAGCACCAGACCGAACGCCGAGGCCAACTCCCGTGACTCCTCCCACCAGCCGCCCACTGTACGACCGGACCATCCTGATCACCGGCGCAACCGACGGCCTGGGCCGCGCCGTGGCCCACCGCCTGGCCGCCCAGGGCGCCACGCTGATCCTGCACGGCCGCAACCCGGCCAAGGGCCGGCAACTGCTGACCGACCTACGCGACCAGACCGGCAACGACCGGCTCACCTTCGAGCATGCCGACTTCGCCCACCTGGACCAGATCCAGGCCCTGGCCGACCGGCTGACAAGCCGCGACCGCCTGGACGTGCTGGTCAACAACGCCGGCATCGGCGTGGAGACCGCCCCCCAACGCAGCGCCGACGGCCTGGAGCTGACCTTCCAGGTCGACTACCTGGCCACCTACATGCTCAGCTGCCTGCTCACCCCGCTCCTGGTCCGCACCGCCGCCCGCTCAACTGCTGCCGGCGCCGGCCCGGCGCGGATCGTCAACGTCGCCTCCGCCGGACAAGCGTCCCTGGACTTCGACGACGTGCTGCTGGAACACCACTGGGACGGGGTCCAGGCCTACTGCCAGGCCAAGCTCGCCCAGATCATGCTCACCCTCGACCACGCCGAACTCCTGGACGACCACGGCGTCACCGTCAACGCCCTGCACCCCGCCTCCTACATGCCCACAAAGATCGTCACCCACCTGTTCACCGTGCAAAGCACCCTGGACGAAGGCGTCACCCACACCGCCCGCCTGATCACCGACCCCGCCCTGAACAACGTCACCGGCACCTACTTCAACCGCTCCCGCCCCGCCCGCGCTCACCACCAGGCATACGACCCCGACGCCCGCGCCCGCCTGCTGAGAATCAGCCAACGACTCACCGGTGTGCCCTTCCCCGCTGCACCTCTCCCAGCCGCCTGACCCGCAACCTCGTTGCTGCCGGTGCCACACTCCCCCAGAGGCGTGCGGCACCGACGCCCACGCCACACCACCACTCGAAACACGACCGTCACTACCTACGCATCGCAGAAACGGTGGTTCTCCGCCGCGCACGTGGGGTCAGGAGCTTCGGGCAGCAGCCTTCCCTGCTTCCGGCAGCATCCCTGCCAGCCCGCCGGCATCGCGATCGCGTCGAGGAACCCAGGCTCGTCGAACAGGGCCTCGGCCCGCGTGGCGAGCAGCCTGGCCCCGCCGTACCCCTGGTGGTCGGCCACCACCACGCCGATCAGCAAGTCATCGGCGAACAGCGCGGCGCCGGACATCCCCGCCCAGGGCGACCCGGCACCTGCGCGTTTGGGTAGGTGCCGGTGTAGCGGGCGACGTCGGGCAGCGCCCCCGGCGGGCCGTCCGCGGGGACGGGGGCCGGGGCGAACCGGTCGGCGAAGGCGTTGACCAGCGACCAGGCGGCGTCGGGGCCGCCCTTGCCGAGGCCGTTGTAGGAGGCGTAGACGCCGATGCGCCGGTCGGGGATCAGCGCCATGATCGCGAAGTAGCCGGGGATGTTGCCCCGGTGCACCAGCAGGCGCCGGCCGTTCCTGGTGAACTCCTGGAAGCCGTAGCCCATGCCGGCCGTGCCCTCGGCGTCGCCGAAGTGGCGGCTCTGCATGAGCCGGACGCTGTCCGGCCTGAGGATCGCCCCGCCGCCGGTCAGCTGGGCCAGCATGAACGCGGCCATGTCGGTGGCGGTGGAGCGGAAGCCGGCTCCGCGCGGCGGCATGTGCCCGTACTTCGCGCCTTCGGCCCGGACCTGGCGGCCGTCCTGGAGGCGGTAGCCGGGGGCCAGCGCCTGGGCGATCGGGCCGGGCTCGGGCTGGGCCATGGTGGAGCGCGTCATGCCGAGCGGGCGGAAGACGTTCTCCTGCACGTACTGGTGGAAGGGCATGCCCGAGCGCACCTCGACCAGGTAGCCGGCCAGGCCCATCCCGTAGTTGGAGTAGACGGCCCGGACGCCGGGCAGCCGGATCCGGGGCGGCTGGTGGCCGGCCAGGTGATCGCCGAGCGGGTGCACGTCGCGGGCGGTGGCCGCGCCGGTGCCGAGGTCCCCGCCGGCGAACCTGGCGGTGTGGGTCAGCAGGTTCGCCATGGTGACCGGCCGGCCCGGGTAGGCGTCGTCGATCTTGAACGTCGTCAGGTACCGGTTGACGTCGGCGTTCAGGTCGATCTGGCCCCGTTCGACGAGCTGCATCACCGCGGTGGCGGTGATCAGCTTGGCCACCGAGGCGAGGGCGAAGACGGTCCGCTCGGCGTCCACGGGACGGCCGGTCTCCACGTCGGCGACGCCGTACCCCTGGGCGAAGACCTGGCGGCCGCCCGACACGACGGCGATGCATGTAGAGCAGCGCACGCGACACCTTGATCCGGCGGGCCAGCTCGCTGACGTGAATCCGGCCGCCGGAGAGCTCGGCGAGGATCTGCAACCTGAGGGGAGGCCCGACGGCGCCGAGCAGGCGGAGCAACTCTTCGCTGGTCGGCATGTCGTCCTTGGAGAGCGTCTGTATTGCACCTGCTAGTTCGGTCTTACAGGTGCAAGTACACGCGTCAAACCGGCAGGGCTCGTGCCGGTCGGTGGGATGAGGGTGGCGTCGCCCGGTTCGCCGGCGCGCCGGTGTTCAGCGGGCGAGGGTGAGCTCGGCCAACTCGCGGAAGTCGCGGCGGCGGCCGTCGAGGTCCGCCGCGGCGAACGCGGCCTCGCCGAGGCGCTCGCGCGCCTGGTCGGCGATGCGGGCGGCGTCCGGCAGCGAGCGGTCCGGCGTGCCGCGCACCGCCTCGCTGGCCGCGATCAGCCGTACGGCCTGCTCGTCCTGGCCCTCGCGCAGCGCGACGTCGGCGATCCCGACCAGGGCCTCGGCGATGGTCGGCGGGAACATGTTCTCCACGGCCGCGTCGAACGCCCTGCGCCGGTACGCCCGGGACTGCTCGACGTCGTCGGCGAGGTAGCCGTACAGGTCCATGATCGTGGAGCGGACCGAGCCTACGATCTCGTCGTTGGCCAGCACCGCCTGAACAGTGGCCAGGTGCTCGCGCGTCCGGTCCGCCTCGCCGCGCCAGCGCGCCAGCTTCGCCTGCCCGAGCGCCAGCTCGGCCAGGGAGTCCGGCCAGACGATCCCGTCGGCGTGCCGCTGCGCCTCGGCCATGGCCGCGGCGCTGGCCCGCTCGTCGCCGAGCAGCCAGTGGAGCTGGGCCTGCCGGGCCCACACGCCCACGACGTCCTCGGTCGCGCCCACCTCGGTCAGCGCCACGGCGCCCTCCGCGTAGTACTCGCAGGCACGGGCGAACTCGCCGCGCATGGCGAGCCGATCGGCCAGGAAGGTCAGCGCCAGGGAGATGCCCATGCGGTCGCCCAGCGCGCGGAACTCGGCGAGCGCGGTCTCGGCGTCGAGGTCGACGTCGGTCTCGTCGGCGCCGAGCGTGAGCCGGAACCGGCCGCGGGTCAGCCTGCCCTGCGCCCGCACCCAGGGGTCGGCGTCGGCGATCAGCGGCTCGAACGCGGGCAGGAACGCCGCCGGGCCCTGCAGCGTGCGCTCCAGCAGCGCGGCGAACCCGAGCAGCGGCTTGCGGGACCCGCTGCGCAGGGCCAGCCGGTGGGCCTCCTGGATCCACTCCCGCGCCTGGAACTGGTCGCCGCCCACGCCGGACGTCACGAACATCGTCACCATGAGGTACGCCATCGCCCGCACCTCGTCGGGCACCTCGCCCTCCAGCCCGGACGCGGCGATGCTCAGCTCGGCGCCCTCGGCCCGGTGGCCGCTGAGGAACCAGTAGTAGCCGGCCGCCCCGGCCAGCCGCATCGCCTCGTACGCCCATCCCTCGGCGATCGCCCCGCGCAGGGCCGTGATGATGTTGTCGTGCTCGGCGTCGAGCACGGCCAGCCACTCCAGCTGCTCGGCCCGGCGCAGGTGCGGGTCGGCGGTCTCGGCCAGCTCGGTGAAGTGGGCCAGATGCGCCCGCCGCGCCGCCCCGGACTCCCCGGCCTCGGCCAGCCGCTGGGCCGCGTACTCCCTGATGGTGTTGAGCATGCGGTAGCGCGGGGCGCCCTCGTCGTCGGCCAGCAGCAGCGACTTCTCGGTCAGCGCGGTCAGCACGTCGAAGACCAGCTCACCGTCGGACGTCTCGTCGCCGCACACGCGTTCGGCCGCCTCCAGGCTCGCCCCGCCGGAGAACACCGACAACCGGCGCAGCACGCCGCGCTCGGCCTCGCTCAGCAGGTCCCAGCTCCAGTCGACGACCGCGCGCAGCGTCCGGTGCCGGGCGAGCGCCGTACGGCTGCCGCTGGTCAGCAGGCGAAAGCGGTCGTCGAGACGGCGGGCGAGCTGGTCGACCGACATCGTCCGCAGCCGGGCCGCGGCCAGCTCGATCGCCAGCGGGTTGCCGTCCAGCGCCCGGCAGATCCGCGCCATGGCCGCGAGGGTGGGGGCGTCGGAGCCGATGTCCTTGCGCACCAGGTCCGCGCGGTCGCGCAGCAGCCGCACCGCGGGCGAGGACCCGCTCTCGGCCGGCGAGGAGCCCTCGGCGGGCAGCGTGAGCGGCTCGACCTGCCACAGCACCTCGCCGGTGATGCCGAGCGGCTCGCGGCTCGTGGCCAGGACGCGCAGGCCGCGGCACTCGCCCAGCAGCCGGTCCGCGAACGCCGCGGCGGCCTCGATGACGTGCTCGCAGTTGTCCAGGATGAGCAGGATCGAGCGGTCGCGGATGGCGGTGATGAGCCGGTCCATCGGGTCGCCGCCGCGCCCGCCGCCCAGCATGCCCTGGTCGCGCAGGCCGATCGTGGTCAGGGCGGCCTGCGCCAGCTCGCCGCCGGCCCGGACCGCGGCCAGCTCGACCAGCCAGGCGCCGTCGGGCAGCTCGGGCAGCATCGTCCGGGCGGTCTCGGTGGCCAGCCGGGTCTTGCCGGAGCCGCCCGCCCCCGTCAGGGTGACCAGGCGGTACCTGGTGGCCAGGTCGGCGACCGCGGAGACGTCGTCATGCCGGCCGACGAAGCTCGTCAGCTCGGCGCGCAGGTTGGTCCTGCGGTTGTCGGTCCGCTCCCCCACCTCGCCGCGCAGCAGCGCGGTGTGCAGCTCCGACAGCTCGGCCGACGGGTCGGCGCCCAGTTCGTCGGCCAGCCGCTCGCGGGTGCGCTGGTAGAGGGTCAGCGCCTCGTTCCCGCGGCCCGCCTCGGCCAGCGCCCGCATCAGCGCCGCCACGAACCCCTCGCGCAGCGGGTACGCGGCCACCAGCCCGGTCAGCTCGGTGACCAGCTCCGCGCCCCGGCCGAGCCGCAGGTCGGCGTCGATGCGCTCGCCGAGCGCATCGACGTGGAGGTCGCCGAGCCGGGTGACCACGGCGTCGAAGGTGTCGCTGTCCCGCATCGCGATGTCGGCCATGGGGGCGCCGCGCCACAGCTCCAGGGCACTGCGCAGCAGGTCGGCGCGGGCGGCGGGCGCGGCGGCGCGGGCCTGGGCGATCAGGTGCTCGAAGCGGGCCACGTCCACCGCCTCGCGCGGCACGGCCAGCCGGTAGCCGCCGGAATCGGCCTCGATCACGCCGTCCGGCAGCACCCTGCGCAGCCTGGACACCAGCGCCTGCAGGGCGTTGACCTCGTCGGCGGGCGGCCGCTCCCCCCAGATCCAGTCGATCAGCCGCGCGCGCGTGACGATCCGGCCGGGCTCCAGGGCGAGAGCGGCGAGCAGCGCGCGCAGCCGGACACCGGGAACCTCGACCACGGCCCCTTGGGCGTTACGGACCTCGAAGGGCCCAAGCAATCCGACTCGCACACCGCAATTGTGCCGGAACCAGGACAACGCCCGGCCCATCCCCGCCCGTCCGCCCCCTGGGGCCGGTCCCCCGGGGGTCAGCCGTCGGCCTTGCGGCTGAGGTGCTCCCAGGCGCGGTACTCCGCGGTGCGGGCCTCGTCCATCTGCTGGACGAGGTCGTACGAGCGGCTGCCGACGATCAGCCGGCGCGGCGGCTCGGGCAGGTCCACCAGCTCCATGACGACGGGCGCGGCGTTGCTCGGCGGCGGGCCGGCGTCCTCGCCCCACATGGCGGCCAGCTCGGCCCGCAGCCCGTCGTAGACGGGGTCGGGCTCGGTGGCCGTGGTGCCCAGCGTGAACAGGCCGGTGTCGTAGCCGCCCATCTGCAGGTTGGTGACCTTGACGCCGAACGGCGCGAGCTCCATGGCCAGCGCCTGGGTGATCGAGTCGAGCGCCGACTTGCCCGCCGCGTACAGGCCGACCGAGGCCATGCCGCCGCCCGCGCCCATCGAGGTGACCTGGAGGATGTGCCCGGACCCCTGGGCCCGCAGGTACGGCGTCACCGCCTGGGTGACCCAGATCGCGCCGAACAGGTTGACGTCGAAGTGCGCCCTGATCTGCTCCTCCGTGGCCTCCTCCAGCATGCCGAAGAGCATGCCGCCGGCGTTGTTGACCACGACGTCGAGCCTGCCGAACGCGGCCACCGCCTTCTCCACGCCCTCCCGCACCGCGGCGCGGTCGGAGACGTCGAGCGGCAGCCGGACGAGCGAGCCCGGGTGCCGGGCCGCCGGCTCGGCCAGCGGGCCGACGTCGCGGGCGGCGGCCACGACCCGGTCGCCCCTGTCCAGGGCCGCTTCGGTGAACGCCCGGCCCAGCCCCCGGGACGCACCCGTGACGAACCATACGCGCATGCGCTCTCGCCTCCTTCAATCCTCAAGACGAGACGGTCCGTCTCGCCGCATGCCCATCAGTGTGCCAGCAGGTACCGGGACCTTGTCAAGACGGACCGTCTCGTCTCGCTGAGGGGCTATGATGGCCGGCGTGAAGCAGCCCGATCCCGCGCGCCGCAGCGAGCGCTCCCGGCAGGCGATCCTCCAGGCCGCCAGGGAACTGGTGTCCGAGGTGGGTTACGCCAAGGTCTCCGTCGAGGCGATCGCCGCGCGGGCCGGCGTCGGCAAGCAGACGATCTACCGGTGGTGGCGGTCCAAGGGGGCCGTGGTCTTCGACTCCTTCCTCGCGCTGAGCGAGAGCGACCAGGGCGTGACGCTGCCCGACACGGGCGACATCGAGGCCGACCTGAAGACCGTCATGCGGGCCACCGTGGCGGAGTTCGCCGACCCCGCCTTCGAGGCGCCGATCCGGGCGCTCAACCTGGAGATCGTCGCCGACCCCGAGCTGGCCGCCCAATACCGCGAGAAGCTGGCCGGCCCGGTCGACGAGGCCAAGAAGGCCCGCCTGCGCAGCGCCCAGCAGGCCGGCCAGCTCGCCCCCGACGCCGACCTCGACCTCGCACTCGAACTGCTCTACGCCCCCCTCTACCAGCGCTGGCTCCTGCGCTCCGGCCCGCTCACCCCTCAGTACGCCGACGCGCTGGTCGACCTGGCGCTCAAGGCGCTGCGTCCCTGAGCCGCCGCCGGGCCGCCGGGTCTCACAGGGCCCGCAGCAGGTCGGCCAGCGCCTGGAGCACGGCGTCGCGCCGTTCCTCGTGCAGCCAGCCGTGCCCGGCGTCGTCCAGCACCCGGTGCTCGCCGCGCGGGAAGGAGGCGGCCAGCTCGGCGTGCAGGGCGAGCTTGCCGGCGTTGATCTCGCGCAGCACGTCCTCCGGCCACAGCTGGGACTGGGTGGCGTCCGCGCCCATGGCCGACAGCACGATCACCGGCACGTCGGGCGCCGGCGGCGCGGCCCCGAACTCCGCCGAGACCTCGTCGTAGAGGTTGCGGCCCTCCAGCCAGCCGGTGCGCCAGGCGGTGAGGTGGTGGTCGACCAGGGCCTCGCGCACGCCGTCCGGCCAGGCGGCCAGCAGCTGCTCGACGGCCGGGCGGGCGGCGTCGAGCTGCTCCGGCGTCGGCTCGGGGAGCGCCTGATCGCGCATCCGGTCGAGCATCTCGCGCGCCTGCCGGGGCGCGCGGGCAGCCATGTCCTCGTGGAAGGGGTCGAGCAGCAGCAGCGCCGCGACGTCGCCGGGGAAACGGCGGGCGTAGTGGCGGGCGTACGCGCCGCCCAGGGAGTGACCGGCCAGCACGTACGGGCCGCGCACCCCCGCCGCCGCCAGCGCCTCGCGCAGCTCGTCGGTCACCTCGGCCGCGGTGCGGGGCAGCTCGACCGGCTCGCTCCAGCCGGTGCCCGCGCGGTCGTAGAGCACGCTGGTCGTCAGCTCGGCGGCGCGGTCGTGCACGTTGAGATAGTCCAGGCCGACGGCTCCGGCGCCGGGCAGGAACACCACGGGCGGGCCGCCGGCGCCCGAGCGGTGCAGCATGATCCGGCGACCGCCGACGTCGTGCAGGCGGCCCAGCGGAGGGGCGTCCAGGGCGTGATGAGTCATGACCCTTCCTTTCTCAGGTTTGAGAAAGGTAGCAGGTGTGAGATCGTACGTCCATGGACACGGTGGACCTGCTTCTGCATCCCGTACGGCTGCGCATCGTGCACGCCATGGCGGGCGGCCGCACGCTCACCACCTCCGACCTGTGCGACCTGCTGCCCGACGTCTCCAAGGCCACCGTCTACCGGCACGTCGGCCTGCTGGCCGAGGGCGGCCTGCTCGACGTCGAGGGCGAGCAGCGCGTACGCGGGGCCGTCGAGCGGCGTTACCGGCTGCGTCCGGCGCGGGCGGCCATCGACGCCGACACCGCCGCCGCGGCCTCGCGGGAGGACCACCGCCGCGCGTTCGCCGTGGCCATGGCGGCCCTGCTCGCCGAGTTCGGCGCCTACCTCGACCGCGACCAGGCCGACCCGGCCGCCGACCTGGTCGGCTACCGGCAGCACGCCATCTGGCTCAGCCCGGACGAGCGCGCCGCGCTGATCGCCGACCTGCGCGCCGCGCTCCTGCCCAGGATCGCCAACCCGCCCACGCCCGAGCGCACCCGCCACCTGATCAGCCCGATCCTGTTCCCGGCCGAGGAGCCGTCCGCCTGAGCGCCGTTCTCCCGGCCCGGCGGCGAGGCGTACGGCTGGGGCAGTACACCTCGGGCCAGACGGGCACCGGCGTCCCGGTGCCGATGCCGCCGAGGTCGAGCGCGCGGGGGCCGGGGCTCGCGTTCATCGCCGCCGGCGGCGACCACGGCCTGGCCATCCGCAAGACCGGCTGACTCCATTCGCAAGACGGGCTCAACCCGGACGAACCCGCCGCGAATCTCACGGGCCTATCGGTGACATCTGCATCTGTTCGCCGCCGTCCGCCGGGGTGCAGGCTGGGTCCCTCGACATCCCCCGAGGAAGGCGGCGACGACCCCTCATGGCCCTGCCGCTCACCCTGGTCCGGCCCCGGCGGCCGGGCCGCGCCGCCGTCCGGCCGGGCGGCCTACCCTGGTCAGCCGGGGAACATCGACGGGCGGGCGCGGTGGTGGGCACGGTGGCGGACGGAGTGGCGGACGGAGCGGCCGGCAGGGCGGAGTTCTGGCGGTCCGGGCGGGTCGTCAGGCTGGCGCCGGTCGTCGCCGTCGTGTGCAGCGCCCTGCTGCCGCTGCTGCAGGTGACGCTGTCGTTCGGTTACGAGGGCAACGACAGCCGCACCGGTCTGTGGAGCCTGGCCGCGACCGCGGCCTACCTCCCCCTGCACCTGCGCCACGTCTGGTACGCCGCGCACGCCCGCCGTCCGCCGTCCGGCCGCTGGACGTTCGCGGTCATGGCCGTCGTCGTGCTCGGCGTGACGCCCCTGGCCGGGAACATGTGGCCACGGGCGTACGCGGGGCTCGTGGTGTCGGCCGCGCTGGTGCTGCCGGCGCCGTGGTCGTACCTGGTCTGCGTGGCCCTGGTGGCGGCGGCCGCGCCGGTGGCGTTGCTGCTGGGCCTGCCGTGGCAGGTGGCGTCGTGGCCGGCGTTCTCGGTGCTGTGCGGCGGCGGGGCGTTGCTGCTGCTCGTCTGGCTCGCCGCGGCGCTGACCCGGCTGCAGGCGGCCAGGGAGGCGCTGGCCCAGCAGGCGGTCGCGCAGGAGCGGCGGCGCATCGACGACGACCTGCGCCGCACGCTCGGCGGCGCGCTGGAGTCGATCGCCGCCCGCGGCGAACGCGCGGCCGCGGCCCTGACCCCCGGCGGCACCCCCGCCCCCTCGGACGCCGGCGGCGCTCCCGGCCCCTCCCCCGAGCTGGCGGCGGAGCTCGCGCGGCTGGCCGACGACTCGCGCCGCACGCTGGCCGAGGCCAGACGGCGGGTGCGCGGCTACCGGCAGCCGTCGCTGCGGGCCGAGCTGGAGACGGCCGCCACGCTGCTGTCGGCGGCGGGCGTGCCGGCCCGGCTGGAACTGCCCAGGCAGGGCGTCCCCGAGACGATCCCGGCCGGGCCGCGCGCGGCCCTGCGCGCCGTCGTCACCCGCCTGCTGCGCGCCGACGGCGTGCGCGCCTGCACGATCGCCGTCACCGTCGCGGACGGCCGGGTGCTGCTGGAGGTCCGCGCCGACGACGTGACCGAGACGATCGAGGTGCCGGCATGACCGCGCAGATCCCGCCGGCCTGGGTGCTGCGGCATCCGCGCCGGCCGTTCGTCGCGCTGCACGTCCCGCTGGCGGCGCAGGTGCCGGTCTACATCGGCATGGGCATGGAGGGGCCGCCCGGGAACCCCGTTTTGGCGGGCGCGGGCGTCCTGGCGGCCCTCGCGCTCCAGCTCCGCCACAGCCTGGCCGCCTCCCGCGGCGCGCGCCCGGCGGGCTGGCCCTGGACCCTGGCGGCGCTCCTGCTGCTGGCGAACCTGCCCCTGTGGTGGCTCGCCACGCAATGGGAGGGCGTGACCGTCTTGGCCCTGGCCTCGATCGTCATGCTGCTGCGCGGCCCCGTGCGGGCGGTGGCCGCCGTCGCGCAGATCCTGCACCCGGCCGCGCTGGAGGTGGCGCAGATGCTGCGCGACGGCGACACGGTGCCGCACGTCCTCCTGCTGGCCGTCTACCCCATGCTCGGCCTGGTCGTGTTCGGCGGGGCGCTGGTCGCCGGGGCCCGCCTGGTGCTGCTGCTGGAGGAGCTGGAGGCCACCCGGGCCGAGCTGGCCGCGGCCGCGGTCGGCGAGGAACGCGTCCGGGTCTCGCGCGACCTGCACGACCTGCTCGGTCAGAGCCTGTCGGCCATCTCCCTCAAGGGCGACCTGGCCCTGCGGCTGCTCGCCAAGGACGCCGGCGCGGCCCGTGCCGAGATAGAGAGCCTGACCGGAGTCGCCCGCGACGCCCTCAGGGACGTACGCGCGATCACCCGCGACGAGCTGGCCGTCTCGCTGCGCACCGAGATCGACGGCGCGGCGGCCCTGCTCGGCGCGGCCGGGGTCGGCACCCGGCTCGACGTGGCCGCGCTGCCGCCGCTGTCCGGCCCGGCCCACGACGCCCTGGCGTGGGCCATCCGCGAGGGCGCCACCAACCTGCTGCGGCACAGCGAGGCCACGACCTGCGCCATCACCGTGGCCCGCGACGGCGGCAGGGTACGGTTGGAGATCGTCAACGACGGCGTGCGCGGCGTCGGGAGTCCGGGGTCGGGGCTCGCCGGGGTGTCCGAACGCGCCCGCGCGGCGTCCGGTTCGTCGTCCACCGCCGTCCACGACGGCCGGTTCCGGCTGTCGGTCGAGGTTCCCGAGGAAGGCCCGTGATCCGCGTACTGATCGCCGAGGACATGCACATGATCCGCTCGGCCCTGGTCGCCCTGCTCTCGCTGGAGGACGACATGGAGGTGGTGGCCGAGATCGAGCGCGGCGACGAGGTGCTGTCCGCCGCCCTCCGGGTACGCCCGGACGTCGCGGTGCTCGACATCGACATGCCCGGCCTGGACGGCCTGTCGGCCGCCGAGCAGCTGTCGCAGCGGCTGCCGGACTGCCGCACGCTCGTGCTCACCGGGCTCAGCCAGCCGGGAAACCTGCTGCGCGCGCTGAAGGCGCACGCGCGGGGGTTCATCGTCAAGGACGCCCCGGCCCAGACCCTGACCGACGGCATCCGGCGCATCGCCCGCGGCGAACGGGTGATCGACCCCGAACTGGTCGCCGCCGCCCTGGAGACCGGCAGCAGCCCGCTCACCGCCCGGGAGACCGAGGTGCTGCGCGCCGCCGCGTCCGGCATCCGCACCGCGCAGATCGCCACCCAGCTCTCGTTGTCGCAGGCCACCGTGCGCAACTACCTGTCGAACGCGATCAGCAAGGTCGGCGGGCGCAACCGCATCGACGCCATCCGCATCTCCCGCGACGCGGGCTGGCTCTGAGCCGCCGGGGTCGTCGGCCACGACTTCAGAGCGCGTACTGCTTGAGCGGGACCGCGTCGTCGGCCTCGTCCGGCATGGGCTCGTCCGGCGCGCCGAAGAACCAGCGGGCCGCGGCCCGGCCGTGCCGCTGGTTGCGCTCGACGTAGTCGCGCATCCGCTGCTCGTAGGCGGCCAGGCCCGTGGCGTGGCCGGGGGCCTCGGCCAGCTCCCCGGCCAGCACGTACGCGCCGATCAGGGCCTGTGAGGTGCCGCGGCCGGAGGTCGGCGCCGCGCAGTAGGCCGCGTCGCCCAGCAGCGTGACCCGGCCGTTCGTCCAGGTGTCCATCACGACCTGGCCGGAGGAGTCGAAGAAGAACTCCTCGGCCTCCCGCATGGCCGCCAGCAGCCGGGGCACCTCCCAGCCCGCTCCCGCGTAGTGCTCGGCCACCAGGCGTTCCTGCTGGGCGCGGTCGCGCCGGTCGTAGACCAGGTCGTCGGCGGCGAACGACAGGCCGACCCGCAGCTCGGTGTTGCCGTGCGCGGTGAAGGCCAGGGCGCTGCGGCCGGGCGTGTTGTGCATCAGGCCCGCGTCCCGCAGGTCGAGGATGTTGGCGGTGGTGAACAGCGCGCCGTAGATGCCGAGGCCGCGCACGTACCGCGACTCGGGGCCGAAGGCGAGCGCGCGCACCTTGGAGTGCATCCCGTCGACGCCGACCACCAGGTCGAACGTGCGCGGCGGCGCCTTCTCGAACCGCGCCCGCACCTCCGCCGCGTCCTGGTCGAGCGCGGTGACGGTGTCGTCGAACAGGTACTCGACGGTGTCGCGGGTGGCCTCGTACAGGACCTTCGTGACGTCGGACTTGAGCACCTCCAGCTCGCCGGAGATCGCGGTGGCGGGCAGCACGGCCAGCGCGTCGCCGGCCTCGTCGACCAGCGTCATGGAGGTCATCGTGGTCGCGTGCCGGCGCATCTCGGCCAGCAGGCCCATGCGCTCCAGCACGTCCAGGGCCGAGCCGCGGAAGTCGATGGCCGCGCCGCCGCCGCGCGGGGCCGGGGCGCGCTCGACGACGGTGACCTGGTGGCCGTGACGGTGCAGCCAGTAGGCGAGCGCGGGGCCGGCGACGCTGCCGCCGGAGATCAGGATTCGCATGGGAACGTCCTCTTTCGTCGGTGAACGCTCCACACCGTACGCAGATTTGGGCAAACGCGCAAGACGATCGTCTAATGCGTACGTGCTAGGATTCCGGCCATGGGAAATCGCGAAGACCTGCTGGCCGGGGCGCGGCGCTGCCTGGAGGAGAAGGGCTGGGGGCGCACCACCGTCCGCGACATCGCCACGGCCTCGGGCGTGAGCATGGCCGCCATCGGCTACCACTTCGGCTCGCGCGAGGCGCTGCTCAACGCGGCCCTGGTCGAGGCCATGGGCGAATGGGGAGAGAAGGTCGGCGCGGCGCTGGCCGCCCTCGACGACCCCGGCAGGTCACCCGCCGAGAACTTCGAGGCGCTCTGGGAGCAGCTGATCGGCTCGATCAACGAGAACCGCACGTTGTGGCTGGCCAACCTGGAGGCGCTGGTCCAGGCCGAGCACTCGCCGGAGCTGCGCGAGCAGCTCGTGGCCGGTCAGCGCGAGGGTCGGCGGGGCATGGCCGCGCAGCTCACCGGGGTGCCGGAGGAGGAGATCGGCGACGGCGAGGTGCGCGCCGTCGGCTCGGTGCAGCTCGCGCTGCTGCTGGGAGTGATGGCCCAGTGGCTCAACGACCCGCGGGCCGCGCCCTCGGCCGCCGACGTGATCGAGGGGCTGCGGGCCGTCACCACCCGGTTCGGGCTGGTCAGGTGAGCGAGGCGACGATCACCCGGGCGGCCTCGGCGATCAGCGCCTCCCTGGGCGGCGTGCCGTGGCCGGGGCGGTCGGTCATGACGGCCACCACCAGCGGCGCCGCGCCGGGCGGCCACACCGCGGCGATGTCGTTGGCCCTGCCGTAGTTGCCGGTCCCGGTCTTGTGCGCCACCTTCCAGCCCTTCGGCAGGCCGGCCCTGACGCGCGCCGCGCCGGTGGTCGTGCGCAGGAGCAAGCCTTCGAGCAGCACACGCTTGACCGGGGGCAGCACGTCGCCGAGCAGGATGTTCTGGTAGTCGCCGGCGATCGCGCGCGGGGTGGTGGTGTCGCGCGGGTTCCCCGGGCCCATCCTGTTGAGCTCGGGCTCGTAGTGGTCGATGCGGCTGACCTGGTCGCCCAGCCCGCGCAGGAACGCGATGAGCCGGGCCCGGGCCGGGGTCGCCGTCGGCGTACTGACGGGGGCGCTGTGCGTGTGGGGCCTCGGCCTGCTCGCCGAACGCCGCCTGCGCGCGCAGGGCCCCGAGCTGCTGGACCTCATGCGCACCGGCCGCAGGCAGCGGCCCGCCGTGGCCTCCCGCTTCGACCGGCTGTCCACGACGCAGCGCATGATCACCTGGTGGTGCTTCGGCCTCGGCGCGATCCCGCTGGTGCCGCAGGGCGTCCTGGCGGCCGTCTTCGTCTCCAAGGACATGCTGCGCCACTCCTGTTTCCTGGCCACCTACATGCCGCCCGGGCCTCTGGATGATCAGGTCCAGGCCGTCCCGGTAGTTTTGACACCCCCTACGGCTAACCGCTATCTATTGGCTAACCGTTAGGGGGGTGGGGCCGTGCAGGACGCGGTGCTGGCGATGCTCGCCAAGGAGCCGTCGCACGGCTACGACCTGCGCGCCCGCCTGCGTCACTGCCTCGGCCCGCTGGGCGAGTCGATGAACCCCGGCCAGATCTACGTGACCCTGGCCAGGCTGGAGAAGGCCGGGCTCGTCGAATGCGAACGGGCCGGCGGCCTCCCCGAGCGTCCCGACCGCAAGGTCTACGCGCTGACCCCCGACGGCCAGCGCCGGGTGGCCGCCTGGCTCGCCGAGGTCGGCTGGCCGAAACCGGACCTGGCCGAGTTCCATCTCAAGCTCGCCGCCGCCGCGGCGGCGAGGCTGGCCGACCCGGTCGAGCTGGTCGCGGCGCAGCGCCGCGAGCTGCTGCGCCGCCTGCGCGAGGTCCAGCAGGCGGTGCTGGACGAACCGCCCGGATCACCCGCCGGCCTGCTGCTGGAGGGGGTCGTGCTGCGGTTGCGGGCCGACCTGCGCTGGCTGGACGCCTGCGAGCGCACCTGGTCCGGAGCCCAAGACGAAGACGAGGGCGCATGAACGTGTTACGGGCCCGCGGCCTGGTGAAGACGCACGGCCAGGGGCAGAGCCGGGTCCGCGCCGTGGACGAGGTCGACCTGGACGTCCCCCAAGGGCAGACGCTGGCGGTGACCGGCCCGAGCGGCTGCGGGAAGTCCACCCTGCTGCACCTGCTGGGCGGCCTGGAACGGCCCACCGGCGGCGAGGTGTGGCTGGCCGGCCGGCGCGTCGACACGCTGAGCGAGCGCGCCCTGGCCCGCCTGCGACGCCGCTCGGTCGGGTTCGTCTTCCAGGCGTTCCACCTGGTGGAGGAGCTGTCGGCGGCAGAGAACGTCGAGCTGCCCGCGCTGCTGGCCGGCCGCTCGCGCCGCCAGGCCAGGCGGCGCGCCGACGCGCTGCTGGACCGGGTCGGGCTCGCCGCCCGCGCCCGGCACCTGCCCTCGCAACTGTCCGGCGGCCAGCGCCAGCGCGTCGCCGTGGCCCGCGCGCTGGTCAACGAGCCGCTGGTGGTGCTGGCCGACGAGCCCACCGGCAACCTCGACAGCGCCGCCACCCTCGACGTGCTGAGGATCTTCGGCGAGCTGCGGTCCGCCGGGCAGACCCTCGTGATCGTCACGCACGACGAGCGGGTGGCGGCCACCGCCGACCGGCTGGTCTCGATGCGCGACGGCATGTTCGTCGACGACACCCACCTGGCCGCCGCCCGTCCGCGGGGGCTGGGCGGTCTGATCGGGCTGGAGGACTGAACGTCATGGGCACCGTCGTGCTCGTCACCCGGCTGGTGCTGGCCGACATGCGGCGGCACCGCGTCCAGACCGCGATGCTGCTGCTCGCGGTGACCGTGGCCACCGCGACGATGGCCCTCGGCCTGTCCCTGGGCGACGCGAGCCGCTCCCTGTACGAGCAGACCCGCGCGGCCACCGCCGGGCCGGACGTGGTGGCCCTGTCCGGCGGCTCGGGCCGCGCGGCGACCTCCGCCCTGGCCTCGCTGGCCGACGACCCCGGCGTCGTCGCCCACCACGGCCCCTACCGCATCGTCTACGCCGGCCTCACCGCGCGCGGCTCGACGTCGTCCCAGGTGGTGGTGCACGGCTTCGCCGAGCGTCCCGGCCCGGTCAACCGGCCGCTGGTCACCTCGGGCCGGTGGGTGCGGCCCGGCGGCGCCGTCCTCGAACGCGGCTTCGCCACCGCCCTGGGCGTCGTGGTCGGCGACCGCGTCACCATCGCCGGACGGCCGTACCCCGTCGTCGGGATCGCCGTCACCGCGGCCACCTCCATCTACCCCTGGGCGGCGCAGATCGGGCCGGGCGGCGGCCCCAGCGACTACGCCGGCCTGGCCTGGCTGACCAGCTCGGACGCCCGGACGCTGGCCTCCTCCCGGCGCCTGCCGGTCACCACGGCCATCGACCTCAAGCTGCGCGACCCCGCCGCCACCGAGGCGTTCGGCGACGCGCACCGCGACCCGGGCCTGCGGGTCGACTTCCACTCCTGGCAGTTCACGGCCGAGCAGGACACCGTCATCCTCAGGGACAGCCGGCCGATCCTGGTGGTCGGGAGCTGGCTGCTCAGCTTCCTGGCCGTCACCGGGGTCGCGGCGCTGGCCGCCGGACGGGCCGCCGCCCAGACGCGCCGGGCCGGGCTGCTCAAGGCCGTCGGCGCCACCCCCGGGCTGATCGCCACCGTCCTGCTCACCGAGTACCTGGCGCTCGCGCTGGCCGGCGACGCGCTGGGGCTGACGATCGCCCGCCTGGCCGCGCCCGCCCTGGCCGGCCCCACCGCCAGCCGGATCGGCGACGCGGCCCAGCTCGGCGGCTCCGTCGTGGTCACCGCGACCGTCCTCGCCCTGGCGGTCGCGGTGCTGTCCACGCTGCGTCCCACACTGCGCGCCATGCGGACGGCCACCGTCACGGCGCTGTCCGCGACCGCGCGCCCGCCCCGTCACCGGCCCCGGATCACCGCCCTGTCGGCGCTGCTGCCCACGCCGCTCCTGCTCGGCCTGCGGCTGACCGCCCGCCGGCCCGGCCGGGCGGTGCTCCAGGCATGCTCCACCGCCACCACGGTGATCGCGATGGTCGCCCTGCTGACCCTCCACGTCCAGCCGGAGCGGGGCTACGGCCTGGACGGCTCCTCCGTGCTGCCCAACCTGCGCGGCGAGCAGGACCGCCGGCTGATGCTCGCCGTCACCGTCCTGCTGATCGTCCTGGCCGTCGTGAACACCGTCACGCTCACCTGGACCACCGCCATGGAGGCGCGGGCCACCATGGCCGTCGCCCGCACGCTCGGCGCCACCCCCGGGCAGGTCGCCGCGGGCCTGTCCAGCGCCCAGCTGCTGCCCAGCCTGCCCGGCGCCGTCGCCGGCGTCCCCCTGGGCCTCGGCCTGCTCTCGCTCCTCGCGGCCGGGAACGCGGTGCAGGCCCCACTCGCGTGGCTGGCCGGCGCCGCGCTGGCCACGCTGCTGGCGACCGCGGCGTCCGTCGCCCTGCCCGCCCGGCTGGCGGCCCGCCGGCCCGTCGCCCAGGCGCTCGGCGCCGAGACCGCGTGACCGGCCGCGCGGGAACCAGGTGGACGGCCTGCGTGATCTCCGGCTAGGGTGTGGCGCATGTCCGGTCCCGAGGCGTCAAGACGCTAGCCACCGATCGTCGGTGGCTTCTCGTGATGTCCTGCGGCCGCGCCGTCCCTGAGACCGCGCGCCCTTCCGGCATCCGATCACCTTCGTACGGACCGGTTCCTCCCGGCTGTTCCGCCACCGTCGTGGCGTCGAACCCGGGTCTTCCCCACTCGCGGTAGCGCCCGCGCCCCACTGTGCCGCCGGCGCGCCGCGTTCCTTCGTGCTGTGCTTGGAGTACCGCTCGTGCCTTTCGCCATCTACGTTCTCGGGCTGGCCGTGTTCGCCCAGGGAACGTCGGAGTTCATGCTGTCCGGGCTGGGCCCGGCCATCGCCGCCGACCTGGGCGTGTCCGTCCCGGCCGCCGGCGCGCTGACGTCCGCGTTCGCCGCGGGCATGGTCGTCGGGGCGCCGCTCATGGCGCTGCTCAGCCTGCGCCGGCCACGCCGGCAGGCGCTGCTCTTCTTCCTCGTCGCGTTCGTGGTCGTGCACGTGGCCGGCGCGCTCACCACCGACTTCGCCGTGCTGCTGGCCACCCGCGTCCTCGGGGCGCTGGCCAACGCCGGGTTCCTCGCCGTGGGCCTGGCGACGGCCGCCGGCATGGCCGCCCCCGGCGCCAAGGGACGCGCCACGTCCGTGCTGCTCGGCGGGATCACGCTGGCGTGCGTCGCCGGGGTGCCCGCGGGCGCCGTGCTCGGCCAGGCGTTCGGCTGGCGGTCGGCGTTCTGGGCGGTGGCGCTGGTGTCGCTGCCGGCCGTCCTGGCAATCGTGCGGTCGGTGCCGGCCGGCGGGCAGGACAGTGCCCGTCCGCGCGCCCGGCACGAGCTGCGGGCGTTGCGCGAGCCGCGTCTGCTGGTCGCGCTGGCGCTGGGCGCGCTGGTCAACGCCGCCACCTTCTGCACCTTCACCTACCTGTCGCCGCTGGTCACCGAGGTGAGCGGGGTCTCCGAGGGGTGGGTGCCGGTGCTGCTCGCGCTGTTCGGGCTGGGGTCGTTCGCCGGGGTGACCGCCGCGGGCCGGCTGTCGGACGCGCGTCCGGCGCTGGTCCTGGTCGCGGGCGGGCTCGCGCTGCCTGTCGGGTGGGCGCTGCTCGCGGCCGCGGCGGGCGTCCCGGTCGTGGCGTTCGTGCTGGTCTTCGTCCAGGGCGCGCTGTCCTTCGCGGTCGGCTCGACCCTGATCGCCCGCGTCCTGTACGCGGCCGCCGCGGCTCCTTCGCTCGGCGGCTCCTACGCCACGGCGGCGCTCAACGTGGGGGCCACCGCGGGCCCGGCGCTCGGCGGCGCGGCCATCGCCGCCGGGCTCGGCTACCAGGCGGCGCCGTGGGTCAGCGCCCTGCTGGTGGTCGTGGCGCTCGCCGTGGCGGCCGTCGTCCACAGGTCGCCGGCGAGCGTCACGCCGCGCTGACCGGGGGCGGGAAGATGGTCCGGCGGCAGTGGACCGGGCGCGGTCGCCGGGATGCTCTCGTGAATGCGACGGCATGCCCGGCGATCGTGTCGCTGTTGCGTGGCCAGACCGGGCTTCAGGGTGGAATATGCGGAAGGTAGGGTGTGGGCTTGTGACGACGTTCCGGATCAGTGAGGCGGCGGCGCTGCTCGGGGTCAGCTCCGACACCGTCCGGCGGTGGGTCGACGCGGGCCGGCTGGCGGCCGAGCGCGACGAGCACGGCCACCGGCGGGTCGACGGCGCCGATCTGGCGGCCTTCGCCCGTTCGCAGATCGAGTCCGACGGCGAGGGCGGCCGCTCCTCGGCGCGCAACCGCTTCCGCGGCATCGTGACCGAGGTGATCCGCGACGCGGTGATGGCCCAGGTGGAGATCGCCGCCGGGCCGTTCCGCGTGGTGTCGCTGATGAGCCGGCAGGCGGCCGACGAGCTGGGCCTCCAGGTGGGGGTGGTGGCGGTCGCCGTGATCAAGTCCACCAACGTCGTCGTGGAGATCCCCGGCCACGAGCGCGTGGCCAGTCAGGTGTGAGGAGCCCCCCTTGGTGTTCAGGCGTCTTTCGACGATCGCCCTGCCCGTCGCGTTCGCGCTGGCCGGCCTGACCGGTTGCGGCTCGGGCGCGCCGGCCACGTCCGCCTCCTCCGCTCCCGCCGCGTCCCCCGGTGGGGGCGCCGGGGAGGTGACGGTGTTCGCGGCGGCCTCGCTGACCGGCACGTTCACCGAGCTCGGCAAGAGCTTCGAGAGCGCCCGTCCGGGGACGACGGTGAGGTTCAACTTCGGCTCCAGCGCCACCCTGGCCCAGCAGATCGTCCAGGGCGCCCCGGCCGACGTGTTCGCCGCCGCCAGCCCGGCCACCATGAAGACGGTCACCGACGCCGCCCTCGCGGCCGCCCCGGCCACGTTCGTCCGCAACAGGCTGCAGATCGCCGTGCCCGCCGCCAACCCGGCCGAGGTCGACGAGCTGAAGGACCTGGCCGACCCCGCCGTGAAGGTGGCGCTCTGCGCCGAGCAGGTGCCGTGCGGGGCCGCCGCGGTCAAGGCGCTCGGCGCGGCCGGCCTCAAGGTCAAGCCGGTGACCCTGGAGCAGGACGTCAAGGCCACCCTCACCAAGGTGCGACTGGGCGAGGTGGACGCCGCCCTGGTCTACCGGACCGACGTGATCGCCTCCGGCGGCAAGGTGACCGGCATCGACTTCCCCGAGGCCGCCCAGGCGATCAACGACTACCCGATCGCGGCCCTGACCAAGGCCCCGGCCGGCGACCTGGCCAAGCAGTTCGTCGACCTGGTGCTGTCCCAGCAGGGCAAGGACGTCCTGGCCAAGGCCGGTTTCGAGGCCCCGTGACCGCTCGCACCCGGCTTCCGGGCCCGGCGGACCGGCCCGCCGGGCGTCCGGCCGCGGGCCCCGAAGGCCGTGAGATCTCGGGGCGGGCGCCGTGGACGCTGGTCGTGCCCGCGCTGGCGGGGCTGGCGTTCCTGGTGCTGCCGCTGGCCGGGCTGCTGATCCGGGCCCCCTGGTCCACGCTGCTCCAGCGGCTGGCCGAGCCGCAGGTGCTGGAGGCGCTGCGGTTGTCGCTGATCTGCGCCACCGTCGCCACGGCCTTCTGCCTGCTGCTCGGCGTGCCGCTGGCCTGGTTGCTGGCGCGGGTGTCGTTCCCGGGGCGGCGGCTGGTGCGCGCGCTGGTCACCGTGCCGCTGGTGCTGCCACCGGTGGTCGGCGGCGTGGCGCTGCTGCTGGTGCTGGGGCGGCGCGGCCTGGCCGGGCAGTGGCTGGAGTCCGCCTTCGGCATCACGCTGCCGTTCACCACGGCCGGCGTGATCGTGGCCGAGGCGTTCGTCGCGATGCCCTTCCTGGTGATCAGCGTCGAGGGCGCGCTGCGCGGCGCCGACCAGCGCTTCGAGGAGGCCGCCGCGACGCTCGGCGCCTCCCGCTGGACGGTGTTCCGCCGGGTGACGCTGCCCATGGTGATGCCGGGCGTGGTGGCCGGGGCCGTGTTGTGCTGGGCGCGGGCGCTGGGCGAGTTCGGGGCGACGATCACGTTCGCCGGCAACTTCCCCGGCACCACCCGCACGATGCCGCTGGCGGTCTATCTGGCGCTGGAGACCGAGCCGGAGGCGGCGATCGTGCTCAGCCTGGTGCTGCTGGCCGTCTCGGTGGTCATCCTGGCCAGCCTGCGCGACCGGTGGGTGAGCGCGCCGTGACCCTCGACGCCCGCCTGGTGGTCACCCGGCCGGCCTTCACCCTCGACGTCTCGCTGCGGGTCGCCGCCGGCGAGGTGGTGGCGCTGCTCGGCCCCAACGGCGCCGGCAAGACCACCGCCCTGCGCGCCCTGGCCGGGCTCACCCCGATGACCGGCGGCCGGATCAGCCTGCGCGGCGCGCCGCTGCACACGCTGCCCGCCGAGGGCCGCCCGATCGGCATGGTCTTCCAGGACTACCTGCTCTTCCCGCACCTGTCGGCGCTCGACAACGTCGCCTTCGGGCCGCGCTGCCAGGGCGTGCCCAAGGCCGAGGCCCGCCGGACGGCCGCCGCCCTGCTGGAGCGGGTGGGCCTGGCCGCCCACGCCGCCGCCCGCCCGCGGCGGCTGTCCGGCGGGCAGGCGCAGCGGGTCGCCCTCGCCCGCGCGCTGGCCGTACGGCCCGAGCTGCTGCTGCTGGACGAGCCGCTGGCCGCGCTCGACGCCCACACCCGGCTGGAGATCCGCTCCCAGCTCCGCCGCCACCTGGCCGACTTCGCGGGCGCGACCGTGCTGGTCACCCACGACCCGCTCGACGCGATGGTGCTGGCCGACCGGCTGATCGTCATCGAGCACGGCACGGTCGTGCAGGAGGGCCCGCCGGCCGAGGTCGCCCGCCATCCGCGCACCGACTACGTGGCCCGCCTGGTCGGGCTCAACCTCTATCGCGGCGTGGCCGAGGGCGTCCGGGTCAAGGTCGGCGAGGTGCTGCTGCACACGTCGGAAGAGCTCGACGGGCCGGCGTTCGTGGCCTTCCCGCCCGCCGCCGTGGCGTTGTACCGCAGCCGTCCCGACGGCAGCCCGCGCAACCTGTGGCAGGCCGGGATCGAGGGCATCGAACGGCACGGCGACAACGTCCGCGTGCACCTCGACGGCCCCCTGACGGCCTTCGCCGACATCACCCCGGCCGCCGTCGCCGACCTCGACCTGACCCCCGGCCAGCGGATCTGGGCCTCCGTCAAGGCCACCGAGACGCACGCCTACCCGGCCTGAACGCCCCGATCCCACAGGCGGTCGTCCACGCCGACCCGGATGCCGGTGACGCCGCTGACGTGCCGGCCGCCGCAGCGGTCGCCCGGCAGCACCAGGTGCGGCCCCTGCCCGTCGAGGGCCCGGCAATCCATGCCGACGGCCGGCATCGCGGGCGTGTTGCCGAACTCCGGGTCGAGCTCGCGCCACGACAACACGGCGCGGTGACCGTCGCGCCCGAGCACCGAGATCAGGAAGCACAGCCGGCTCTTGCGCTCGCCGGGGTCGAACAGCGGCCCGGCCCGTGCTGTTTCAGGCGTTGTGGCCGTCCTGGGACGGGTCGACGTACGTGATCTCCTGGATGGCGGCGACGTCGGCGAAGCCGGCGATCGTCAGGACGGGTTCGAGCACCGGGTTGGCGACGAGCCGGATCCGCGAGGCGTACGTGAACAGCACGGTCAGGCCCGCGCTGTCCAGGTACTCCACCTCGCTCAGGTCGACGAGCACCATGCCGTCGCCGGTACGGGCCAGCGCCTCCTCCAGAGCCCCGGCGTTGCTCATGTCGATCTCGCCGGCAGCGGCCACGACCTGGGTGCCGTCCGGCCGCGTCGAGGCCGCAAGGGTCAGAGGGGTGGTCATGAGCTGATCCTCGCATGCATGTCGACGGTGGTACCGGCCGCGCCGGGTTCGATGGTGACCTCGTTCATCAGGGCGCGCATGAGCGCCACTCCCCGGCCCCGGTGCGGGTTCGCCTCCGGCTCCGGCTGCTTCCATCGGCCGGTGTCGGCGACGGTGAGCCGCAGGTCGCCGGGGGTGGCAACGGCCCGCAGGCGGATCGTCCGGCCGGGGGCGTTGCGGTGGCCGTGCTCGATCGCGTTCGCGCACGCCTCCCCCGCCGCCACGAGCACGTTCTGCACCAGCGAAGGGGTGAGCTGGCAGCGGGCCAGCCACTCCCGCAGCGCCGAGCGCACGGGGGCGAGCTGGCTCGACTCGGCCGGGAAGTCCACCTCCAGCGGCGCGGGCTGGCGGTAGAGCAGCAGCGCGACGTCGTCGTTGAAGCCGCCGTCCGGGGTGAGGGACGACATGACGTCGCTGGCCAGCTCCTCGATCGGGGTGGACCGCCCGACCTGGACGGCGGTGCTGGCCTCGCCGATGCCCGCGGTCAGCGGACGCCGCCGCCGCTCGACCAGCCCGTCGGTGTAGAGCAGCAGGGTGGACCGGGGCGGCATGGTGTGCCGGGCCTCGGTGCGCCCACGGGCCGACCGTACGGCCAGCGGGGTCGAGCGGCCGCCCTCCAGCAGCTCGGTGCTGCCGTCGGCGTGGGCCAGGATGCCGGGGGGATGACCGGCGCTGGCGTAGACCAGGTCGCCGGTGGCGGTGTCCAGGACGCCGCAGAAGACGGTGGTGCACTTGGCGCCCGGGATGAGGGCGGCGAACCGGTCGAGCGCGGTGAACACCTGGGCGGGCCCGGCGTCCTGGAGCAGCAGGGCCCGGCAGGCGCTGCGCAGCTGTCCCATGACCGCCGCGGCCTCCAGCCCGCGCCCCACGCAGTCGCCGACGACGATCCCGATGCGCTCGCCGGACAGCGGCACGATGTCGTACCAGTCGCCGCCGACCTCCAGCGGGCTGGTGGCCGGCTCGTAGCGCACGGCGAAGCCGCTGGGCAGCCGGGACGGGCCGAGGATGGCGCGCTGGAGCGCCACGGCCGCCTCGCGCTGCTGGTCGAGCTGGTGCACCCGGTGCAGTGCCTGGCCCAGGTGGCCGGCCAGCAGCGCCAGCAGGGTCTGGTCCTCGTGGGTGAACGGCCGGTTCTGGCCCAGGTCGATCCAGACGGCGAGCAGGCCCTTGGGGTGCTCCAGCGTGATGCCGGCACCGTGCGCCTCGGAGGCGACGGCCCGCAGCGGCGGCTGCTCGCGCAGCCCCGTGAGCCTGTCCCGCACCTGTTCCGGCAGGTCCTGCCAGGCGAGGCCGGACGAGCCGGACGGGGCGGTGACCGGGCCGCGGGAGCCGTCCTCGTCCCAGACGACGGCCGCGACCTGCCGGGCGTGCCAGACCTCCTGGAGCGCGTCCAGCCCGCCGGCCAGGGCGTCGTTCAGGCTGCCGGCCTGCGAGACGCGCAGGCCCAGCGCGGCGAGCGCGCTCTCGCGCTGCACGAGGTAGTGCTCGGCGGTCACGTCCCGCAGGGTGCCCACGACGCGGCGCCGCCCGGTGGCGGGGTCGGTGACCGAGTTGAACGTGACCGCGACCCACACCTGGTGCCCGTCGCGGTGGGTGACGGGGAGGACCGCGCTGCCCCTGCCCACGCCGACGAGCCGGCCGAACGCCTCGGCGACCAGGCCGTGGGCCTGCGGGTCGCGCTCCTCGTCCGGCCACCAGGGGTGCCGGGGCCGGTAGGGCAGGCCGTCGGGGCCGTAGCCGAGGATGTCGGTGAACGCCGAGTTGATCTCGATCACCGCGCCGTCCTCGTCGGTGACGAAGAACGCCTCCTGCAAGGAGTCGATCATGGCGTTGCGCCAGCGGGTGTGATGGTTGCGCAGCCGCGCCAGCTCCACGTTGGCCCGCGCCCGCGCCAGCAGCTCGGCCGCGGAGAACGGCTTGACCAGGTAGTCGTCGGCGCCCGCCGCCAGGCCCTCGATCGAGGCCTCCTGCCCCGCGCGCGCCGACAGCAGCAGCACCGGCACCCCGGCGGTACGCGGATCGGCCCGCAGCGCCGCGACCAGGGCCAGGCCGTCCAGGCGCGGCATCATCACGTCGCTGACCACGAGGTCGGGCTCGTCGGCGTGCACGGCGTCGAGCGCCTGGAGACCGTCGCCGACGGCGGTGACGTGGTAGCCGGCGCCCTTGAGCAGCCGGACGAGGTACTCGCGCATGTCCCGGTTGTCGTCGGCGATCAGCACCCGGGCCGGCGGGCCGCCGCTCGGGCCCGGCGAGCCGCCGCCGTCGGCCGAGACGTCCGAGGACGTCCCCGCGCTGGTGACGTCGTCCTCGGGCAGCCAGCGCAGCGCCTCCTGCACGAACGGCTCGGCGCCGGAGGAGACCGGCTCCGCCGGGCGGGCCGGCACCAGGCTCCCGGCCGGAAGGTGGCCGGCGCCGAAGGGCAGCCGGATGGTGAACGTCGTGCCCTTGTCCTCGGCGCTCTCGGCCGTGATCGTGCCGCCGTGCAGCCCGACGAGCTCCTGGACGAGCGCCAGCCCGATGCCGCTGCCCTCGTTGGAGCGGGAGCGGGCGCTCTCGATGCGGTGGAACCGTTCGAACAGACGCGGCAGCTCCTCGGCCGGGACGCCGATGCCCGTGTCGGAGACGGTCACCACGGCCTGCCCGTCCCGCACGCCCACCTGGACGGCGATGGAGCCGTCGAAGGTGAACTTCAGCGCGTTGCTCAGCAGGTTGAGCACGACCTTCTCCCACATGCTCCGGTCGATGTAGACCGGTTCGTCCAGCGGCGGGCAGTCCACCTCGAAGGACAGGCCGGCCTTGTCGACCGCCGAGCGGAAGACGCTGGCCAGGTCGGCGGTCACCGCCGCCAGGTCGACCGGCTCGTAGCGGGCCTGCATGCGCCCGGCCTCGATGCGGGAGAAGTCGAGCAGCGTGTTGACGAGCCTGCCCAGGCGCAGGGCGTTGCGGTGGACGACCTCCAGGTCCTGGCGCACCTCGGGGGCCGCGCCGGCCAGCGTGTTCCGCAGCTCCTGCACCGGGCCCATGATCAGGGTGAGCGGCGTGCGGAACTCGTGGCTGATGTTGGAGAAGAAGACGGTCTTGGCCCGGTCGAGCTCGGCCAGCTCCTCGGCCCGCCGCTGCTGGGCCTGGTAGCTGCGGGCCGAGGAGATGCCGGTGGCCACGTGCCCCGCGGCCAGCTCGACGAAGCCGCGGTATCCGTCGTCCAGGGCGCGATATCGGTTGAGCGCGGCCACCAGGAACCCGTACGGCCTGCCTCCCTGCTGCAGCAGCGGCATCACCAGCGCGTGCGTGGGCGGCTCCGGCCAGTCCCCCGGCGGCAGCCCGGCGTACGGGGCCGCGTCGAGCGCCACGAGCCCCGGCTCGCCGCGGGCCGGGGCCTGGACCGGCCACAACGCGTCCGGATCGTCGGGCGACAGGACGGCAGGGGCGGCCGGATGCCCGGCGGGCAGCCCGGTCGAGCCGGCCAGCCGCGCCCGGCCGTCGCCGTCGAACAGGTAGGTCAGGGTGAAGGGCAGGTCCTGGAGGTTGCCGCCGAGCTGGCGGCAGGCGAAGGTGAGCATCTCCTGCTCGGTGCGGACCACGCTGGGGTCGGAGCCGAGATCGCGCAGGGTGGCCATGCGGCGTTCGCCGATGACCCGCTCGGTCTCCTCGCTGACCACGCAGAGCATGCCGATCACCGAGCCGTGGTCGTCGCGCAGCGGGCTGTAGGAGAAGGTGTGGTACGTCTCCTCCGGGTAGCCGGCCCGCTCCAGGAACAGCAGCAGCGCCTCGTCCCAGGTCGCCTTCCCGGTGGACAGGACGGCGTCGATGCGCGGGCTGATGTCGTCCCAGATCTCCGCCCACACCTCGCGAGCCGGCCGGCCGAGCGCCCACGGGTACTTCTGGCCCAGCGTGTCGCGGCGGTAGGCGGCGTTGCAGAAGAACGTCAGCTCCGGCCCCCAGGCCATCCACATGGAGAACCTGGACGACAGCAGGATGCTGACCGCCGTCTGGAGGCTCTGCGGCCAGTGCTCCGGACGGCCGAGCGGGGTCGCCTCCCAGTCGACTTCGGCCAGGTCGCGGCCGACCTCGTCGTCCACGGTGAAGATCCCGGCACCGGCCGCCGCCGCCGGCCGCCGCTCACCGTGGTCGTCGTGTGTCATCCGGCTCCCCCCTCGTTCGCTGCGGGCGCGCCTACCCGCGTCGCGCCGGTGATGCCGCCGCGGCTGTGGACCAGCAGGTCAGGTATCACCTCGACCGTAGGTAGAATAGGGCAAATCACTCCGGGGGTCGGGCCTCCGCCCCTGCTCGGCGCCTGTGCCGGCGGAGCGAGCGGAAGGAGCCGGACGTCAGCACCGCCGATGACACACGCCTCGTGGCGGCCCTCCAGCGGCACGAACTCCCCGCCGTGCCGGGCCAGGCCACGCTGGACCGGGTGGCCTCGCTGGCGGCGCGCATGTTCCACGCCCCCATGGCGACCGTGACGTTCGCCGGCGACGAGGGGGTGCGCCGGGTGGCCGCCCACGGCACGCCGGCCGGCCCGTTCCCCGGCGGCTGCGAGGACAGCCTGTACGCCGCCGTGCTCGCGCGGGGCGAGGTGTGCGTGATCCCGGACGTCGCGGCCGACCCGGCGACGGCCGCCGATCCGCCCGGCGGGAGCGGCGTGCGCTTCTTCGCGGCGGCCCCGATCACCGTCCCCGACGGCCGCTGCGTGGGCAGCGTCAACGTCATGGACGTCCGTCCCCGCCAGGCCGCGGACGAGGACGTCAGCGCCCTGCGGGACCTGGCCGCCCTGGTCATGGACGAGCTGGAGCTGCGCCTGGCCGCCTCACGCACCCTGGCCACCGAGCGCGGGCTGCGCGCCGACGCCGAGCGCCTGGCGCGCACGCTGCAGCAGACGCTCGTCCCGCACACCCTGCCCGAGGTGCCGGGCCTGCGCGCGGCCGCCGCCTACCACCCCGTCTCGGTGGACGAGGTGGGCGGCGACTTCTACGACCTGTTCCCGCTCGACGGCAACCGCTGGGCGTTCTTCCTCGGGGACGTCTGCGGCAAGGGCGCCGACGCGGCCGTGCTGACCTCGCTCGTCCGCTACACCCTGCGCGCCGCCGCCGTCTACGACCCCGACCCGTGCGCGGTGCTGGCCAACCTGGACGCGGTCCTCCAGCAGGAGCACGCCGGCCAGGTCATGCCACCGCCGTACTGCACGGCGGTCTTCGGCGTGCTCGACCCCGTGGACGGCGGCTTCGAGGTCACCCTGGCGGGCGGCGGGCATCCGCCGTCGCTGGTGGTGCGCGCCGCGGGCGCGGTCGAGGCCGTCCATCCCGAGGGCGGGCAGCTCATCGGCATCCTGCGCGACCCGTACTTCGCCCAGGTGAGCACCCGCCTGGGGCCCGGCGACGCCCTGCTGCTCTACACCGACGGCCTGACCGAGGCGCGCACCGGCACCGGGACCAGGCTCGACGAGGAGGGCCTGGCCGCCTACCTGGCCGCCGCCGCCCCCACCAGCGCCGACGGCCTGCTGGCCTCGGTGCACAAACTGATCACGACCCTCGGCGACGGCGTGTCGGACGACACCGCGGTGCTCGCCCTGTCCGTCCCCGCCCGTTCGACGGGCGTCTCTTCTGAGGAGCCCCAGTGCAGCACGACCACGGTCTGACCATCACCACCCAGCCCCACTCGGGACGCGTCCGCATCCTCACGGTGGCCGGCGACCTCGACCACCACACCTCCCCCCGCCTGCACGAGGCCCTGGACGAGCTCGGCCTCGCGCCGGGCGACGGCCTGGTGATCGAGATGTCGGGGCTGCGGTTCTGCGACTCCACCGGCATCTCCGTGCTGGTCAGCGCCCATCAGCGGGCCCAGGACGCGGGCGCCGGCCTGGCGCTGGCCGGGCTCAGCCCGGACATCGAGCACCCGTTCAAGATCATGGGGCTGACCCGCCTGCTGTCCTTCCACGAGAACGTCGACAAGGCCGTCGCCGCCCTGCAGTGAGGCGCTAGCTGGTGGCCCGCCAGGCGAGCGACAGGCCGGTGGAGGCCCGTTCGGTACGGATCTCCATCATCGTGCCCAGGATGGTGGCGTGGTCGGACACGACGGGAACGCCGTCGGGCGTGTAGGTGATCCGGGTGCTGACCAGCACGGCGCTGCCCTCGGGCTCGTGCAGGCGGCGCGCGGCGGCGGCGTCGAGCAGGCCGGGCCCGACCACCTCCGAGGCGCGGGCGACCGCCACCCCCGCGTCGGCGAGCGCCGCGTAGAGGGAGACGGCGGTGAAGTCGCGGTCGCGGATCTGGTCGGCCACCGGCCTGCGCACCCAGGACACCTGATGGACGGCCGGCCGCCCGGCGAACTCCCGCACCCGCTCCAGCCGCAGGGCCGTGTCGCCGGGCCGCAGCCGCAGCTCCGCGGCGATCCGGTCGGGAGCCCGCCGCATCGCCCGCCCGGCCACCACGGTCCGGACGTCATGACCCTGTTCCCGCAGGTCGTCGGCGAGGCTGCGGAGCGAGCCGAGCTGGTAGGCCAGGTGGGGCGGGGCCACGTACGTGCCCTTGCCGGGCCGCTGGACGATCAGGTGCTCGTCGCTGAGCTCACGCAACGCCTGGCGCAGCGTCATGAGGGTGACCCCGTAGGAGGCGCTCAGCTCCCGTTGCGGAGGAAGCGCCTCGCCGGGCGCGTAATGGCCCGACCGGATCTTCGCGGCGAGGTCGGCGGCGATGGCGCGGTATCTCGCCTCGTGCCCGGCGTCGGGGGTCATCGTGGTGCGTCACTCCTGGTCGAGGGCCTTTCGCAGGGTCGCGACGAAGGCCCGCAGGTCGTCCGGCCCGGCGCCGTCGAGCACCCGCCGCATGACCGCGGCGCCGACCACCACTCCGTCGGCGTGCCGGCCGGCCTCCCGCGCCTGGTCAGGCGTGGAAATGCCAAATCCTAGCAAGATCGGCCGGTCGGTGGCGCGTCTGAGCCGCGCGGTGAGCTCCGCCGCCGAGGCGGCCAGGGTGTCCCGCTCGCCGGTGGTGCCCATCAGCGACACCGCGTAGACGAATCCGCGGCTGCGGCGGGCGATCTCGGCCAGCCTCGGCTCCGGCGTCGCCGGTGAGGCCAGCAGGGTCAGGTCGATCCCGGCGGCGGCGGCCACGTCGGCCAGCTCGTCCGCCTCGTGCACCGGCAGGTCGGGCACGATCAGGCCGTCGACGCCGGCCCGCCGGAGCGCCGCGCAGAACGCCTCGGGCCCGTCGTGCAGCACGAGGTTGTAGTAGGTGCTGACGACCAGCGGCACGCCCACGTCCCGCACGTCGGCCAGGTCGGCGAGGATGCGGCGGGTGCTCGCCCCCCGGGCCAGCGCCGCCTGGCTCGCCTGCTGGACGGTGACGCCGTCCAGCGTGGGGTCGGAGAAGGGCAGGCCGACCTCGACGGCGTCCGCGCCGGCCGCGGCGAACGCCCGCAGGTAGCGCGTCCAGCCGGGCGTGATGCCGCCGGTGACGTACGGCATGAGCAGGGCGCGGCCGGTGTCCCGGCGGGCCCGCAGGTGGCGCTCGACCGCGCCGGTGGTCAGGATGTCGGTCACAGCAGCTCCTTCAGGGTGGAGACGTCCTTGTCGCCCCGGCCGGACAGCGTCATCAGAACGGTCGATCCGGCGGGCAGCTCGCCGCCGGCCGCGCGGATCACCCAGGCCAGGGCGTGCGCCGATTCCAGCGCCGGGACGATGCCCTCGGTGCGCGCCAGCCGCAGCGCCGCGGCGACGGCCTCCTCGTCGGTCACGGTGACGTACCGGGCCCGGCCCAGTTCGCGCAGGTGGGCGTGCTCGGGGCCGACGCCGGGGTAGTCGAGCCCGGCGGCGACGGAGTGGGCCTCGACGATCTGGCCGTCGTCGTCCTGGAGGAACAGCGAGCGGCAGCCGTGCAGGACGCCGAGCCGGCCGCGGGTCGCCCCCGCGCCGCCCTCCGCCTCGACGCCGACGAAGCGCGCCGTGGTGCCGGCGAATCCGGCGAACGTGCCGGCCGCGTTGGAGCCGCCGCCGACGCACGCGACGACGTGGTCCGGCACGCCGGTCGGCTGGGCGGCCGCGAACTGGGCGCGCGCCTCGTCGCCGATGACCCGCTGGAACTCCCTGACCATCCACGGGTAGGGATCCGGCCCGACGACCGAGCCGACGCAGTAGTGGGTGTCGCCGGTGACGCCGACCCAGTGCCGCATGGCCTCGCTGGTGGCGTCCTTGAGCGTGCGGCTGCCCGTGGTGACCGGGACCACCTCGGCGCCCAGCATGCGCATGCGGAAGACGTTCAGGCCCTGCCGCTCGATGTCGCGCTCGCCCATGAAGACGGTGGCCTCCAGCCCGAGCAGCGCGGCGGCGGTCGCGGTGGCCACGCCGTGCTGGCCCGCGCCCGTCTCGGCGATCAGCCTGCGCCGTCCCATCCGCCTGGCGAGCAGCGCCTGGCCCAGCACGTTGTTGATCTTGTGGGAGCCGGTGTGGGTGAGATCCTCGCGTTTGAGGAGGAGCCGCACGCCCAGCTCCTGCGACAGCCGGCGGGCCGGGGTCAGCGGGGTCGGCCGCCCGGCGTGCAGCGCGAGCAGTTCGGCCAGCTCGCCGCGGAAGCCCGGGTCCGCCCACGCCTGCCGGAACGCCTCGTCCACCTCGCGGCACGCCTCCACCAGGGATTCCGGCGCGTACCGGCCGCCGTACTCGCCGAACCGGCCGCGGGCTCCCGGCACGCCCATCGGCCCGGCCGCCGGGACGGGCTCCCGCAGTGCCGTCGTTTCTCGCATCCTGCTCACCTCGTTCTATAACTCTGATAAGAGTTCTATAACAGTGAGTGTGGCACGGCGACGCCGGCCGCGCCACCCCGGCCCCGACTACGTCGCGCCGGAAAGGGAATCTGGCACTTCCGAGCCGAGGAGATCGCGATGACCACAAAGCAGGAGAGCGAGGACGTCCGTCACGCGTGGGTGGACGACGTTCCCGTGGCATGGATCGAGCCGGCCGCCGGCTCCGCCGGAGCCACCATGGCGTTGTGGCTCCCGCACCTGGGCGGCAGCACGCGGGCCTGCCTGCCCGCCATGCGCGAGCTGGCCGGACGGGGCATGATCGCCGTCAGCCTCGACCCCTGGCGGCACGGCCGGCGCGGTGACGAGGGCGCCGCGCGGCTGACCGAGCGCGTCCTCGGCGACTTCCGCCAGCAGATGTGGCCGCTGCTGGGCCGTACGACGGTGGAGTGCGTACGGGTCCTGGACTGGGCGGCCGCGGAGCTCGACGCGGGACCCGGCGCGGTCGCGGGCGGGGTGTCGATGGGCGGCGACTGCGCGGTGGCGCTGGCCGGGCTGGACCACCGGGTACGCAGGGCGGCGGCCGTCGCGGCCACCGCCGACTGGACGCGTCCGGGCATGTGCGCGCTGGACGACCCGGCCCGCCTCCTGCCGCAGGGGCACGCGGGCCGCCATGCCCAGTGGTGGTTCGACCGGCTGAACCCGCTCACCAACATCGGCGCTTACGCCCACGGACCGGCCATCGCCTTCGAGTGCGGCGCCGACGACAGCCACGTGCCGCCCCAGGGCGCCTTGCGGTTCCGCGAGACGGTCGAGCACGTCTACCCGCGGCACGCCGGCCGGATCAGGGTGACCGTGCACCCGGGCCTGGGCCACCTGGACGCGGCCCGCGACCCCGAACTGACGCGCCGGTGCGTGGCCTGGCTCGCGCAGCCCGACGGGCAGCCGTAGCCGCGGTCAGGCCGGATCGGCGTCGGGGGTGGCTTCGAGGAGACGGGCGGCGAGGGCGCGGACGTGCCGGACGAGCTCGGGCGGCTCGTGCACCTCGAACGGCACGCCGAGCTGCGCGACCCACATCGCCAGCTCGTCCAGCGAGTGCGACCCGGCGGACAGGACGCAGGAGCCGTCGCCGGCCGGCTCGACCACCGCCATGGTCGGCGGCATCCGGGCGGCGACGACGTCCGCCGGAGCCCGCACCGTGAACCGCCCCCGGTAGCGGTAGGGATCGACGGAGATCCGCTCGGAGACGTAACGCACGAGGTCGGCCGCGGGCGGCTCCCGGGGCGTGAAGCGCGGGCCGTTCGGAGTGTGCAGCCGCAGCCGGTCGACGCGGAACGTGCGCCAGTCCGCCCGGCCGGTGTCCCAGGCCACCAGGTACCAGCGGCGCCCCGAGTTGACCAGCCGGTACGGCTCCGCGGTACGGCGATCCCCGACGCCGTCGTGGGAGCGGTAGTCGAACCGCAGGCTCTCCCGCCGGCGGACCGCCGCGGCGATCGCCGTGAGCGCGGCCGGGTCCACCGCCTCCGCCGCCCCCGCCAGCGGGACCGTGACCGAACGCAGGTCGCCGACGCGGTGCCGGAGCCGGGCCGGCAGCACCTGTTCGAGCTTGGCCAGCGCCCGGACGGAGGTCTCCTGGATGCCGGTCACGCCGGAGACCGCCGCGGTGCCGAGCCCGATGGCGACCGCGACCGCCTCCTCGTCGTCGAGCAGCAGCGGCGGGAGCCCCGCCCCGGCGCCGAGCCGGTATCCGGCCGTGCCCGGCGTGGCGTCCACGACGTAGCCCAGCTCGCGCAGCCGGTCGACGTCGCGGCGGACCGTGCGGGGCGAGACGCCGAGCCGTTCGGCCAGCTCTGCGCCCGACCACTCCCTGGGGGTCTGCAACAGCGACAACAGGCGCAGCAATCGCGCCGACGTCTCCAGCATGCCGTCCATCCTAGGACCGAATCTGTCCTAACCCTCGCCTACCGTCATGGACATGAACGACGACCCGCGCATCCACCCGTTCCGCATCGACATCCCGCAGGCCGCGCTGGACGACCTGCGCGCCCGGCTGGCGGCGACCCGCTGGCCGGACGAGCTGCCCGGCGTCGGCTGGTCCTACGGCGTCCCGGTGAGCCATGCGAAGAAGCTGGCCGAGTACTGGCGCACCTCGTTCGACTGGCGGGCCGCCGAGCGGCGGCTGAACGCCTTCGAGCAGTTCACCACCCTCATCGACGGGCAGAACGTGCACTTCCTGCACGTCCGCTCGCCCGAGCCCGGAGCGCTGCCGCTGATCGTCACGCACGGCTGGCCCGGCTCGGTCGCCGAGTTCATGGACGTCATCGGCCCGCTCACCGACCCGGCCGCGCACGGCGGCGACCCGGCCGACGCCTTCCACGTCGTCGCCCCCTCGATCCCCGGCTTCGGCTTCTCCGGCCCCACCACCGAGCCCGGCTGGGACCTGGAGCGGGTCGCGCGGGCCTGGGCCGAGCTGATGGACCGCCTCGGCTACCACCGCTACGGCGCGCAGGGCGGCGACAGCGGCTCGGTGATCTCGCCGATGCTCGGCCGGGCCGCGCCGCGGAACGTCGTCGGCGTGCACGTCAACGGCGCGCTCGGGTTCCCCAGCGGCGACCCGGCCGAGCTGCGGGAGCTCACCCCCGCCGAGCTCGCCCGCCTCGGCCAGTACCAGGACCAGGACCGGGCCGGTTACGCGATCATCCAGGCGACCCGGCCGCAGACCCTCGCGTTCGGGCTGCACGACTCCCCCGCCGGGCAACTGGCGTGGATCGTGGAGAAGTTCAAGGAGTGGACCGACCCCGCCCGCGAGCTGCCCGAGGACGCGGTGGACCTCGACCAGCTGCTCACCGACGTCAGCGTGTACTGGTTCACCGGGACCGCCGCCTCCTCCGCCCGCCTCTACAAGGAGGGGCAGAAGGGGTGGGGCGCGGCGGCCGAGTACTCCGGGCTGCCGCACGGCGTCGCCGTCTTCCCCGGGGACGCCGGGGTGCGCCGGATCGCCGAGCGCGAGCACAACGTCGTGCACTGGTCGGAGTTCGACCGTGGCGGCCACTTCGCCGCCATGGAGGCCCCTGACCTGCTCGTCGAGGACGTCAGGACCTTCTTCCGGCCCCTGCGCTGACACCTCGGGCGCTGACACCTCGGGCGCTGACACCTCGGGCGCTGACTTCTCGGGCGCTGGCCTCTCGGGCGGTGGCTCCCCCGGCGCCGGCTCTCCTGGCGTTGCTCTCCCCGGCCGGTACGGGGGCCGCCCGGCGGCGCGGTACGCGGGCGGTCGTCAGCCCAGGTCGGCGTCGTGCACCAAGATGGCCGCCTGCACCCGGTTGGCCAGGGCCAGCTTGCTCAGCACCCGGCTGACGTGCGCCTTCACCGTCGCCTCCGACAGCCTGAGCTCCCGGCCGATCTCGGCGTTCGACAGGCCGCCTCGCGCCGGTCGCCGTCGAGCGCGGGTGGCCGGCCGCGGTAGCGGCCTTCGGCCTCGGCGGCGGTGACCCCTTCGACGGTGAGCTCGTTCTGGATGTCGCGCGCAGGGCGACGCCGCCGGCTTGGCACCAGTTGCGGACGGCGTGGATGTCGAGCAGGTCGCGGCAGAGCCGGAACAGCTCCGAGACGGTCAGGATGTCGCCGGGGTGCGCCTTGGCGGCGATCCTGCCGAACGCGGGCCGCTCCAAGGCGGGGATCTTCGAGGTGGTGGCGGGGTCCTCGAAGAGCAGGACGCCGTCGGCGGGCCGGAATCCCTCGGCGACGCCTTCGGTGCGCACGAGGAGGCCGGCCTCGGTGAGGATGTGGCGCTGCCGCAGCAGGGACTGGGCCGTGGTGGAGACGCGGGACTAGACGATCTGCACCGGGCTCTCCTCGGGACGGGGTGGAGCTCGATCCTCCTGTCGGGAAACCCTGTCGTCAATTTCGGCGCGAAACCGGTCGCCTGACGTCACGGTTCGTCGCTCGATGTCCGGTTTCCGAGAGGGTCCGCAGGGCCCAATCAGAGAGTGTCGTCAAACCTTCTATTTCCGACACTCACATATCGCCAGTCATAGATAAATTCACGCCGTGGCTGGGACCCCTTAAGGGGTGACACCGGAATACGGCGGAAACGGGTCGCGTAGGCGGCTGACCAGACAACAGCCAGGTTCGTCCGGTCGGCCCCCTAGCTTCGGGAGTCCTGGGCCAGGTCAGGTGGTGGGCGCGGCGATACCGGATAGGGCCCCCGTTCCGCCGGGTCTTCCGCTCAGCAGCGGGGAGCTGCTGACCAGGCTCGATGCGATCGGATGTGCCCGGTAGCAGCTTCGTTGACGGCAGGCCGATTCAGCGGATCCGCCTGGCCGCCCTACCGCCCAGGTGCAGGAACGCGACCTCACCCGCGTCGTCTCGCAGGAACCGGCCGACGGCACGCTGGGGGTCGGCGGCGATCGTCACGTCGTCACAGCCCTCGACCAGCGCGAGCGGCATGTCGGGCATGCCCTCCACACCCGCGGCCACCAGCTCGGGTCGCAGCACGAATCGCGCCGTCAGACCCTCGTCGACCTCGAAGGTCCACTGCCCCGCGTCGTAGCTGCCCGCGTACTCCGGCGCGGGTTCGCGCAGCGCCAGCCGTACGGCCTGCGGCTTGGCGTCGAGCAGATGCTCCAGGCACCAGTCGGTCACCAGCTTGCCCAGCACCTTGCCGGGCGCGGAGTTGGTGAGCGTGGTGACGGCGAAGCCGCGCTCGGGCACCAGCACGAACGTGGACAGCTGCAGGTTGCCGATGTTGCCGCCGTGCGTGACCAGTCGCACGCCCGCCTGCTCATCCAGCAGCCACGGCAGCCCGATGCCGGTCCACGGCACGCCGACCCGGACGTGCTCCGCCTGCATCAGCTCCCTGGTGGCGGCTCCGACCGGCTCCTCGCCGCTCGCACCCAGGTGGAAGGCGGCGTAGCGGAGCTGGTCGCGCACCGACGACACCAGCCCGCCCTCGGGCATGCCTTCGCGGAACAGCCCCCACGTGTGCGCGACCTGCGGGCCGTCCTCTCCTACGGTGTGCCCGACGGCGTGCGACCGCGTCGCGGCCTCCCAGGGGAAGAAGAAGCTGGAGCTCATGCCCAGGGGTTCGAGCACGATCCGACTGACCGCGCTCTCGTACGGCTCGCCGCACACGACCTCGATGACCCTGCCGAGCAGCCTGAACCCGGCGTTGTTGTAGGAGGCGAGCGCGTCGGGCGGGAAGAGCTGGGGCAGCTGGTCGTAGGTGCCGATCGAGGCGGCCAGCGCGCCGGTGTCCCAGCTCTCGCCGTCGTCGATATCGCCGAGGAATCCGCCGGTGTGGGTGAGCAGGTGCCGGATGGTCAGCTCGTCGGCGGCCCGCTCGTCGGCGAGCTGGAAGCCGGGCAGATACTGGCGCACGCGCCCGTCCAGGTCGAGCCGACCGCGCTCGACGAGGTGCATGATCGCTGTCGCCGTGATCGTCTTGGTGGTCGACCCGATCTGGAACAGCGTGTCGCCCGTCACGGGGGCCGGCGCGTCGACGCTGGTGACGCCGGTGGTGAGGACGTGGGCCGCGCCATCGAAAAGCACGCCGACGGCGGCACCGGGGACATGGAGGGATTTCACCTTGCTGTCGAGCAGGCTCTGCAGATGGTTGAGGTCAGCCATCCGTTCATCCTGCCGACAGCGAGAGCGGTGGGCTTCGTCCGCCCGCACCATTTCCGTCGCGCTGTTCGTCCAGGAGTCAGGGACGCCACCGCTGGCCCGCCGTCTCCGGTCATGCATCCTGGGGTGCCGTCAAGAACCGCGCCACCAACCCCAAGCGGCAGCATCTTCTCAGGCCGGGCGGGGTGTCCTCCGGAGAAGCGTCGACTCGCCAGGGCCGCCGCAGCTCTCACCTGTAAGCCATTGACCTGCATATTCTCTCGCTCGTTCGGGGCTGGTGGCGCGGTTCTCAACGGCGCCCCACTTCCTCACCGACCTGGCCAACGCCGGCGCCTCCGCGCACGCCCGGCGCGCATACCGTGGCGACCTGATCGCCTTCGCTGCCCACCACGGCGAGGAGATCGCTGAGCTGACCGCGGCGCGCCTGCGAGGTCATGTCGTGACCATACAAGGAGATCACTGGCGAGTCAGGAGCCCTCACGGCAAAAGGGGTCGAAGACATCCTCTCGTGCCGACCGATCGCCATCACTTCGGCGCCCGCCTGCCAGGCTGGGGGCGATCGACGGATGTACGCGGCTCGCTCAGTCCGTCGACATGCACGACGACCTTCCTGAAGAGTTGTCATCACCCGGATCGGTGGTCTCGCCGAGGCCGGTGAGCAGGCCGGTGAGCCGGCGGGCGACGGCGGGGTGCCGTTCGACTTCGCGGGTCCAGCCGCGTTCGTCGGCGCCCTGGACGAGCTGCTGTTCGACCTCCAGGCGGGCCCGGAGTCGTGGGGCCGTAGTCGGGGGTGGTGACGAAATTGGCGCAGGTCAGGTAGAGGTCGCACCCGCAGGGGCCTTCGGCAGGCAGACGCAGGCAGTGTCCGAGCTCGAGTTCGGTCTTGAGGAAGTCACTCTTCAGCCAGTCAACGGCCTCGGCGGGCAGTGTCCCGGACTTCAGCTCATCGGCGGCGGGGCCGGCGACGATGGCGCCGGGTTCGAGGACGGACTTGTAGTCACGCAGCACTTCGCGGTCGCCGACCTGGACACAGACCAGTGCCATGGAGACCGAGGAGTGGCCAAGGACCTTCATGATGGTGTGCAGCTTGGCGCCGCGTTCGGCGAGCTGGGTGCCGGTTCGGGTGGTCTGCGGTCAGTACTGCCCGCCGGGTCGCTCGGTGTTGGTCGCGGGTCAGTCGGCCGGTGTCGTCTGTGGTTCGGGGGCGGGGGCTCGTTGGGTGAGTTCGGCGGCGACCGCTCGTTCCCGTAGGAGGGCGGCCTCGGCGCGTGCCGCGTCCAGCTCGGCCCGGACGTCCGCCAGCCGCATACGCTCCAGCCGCAACTCCCCCAGCAGTTGGTCGCGTTCCTTGACCGCCGCCGTCGCCCGCGCCTTCTCCCGGGCATGCTGTCTGCGCTCCTGGGCCAGCGCCGCGGCGGCGTCCTCCTCGGCCGCCGCCAGCTTCCGGGCCAGGTCACCCACCTCGGTCGCGGCCTGAGCGGCCTCTCGCTGCGCGACCGCCCGGTCCCGCTCAGCCTCGGCGGCCGCGCGTTCGGCACGTTCGGCACGCTCAACGGCGCGTTCCCGCTCCTGCGCGGCCGCCTCTTCCCTGGCCGTGGCCGCGATCACCGCCCGCTCGGCCAGCTCGCGCGCGCGCCCGGCCGCCGCCGCCTCCTCCCGGGCGCGATCTCTCTCCTCCCGCGCCCGGTCCGCCTCCAGCCCGGCCTGTACGGCCTGCGCCCGCGCCTCCTCGGCCCGTTCGTCGGCCGCCTCCGCCTGCTCGGCCAGCTCCTGGACGACCTGGTCCCGGGTCTGCTCGGTCAGCTCCGCCTGACGCGAGGCCTCCTTCACCCGCCGTTCGGCCTGCTCGGCCCGCCGGACCGCCTTCTCGGCGGTCTGCAACGCCTGCCGTTCGGTGCTGGCCGCCTCGCGCAACGCGGCCAGGGCCTGCTCGCGGGCGCGTTCGGCGTCCTGCAACGCCGTCTCGCGCTCGTTCTCGGCCTCCTCCAGCCGGGCTCGCATCTCGGCGGTCTGCCGACGCGCGTGCTCGGTGGCCTCGCGGGCCAGGCGTACCTGCTCGAAGGCCTGCTCACGTTCGGTGCGGGCGATCGCCACGCGCGTGTGCGCCTCAGCCTGGACGGCGCTCAGCTTGGCCTCGACCCCGGCCGGGCTCAGCTCGTCGGACAGGGCCTTGGCCAGCGGCTCGATGGCCGCGAGAAGCCCGGTCTCCATCCGGTCGTACAACTGCTCGGCCCTGGCCAGCGCGCCTTCCAGGCCGGGGGTGGCCCGCCGCAGCTCGCGCTCCCGCTTGGCCGCCGCCTGGCATCCCTTCTCCGGACAGTACGACTTCGGCCGCCCGCGCCCCGGCCGCTGCTCGACGGGAGCTCCACAATGCTTGCAAGGCGTCACCACGCCGACCTCCGCAGTCACGGCGACACCCTAGCATTTTCTAATTTCTGGAAATTCAAATCCAGAAATTGACCACGCGCATGGAAGATCGGGACGGCGTCACCGTGGCGGCGACATCCGTAAGCGGCAAGACCTCGCCACCGCAGGTCAGCGCCCTGCCCGCGGGAACGGCGGGACGCCTGCCACTGGGTACAGACCCGGCCACGCCGCCTCCGGCCCACCGGACGGACATGCAACCTCTCCGGCGTGTCGCCCCTGCCGTCTCCACCGCTCGTCAGCATGCCTTTCCGCACCGACAATTCGTTCGTATCCGCCACCATGCCGACACGTCCGTCACCGTGCCGGGCGCAACCCCCAGCTCCGCGTTCCCGCGCGCTCCCCATAGGACCGTGACCAGTTCGTACGGCCCGCGCACCGCATGGCCCCGCGAGGATGGGCAGCGGGCGGCGTACACCGGCCCTCACGACGTATGGCGCCGCGCCGCTCCTACAGCAGTTCCTGGCGCTGGGGCCAGGCGGTGCGAGGTCAGCGCGGAGAAGGGGCTCGGCCTAGCCAGCGCGGGTGGTGGCCGCAACGAGGGAGTCGAGGAAACGCTCGACTGCGACCATGACCGTCATGCATGAAAGGCCGCAGGGGAACACCACGTTGGACACGGATCCGCTTCCTGAAAGGCGTCAGCCGAGCCGACTGCGCGGCGGCGGCGCCGAGCCGGGCGGAGGTGATCCGTCGGCCGCCGATGTGACAGAAGATTAACTCTCTGTCACATGCATCACTCCGCTGTCCCTCCTGCGGGGGATGCGTCTTCCGATCGGGCGAAGACCACGACGAGCTCCAGCCCACCATCCGGGTTGGGGCTCGCCCGCACCTCGGCCCCGTGGGCCTTCGCGATCGCTGCGACGATCGACAACCCGAGCCCGGCGCCCTGCCCAGAGGTCGTGTGGAGCCGCCGGAAGGGCGTGAAGAGATCGCCGAGACGTTCCCGGGGCACGCGCGGGCCGGTGTTTCGAACCGTCAGAACTCCGCGGGAGAGCGTTACCTCAACGATCCCGCCGGGATGGTTGTAGCGGACCGCGTTGTCGAGAAGGTTGGTGACGAGCCGGTTCAGCAGGACAGGGTCCCCATCGACGACGAACGGCTCCGCCAGCCCCGTCACCCGCACGCCGTCCGCGTCTCTCTCCGCCAGGACGCGCCGGACCACCTGGTCCACGGCCACCGGACTCCTGTCGTCCAGGCCGTGTTCCGCCTGGGCCAGGACCAGCAGGGCGTCGATGAGGTGCTCCGCGCGACGGTTGTGGCGCAGGAGCGTGCCGCGGATCTCGCCGACGTCCTCGGGGAGCCCGATCTCGATCGCCGCCCGCTGGACGGCCAGCGGAGTCCGCAACTCGTGGGAGGCGTTCGCGATGAACCGCCGCTGCCCCTCGACGGAGCGTTCGAGCCGGTCGAGCATCGCGTCGAAGGTGTCGGCCAGTTCCTTCAGCTCGTCCTTCGGCCCGGCGAGCGCGATCCGTTCGTGCAGGGTCGACAGGGACAGCCGCTGCGCGGTGGCGGTGATCCGGTGGACGGGCCGCAGGATCCGTCCGGCGAGCAACCACCCGACGGCCAACGAGACCAGTGTCAGGGCCCCGACCGTCAGCGCTGTCACCTGCCACTGGTAGCCGATCACGTTGTTCACCAGTTCCGGCAGTTCCGGCAGCCGTTCGTTCGGCACGCCCCGCGGCGGCGCCGCCGCTGCGCCGGACAGCCGGCCGATCCGCGCGTCCAGCGTCCGGCGCAGCAGGAGGTTGACCGTGACCAGCAGCACAACCGAGGTGAGCAGGAACAGTCCGGAGTAGATCAGCGTGAGCCGGACCCGGATCGTCGTCACAGCAGGTATCCCGCCCCGGGGACGGTCCGGATGCACGGCGGGTCCCCCAGCTTGGCCCGCAGGCGGCTGACCAGGACCCGCACCACCGTGGTGAACGGATCAGCGTTCTCGTCCCAGGCCTCTTCGAGCAGCCGTTCGGAGCTCACGACCACGCCGTCCGCCCTCATCAGCACCTCCAGGACGGCGAACTCCTTGAGTGACAGGTGCAGGTGCCGCCCGTCCCGCGAGGCCTGCAGCGGGTGCCTGTCGAGCACGATCCCGTGCCGCGTCAGCACCGGTGGGACCTGCGACTGGCTGCGCCGCCCCAGCGCCTGCACGCGTGCGACCAGCTCGGTGTAGTCGAAAGGTTTGGGCAGGTAGTCGTCGGCCCCCATGCCGAGACCCGCGACTCGCTCCGGCACCGACGCCGCCGCCGTCAGCATCAGGATCCGCGTGCGGCTCCCGCGCGCCACCAGCTCACCGCACACGAGGTCGCCGTGGATCTCAGGCAGGTCCCGGTCCAGGACGAGAACGTCGTAGTCGTGCACCGCCAGCCGCTCCACCGCGGCGGCCCCGTCGTACACCACGTCGACGGCCATGGCATGGCGGCGCAACCCCACCGCCACGAGATCGGCCAGGTCGCGTTCGTCTTCGGCCACCAGAATCCGCACCCGACATTCCTACTCGAACCGGGGTTTCAATGGCGTTAACGGATCCGTTCACTGCCGTGTAACCCGCTCGAGGCCACGCTGGCGGCCATGATCAGAGCCCTCTGCACGGCCGTCCTGGCGGCGGCCTGCTCCATGTCCGCACCCGCGTCCTCGCCCGCCACCACCTCGGACGAGCGCTGCACCGCCGCCACCGCGCCACCTCCGGAATCGGCGCCGCCGACCTCGGTGAACACGCTCCGGCAGGCGTACCTCTGCGTGCTGGACAACTACTACAGCGGTCCGGCCATGGATCCGAAGGCATTGCTGAAGAGCGCCTTCGCCGCCTACACCCAGGACCTGATGCGCCGCGACGCCGATCGGGCCGACCTCCGCCTGCCCGAGCTGACCGGCAACCGAGACGTCGACTGGGCCGCCTTCGCCGGAGTCCTCGGCGCCGGTGACGTCTCCGCGCTGCGCGCCGCGATCACCGCGATGGTCGCCGGACTGCACGACAACCACGCCCGCGCGGTCAGGCCGGCTCCCGAGCCGGAAGGCGGGCCGACCGGAACGGGCATCGTGGGCATATCAGCCCGGCAGGGCCGGCAACTCGACCCGGCGGCCAAGCCGCCGTTGTTCATCACCAGCGTCCTGCCCGGCAGCCCCGCCGCCAGGACCGGCATCAAGCCCGGAGACATCATCGTCAAGGCCAACGGCGTGCCCACGTTCGTCGGGAACACCGTGAACCAGAGCATCGTCGCGGCCTTCGCCACCAACCCGGTGAAGCTCACGCTCAAGCGCCCCACGACGGGACGGACCCGCACCGTCGAGCTCAAGGAGGGGCCCATCACGAGGCAGCCTCCGGCGGTGACATCGAGGACGCTTCCCGGCGGCGCCGTCCACGTCCGGCTGCCCGGATTCTTCGAAGGCGCCGCCGACCAGGTCATCGCCGCGCTGAAGGGCAGACCGAAGGCGGTGGTGCTCGACCTGCGCGGCAACGGCGGCGGGTCGCCCCGCGAGGTGACGCGGCTGCTCGGCGCGTTCGCACACGGCAAGGTCACCAGCTACTTCTGCCCGCTCAAGGGCGACTGCCTGCCCAACCGGACCGACGACACCGTCACGCTGCTCGGCTCGCGCCTGCTCGTCCTCACCGACCGGGGATGCGCCTCGGCCTGCGAGGACTTCAGCGCGGCCGTCAAGGACAACAGACTGGGCACCCTCATCGGGACCCGCACCGCGGGTGCCGTCTCCGGCCCCGCCGCAAGCTACCTGCTCAATGACGGCAGCCTGCTGCTGCTGCCCAAGGTCAGGCACCTCGGCCCCGCCCGCGAAACCATCGACACGATCGGTGTGCCGGTCGACCACTACGCCCCCATGACCGCGCTCGACCTGGCCACCGGGCGCGACCCGGGTGTGGTCAGGGCGCTGGCGCTTCTTTGACGCCCTCACCACAGCGGCCTGGCCAGATCCGCTGGATCTATCGAAGGAGTGGATCGTGAGCATTGCTGTCGGCACGCCCGTACTGAGCGCCCGCGGGTTGCGGAAGGAGCACGGCAAAGGGGACGGACTGGTACGCGCCGTCAACGGCGTCGACCTCGACGTAGGCGCAGGAGAGACGGTGGCGATCACGGGACCGAGCGGCTGCGGAAAGTCCACGCTGCTGCACCTGCTCGGCGGGCTGGATCGGCCCTCGGCCGGCGAGGTGCGGCTGAACGACCGGCGCATCGACAACATCAGCGAGAAGGCCCTGGCCAGGATGCGCCGGACCGACGTCAGCTACGTCTTCCAGTCCTTCCACCTGATGGAGGAGCTCACCGCCGTGGAGAACGTCGAGCTGGCGGCGCTGCTGGCCGGACGCTCGCCGCGGCTCGCACGGCGGCGCGCGGAGGAGCTACTGGATCAGCTCGGGCTCGCCGGCCGGGCGCGGTTCCTGCCCTCCGCGCTCTCCGGCGGCCAGCGGCAGCGGGTCGCGGTCGCCCGGGCGCTGAGCAACGAGCCGTTGGTCGTCCTCGCCGACGAACCGACCGGAAACCTGGACAGCGCCGCCACCTCGGACGTCCTCCAGCTCTTCCACGACCTGCGCGAGTCCGGGCAGACGCTGGTCATCGTCACCCACGACGCGCGGATCGCGGCCACCGCGGACCGGACGTTCTCGATGCGCGACGGCGCGCTCGTGGACGAGACCAGGTCGACCGGCGGCGCCACCGGGCAGCTCGGCGCGCTCGCCGGGCCGGAGGACTGACCGCCATGAGCCACATCGTCCTCGTGGTCCGCCTGGCCCTGCGAGACCTCCGGCGTCGCCGCACCGAGGCCGCGCTGCTGCTGCTCGCCGTCCTGGCCGCCACCACGACGCTGACGCTCGGGCTCGTCCTGCGCGACGCGGCCGCCGACCCGTACCGGAGCACCCGGTCGGCGACCGACGGACCTGACGTGGTGGTGGTCGCCGTCGCCGGCCAGGCCGGCGACCTCGCGGAGCTCGGCGAACTGGCCGCCGCCTCCGGCGTCACCGAGCACAGCGGACCGTACCCCGTCATCGCGGGGACGCTCAAGGCGTCCGGCCGGACGTCGGACGTCCAGGCCATGGGGCGCGACGCCGCCGCCGCGGCGGTCGATCAGCCCGAGGTGACCCGGGGCAGTTGGGTCAGCGACGGCGGCGTGGTGCTCGAAGCCGCCTTCGCCGACTCGCTCGGTGTGGGCGTCAGCGACCCGGTCACCCTGGGTGGTAGGTCGTTCAGGGTCGTCGGCGTCGCGGTCACCGCCGCCATGCCGCCCTATCCCGGAGCGTCCTGCATCGTCTCGGCCGGCTGCGTCAACGGCGCCGTCCCCGACGACCGGGACCTGCCGGCGGGGTTGCTGCACAATCCCGGGCTGGTCTGGCTCACCCGGGCGGATGCGCGGAGCCTCGCCCCGGACCGGGGCTCCCTGTCCTACGTGATGAACCTGAAGCTGGCCGACCCGGACGAAGCGCAGGCGTTCGTCGACCGGGCCGGCGGCGCCATGACCATGCAGACCTGGGAGAGCATTCTCGCCGACGCCACCGACCTGGCCCGGGACTCGCAGATCCTGCTGCTGATCGGCGCCTGGCTGCTCGGCCTGCTCGCGGTGGCCAGCCTTTCGGTGCTGGTCCACGGGCGGATGGCCGATCAGACCCGGCGTATCGGGTTGCTCAAGGCGGTCGGCGGCACGCCGGGCCTGGTCGCTGCGGTGCTCCTCGCGGAGTACCTCCTGGTGGCCGTCGTCGCGGCCACGGCCGGGCTGACGATCGGAGCGCTGACCGCTCCGCTGCTCACCGAGTCCGGCGCCGGTCTCGTCGGCAGCGCGGGGGTCGCGTCGTTGACCTGGTCCACGATCGGTCTGGTGACCGCCGTGGCACTCGGCGTCGCGGTCGTGGCGACCGCTGTGCCGGCCTGGCGCGCGGCCCGCTCCAGCACCGTCGGTGCGCTGGCCGACGCGGCACGCCCTCCCCGCCGGACCGGGTGGCTGATCGGTCTCTCGACGTGGCTGCCCGTTCCGCTGCTGCTCGCTCTGCGGGTCGCCGCCCGCCGGCCGCGACGGGTCGTGCTCGGCGTGGCAAGCATCGCGGTCACGGTCAGCGGCCTGTACGTCCTGCTGGTGCTCAACGCCTTCCTCGGCGGCCAGCCAGCCGCCGGCGCATACACCGAAGCGCAGGTGGCGGTGCTGCGGCACGTGCTGCTCGTCTGGACGGTCGTCCTGCTCTGCCTGGCGGCGGTGAACGCCGTCGTCATCACCTGGGCGACGGCGGTCGACAACCGGCATGCGTCGGCGCTGGCCCGCGCCCTCGGCGCGACCCCCCAGGCGGTGACCGCCGCCCTGGCCACGGCGCAGGTGCTGCCCGCGCTCCTGGGCGCCGTCCTGGGGGTCTTCCCGGGCGGGTTCCTGCTGTTCGCCGCGATCAACGCGATCACCGGCGGCGACGGCGACAAGGTCTCGCTTCCCCCGTCCTGGCAGCTGATCGTCCTCGTGCCGGCAACCGCGCTCGTGGTGGCGGCGCTCACCTCCGTTCCCGCCCACCTCGGCGGACGCCGTCCCGTGACCGCGACTCTCTGACCCGACCACCGCGGCAAGCCCGGCGATGCCAAGGAGGTTCACGCGGTTTGACAGGATCGTGACCCATGATCGATGGATTCGCGAAAGACAACCTGCACGAGAGGCTGCGGCGGGACCGCAAGGCGCTGCTCTGGAAGCTCGACGGCTTGTCCGAGTACGACGCCCGCCGACCGCTGACAGCGACCGGGACCAACCTCCTCGGCCTGGTCAAACACCTGGCCACCGCCGAGGCCAGGTACTTCGGCGAGGTCTTCGACCGCCCGTTCCCAGAACCCCTGCCCCGGTGGCAGGACCCGACGGCAGCGATCTGTGGGCGACCGAGGACGAGACCCGCGAACAGATCATCGGGTTCTACCGGCGCGCCTGGGAACACTCGGACGCGACGATCAACGAGCTGCCCCTCGACGCCCCCGGCCGCGTGCCGTGGTGGCCGGAGTCGACGCCGGCCCGGCACACGAACCTGTTCGCCATCATGGTCCACGTCCTCGTCGAGTCCTCCCGGCATGCCGGGCACGCCGACATCCTGCGCGAAGGACTCGACGGCCGGACCGGGTTGCGCGTCGAGCACGAGGGGCAGATCGACGAGGAAGCCCGCGCAGCCTACTGCGCGAGGATCGAGCAGGCCGCCAGGGCGGCCCGCCCCGACCAGGGCGTCAGGCCCTGACAGCGCGCCCGGGCAGCGCGGTCGGCAGTAGCTGCTCGTCGCGGACCACGAACCGGCCGCCCACAAGGACGTGCACGAACCCGGAGGAATGCCTGACCGTCTCGGTGTAGGTGGCACGGTCGCTGACGGTCTCGGGGGCGAAAACGGTCAGGTCGGCGTCGCAGCCCACCTGGACGCGGCCCTTGCGCCGCATCGCCGGGACGCCCGAGCCCACCACGTCGGCGGGGACGAGCGTGCACCGGCGCACGGCCTCGGGCAGCGACAGGACACCGTTCTCCCGGACGAGCCTGCGCAGCGTGCGGCCGTAGGTGCCGGCCGTCCGGGGGTGGGTGACGGCGTCGCGCCCGAGCGGCCAGGACAACGGGTCGGGCGCCCCCGAGCGCCACAGGAGGGGGACGGCGTCGGTGGCGACGGCGGCGTCGGTGAAGGCGAGGGCCCGCTGGATGTAGTCGAACTGGGCGGGGTCATCCTCGTCGAGCAGGTGGACGAAAGCCGCCGAGCCGGGTTCGCTCTCGCGGATTCGACGCAGGGTGTCGGCGTCGGGGATGCGGCCCTCGGCGCCGAGCAGGCCGATGGAGTGCGGGGTCAGCCCGCGCCGGTGAAGGAGCTCAGGGGCGAGGAAGGCCGCGCCGACGCCCGTCATGCCCGCGCCGTAGGGATAAGCCTCGGTGGTGACGCGCGAGCCTTCGGCGCGAACCTTCTCCACCAGGCCGAGCACGCGGTCGACATGGCGGATGGAGGTGCTGTTGACGTGGCAGTAGTGCATGTGCGCGCCGGTCTCGGCGGCGGCGCGGACCACCTCCTCGGCGCCGTCGACGGGGGTGGTGGGATCCATCTCGACAAGTTCGCGGGCGTGGGTGTAGGTGGGCAGCCCGGCGCGGGCGGCGAGGGCGGCGACGGCGAGGTATTCCGAGGGATCGACCCGGGGCGCGTAGCCGACGAGGATGCCGATGCCGAGCGCGCCGTCGCCGAGGTCGCGCTCCAGCATGCCGACGATCCGGTCGACGACATGTCGCGGAGCGGCGCGCTGCCATTCCTCGCGGCCGATGTTGGCGAGGAAGTCGTCGCTCAGGTCGCCGCTGGTGTCGAGGCCGAGGAGGACGGACATGCGGGCCACGGCCCAGGAGGTGGCGAAGCCGTAGTTGAGGGGCCTGCCCTCGGTCTCGGCCCTGCGGTAGGCGGCGGCGACCGGGTAGGCGCCGGCTTCGAGTTCCAGGACGGTGGTGACGCCGTCGAGCGCCTGGAGGCGGTGGCCGGCGACGTCCGTGCTGTGGCTGTGCAGGTCGATGAAGCCGGGACTGACGACCAGGCCGGTCGCGTCGACGGTGGTGACGCCGTCGAGCGGCTGGTCGGAGACGGCCTGGATGACCCCGCCGTTGACGCCGACGTCGCGTACGGCGTCCAGGCCGGTCTCGGGGTCGATGACCCGGCCGCGGGTGAGGACGAGATCGTATGTCGTCACGCGAGCTCCTTCGTTCCGAGGCTGAACTGCTCAGGGCGCTGGGGCACGATCAACGCGATCAGCGCGCCGAGGACGGTTGTGGCGATGAGCAGGCCGAAGGCCGCGGTGTAGGAGAACTTGTCGACCAGGAAGCCCATGAGGACGGGCGCGAGGACGCCGGCGATCTGGCCGCCGACGTTGACGACGCCCATGCCGGATCCGATGAAGGCGGGCGGCAGGGCGCGCACGGGCATGCCGAGGATGCCCATCGTGGAAAGGCCCGCCACGCCCATGGCGAGGGTCTGGTAGACGGTGAACCCGACGGCGGAGTCGGCCATCAGCATGAGCACCAGGAGCACGGCGGTGACCAGGAGCAGGGGAATGACGTAGAGCCGGGCCCTGTCGTGGAAGAAGCGGTCGAACAGCCAGCCGCCGAGGAAGGCGGTCGCGCACGAGACCAGGCCGGGGATGGCGGACATGACACCGGTGTTGATGAGGGAGATGCCGCGCTCCTCCAGCAGGTAGCTGGGCACCCAGGTGATCAGGCCGTAGCCGAGCATGTTGGTGGTGCAGAAGAGGGCGGCGAACTTCCAGACCGACGGCGAGCGCATGACAGTGCCGAGACTGGTCCCCTTCTCCTGAACGACGTCGGAGCCGTTGAGGTGGGCGGGCAGCGCCTTGGGCAGCAGCTTCCAGAGCAGGACGCCGATGACGACGCCGGCGGCGGCGGTGACCCAGAAGGTGTGGCGCCAGCCGAGGGCGAGGATGAGCGGCGCGACGATGAGCGGGGCGACGCCGGCGCCGAGCTGGTTGGAGGCGAGCATGGCCCCGGCGGCGGTGGCGCGGACGGCAGGGGTGGTGCGTTCCGCGACGGCCTTGAAGGACGCGCCGGGAAAGAGGCCCTGGCCGACGCCGAAGAGAGCACGGATGACGAGGAGGGACGCCAGACCCCAGGCGACGCCGGTGAGGGCGGTGAAGACCGACCAGAGCAGCAGGGAGACCATGAGCTGGCGGCGGGCGCCGAACTTGTCGGCGAGGATGCCACCCGGCACCTGGCACAGCAGGTAGACCAGGGAGAAGGCGGTGATCAGCCAGCCTTGCTCGGTCTTGGTGAGCGCGAACTCCTCGCCGATGAACGGCAACGCGACGGCCATCATCACCCGATCGACGTAGTCGATCACCCAGACGCCCATGAGCAGGCCGACGGTGACGGCAGCCGTTTTACGTATGTGCGCGGGCGCCAAGGTGGACGTGCCTTCGGCAAGTCTCATTCACAGGCCTCCGGAGGTAGATCAACGTTCCAGCAACCCTCCATCACGTCACCTGCGAGTGCTTCGTGCAGGAACATGAAGTCGGGGCCGCCGGCGGTGCAATTGCACCAAGATCGACCCGCCGCTGCGGCTCGAAGGGCGAAGACGGGCGGAGGCCGGAGCTCGTCAGGGGTGCGGCAGCGCAATGATCTTGCGGTACTTGCCGCCGGCCGACTGCTCCGGCGGCTCCTCGGCGCGCTCGATCGTCACGTGACCGGCTTTGTGCTCGGTCAGCAGGTGGAGGGTCCGGTCGCGGGCGGCCTCCCAGACGCGGTCCGCGTCGGCGCCGCCCGCGGCCCGCAGGCGTACCCGCAGGACGGTGGGCGCGGTCTGGACGAGCTGGAACTGCTCCATGCCGGGAACGGCAAGCGCGGTGCTGAAGGACATGGGCGAGATCTCGACGCGTTCGCCGCGCTCGGCGGGAAAGGTGAGCAGGTCGGCCGCGCGCCCCTGGACCTGGACGGCCGGGAGCGGGTTGCCGCACGGGCACGGGTCGGGGCGGACCAGGACGCTGTCACCAAGGTCGTAGCGCAGGATCGGCTGCACCCGGTTGGCGAGATTGCTGATCAGGACGGTGTGCGAGAGCCGCCCCGGGGGCACCGGCCGATGATCGGCGTCCACCGGCTCCAGGACGACCCAGTCGCTGTTGACGTGGTACCAGCCCTCCCGGCAGCCGGCGGTGAGGAAGCCGCACTCGCCGCACGCGTAGGCGGCGCGGACCTTCGCCCCGAACGCGGCGGCCAGGCGTTCCCTGGTCTGCGGGCTCAGCGTCTCGCCGCCGGGGATGACGAGCGCCGGGCGGATGCGCAACCGGCCGGCCTCCTGCTCTCCCGCCAGCAACGTGAGCAGCCCGACGAAACCGGCGACGCTGGCCGGATCGAACCGGTTGAGCTCGTCGACCATCTTCTCCATCGGCTGGTCGGTCGGGATGACCCGCATCAACCGGCGGAGCCACGGCCGTTCCAGGGCGGCCCGCGCCGGCCCGGCGAGGGTGGCGAAGTGGCCCCGGGGCGCCGTCACGATGGCGGTGCGGCCGGCGCGGGCCAGGGTGCGCAGGACGTCGCGGGCCGACAGCCCGGCTCCGGTGCGCAACCCGGTGGCGGTGTGCACGGCCAGGCACCGGTCGTCCTGCACGAACAGGCCGCGTTGCCCGCTGGTGCCGGTGGTCGTGGTGACGAGGTAGCGGCCGAGGAACCGGTGGCCCACGAGATCGGGATCGGCCACGAACGCCTCGACCCGCTCGCGGGTCACCTCACGGTCGGTGCCCCAGTCGTCGAAGCGGGCCATCAGCGTCTTCTTGTCGGTGACCGGGAGCAGCTCCGGGTCGTCGGCCCCGTCCGGCAGGTCGCGGTAGAGCTCGCGGTAGAAGGGCGAGTGCGCGCGGGCGTGGGCCACCAGCTCGGCCAGGCGGGCCCGTCGCCGCCGCGCGATCGCCTCCGGGCCTTCCCGTACGGCGCGCCGCATGTCGCGGGCGAGCCGCCGGACGCTGTCCCCCATGATCGTCGCTCCTGTCTGCGGTGATGCGTCAAAGGTTCGGGACGGGCGGCGGCACCGAGCGCAGGCCGCGCATGGCGATCTCGACGCCGTGCCGCGCGGCCTCCCACAGCTCCTCCTGGGACCGGCCGAGCTGGACGCTGGCCAGCCCCGCCTGCTGGATGGCGCCCATCAGGGCCCCGACCATCGCGGCCGCGGTGATCGGGTCGAGGCCGGGGAACGCCTTCAGCAGCTCGGCCGCGACGCGCTGCTGGAGGTCGAGCATCAGGTAGAGCCCCTTGGCCTGGAGCGCCGGCGTGGTCAGGGCCAGCCGGGTGACGCCGGACAGCTCCGCGGCCTCCTTGGCGGGGATCTTGGGCCGGCGGTGGGCGGCGTACCGCTCGACCGCCCTGGCCAGCACCTCGCCGGGGCCCTCCTCCGGGTGGCGGTCCGCGATGGCTCCGACCAGCACGTCGAAGTCCCGTTCCATGTCGACGAAGAGCACTTCGTCCTTGGTGCGGAAGTAGTTGAAGAACGTCTTGGGATCGACGTCGGCCGCCGCGGCGATCTGCGTCACGGTGGTCTGCTCGTAGCCCTGCTCCTCGAACAGGGCGAGGGCCGCCGAGACGATGTGCTGCCGGGTCTCCCGCTTCTTCCGCTCCCGCCGCGACTCCTGCATGCGAGCAAAGCTACTCTCGCTGGAAATTTCTAGCAACTGGAAGTTTTGCGGCATGGCACCGCCTCTCCAGGCGGCTACAACGTCTCGGTGAGGGCGTCGAGGTCGGCCAGGCGTCCGGCGGGGTCGAGGCGGGCGGCCGCGGCGACCAGCAGCAGCTCGGTGACGGCGATCTGGTGCGCCAGCGGCGCGATCGGCCCGGCGGCCTCGCGCGGCAGCCTGATCAGCACCTCCGCCCGCGCCGCGAGCGGCGACTCCCAGGCGTCGGTGACCAGCGCGAGCCGCGCGCCGCGCGCGCACGCGGCCTCGGCGAAGCGGGCCGTGGCGGGGGAATAGCGCCGGAAGTCGTAGGCCACCACGGCCGCCGAAGCGCCCAGGTCGAGCAGCGTACGGGCGCGCGCGGACGCCGAGTCGGGCACCCGGTGCGCCCCCGGACGCAGCCCGGCGAGCTGCCTGATCAGGTATTCGGCGGCCAGCTCGCTGATCGGCCCGCCGAGCGCCCACACCGACGCGGCCCCCGCCAGCAGGTCGCCGACGGCGTCGAGCAGGGGCTCGGTGACGGCGTCGAGGGTGCTGTCCAGCCCGGCGCGCAGGTCTTCGGCGGCCCGCTGCGCGCCGGGGGACCTGGCGACGAACTCGCGCAGGCGCGACCGGTCGCGGGCCCCGTCGCGCACGGCGGCCTGGAACCCGGCGAACCCCGCGTACCCGAGCCGGTCGAACAGGCGGGAGGCGGTCGGCGGGCTGACCCGGGCCCGCTCGGCGAGCGCGCGCAGCGAGCCGAGCGCGGCGAAGGGGTAGTCGTCGAGCAGCACCCGAACGACGGCCCGCTCACCGGGCGGCAGATCGGGGTAGACCGCGCCGAGCCGGCTCGCGACCGGATCCTCATCCATACTGACGAATGTTACATCACTCCCCTGTTGGCGTGATTGGCGAAACGAATGTTACGGTCGCCGGTATGAGTACCTGGAACGGACTGATCGACAGCGGCTACCGGCGCTGGCTGCCGGTCACCCCCGGCACCCCCTCCGTCTCGCTCAACGAGGGCAACACGCCGCTGCTGCGCTCGGCGCACCTGTCGGCGCTGACCGGCTGCGAGGTCTGGCTGAAGGTCGAGGGCGCCAACCCCACGGGATCGTTCAAGGACCGCGGGATGACCGTGGCGATCAGCAGGGCCGCCCAGGCCGGGGCCGAGCTGGCCGTGTGCGCCTCCACCGGCAACACCAGCGCCTCGGCCGCCGCCTACGCCGCGCGCGCCGGGCTGACGGCCGCCGTGCTCGTGCCGAGGGGCCGGGTCGCGCTCGCCAAGCTGGGCCAGGCGGTCCGTTACGGGGCGCGCGTCGTCGAGATCGACGGCACGTTCGACGACTGCCTGCGCGTGGCCCGCGAGCTCGCCGACCACCACCCGATCGCGCTGGTCAACTCCGTCGGCAACGAGCTGCGGCTGGCCGGGCAGCGCACGGTCGCGTACGAGATCGTCGACGCGCTCGGCGACGCGCCCGACATCCACTGCCTGCCGGTCGGCAACGGCGGCAACATCACCGCCACCTGGGGCGGCTACCGCGTCTACCAGCAGGAGGGCCTGTCCACGCGGTCGCCGCGCATGTGGGGCTTCCAGGCGGCCGGGGCGGCGCCGCTCGTCCACGGCGCGCCCGTCGCCGAGCCCGAGACCGCGGCGAGCGCGATCCGCATCGGCAGCCCGGCCACCTGGGACGGCGCCCTCGACGCCCGCGACCGGTCCGGCGGGCTGATCGCCGCGGTGACCGACGCGCAGATCTTCGAGGCGTACGAGCTGGTCGCCCGCCGCGACGGCGTCTTCGCCGAGCCCGCGTCGGCCGCCGGGATCGCCGGCCTGCTCGACCAGCACGCCAGGGGCAACCTGCCGCCGGGTCAGCGCATCGTGATCACCCTCAGCGGCAACGGCCTGAAGGACCAGGACGCCTCGCTGCGCGGCGGCTACACCGCCACCGAGACCTCCGCGGCCACCTCCGACGTGGCCCACGCCCTCGGCCTGGCCGCCTGACCAGCTCCGACGCCCCTCGCGCCCTCCGCCTCCTCGGCCCGGTCTGCGCGCTCCGGGCGGGGGGACGATCTTCGAGGGGTCGACGTGCCGTCCTGGGCTGAGCGGGCGATCTTCTGGCACGTCCACCCCCAGTAGGCTCGGGCCGCCACAGTCTGCAGGGAAGGATTGCTGAAGTGCTCACTCTCGCTGCGGTCGCCGAAGACCCGCTCGTCCTGACGCGTCGCCTGAACCTGAAGGACGGTTCGGACGTCGTCTTCCGACCACTCACGCACGCCGACGCGGAGGGGCTTGCAGCCTTCCTGGACGGGCTGTCGGCCGCAACGAGGCGACTGAGCACCTTCGACGGGCACGACCTCAAGGCCGCCAGGAAGCTGTGTGACGCGATCGCGCGCTACGACAAGCTCAGGCTGGTGCTTGAGGACGTGCTGTCCGGCAGGATCGTCGGACTCGTCGAATTCAGCCTCGACCTCCACCCGGCGGACATCGCCCGCTACCAGAAGGCCGGCATCCCCCTGGCGGCGACGGACTGCCGCTTCGGGCTGACCCTGTCCGACGACCACCAAGGGAGAGGGGTGGGAACGCAGATCTTCCCGCTCGTCGCGGACGTCGCCCGGCAGTTCGGCAAGACGAGAGTCATCCTGTTCGGCGGCGTTCTCGCCGGCAACCCACGCGCCCTTCGCTACTACGACAAGCACGGCTTCCGGCTGGCCGGATCCTTCACCGGGAGTGACGGCGCACAGTCGTTCGACATGATCCTGGACCTGACTCCGCTTCCAGGCCGGTGACGCCTTCGCCCAAGCGCGACCGCCGCCCACCAGGCGGATGGACCGGCCCGTTGTGACGTCGCTCACAAAGTGTCACAGACGCGTAGGGGGTTCCGTCTCAGAGCGCATGACGAACACGGAACGCACCACCGCGCTGATCACCGGAGCCAACAAGGGGCTCGGCCTCGAAGCCGCCCGCCGTCTCGGCGCGCTCGGCTGGACGATCTTCCTCGGCTCCCGCGACGAGGCCCGCGGTCAGGCGGCCGCCGCCCGGCTGGCCGAGGACGGCATCGACGTGATCATGATCCCCCTGGACGTGACCTCCGACGCGTCGGTGGACAAGGCCGCGCGGCTCGTCCGCGAGCACACCGACCACCTGGACGTGCTGGTCAACAACGCCGGCGCGCCGGGGAACGCCGTCCCGCCCGCGGACGCCACGGCCGGGGAGATCCACGCGGTCTACGACACCAACGTCTACGGCCCGGTCAGGGTCACCCACGCCTTCCTGCCGCTGCTCCAGGCCGCCGAGCACCCGCGGGTGGTGATGGTGTCCAGCGGCGGCGGCTCCTTCGCCGTCATCACCGACCCCGACCAGCCCGTCTCGAAGATGCACGAGCTCGCCTACAGCTCCTCCAAGGCGGCCCTGAACATGATCACCGTCCGGTACGCCCACGCGCTCCCGCACATCAAGTTCAACGTCGCCACCCCCGGCGAGACCGCCAACCACAAGTTCGCCGCCACCGACATGAACCGCCACACCGGCCTGCTGACGGTCACCGAGGGCACGGACTCGATCGTCCGGCTCGCGACCCTCGGCCCCGACGGCCCCACCGGCGTCTTCGTCGACCGCCTCGGCCCGATCGCGTGGTGACCTCCGTGCGTCACCCGACCCGCCCGTCCGGCTACCCTGCTGGGCGTCGTACGCAAGCACCGCCGGACGGGAAGGCCGAGCAGATGAGCCGCGGCACAGCAGCCGACGAGACCGATCCCCTGCCGCAGGCGGACGTGACCGGTTACCGGCCGCTGCTGTTCTCCATCGCCTACGGGATGACCGGTTCCGTGGGCGACGCCGAGGACATCGTGCAGGACGCGTTCCTCGGCCTGACCAGGGCGCGCAACGCGGGCACCGTGATCAGCGAGCCGAAGGCGTACCTGACGACCGCCGTGACGCGGCTGGGCATCGACCACCTGCGCTCGGCGCGGGTGCGACGGGAGACGTACGTGGGCGAATGGCTGCCCGAGCCGGTCGTGGCGCAGCCCGGCGAGCCGGGGCCGGCCGAGCACGCCGAGCTGGCCGACTCGTTGTCGATGGCGTTCCTCGTGCTGCTGGAGTCCCTGTCGCCGGTGGAACGGGCGGTGCTGATGCTGCGCGAGGTCTTCGGGTACGGCTACCAGGACGTCGCCCGGATCACCGGCAGGACCGAGGTGAACTGCCGGCAGATCCTCACCCGCGCCAGGCAGCGCATCGCCGCAGGCCGGCCGTCCCGGGACAGCGCGCCGGCCCACGCGCCGACCCAGGCGCGGCGGGCGGCGGGCGAGGAGCTGGCCCGCAGGTTCTTCGACGCGGCCTCCGGCGGCGACCTGGACGCGCTGCTCGGCATGCTCGCGCCCGACGTAGTCCTGCACGGGGACGGCGGCGGCAAGGCCCAGGCGATGGCCAGACCGGCGGCCGGGGCGCCCCGCGTGGTCAAGATGCTGGTCGCGGGGCTGCGCCGGGTCCGCGCGCTCGGCGTCACGGTACGGACGGCCTGGGTCAACGGCCGTCCCGGCGCGGTCATGTACGACGCCGGGGGACGCGTGGCGGGCGTGGTCGAGCTGGACGTCGCCGACGGCGTGATCCAGTCGATCCACTCGGTGGTCAACCCGGACAAGCTCGCCCATCTCGGCCCGGTCTCCGACGTCGCCCGCCTCCCGGAGAAGTGAGCCCCGTCAGGAGGCGGCGGCGGTGTAGCGGCGGGCCAGCCGGGCGAAGGCGTCCTTGAGCTCGGCGGGGCCGACGACCTCGATGTCGGCGTCGAACCTGCCGAGCGCGGCCGCCAGCCCCAGCCACGACCACGACCCCATGACGACCCGGCAGCGGTCCGGCCCCGCCTCCTCGACGAGCCCGTCCCGGACGTAACGGGACACGACCGTCGCGGGCAGCGCGAGGATCACCTCGCCGCGGCAGGGCCAGTCGCCCGCTTCGTCCGAGCCGCGGAAGCGCGCGGTGACGAAGGCGGCCACCCCGCCGCCGGGCAGCTCGCGCGGGGTGAAGCGCGGCCCGGTGGGCGTGCGCGGCCGGACGCGGTCGGCGCGGAAGGTGCGCCAGTCCGCGCGGTCGAGGTCCCACGCGACCAGATACCAGCGCCCGCCCCAGGTGACGAGGTGGTGGGGCTCGACCCGCCGGGGCGGCGGGAGGCCGCCGCCGCCGTCCGCCTCCGCCGGGTAGTCGAAGCGCAACACCTCACGGGCATGGACGGCGGCGCTGAGCGCGACGAGCACCCCTCCGGCGACCTGCGGCTCGGGCCGTGCGCCCGCCCGCTCGACGGCGGTCACCTGGAGGGTGTCGATCCGGTGGCGCAGCCGTGCGGGCATGACCTGCCGGACGGTGGTGAGCGCCCGCGCGGCGGCCTCCTCGATGCCCGCCCCGGCGGTGGCGGCGATCTGGAGCGCGATCGCCAGGGCGACGGCCTGCTCGTCGTCGAACAGCAACGGCGGCAGCTCGCTGCCCGCGTCGAGCCGGTAGCCCCCGTCGGGGCCCTTGATCGCCGCGATGGGGTAGCCGAGGTCGCGCAGCCGGTCGACGTCGCGGCGCACGGTGCGCGGGCTGACCTCCAGCCGCTCGGCGAGCAGCGCCCCCGGCCAGTCGCGGCGCATCTGGAGCAGCGACAGCAGGGCCAGCAGGCGTGCCGAGGTCTTCTGCATGTCTGCCATGGTGCCGCAAGAAGAGGCCACAACCTGACCGCTTCCTCCGCCAGCATGGGCACCGCAACCGGGAGCCGGACGGCTCCCGGTGACCATGAACCGAACCGGCGAGGAGCCTGCCATGTCTGCCAATGTCGTCATCCATCTGAACTTCCGGGGCGAGGCCGCCGCTGCCCTCGCGTTCTACCGCTCGGTGTTCGGCGGGGACGTCACCACCGTGACCTACGCGGACGCCGGGAACGTCCAGGACCCCGCCGACGCCGACCGGGTGATGTGGGGCCAGGTGGCCGCGCCCGGCGGCTTCCGCGTGATGGCCTACGACGTGCCCGCCCACCTGCCCTGGGACCAGGGCGAGAACGCGTTCTTCGTCTCGCTCGGGGCGGGCACGGCCGAGGAGGCCACGGAGTACTGGGAGGGGCTGGGCGCGGGCGCGACCGTCGTCCGGCCGCTCGGGCCCGCGCAGTGGGTGCCGCTGCACGGCATGGTGCGCGACCGCTTCGGGGTGACCTGGATCGTCGAGCACGGCGCGTCCTGAACCCGGAAAGACGTGATGACCGTCACGGCGCGTCCCGAACACCGGAAGAGAAGATGACCGTTCTGAGCACCAGGGCGCTCAACCGGGCCACGCTCGCCCGCCAGTTGCTGCTCGACCGCGCCGGCCTGCCGGTCCTCGACGCCGTCGCGCACCTGTGCGGCCTGCAGGCGCAGGAGCCGCAGGAGCCCTTCACCGGGCTCTGGTCACGGCTGCGCGCCTTCGACCCGGCCGCGCTGTCGGCCCTGCTGACCGGCCGGGACGTGGTGCGGACCCACCTGATGCGGCGAACCGTCCACCTGGTCACCGCCGCCGACGTCCTGGCCTGGCGGTCCCGGCACGACGCGATGCTGCGCCAGCGGGTGCTCGGCGTCTACCGCCGCGAGCTGGCCGGGGTGGACCTCGACGAGCTCGCGGCGGCCGGACGGGCGGTGCTGGCCGACGGCGAGCCGCGCTCGATGTCGCAGCTCGCGCGGGCGGTGGCCGGTCGCTGGCCCGGGCCGGGGCCGCGGGCGCTGGGCGAGATGCTGGTCGCCGCGCTGGTCCCGATGGCGCAGCTCCCGCCGCGCGGGCTGTGGCGGACGCGGGCGGGCGTGCGCAACCTGCCGCTGTCGGCCTGGCTGGGGCGGGAGGTGGACCCGCCGTCCGCCGACGGCTCCGACCCGGTGGGGCAGGCCCTCGTACGGCGTTACCTGGCGGCGTACGGCCCCGCCGCCACGGCCGACCTGCGGGCCTGGTCCGGCCTGGCGGGCCTGCCCAAGGCCGTGGCGGCGGCACGCGACGAACTGGTCGCCTTCCGGGACGAGCGCGGCCGCGAGCTGCTGGACCTGCCCGGCGCGCCGCGCCCGGACCCCGGCACGCCCGCCCCCGTGCGCTTCCTGCCGGCGTTCGACAACGCGATCCTCGGCTACGACGACCGCGGCCGGATCATCGACCGCGAACACCGCGGCCTGTCGGTCGCCGGCGCCCGGACCGTCCTGGTGGACGGCCGCGTCTCGGCCACCTGGACCGTCGAGGACGACACCGTCCTCGTCACGCCGCTGCGCGGCCTCTCCCCGGCCGAGCGCGCCGCCGTCGGCGAGGAGGGAGGAGCTCTGGCGGCGTTCCTCTCCGACGGGGCCGGCGACCGCACCCGGATCCTCGGCGACTGAATACATCCTCATAAGCTCGGCCATACTGTCAGGACCGCAGGCTTCCTGGTGACGGACGGGCCGGCGGGTAGGAGGTGAGGACGAGAGGAGCCGACGCCATGAACGTGCCCGACCACGACGCCGGGCCGCACCGCCCGCAGGACGGACGTCCCCGCGGGCTGCGCGACCTGACCCACGCGGGCGGGTACGTCGTGGACGACCGGGGCCGGATCGTCGAGGTCGCCCCGCGCACCGAGGCGCTGCTCCGCCGTCCCGCCGCCGAACTGCTCGGCGGCGACGCCCACGACCTGCTCCACCGCGGCCCGCGCGGCGAGACGCTGCCGCGCAGCCGGTGCGCGATGCGACGCCCGCTCATCACCGGCGGCACCTCCCAGGGCGAGCGGGAATGGCTGGCGCGCGGCGACGGCTCCCTGCTGCCGGCCTCCTGGCTGGTCACGCCCTGCCTGCTGGCCGACGGCAGGACCGGGGCGCTGGTGCTCTTCCACGACGCCGAGGAGCCCGGCGCGCAGATCCCGGAGCCGGAGCACGAGACGTCCATGTCCGAGCTCGACCGGCTGGCCCTGCTGGCGGAGACCACCACGACGCTCACCGCCAGCCTCGACGTGGACGAGACGCTGCGCCAGCTCGTCCGCCTGGTGGTGCCGCTGCTCGCCGACTGGGTGGTGGTGGACCTGCTCACCGAGCACGGCGGCGTCACCCGCGCCGCCGTCGTCCACCACGAGGACGGCGTCCTGGTGCACCACGAGGACCTGGAGGGGCCGATGCCCGCGGTCCCGGAGGAGTCGCCGATGCCGCTGTCGCGGGCGTTGCGCGGGGTCACCGCGACGCTGGCCGGGCCGCAGACCTACCAGGGCGCCCCCGACTCCGGCATCGCCGTCTTCCAGCAGGAGCTGTTCCGCAGGACCGGCATGCACTCGGCGGGCATCGCGCCCATCCGCGGCGTGCGCGACGTGGTCGGGGCGCTGACGCTCGGCCGCGCCGAGCGGCCCGGCGCGTTCACCACCGCCGACCTGCTGCTGGTGGAGGACATCGCCCGGCGCGCCGGCCTCGCCCTGGACAACGCCCGCCTGTACGAGCGGCAGCGCCGGGTCGCCGAGACCATGCAGCGTCACCTGCTGCCGCGCCTGCCCTCGGTGCCCGGCCTGGAGATGAGCGCCCTCTACGTGCCCGCCCCCCGCGCCTCGCAGGTCGGCGGCGACTGGTACGACGCCTTCACCATGCCCGACGGCGCCACCGCCCTGGTGATCGGCGACGTGGTCGGCCACGACCTGGAGGCCGCCGCCGGGATGGCCCAGGTCTGCAACATGCTGCGCGCCTACGCCGGCGCCGAGCAGGACCAGCCCAGCGCCATCCTCGACCGGCTCGACCGCGCGGTGGTGCGCATGGCCCAGGCCACCATGGCCACCGTCGTCCTGGCCCGGCTGGAGCACACCGACGACGGCCGCTGGCTGCTGTGCTGGAGCAACGCGGGCCATCCGCCGCCGCTGCTGGTCGAGCGCGACGGCCGTACCCGCTTCCTGGAGGAGGGCCAGGGGCTGCTGCTGGGCACCGGCATCCGCGGGGAGCGCTCGGACGCCGTCGTGGAGCTGCCGCCGGAGTCCACGCTCGTGCTCTACACCGACGGGCTGATCGAGTCCCCGGGGCATTCCCTGGACGAGGGGCTGGCCCGCCTGAGCCGGTACGCCGCCTCCCACACCCACCGCCCGCTGAACGCGCTCGGCGACATGCTGCTGGAGCGCGTCCGGCCCGAGGACAACGACGACGACGTCGCCATGCTGACGCTGCGCGTGCCGCCCCGGGTCACCGCCCCGGACGGACTGCGCGGCGGCGTGCCGGCCGGCGAGCGGAGCCTGCCCGCGCTCTGACGGCCGGCGCGCGTCACGACCGTCCGCGCCGCGCGTCCGGGCAGACGTCCCGGTAGGGCACGTCCTTCAGGTACCGCCGCCACTCCTGCGGGCTCATCGTGCGGCCCGCGCGCTCGCACACCAGCCGGGCCACGGACTCGGCGCCCACCGGGATCCGGATGGTCGTCCCCGAGGTGTTGCCCGAGACGTACAGGGTCTGGTCGTCGGCGCTGAAGGCCAGCCGGTCGAGGATGCCGATGGGGAAGGAGCCGATCCGCTCCCGCGAGCCGACGTCCCACACCTGGACGGTGTACACGTCGTCGAACGTCTCCCCGATGGACCTGCCGATCAGCGCGAGCAGCGAGCCGTCGTGGCTGAACAGCACGGTCTCGACCTGCGCCCGGGCGGCCACGCGCAGCGCGGGCGGCAGTTCGCGGCCGGTGGCGACGTCCCACAGCTCGACCGTCGCCGAGCCGAGGGCGAGCACCTGCGCGGTGGGGCTGAGCGCGATCGCCAGGCCCGACCGGTTGAAGCCGGGGCCGACGGCCTTGCCGGTGCGCAGGTCGTAGACCTTGCCGGTGGCGGTCACCACCGCCGTGCCGTCGCGGGTGGACACGATGGTCTCGGTGGCCGTGGCCAGGGGATGCCGGGCGAGCGTCCGGCCGGTGCCGGCGTCGAGGACGACCAGCTCGTTGCGGGCGTCCCGCTGGCTCAGCTCCTTGAGCGACAGCACCAGGCGGCGGCCATCGGGGGTGAACGCCTTCGACAGCACGAACTGCGTGCGCGGCACGGCGTGGCGCCACAACCGGCGGCCGGTGGCGACGTCCCAAAGGCCGGCCGAGGAGTCCGGGCCCTCGGCGGACAGCCGGGCGCCCGCCGGGTCGAACAGCTGTCCGGTGGCGCCCGCGCTGCCGGCCATGGGGACGCCGAGCCGGGCGCCGTCCCACACGCGGACCGGCCCCGAGTCCTTGGTGGCGGCGGCCAGGCGGCCGTCCTGGCTGAAGGCGTCCAGCTGGTAGCCCTGCGGCAGCCGGGTGGAGGGCAGGCGGGAGGTCAGGTCGGCGGTGACGGTCGAGTTGTCGAGCACGTACCGGACGGTGTGTCCGTCGGCCTCCAGCCAGACGTCCTCGGGCTCGCCCTCGGCCCGGTAGAGGGCCAGCTCGTCGCCGTCGTCCGCGTCGAGCAGGTGCAGGGTACGGCCCTCGACGGCCAGCAGGCGGCGGCCGTCGGGGCTGAGCCGCAGCCGTCCGGCCAGCGTGTCGTCCAGGGCCGACTCCTGCCAGAACGGCCGGTCGGTGTCGGGCACCTTCCTGGCGGTGGCCAGGTCGAAGGCCGCGATGTCGCCGTTGGCGCACAGCAGCCGCCTGCTGTCCGGCGTGAACGCCACCACCGGCCCGCACGCCTTCGGCAGGCGGGTGTCCACGGTGAGATCGGGCAGGCGGATCACCTTGAGCCCGCCCTGGTTGGGCCCGACGCCCGCGATGTAGGCGCCGGAGGGCGCGATCGCCGGAGCGAGGCCCGCCTCCAGCTTCGGGGTGTAGGCGGCGCCGGTCCTGGTGTCCCACAGGAGCTCCAGGGAGCTGTCGCGCATCACCGCGGCCAGGTTCTCGTTGCCGTCGAAGGCGACGCTCACGCCGCCCTCGCCGATGCGGTGCTCGCGCAGCTTGGCGCCCGTCCTGGCGTCCCAGGCGTAGGCCGTGTCCCTGCTGACCACGACCAGCGTGCGCCCGCTCGGGCTGAGCGCCGCCGCCGTGGGCAGCGCTTCCAGGCCGCGCGGCCACCGCCAGAACGCGGTCTGCCGGCCGGAGGGCACGTCGTAGACCCGCACGCCGTCCTCGCCGGCGATGGCCCGCACGCGCCCGCCGGCCGCCGACGCCGACGCCGAGACGCCCTTGGCGCCGGGGTCGCGGAAGACGGCGCTCTCCGGCATCGTCAGCGAGGTCGTCAGGCTGCGCCGGGTGCCGGGGGCGGGGGCCAGCCGCCAGCCCGCCACGCTGAGCAGCATCGCCGTGACCGGGTCGCTCGTCCGCAGCCGGTCGGCCTCGGCGGCGGCCTGCCGCCCGACCGCCTGGTCGCGCTGCCGGCCCGCCAGAAGGCTCTGCTCGGTCACCTGCCTGCCGCGCAGCACGGCGAGGCCGCCCGCCGCCAGCGCCACCACCAGCAGCCCGGCCAGCGCGGCCGTGGTCAGCCGCCGGCGGCGCACCCGCCGTCTGGCCAGGCCGGTGCCCGCGGCCAGGAAGTCGCGTTCGAGCGGGGTCAGCGTGATGTGCCGGCGGCCGGTGGCGGCCCAGGTCAGCGCCTGATCGAGGCGGCTGCCCTGGAGCAGGTCGCCGTCCTTGCGGCCGTTGCCGGCCCACTGGCGGGCGGCGTCGCTGAGCTGGCCGAGCACGGCGAGCCCGTCGCGGTCGCCGTCCACCCAGACGCGCAGCCGCGGCCAGGCGCGCAGCAGCGCGGGACGCGACAGCGCCACCGCCTCGTCCTTCTGCGTCACCAGGTAGGAGAACACCTGGAGGATGTGCTCGATCGCGCGCGTCTCCCGCTCGGAGCGTCCGGCGAGCAGGTCCTCCTTCGACGCCCAGCGCACGGCCTCGTGCCCGTCCTCGGTGACCGTCACCAGGCGCAGGAACACCTCGGCGGCCAGCTCGCGCTCCTCGGGCGCGAGCGCGCCGTAGGCGTCCTCGGCGATCGTGCCAAGGGCCGGGTCGGCCTGCTCGGGCACGTGCACGCCCCTGGCGGCGCGGCTGCCCGCCGTCAGCAGCCCGCGGGTGTCGGCGCTGTTGCCGCTGACCAGCGCGAGCAGCAGGTCGCGGGCGGTGGGACGGGCCGCCGGGTCCTTCTCCAGCGCGGCCGACACCAGCGAGGCCAGCCGGGGCGGCAGCCCGCTCAGGTCGGGCTGGGCCGACAACACCCGGTGCATGACCCCGCCGAGGTTGTCGGCGCGGAACGGGTCCTGGCCCGTGGCGGCGAACACGATGATCGCGCCCCAGGCGAACACGTCGGCGGGCGCGCCCGCCCGCTGCCCGGTGAACACCTCGGGGGCCATGTACGTGGGCGTGCCGGCCACCTCGCCGGTCCTGGTCAGCGACATGTCCACGGTACGCGCGACACCGAAGTCGATCACGCGCGGGCCGTCGGTGCCGAGCAGCACGTTGTCCGGCTTCAGATCCCGGTGGATCACGCCCGCGTCGTGCACGGCGGTCAGGGCGGTGGCGATGGCCGTGGCCAGCCGGTGCAGGTCGTCCCCGGCGAACCGGCGCCCCTGCTCGACCGCCCGGCGCAGGCTGGGGCCCGGCACGTACTCGCTGACGATGTACGGCCTGCTGCCCGACAGGTCGCAGTCGAGCACCCGCGCCGTGCAGAACGACGCCACCCGCCCGGCCGCGGCCGCCTCCTTGGCGAACCGCTCGCGGCTCCCCGGGCTGTCGGCCATGTGCAGGACCTTGAGCGCGACTCGGCGGCCCTCGGGGTCGTAGGCGTCGTACACCACCCCCTGGCCCCCGGACCCGAGCCGTCCGGCCAGCCAGTACTGCCCTATGCGCTGCGGTTCCCCGGCGTTCGACGCTTCCACGGCGTGTTAGATGCCCTCTCCCGTCGCAAAGTTCCCCTCGCGCAGGTAGGCGTCCAGCGCGCCGGCGGCGGCGAGCATGGCCAGGCCCCTGACCGTGAGCCGGTCGTGCCAGTCGCGCAGCGTCGCCTGCAGGGGTTCCATGCCGCCGGCCGCGCGCACCTGGTCCAGCACCTGCCGGATCTGCTCCAGCCCGTAGCCGCCGCGCCGGAGCTGGTGGGCCAGCAGCACGTCGCGCACGTCGGCGGCGGTGTAGACCCGGTAGCCGGTACGCGGGTCGCGCCGGGGCACGGTCAGCCCGGCCCGCTCCCACTTGCGCAACGTCGCCGGCTTGATGCGCAGCCGGCGGGCCAGCGGGCCGATGAACGTCACGCCCGGCTCCGCCTCGCGCGGCGGCGCCAGGTCGCGCAGCGCGCGTTCGACGGCCTCCAGCGTGCCGCGGTCCTCGGCGAGCTGGGCGTGACCGTCGTCGATCAGGCGCAGCGCCGCCGCGACGCCGCCGCCGTTCACGGCCCGCATGATCGCGGTCGCGGTCGCGTGCCCGTGGGCCGGGACCAGCGCCAGGAACGTCCGCAGCGCCGCCGCGTGGCGCGGGGTGTAGACGCGGTAGCCGTGCGCGGAACGCTCGGACGGCGGCAGGATCTCCGCCTCCTCGTAGTTGCGCACCGCCTGCGTGGACAGGCCGTGCGCGCGCGCCAGATCGATGGGCCGCATGTTGAAGGCACGCCCTCCTGCCCGCCGGGGAATCGGCCGAAAGCTTACACGAGAAGTTCAACGATACGGTTGAAGGCATGACGACCTCGATCCGGGACGCCGTCCAGGCGTTCACCGGCGGCGCCCTCGCCGCGCTGCTGCCCCCCGGCGTGCGCGTGCTCGGCCTGGGCGAGCCCACGCACGGCGTCGAAGCCTTCCTGGAGCTGCGCAACGAGCTCTTCCGTCACCTCGTCGAGCACGAGGGCTACCGGTCGATCGCCGTCGAGAGCGACTGCCTGGCCGGCCTGACCGCCGACGCGTACGTCACCGGCGGCGACGTCACCCTCGACGAGGCGATGAGCCGCGGCTTCAGCCACGGGTTCGGCGCCTCGCCCGCCAACCGCGAGCTGCTGCGCTGGATGCGGGCCCGCAACGAGCGGTCCGCGCCGGGCGACCGGCTGCGCTTCGACGGCTTCGACGCCCCGGTGGAGATCACCGGCCCGGCCGCCCCGCGCCCCGCCCTGACCGCCCTGTACGACTACCTGGCCCCCCACCTCGACCTGCCCCTGACCCGCGAACGGCTCGACGCGCTGCTCGGCCCCGACGAGCGCTGGACCGACCCGGCCGCCCTCACGGACCCGGCCCGCTCGATCGGCCGCGCGCCGGAGGCCGTGGAGCTGCGCCTGATCGCCGACGACCTCGGCGTGCTGCTCACCGCGCACGCCCCGCACCTGGCGGCCGTCACGTCCGGCGACGACCGGTGGCGCGCCGGCCTGCACGCCCGCGCCGCCGTCGGGCTGCTGCGCTACCACGCCGGCATGGCCGACCCCTCGCCGCGCCGGCTCGGCACGCTGATGAGCCTGCGCGACGCGATGATGGCCGGCAACCTCGACGCGATCGTCCGGCGCGAGGACCGCCGGGGCCCCACCCTCGTCTTCGCCCACAACCGCCACCTGCAGCGCGACGAGAGCCGGTGGTGGTTCGCGGGCGAGGAGCTGCGGTGGTGGAGCGCGGGGGCCGTCCTCGCCGCGTGCCTCGGCGACCGGTACGCCTTCGCCGCCTCGGCCTTCGGCTCCCGCGGCGCCGACGTCCCGGCCCCCGGCACCCTCGAAGGGATGTTGTCGGACGTGTCCGGCGCCCGCGCCGTCGTCGACCCCCGCCGCCTGGCCGGGGCGCTCGACGACGGGCCGGCGGCCCGCGTCCCGGCGGACCACACGTACCTGGCCCTCGACCCGGCCACCGTCCACCAGGCGGACGCGATCGTCTTCCTCAGGGAGATCTGAGGTCAGCGGGCCGGCGCGCGGTGCGCCTGGCTCTCGACGGCGCCGGCCGAGCAGCCCAGCAGGTCGCCGGAACCGCGCGGCCGTCGCCAGGAGATGCTGCGCAGTTTTTCATTGCATTTAGCGAATAATGTCCGCCGGGCGAATTCTTTTCGCGTGGCGACGCCGGACGCGCGCTGGTTAAAGTCGGGGTGACGCCAGGCTCCACGAAGCCCCAACCAGAGGACTGAGCTGATGAACTGCGGTCACTGCGACAGCCCCAACCTGCCCGATTCGCTGGTCTGCGCTAATTGTGGCCGCCATTTCCAGGGCGATCGCCCGGCCGCGACGGAAGTCACGCGATATCTCTGCATAGCAATGATGCTCGACGCAAAAGTGCGTAATTCCACCATTCGCTCGATTCTTCATGACCGCTTCCGCGCCGTCGCCCAGTCCCCCGGCGTCGACCTGGCCACGATGCTCAAGTACGGCCTGATGGCCCGAAGACGCCAGCATGTGCGCGACGCCGTGCTGGCCGTGCTCGCCGTGGCCACCCTGGCCCTGCTGTCCAGCTCGCTCGTCCTGCTCCCGATCTTCCTGGCCTGGCTCGTCGTCTTCGCCGAGCTCTACGACGCCTACGAGACGGTCATCCTGACCCGGCTGACCCGCGACTCCTTCGACCCGGCCGAGGCGCCGCTGCCCAGCTCGCCCGCGCTGCGCGACCATCTGGTGGACATCGCCGACCGCGGGGCCGGGAACGTCACGGTGTTCGCCGACTACTCCCCCTTCGTCGGCTACGGCAGCCGGATCAACAACTGGTCGTTCACCATGAACGTCGCCAAGGCCCGGCCCGGCGAGACGGTCGTGCCCTTCGCCGTCGGCGAGCTCTACGACCGGGTGGCCGCCGAGATCGCCGCCCTCGGCCTGCCCGGTCTCACCGTCGGTGACAAGCTCTTCGTCAACGGCCTCGACCTGCGCTACGAGACCGACCCCGAGCTCCAGGCCGCCGTGCTGCCCGACGCCCTTCTGCCGCCCGTCCCGACGGTGAGCGAGAGGTTCATCCACCAGCTGCGCGACAACCCGCGCACGCGGGCCCGCCCCTACCTCACGGTGAGCGTGACCGGCTGGGAGGGCGAGGTGGTGATCTCGATCTTCCTGCGGTTCGTGCTGCTCGCCGAGAAGGGCATGATGTTCACCGAGGCCGGCTACTCGCTGCTGCCGCCGCTGCGGGAGTCCTACCGCGAGGTCGACCGCCTGGTCAACTGCGCGCCCTCGGAGCGGATGGCCCGCATCGCGCTGTCGGCGCTGCGGCGCACCGCCGCGGGGCTGGTGCTGGCCCTGCCCAACACCCTCGCCGCGCTCTCGGAGCCGGGAAGGCGCAGGCGGCAGCAGAAGGCGAGCATCAAGGCCATCCGCGGCCACACCTTCAACTACGGCGCCGCCTACAACCCCCGCGAGCACGCCACCGACCACCTCTACCACCGCTACTTCCAGCAGCTCGACAAGGAGATGTACGTCAAGGCCGCCGAGCAGCGCATCATGGACGCCGTCGCCGACTTCCTGGAGGAGCACAACGTCGACGTGAGCGACCTGCGCGACCGCCAGACGACCATCCTGAACAACGGCATCTTCGTCACCGGCCAGGCCCAGGTCACCGGGGCCAGCATGGCGGCCGGCGCGGGCGCGGTCGCGCGGGTGGAGAGCCGCATCAGGCAGGGGGTCGGCCAGGCCGCCGCGGCGGCGCAGCGCCGGACGCCGGCCGGGTGACGCGCTCCCCGGGCGTCCCGGGCGTCCCGGGCTCGGGGGCGAGCGGTCATCGCGTGTCGCGCAGCCCCAGGATGTAGGTCGCGGTGAGCGCGACGGCGCGGTCGTCGTCCTGCGCCAGGTCGGCGAGGGCGCGTGACGCGGCGGCTCCCGGGATGTCGGCGAGCGCCTGCGTCAGCCGCCGGCGCGCGGACGGCTCGGCGCCGGGCCGGGCGAGGCGGTCCACGAGCCCGGCGGCGATCGGGTCCGCCGCGCCGGGGCGGCCCGCCAGCGTGCTCAGGGCGTCGGCCGCGTCGACGTCGTTCGTGCCCTCGACGACCATGTCGATGAGCGTGGGGACGGCGTCGTCCACTCCGCGGGCCCCGAGCGCCAGGGCCGCGTAGCGGCGGACCACGGCGTCGGGGCCGGTCAGGGCGTCCCGGAGGAGGGCGGTCGCCTCGGCGTCCGGGAGCTCGGCGATCGACTGGACCGCGCGCTTGCGCACCTCGGCCGCCGGTGCGTGCAGGCCCTGCGCCAGCAGCACGGCGGCGCCCTCGCCCGACTGCGCCAGAGCCCATCGCAGGGCTCCGGCGACGTTCGGGTCGCTCTCGCTCAGTGCCGCCTCGACCAGCGCCTCCACCGGGACCTCGGCGACGGAGGACAGGGCCGCGCTCTGGCGCCGGGCGGCGTTCTTCGACCCGAGCGCCTGCAGGAGGGAGACGACCTGGAGCACGTCGTCCCAGCCGGCGGGGTCGGCGGCGTCGATCCGGCGCAGTCGCGTGAGCAGCTCCGTCTCGGCCGCGATGCGTTCCCTGGTGCGCCGGATGAGGTCCTCGACGAGCCCGGACGGCGTGAAGCCGGGATCGTCGAGCGCCCGGCCGACGTCACGCAGCGACAGGCCCAGCGACCGCAGGCTCTCGATGTGGAAGATCCGCCGGATGTCCTCGGCGGAGTACTCCCGATAGCCGGCGTGGCTGCGGCCGGTCGGGCGCACCAGCCCGAGCGCGTCGTAGTGGCGCAGCATGCGGGCGCTCACCCCGGACCGTCGCGCGACGTCGCCGATCAGCACAGCCCATCATCCTCCCTGGCCGCCGGCGCCGAGGGCCACGACGCGCTTCGCCTCCTCGATCGCGAACTCGAATCCGGCCTCCGGGTCGCGCAGCAGCCGTTCCGTGGCCCCGGCGTGCACGCGCACGCCGGGATCCGGGTCGGTCATCGCGGCCCGCAGCACCGGCTCGATCACCTCGCCGAGCGCGACCAGCGCCCGGCTGAGGCTCAGCCGGGTCTCCCGCGGGCCGCGTCCGAGCTGTGTCGACAATACTTCGGCGAGGCCGGGCCTCTCGTCGTCGGGTGCCAGCAGCACCGCGGTCCGCCAGGCGCTCCGGGCCACCTCGTCGTCGGCGTCGGTCAGCAGCTCACGGGTGATCGCCGGCCACGCCCGCCGGTCGCCGATCTTGGACAGCGTGTGCAGCGCCTGGCTGCGTGCCTGCGCGCGTTCCGAACGCAGCTCGCCGAGCAGCCTGGGGACCGTCAGCTCCGCCGGGTGGCGGGTGAGCGCCCAGGTGAGCATGTCCCGCACGTGGAACTCCGGCTCGACCGCGCACCGCTCGACGAGCGCGCCGACGAGGCGCGGGTCTGGCGTCGTGCCCACCGCCAGGGCCGCCCGCAGCCGTACGGACGGGTCGCCGGCCGCCAGCCCTCCGGCGGCGCCGGTCAGGTCCGGGTCCTGTTCCTGCCTGGTCATCGTGACCACCTCCTCGGCGACCAGTGAAGACCTTGTCACAGTGTCAAGGTCAAGCGGTCAGTCGCGCGGCCCGGTGACCGCGTGCTGCCGTTCGGGCGCCACGGGCATCGGGCGTTCGTGGAAGCCGCCCTGCGCGCTCCGGACGATCACGCCGCTCTCCGGCCCGTGCTCCAGGTCGTGCCGGTCCTGGAGGCGCAGGCCGAGGCAGAGCCGGTGGGTCAGCCAGAAGGCGACGACCGGGCCGAGGAGGACGGCGTACCTGAAGAAGATCGTCACGTCCTCCACCGAGAGGTGGAACTGGTGGGCGAGCTGGTCGTTGGCCGCGGCGGCCCACAGCAGCCCGTAGAAGGCCACCCCGGCGGCGGCGACGGCGGTCCGCACGGGCGCCTCGCGCGGCCGGTCCAGCACGGCCGGGCCGGTCGCCTCGGCGGCCAGGCGGCTCCTGCTCTTGGGCCGGCCGAGCGCGTCGCGCCGGCCGGAACGCCGCAGGACAAGGCGCTCGCCGAGCGGGTAGCCGGCCAGCACGGTGCAGAACAGCCCGGGAACCACCAGCGTGGGCACCAGGACCGCGAGGCTGAGCGTGTACCCGCCGATCGTCAGCTCCCAGCCCGGCATGATCCGCAGCGCGCCGTCGAGGAAGCCCATGTACCAGTCGGGCACCGAGCCGGCCGAGATCTGGCCGGGCCCGGCCGGGCCGTACAGCCAGATGGGGGCGATCTGGAAGGCCAGGCCCAGGATGACCAGGACCCCGATCGTGGTGCCCGCCATCAGCGGGCGCGCGCCCGCCCGCGCCGGAAGCGGCGCGGCGAACCGCGAGTGCCCGTGCCGCCGCACCAGCCATTCACGGGCGGCGAGCAGCGCGACCATGGCCGCCGGGATCACCAGCACGTGCGTCCAGTACATGGCAGGGATGACGCTGTCGCCGGGGAACCCGGCGCCGAAGAGCAGCTGCGCGCCGTACGACCCCACGACCGGGATCGACAGCAGCACCGACTGGATCAGCCACAGGCTGCCGCCGGAGAGCATGTCGTCGGGCAGGATGTTGCCGGTCTCCCCCGCGGCCATGCCGAGCGGCAGCAGCGTCACCCAGATCAGCCACTGCGGCACGCGCGGCCGCCGGAACGCGCCGGTCACGAACATGCGCAGCAACTGCAGCGCGACCGCCGCCACGAACACCAGCGCCGACCAGTGGTGCACCTGCCGGACGAAGAGCCCGCCGCGCACCTCCAGGCTCAGCCGCATGGCCGAGTCGAACGCCCTGCTGACCGGGATGCCGCTCAGCGGCGTGTACACGCCCTGGTAGAGCACCGGGGACATGTCCGGGTCGAAGAACACCATGAGGAACAGCCCGGTCACCACCAGCACGGCGAAGGACCAGATCGCCACCTCGGCGAACATGAACGACCAATGACCGAGCCCCGACGACTGACGTTTCCGCACCGATGAGCGCATCGGACCCTCCTCGTTTCGCCTTCGCCTTCAAGACGGGTTCGGCGGCCGGGATGTGACGTCGAGGAGGGTGAGTTACGTCATACGAGGTCGTTCGAGGCGGACGGGCCCGCCGGAGTCGAGGCGCTCCGGCGGGCCGCGGACTCACCCCTTCACCGCTCCGCCGAGCAGCCCGGAGACGAACTGCTTCTGGAAGACGAAGAAGATGAGCATCAGCGGCAGCGTGGCCAGCAGCGCGCCCAGCATCAGGCCCGAGTAGTCGACGCGGGTCAGCCCGGTGAGGTGGCTGAGCGCGACCGGCAGCACGTACTTCTCCTCGCTGGTGAGCATGAGCAGGGGCCAGATGAAGGAGTTCCACTGGCTCATGAACGTGAAGATGACCAGCGCGCCGAGCTGCGGCCGGACCACGGGCAGCACGATCCGGTAGAAGATCCGCAGGTCTCCGGCCCCGTCCAGGCGTCCGCTCTCGATGAGCTGGTCGGGGAAGTCGAGGAAGGCCTGGCGCATGAGGAAGATGCCGAACGAGTTGGCCAGGAACGGGATGACGATCGACTCGTAGGAGTCGACCCAGCCGATGCTGGCCATCATCTGGAACAGCGGCACCAGCAGCACCTGGAACGGGATCATCATCGTCGCCAGGATCACCGCGAGCAGCAGGCCGCGCCCGCGGAAGCGGTACTTGGCCAGGCCGTACCCGCCCATGGCGCTGACCAGCACGGACAGCGCGGTGTAGACGAGGGCCGTGCCGAGGCTGTTGAGCACCACGCGGGAGAAGCCGATCGTCTCCTCCAGCGACCTCAGGTTGTCCAGCAGGTCGTCGCCGGGCAGGAACGGGGGCGGGCTGCGGAACAGCTCGGACGTGTCGTGCGTGGAGGCGACGAACATCCAGTAGAACGGCGCGACGCTGACCACCGCGCCGGCCGCCATGAGCAGCCAGAGCAGCAGGCGTTTCATGACTTCTCCTTCCCGAACCACTTGAACTGGGCGTAGGAGAGCACCCCGATGAGCAGCACCACCACCCAGGCCATCGCCGCGGCGTAACCGAAGTCGAACTGCTTGAAGCCGACCTGGTAGAGCAGCAGGATCGGCGAGGTGGTGGCGTCGTCGGGGCCGCCGTCGGTGAGCAGCTTGTTCTCGTCGAAGAGCTGGAGGGTGCCGATCGTGGAGGTGATCGAGCAGAACAGGATCACCGGCTTGAGCTGCGGCACGATCACGCTGACGAAGGAGCGCAGCGGCCCGGCCCCGTCGATCGAGGCGGCCTCGTACTGCTCCTTGCCGATCGCCTGGAGGCCCGCCAGCAGGATGATCATGTTGTAGCCCGTCCACCGCCAGGTGATGGACGCGATCAGCGCCACCCGCGCCCAGGCCGGGTCGTCCAGCCAGGCGATCTCGGCGCCGAGGAGCTGGTTGACCATGCCGCCGTCGGTGCGCAGCAGCACCCGGAAGACCACCGCGTAGGCGACCAGCGTCGTCACGGCGGGCAGGAAGTACGCGATCCGCAGCGTGGCGCGGAACCGCAGCCACGACTGGTTGAGCACGTACGCCAGCGCCAGCGCCAGCCCGATCATGATCGGGACCTGCACGACCAGGATCAGCCCCACGTTGACCAGGGACTGCAGGAACCTGTCGTCGTGCAGGAGGCGCTGGTAGTTCTCCAGGCCGGCCCATTCGGTCAGGCCGTCCTCGGTCCGCTGGAGGCTCTGCCAGAGGCTGGCCCCCAGCGGGTAGGCGAAGAAGAGCGCCAGCAGCGCGGCGGCGGGCCCAGCGAAGATCCAGGGGACCAGGCGGCGCCGAACGGTCATCCGATCTCCCGCTTGGTGGCGGACGCGATCTGCTCGGCCGCCTCGTCCAGCACGGCCTTGGGGTCCTTGCCGCCCACCACCGCACGCTGCAGCAGCTTCTTCAGCAGCTCGCTGGCCTCGGCGTCGTCGTCGGTGGACTCCACGGCCGGGATGGCGCGCACCTGGTCGGCGAAGATCTTGTTGACCGGCTGCCCGTCGAAGTACTCGACCGGCTCGGAGAAGTACGGGTCGGCCAGCGCGGGCAGGTAGGCCGGGAAGAGCGACTCCTGCTTCATCATCGACAGCTGGCTGTCCTTGTTCGCCGTGACGAACTCGACGAACGCCCACGCCGCCTGCTGGTTCTTCGTCTGGCCGGTGACCGCCAGCATGGACCCGCCGTTGGCCGAGGTGCGCACCCCGCCCGGCTCGAACGCGGGCAGCGGGATCACGCCGAACTTGCCCTTGAGCTCCGGCATCTCCGAGACCAGCGTGCCCGTCCACCAGACGGCGGTGGGCGCGACGGCCGCCTTGCCCTCCTTGGTCGCGGTGACCCGGCCGTCCCAGCCCTGCTCGTTCTGGAGCAGGCCCTTGTCGTTCATCGTCTTGATCAGGGTCAGCGCCTTGACGGCGGCCGGGGTGTTGACCGCCACCTTGCCGTCCACGAACCTGCCCTGCTTCTGCTGCTGCAACAAGGTGGTGAACAACGGCTCGCTGTTGCCCAGGTCGGAGACCATGAGCTTCTTGCCGGTCTTGGCCTTCAGCGTCTCGCCGGCCTTGATCAGGTCGTCCCAGGTCTGGATGTCCTCGGCCTTGATCCCGGCCTGCTCGAAGTAGTCGCGCCGGTAGAACAGGCCGACGGGCGCGGAGTCCCACGGCAGCGCGAACAGCTTGCCGCCCTCGCCGGAGGCCGTCTGCCACTTGGCCGGGTCGAAGTCGGCCTTCAGCTTGCCGGCGACCGGGCCGAGGTCGGCCAGCCCGTTGGGGAAGTTCTTGGCGTAGCCGGGGACCCGCTCGTCCTCAAGGTGCACGACGTCGGGCAGGCCGGTGCCCGACTGCATGCCGACCGTGACCTTCTCGTAGATGTTGTCGTAGCCGACGTCCGTCACGTCGATCTTCACCTTGGGGTGCAGCTTGGTGAACTCGGGCGCCAGACGCTTCAGGGCGGTCGCACCCACGTCGAACGACCACACCTTGACCTCGCCGGACAACTCCGCGGGGGTGGACGCGGCGATCGAGGGAGCGGGCCCCTTGGCCGCGCCGGTTCCGCCGGTGGCGCATCCGGCGGCGAGAAGTCCGGTGGCCAGCAGCCCGGCGGCGATTGTGTGGATCTTCACGGTGACCTCTTGGATCTGTAACATGTCACACTCTGAATACTGAGTGCTGAGTAACGTACGCTGAATACGCTTGGTGCACCAGAGGTGAAATCGAACCGTTCCCGATGGATGTGCGCGGACGGGCGGAAAGGCCGTTGCGTCCTGCTCGTCCGGCCGGGATGATCGGCCGCCATGGGGAACGTGCTGCTGACCGGGGCCACCGGAGGAATCGGAAGGGCGCTGGCCGCCGCGCTCGGCCAGGCCGGGCACCGGGTGATCGCCGTCGGACGCGACGTCGGGCGGCTGGACGTCCGCGGCGTCGAGGCCGACCTGGCCGATCCCGCGTCGCTGGCCCCCGCCATGGAGGAGCTGACCGCCGAGCTGACGGAGATCCGCGCGGTGGTGCACTGCGCCGGCATCTCGCCCGTGGAGGCCGTCGCCGAGGCCGGCCCCGACACGTGGCGGCGGACGATGGCGGTGAACGTGGCCTCCGCCGCCGAGCTCGTCCGGCTCGCGCTGCCCGGGTTGCGGAACGCCAAGGGCCATGTGATCTTCGTGAACGCCTCCCCCGGGCTGACCGGCGTCCCGCGCTGGTCGGCGTTCGTGGCCAGCAAGGCGGCGCTGCGCGAACTGGCCGACTCGCTGCGCGCGGAGGAGGCCGTCCACGGCGTCCGGGTCACCACGGTCTACCCCGCGGCCACGGCGACCGACCTGCTGGGCGAGGTCAGGGCCGCCTTCGGCCGCCCGTACGACCCGCAGGCGTGCATCCGGCCGGAATCGCTGGCCGCGATGGTCGTGTGGGCGCTGAACGCGCCGGCCGACTCCTACGCCTGCGAACTGTCGGTGCTGCCGGGCTGAATCCCGCTCACTCCGTCACGACGATCTTGCGGTCACCGCTTCAGGTACCCCTACGGCAACGGCGCGCACGCCACCTGGCAGCCCAGGCCCGGGGGCCTGCGGCACCTCGTCCCCAGGCCGGCCGCCGCCGCCGCGCCCGAGCACGAACGGCGGGCGTCCCGGGATCGGGCCCGTGGCTCAGCGGATCCGGTCGGTCGGGTCGACGCCCACCTTGACCAGCACCTCGGTCGGGCCGGGCATCGGCCGCGCCGGCTCACCTCGGGGCCGCCCAGGACGTCCTGGGTGAGCGCCCGCGCCTCAGTGCTGGGCCGCGGTGCCGAGCTCGACCACGATGTGGGGCGACAGCGCCCGCAGGAAGCCGGGCGCGTCGAAGATGCGCCCCGCCGAGGCCACCCCGGCGGCCCTGGTCCGGCCGGTGAGGATGCGCTCGACGGCCTCCACCGCGAGCGGCGCGCTGACGGCGTAGATGTCCCGGCCGCGGGCCACCGCCCGGCGTTCCCGGTCGCCCGAGCGCACGACCACGTCCACGACGAACGGCTGCGCCGACCGTCCGTGCTCGTCGGCCGCGACCGGGGCCGGGGTGTCGGGGTTCACCACGTCCGTGGCCGCCTCGACCGTCATGTAGTTGCGCACCTCGGGGATGTCCAGGTGGCTCGGGACGGTCACGATGTCGGCCATCGAGAACTCCGCGATGACGTCACGCGTCCCCGTCGGCTCGGGGAAGGACCACTTCTCGGCCGGCGCACGGTCGTCGCGGTACTCCAGCCGGCCGCCGGCGTGGCGGACGCGCTGGCCGTCACGCCGCTCCCTGGAGACCTTGCCCGCCGCCCGGGTGCCGGTCGTGGGGTGCCAGCTGTCCAGCCCGTAGGCCACGTGCGCCTGGTCGGCGCCGGTCCAGTCGTCCATCGCCGCCGTGACCAGCAGGTCGCCGAGCCCGCCGAAGAAGGCCATCGCCGGGACGATCACCGCCCCCGCCTCCCGGGCGCGCTCGGCGAACAGCTCGAAGGTGTCCACGTTGGCCTCGATCTCGGCCGCGACGTCCACGTACGGGACGCCGGCGCGCAGGGCCGCCTCGATCACGGGGGCGGCCGTGGCGGCGAAGGGCCCGGCGCAGTTGATCACCGCGGCCACGCCGTCCAGGGCGCGGTCGAGCGCCGCCGGATCGTCCACCGACGCCTGCCTCACCTCCAGCCCGGGGTACTCCTCGGCCAGCGCCTTCAGCGCGTCGCCGTCGCGGCCCGCCAGGACGGGCACCAGCCCGCGCCGCACCAGCTCCGCCACCACGAAACGGCCCGTGTGCCCGTAAGCGCCGTAGACCGCCACCTTGTTCTTCGTCAGCTCTGCATGCGTCATGCGGACATCCTGGCGGCCCATCGCCTCGCCGCACGAGCGTCCGGAACGACATGATGCGTACAATTCCGGACGTGACCACAGTCGCGGTAGCCGTCGCCGACGGGATCCTGCACTTCGAGCTGGCCCTGGCCTACGAGCTGTTCAGCTCGCCCCCGCCCGCCCCCGTCGACCACTGGTACGAGCCGGTCATCTGCGGAGCCGGCCCCGTACGGGCCGACGGGCGGTTCCTGCTCGAACCCGACGCCGGGCTCGACCGGATCGTCCGGGCCGACACGGTGATCGTCCCCGGCTGGGCCGAGGTGGACGTCGAGCCGCCGGCCGACCTGGTCGCGGCCGTGCGCGCGGCGCACGAGGCGGGCGCGCGGGTCGCCTCGCTGTGCACGGGCGCGTTCGTCCTGGCCGCGGCCGGCCTGCTGGACGGGCGGCGGGCCACCACCCACTGGGCCCACACCGACACGCTGGCCGCCCGCCATCCCCGGATCCAGGTCGACCCCGACGTGCTCTACGTGGACGAGGGCAGCGTGCTCACCGCCGCGGGCAAGGCCGCCGCCCTGGACCTGTGCCTGCACCTGGTCCGCCGCGACCACGGCTCGGCGGTCGCCAACGCGATCGCGCGCCGCCTGGTCGTGGCGCCGCACCGGCCCGGCGGCCAGGCCCAGTTCGTGGCCACCCCCGTCCCCGAGCCGCACGGGCATCCGCTCAGCGACCTGCTCGCCTGGGCGGGCCGACACCTGGACCAGCCCCTGACGGTGGAGGACCTGGCCCGCCGGGCCAACATGAGCTCGCGCCACCTCGGCCGCCACTTCAGGTCCATGACCGGCACCACCCCGTTGCAGTGGCTGCTGACCCAGCGCATCCGCCGCGCCCAGGAGCTCCTGGAGACCACCGACGACGGCGTGGACGCCATCGCCGAGGCCACCGGCATGGGCACCGCGGCCACGCTGCGCCGGCACTTCAACCGCACGGTCGGCGTGCCGCCGGACGCCTACCGGCGCACCTTCCGCGCCCGCGGGGCGACGCCCGCTCAGCGGCCGGCGGGGTGGAAGTCGTAGGGCTTGGAGTCGTACACGTAGTAGACGCAGTCGGCGCCCGCGGCGCACTTGCCCCAGTGCTCGGCCTTCGACGGGTAGTACAGGTAGTCGCCCGCGCCGATCCGGTAGGTCTTGTGGCCCTTGACGTTCCACAGCATCACGCCGGAGACGCCGACGACGTGCTCGGGGCTGGTGTGCCAGTGCGGGGAGAAGGGCGTGCCGGCCTTGAGGGTGAACATGGCCTCCGAGGGGCCGGTCTTCGGGTCGCCCTTCAGCTGTACGAACGTGCAGCCCTTCAGCCCCTCGCAGGGCGACCCGGCCTCCTTGTGCGAGTGGTGGACGACCTTGCCGGGGCCCGAGTCGGCGTACGCGCCCGGGGCGCCGAGCACCATCAGAGCCAGCGAGCCGGCCGTGATCACTTTCTTGAGCATCTCGATCTCCAAGTGGACTGTGGTCCGAATATGTCCGGCAACTTATCGGACTGCGGTCCGCTTCGTCAAGGGCGGCACCACCCGTCGCCGCGTGCCAGACTCCTGGCCATGGCGGACTCGACCAGGCCGGACGGCGACGGCGGACAGCTGCGCGTGGGCGTCCTCGGGCCGCTCACGCTGGCCACCGCGGGCGGCCCGGCCCAGGTCGGCGGCGCGCGGCTGCGGGCGCTGCTGGCCAGGCTCGCCCTGGACGCCGGGCGGGCCGTCCGGCCCGAGACCCTGGCCGAGGCGTTGTGGGACGACGCGCCGCCGCAGGCCCCCGTGCACGCGCTGCAGTCGCTGGTGTCCCGGCTCCGGCGCGTCCTCGGGCATCCCGGGCTGCTCACGTCCGGCCCCGCCGGGTACCGGCTGGCCGTCGAGCCGGACGCCGTGGACGCCGTGCGGTTCGAGCGGCTGGTCAGGCAGGGGCGGGCGGCCGCTCGGGACCGGCCCGCCGAGGCGGCCGCCGTCCTGCGGGAGGCCCTGGGGCTGTGGCGCGGACCGGCCCTGGCGGATGTGCGGGCGGCGCCGTTCGCCGCCGCCGAGGCCGACCGGCTCGAACGCGCCCGTCTGGCCGCCCTGGAAGACCGCGTCGAGACCGACCTGACCCTGGCCGCCGACCTGACGCGGGTCGCTGGCCTGACACTGGGCGAGGACCTGACAGTGGGCGAGGACCTGACGTTGGGCGACGGCCTGACGTTGGGCGACGACTTGGCGGGAGTCGTCGGCCTGAGATCGGGCGCGGATCTCGGCCTGGTCGCCGAGCTGGAATCGCTGGCCGCCGCCCACCCGCTGCGCGAGCGCCTGCACGCCCAGCTCATCCGGGCGCTCGCCCGCGACGGCCGCGGGGCCGAGGCGCTGGCCGCCTACCAGCGCATCCGCGACCGGCTCGCCGACGACTTCGGCAGCGACCCGGGACCGCACCTCCAGCAAGCCCACCTGGCGGTCCTGCGCGGCGACCTTCCCGGCCCCCGCCGACCGTCGAGACCGTCGGCGCAGTCCGGGCCCTCCGAACCCTCCGGGTCGTCGGGGCAGCCAGGGTCCTCCGGTGCCTCGGGGCAGTCCGGGGTGTTGGCGGGGTGGTCCGGAGCGTTGCCGTCGAGTCGGGCGCGCGGCAATCTCGACGTCCCGCTCACCAGCTTCGTGGGCCGCGACGAGGACGTGCGCCGGGTGACCGGCCTGCTCGGCCGGGCCAGGCTGGTCACCCTGGTCGGCCCCGGCGGGGCGGGCAAGACCCGGCTGGCCGGGGCGGTCGGCCGGCGGCTCACGCCGTCCGGCGGGGTGTGGTTCGTGCCGCTGGCCGCGGTCGGGCCCGACGACGTCCCGCGGGTGCTGCTCGACCTGCTCCGGACGCGCAAGGAAGGCGCACCCGCGCGGGCCGAGCCGGACGGCCTGGTCGAGCTCCTCGCGGACGACGACCTGATCCTCGTGCTGGACAACTGCGAGCACGTGATCGAGGCCGCCGCCACGCTGTGCGGGACGCTGCTCGGCCGCTGCCCGCGGCTGCGCGTGCTGGCCACCAGCCGCGAACCTCTGCGCATCGACGGCGAGACCCTGCACCCGGTGCCGCCGCTGGACCTGCCGGAACCCGGCGCGACGCCGGAGGCGGCCCGGTCCGTCGCGGCGGTCCGGCTGTTCCACGACCGGGCCGCCGCCGTACGGCCCGGCTTCGTCCTGGAGGGCGGCGCGCTGGCGGCGACCGTCGAGATCTGCCGCCGCCTCGACGGCCTGCCGCTGGCCATCGAGCTGGCCGCCGCCCGGCTGCGCGCCCTGCCGGTCGAGGCGGTCGCGGCCCGGCTGGACGACCGGTTCCGCCTGCTCACCGCCGGCAACCGGACGGCGCTGCCGCGCCACCGCACCCTGGCCGCCGCCGTCGCCTGGAGCTGGGACCTGCTCGACCCCCGCGAACGCTCCCTGCTGGAACGCCTGTCGGTCGTGCGCGGCAGCTTCACCGAGGACACCGCAGCGGCCATCGGCAGCGCGGACGCCGTGGCGATGATCGCCGGCTCGGACAGCGTGGCGGACGTCGGCGGTTCGGATGATGTGCCGGAGTTGCTGGCGGCGTTGGTCGACAAGTCGTTGCTGCACCTGGTGGACTCCGCCGACCCGGCCGAACCCCGCTACCGCCTGCTGGAGACCATCCGCGAGTACGGCCTCGCGCGGCTGGCCGAACGCGCCGAGGTCGCCGCGACGCGCGACCGGCACGCCCGGTTCTTCCTGCGGCTGGCCGAGGCCGCCGACCCCCACCTGCGTACGTCGGACCAGCTCCGCCCGCTGGCCCGCCTGTCGGCGGAACGGGACGACCTGTCGGCCGCGATCCGCTGGACGGTCGAGTCCGGGGACGCCGGGCGGGCCGTCCGGTTCGGCGTCGCGCTGAGCTGGTACTGGTTCCTGCGGGACTTCCCGCCGGAGTCGCTGGACCTGCTCGGACGCGTGCTCCGGGCCGACGGCCCGGCCGACCCGCGATCCCGCGCGCTGGTCGCCGCCGCCCACGCGATCGCCACCGTCGAGGCCGCCGGGCCGGAGGAGACCGACGCCGCGTTCGACCGGATCAGGACGGCTCTGGCACAGCTCGTCCCAGGCACGCATCCCATCGCCGAGATGGCCCGGTTGGCGGTCGGGATTGCCGCGAAGGGCGACCACGCCGTACCGGCCGAGGGGACGGATCCGTGGAGCCGGTCGCTGGCGCTGCTGGTCGGCGGCGTGCTGGCCATGAACGCCGGCCACCTCGCCGAGGCCAAGGACACCCTGGCCCGCGCGCTGGCCGGCTTCGAGCGGCTCGGCGAGCGGTGGGGCCAGGGCATGACGCTGAGCGCCCTCGGCTCGGCGCTGGTCCGGTCGGGCGAAGGGGCCGCCGCGCCCGTCCTGGCCGAGCGCGCCACCCGATGCTTCCGCGAGCTCGGCATGCCCGAGCACACCATGGAGAACGAGGTGGCCGCCGCGCTGCACCGGGCCGAGTCCGGCGACGTGGACGGCGGCCGCCGGGACCTGACCGGCCTGCTCGATCGGGCCGGGCGGAGCGGGTCGGCCGAGTCGAGCACCCAGGCGCGCCTGGGCCTGGCCCGGCTGGAGCTGGCCGCCGGGCGGGCGGCGGCGGCCCGCGAGCACGCCTTGGCCGGGCTGGCCTGCGCCCCTCCCGACCGCTCGACCACGCCGCCGCTGACCGCGCTGCTGCTGGGCGTACTGGCGCGGGCAGACCTCGCCGAAGGGTTCCCTTGCCAGGCGGCCCGCCGGCTCGACCATCCGGCGGTGCGCCTGACGCTGACCTGGCACACGCCGGTCGCGGCCGCGACCGCGGTGGTGGCCGCCGCGATCGAGCTCGGCCGGGACCGGCCGGAACGGGCCGGGCGGCTGCTCGGGGCCGCCACCGTGCTGGGCGGCTGGACCGGCCCCGGCGACGCCGACCTGCGCCGGCTCCCCCGGCGGGCCGAGGCCGCCCTGGGCGCCGCGGGGTTCGCCGCCGCCCATGCGGGCGGCGCGGCGATGTCACGAGCAGAGGCCGAGAACCTGGTGACGGCGACCATAACCGCGCCGCCCAACTAGCGCCGCCCAACCAGCGCCGCTCAGCCGGTGACCGGCACGGGCTTGCTGAACATCGTGCAGGTCACCGCCGTTTGCAGTGCCTGGACGGCCTTGGCGAGCTTCGGGTCGGCCTCGAACTCGGCCCAGTACTCCGCCGCGATGAGGACGGTGGCCGTGCGGCCGCCGGTCCGGTCGGTGAGGTTGGTGGTCAGGTAGCCCGGCATGCCGCCGTCGTGGCCCCAGAACGTGCCGCACGGATGGGCGGCGGTCTGGATGCCCAGCCCGTAGCCCGGCCCGTCCGGTCGCCGCGGGTCCATCGGGACGGTGGTGCGCAGCTCGGCGAGCTGGGCGGCGGGCAGCAGCCTGCCGGACATGAGCGCGGCGTGGAAGCGGGCCCAGTCGCGGGTGCTGGACACCACCGCCCCGGCCGGGCCGCCCCAGCCCGGGTCGTGGCCGGAGACGTCCACATGCCCGTCGTGGCGCGGCCCGGCGAGCCGCCGGAACGCGGCCGGCACCGCGGGCGGCTGGTGGGCGGCGTCCGGCTCGTAGCCGCGGGCGTACGAGCCGCGCCAGGAGGGCCCGGTGGCGTAGTAGGTGTGGCCGAGGCCGAGCGGCCGGGCGATCCGGTCCCTGACCAGGGCGGCCAGGCTCGTCCCTGTGACCCGCTCCAGGACCGCGCCGACGGCGGCGTAGCCGGTGTTGCTGTAGGACCACCTGACGCCGGGCGCGAACAGCGGAGCGTGCCTCACCCCCAGGGCCAGCAGTTTCGCCGGGGTCCACCGCCGCCGGTCCTTGCCGAGCAGGGAGGGCCGGATGGCGGGGTCGTCGGTGTAGTCGTACAGGCCGCTGGTGTGGTTCAGCAGCATGCGCAGCGTGATCGCGCCGCCGCCGGGCACCTGGCCGGGCAGCCACTTGTCCACCGGGTCGGTCAGGGCGAGCCTGCCCTCGGCGACGAGTTGCAGCACCAGCACGGCGACCATGGTCTTGGTGTTGGACCCCATGCGGAACTCGTCGCCCGTCTTGAGCACGTGGTCGCGTCTGGTCCAGGCGGCCTGCTCGGCGATCTCGACGGGCCGTCCGCGGCCGTCGTCGACCCGGACGAGCACGCCGGGCGCCCCGGCCGCCACCACCTCCCGCGCCAGGCGCCGCAGCAGGGCGGGCGTCCCGTCCGGGGCCTGCCGGGCCGTGGCGGCGGCCGGGTGCGCCGCGACCACGGCCAGGCCCACGGCCGGCACGGCCGCCGTGAGCGCGCGCAGCCACCGCGACAGCCACCGTGGCCGCCATCGTGGCCGCCGCCGTGGCCGCACCGCCCGCCGGGACGGGACATCACAGGGGTACATGAACCGGTTCCTCCTCCATCGGGTGACACCAACGCCCCCACCCTCCGGCCCCCCGCTCACAAACCGCACACATCCCGCTGTCAGCCGATGAGTTCGCCCCACCGGCGCAGTCCTCATCAGGGAACGACAGGAAGGAGTGGTCCGCGTGGATCTGTACAGCGTGGTGTGCGTACGCGACCGGGCGGCGGCGCAGAAGTGGTACGAGGTGTTCTTCGGCCGCCCGGCGGACGAGGTCGTCGGCGAGGAGCACCTGTGGCAGGTCGGCGAGAACGCGTGGGTCGTCATCGACGACCGGCACATGCGGGCCGCCCGCATCGGCGGCACCATGATCACGTTCGGCGTGTCCGGCCTCGACGACATCCTGGCCAGGCTGGCCGGGCACGGCATCGAGCACGGGCCCGTGGAGACGTACGGCAACGGCGTGCGTCACGTGGACGTCCTCGACCCGGACGGCAACAGCCTCTCGCTCGCCGAGGCCCCGCCGCAGTGACCCGGTTAGGCTCGGGACGATGTTCGACTCGCCCGACTTCGACCTGGCGCCCTACGCCGGCCTCGACACCTCGGCGTACGTGCGGCACACGTACAACAGCTGGGACGACGCCGGCTGGCGGTCGCTGCTGGTGCAGGGCTTCCGGCACGCGCCCGAGGCCGAGCACCTCGCCCTGCCCGCCGTGTCCGACCTGCATCTCGTGCTCTGCGTGGCGGGGCACGCCGACCTGCGGATGCACGCGGGCGGCAGGCCGGTCCGGCGGCGCTGGGTCCCGGGCCACCTGGAGCTCATGGTCCCGGGCCGCGCCGGGTCGATCAGCTACCGGGCGGGGGCGGGGCTGAGCACCGTCCAGGTGCACGTGCCGGCGGCGGCCGTCCGGCGGGCCGCCGGCGCGCTGGGCGGTCGCGAGCCCGACTTCGAGGCGACGGCCGCGGCCCTGGCGGCCGGCGACCCGGTCGTCGAGCAGCTCCTGCGCGCGCTGCCGGGCCGCGCGGCGGCCGGCGACCTGTACGCCGAGTCCGCCGCCGCATTCCTCGTGACGCACCTGCTGACCCAGGGCGGGGCCGAGCGCCTGCCCGGCCCCGAGCACGCGGCCGTCCGGGCGGGTGTCGCCATCATGACCGAGCGCCTGGCCGAGCCGCTGACGCTGGCCGCCATCGCGGCCGAGGTGCATCTGAGCGTGTACCACTTCGTCCGGGTGTTCCGGGAGGGCACCGGGCAGACGCCCCACCGGTTCCTCACCGGGCTGCGCATCGAGGAGGCGCGGCGGCTGCTGTCGTCCACCTCGCTCAGCGTCGAGCAGATCGCCGCGCGGTGCGGGTTCGCCGGGGCGGGCTCGTTGTCGTCGGCCTTCCTGCGGCAGACCGGCGTGCGGCCGTCGGCGTACCGCAAGAACTGACCGATCAGCGGCAATCGTGCGCATGGCCCGCGGGCGGGGCCGGTGCCTACGTTGGGGCTCATGCCGTACACCTTCGCCGTGACCGCCCGCTCGCAGGCCGCCCCCGAGGCCGTCTTCGCGGCGCTCGCGCACGCCGCCACCTGGCCGTCGTGGTCGCCGATCGACTCCGCCGACGTCGAGGGCGGCGATCCAGCGGCCCGGCAGCAGGCGGGCGACACCAGGGTCTTCCGCACCGGGCGCAACGTCTCGCGCGAGCGCATCGTCGAGCTCGTCCCCGACCGGCGGTTCGTCTACGACAACCTGGGCGGCCCGTTCCGCTCCTACCGCGGGACGGTCGAGCTCGCGCCGGCCGACGGCGGCGGCACCGACATCACCTGGTCGGCCGCCTTCGAGCCGAAGATGCCGCTGTCGGGTGGTTTGTGGCGGTGGTATCTGACCCGTTTCATGCAGGGCATGGCCGACGGCCTCGCCGCGTACGCCGCCCGCGCGGCAAAGTGACCGCGGCCCGATGTTTGGCGCGGCTGACCCGGGAAGAGTGGGGGGGGCAACGTTCTCTAGATCATCAGGAGGAAACCCCTTGTCTCAGGACATGTGGAGCTACGGTTCCGACGTCTACGGCGACAAGACTCTCGACGTGGTCGGCTTCGACGTCGAGGCCACCGACGGCTCGATCGGCTCGGTGGACGAGGCGAGCCACACCGTCGGCGACAGCTACCTGGTGGTCGACACCGGTCCGTGGATCTTCGGCAAGAAGGTCGTCCTGCCGGCCGGCACCGTCACGCGGATCGACCCGCAGGAGCGCAAGGTCCACCTCGCGCGGACCAAGCAGGAGATCAAGGACTCGCCGAAGTTCGACGAGGACGCCACGTACAACGACGACGTCCACCGCAACGAGGTGGGCGCGTACTACAGCCGCTTCAACGGCACCGTCTGACCCCCGCGTAACCCGGGTACCCGCCGGGGTGCCCGCCGGGCGCGACGCGCGCCGCAGCAGCTGCCAAGGCCCCACAGCTCTGCGACCGGCGGGCCCCCGAGGGCCGGACGTCTCAGGACGTCCGGCCGGTCTGGTGGGTCAGGATGCGAAGGGCGTCGGCGGAGGACGGGTCGGACGGGGTGTAGATCTCGACCCGGTGGTCGGGGCTGTCGGGCTGGAGCCAGACCTGGTAGTCGACGCTGACCGCGCCGACCGTGGGATGCCGCAGGCGCATCGTGCCCACCGTGCAGTCGGCGACCTCGCCCACCGCCCACAACGCCGCGAACTCCGCGCTGTGCATCGTCAGCTCCCCGATCAGCTCCGCCAGGCGGGCGTCGGAGGGGAAGCGGCCCGCGGTGAGCCGCAGGTAGGCCACGTGGATGCGGGCCAGCTCGTCCCAGTTGCGGTGCAGGTCGCGGAAGAGCGGATCCAGGAAGAACATCCTCGGGACGGACGGGCGGTCCGCCGGATCCCACGGCGCCTCGAACGGCAGATGCTCCCCCATCAGCGCATGCCCCGTACGGTTCCACGCGAGCACGTCCCCACGCCGGCCGAGCACGACCGCCGGCGTCGTGTCCTTCAGCGACTCCAGCAGCGCGAGCACCCGCGGATGCGGCTCCTCCACGGGCGGCCGGGACAGCCGCGAACGGGCCGGTTGCCGGGCGAGATTGTGCAGGTGGACGGTCTCGATCCGGTCGAGCCGCAGCACCCGCGCCAGAGCGTCGAGCACCTGCTCCGAGGCGGTATCCGCCTGCCCCTGCTCCAGACGCGTGTAGTACCCGGCGCTCACCCCCGCGAGCTGCGCCAGCTCCTCGCGCCGCAGCCCCGGGACCCGGCGGGCCGTCCCGTACGTGCGCAGCCCGATCGCGGCGGGCGTGACCCGATCGCGACGGCTCTTGAGAAACGCTCCGAGACTCTCCACGCCACCGAGCCTAGGCCGACCGGCGGGCCGCGTGGGTACACCTGCTGGGTGCACCCACGCCAGGGGGATGGTTGCCGGGCGCGTCCTGCCCGAGTGTCGGCGCCATGCATCGACAGCACACGCGCACTCCCCCGGGCCTGCGGGCCTGGCTCGGCCTCCTGGTGATCCTCGGGCCCGTCCTGCTGGTCTCCATGGACGGCTCGATCCTGTTCCTGGCGATGCCCAGGATCAGCCAGGCCCTCACGCCCACCGCGGGCCAGGCCCTGTGGATCCTCGACGTCTACGGCTTCGCTGTCGGCTCCCTGCTGATCGCGTTCGGCAACCTCGGCGACCGGTACGGGCGGCTGCGGCTGCTCATGACCGGCGCCGCCGTCTTCGGCGCCGGCTCCACGGCGGCGGCGTTCGCGCCCAGCGCCGAGCTGCTGATCGCGGCCCGCGCGCTGATGGGCGTGGCGGGCGCGACCCTGCTGCCGTCGGCGCTGGCCGTGCTGAGCGAGCTGTTCGCCGACCCGCGGCGCCGGGCGCAGGCCATCGGCGTGTTCGCCGCGGCGTTCGCGGCCGGGTTCGCCGCCGGGCCGATCGTGGGCGGCGTGCTGCTGGAACGGTTCTGGTGGGGGTCGGTGTTCCTGGTCAACCTGCCGGTCCTCGCCCTGTTCCTGGTCTTCGCGCCGATCCTGCTGCGCGAGGTGCGGGCGACCCGCGCCGGGCGCGTGGACGTGCCCAGCGTCGTGACGTCCGCGGCCGGGCTGCTGCTCGCGATCTACGCGCTCAAGCACGCCGCCGCCGAGGGGCTGTCGGCCGTCCCGGCCGTCGCGGGGGCGGCCGGGGCGGGGCTGCTGGCGTGGTTCGTCCGCAGGCAGCGCGGGCTCGCGCAGCCGCTGATCGACTTCTCGCTGTTCCGCGACCGGGTGTTCGCCGTGGCGATCGTCACCGGGCTGCTGCCGCTGGCGGCGTGGTCGGCGACGGCGTACCTGTCGGGCGTCTACCTCCAGTCCGTCCTCGGCCTGCCGGTGCTGGACGCGGCGCTGCTCGCGCTGCCCGGCGCGGTGGTGCTCACCGTCACCTGCGTCGTCACGCCCTTCGTGGCGGACCGCGTCGGCCGGCGGGCGGCGCTCGCCGTCTGCCACTTCTCCGTCGCGGCGGGGCTGCTGCTCCTGCTCCCGACGGCCGTCACGGGCGGTGCCGGCTGGTACGTCGCGTCCACGGTCGTGGCGGGCGTCGGGTACGGCATCTCGTTCAGCGTCGTCGCCGACACCGCGGTCGGGGCCGTCCCGCCGGAACGGGCCGGGGCGGCGGGGGCGCTGGCCGAGACCAGCAACGAGATCGGCAACGCCCTCGGGATCGCGCTGCTCGGCTCGCTCGCCGCCCTGGTCTTCCGGCTCCGGGGGCCGGACCTGGCCCCCACCCTGGACGAGACCCTCCAGCTGCCCGACCTCGTGCCGGCGGCGGCCGCGCAGGCCGGGACGGCGTTCGTCGCCGGGTTGCACGTGGCCGCGGGGGTGGCCGGGGTCCTGCACGTGGTGCTCGGCGTCGTCGCCCTGCTGCGGGCGCCGGTGCGGCCGGGCGGCCGCTGAGGGGCGTGCCCTCAGCCGTCCGTCAGGAAGGCGAGGGCGTCGGGGGCGAATCTCCGGTCGGTGAAGGTGCCGCTGTGGCTGCGGCCGGGGTAGACGACGAGCTGCGCGTCGGGGATGCCCTCGACCGTCTGCCGGGCCAGGTCCAGCGGGTAGACCAGGTCGTCACCGCCCTGGATCAGCAGGGTGGCCGCCTTGATCTCGTGCAGCCGGCCGCGCAGGTCGAAGCCGTCCTCGGCGTTGAGCACGGTGACGGCGTCGGCGTGGTCGGCGCGCCCGCCGTCCGACAGCCACAGCAGGGCCCTGAGCAGGACGCGGCCGAGGGCCGACGCGGTGACGATCTCGGCCAGCGCGGGGCTCGGCCGCCTGCCCCGGCGGGCCCGTTCGACGTAGCCGCGCTGGGCCCGCCGGCCGGCCGGGCCGAGGGTGCAGGCCGTGCCCGCCAGGACGAGCCGGTCGACCAGGCCGGGGTGGTCGGCGGCCAGTTGCAGGGCGATGGACCCGCCGGTGGACAGGGCCAGCACGTTGACCGGGCCGTCGAACGTGGCCCTGATCGCCTGGGCGAAGATCGCGGCGAGGTCGGCCATCGTCGTGGTGGGCGGCAGCCCCGGCGGGCGGTTGACGACGTGGACGGTGAAGTCCCGGGTGAACGGCCGTACCAGCCGCATCGTGGACCAGCGCGTCATGCCCGTCGGGTTGGCCGCCCGCGGGGTGTGGATCAGGACGATCAGGGGCGGCCCTTCGCCGGCCGACAGGTGCGGCAGGTCGTTCAGCATGGGGGATCCCTTCCGTGGCCGCGCCGGCCTACTGTATCCATATGAACAGTTTGGATTTTTGTTCACAGCATACGCCGGAACGCGCGGCGGCGCCCCGCCCGATGGGCTACAGTCGTCCGCCATGGCCGACTCCTCCTACCTCACGGCGACCGCACGCGCCTACGACGCCGTCGCCGACCTGTACGCCGACCTCGCCCGCGACTCGCTCGACCGCCTGCCGCTGGACCGCGCGCTGATCGCGGCGTTCACCGAACTCGTACGGGCTGGCGGCCCCCGGCCCGTGGTCGAGGCCGGATGCGGCCCCGGGTACATGACGGCCCACCTGCGTGACCTCGGCCTCGACGCGTTCGGCGTCGACCTGTCCCCCGCGCTGCTCGACATCGCCCGCAGGGACTATCCCGGCCTGCGTTTCGAGCTCGGCTCGATGGACGCCCTCGACGTGGCCGACGGCGAGCTGGGCGGCCTGATCTCCTGGTATTCCATGATCCACGTGCCGCCTGCGGAACTGCCGTCGTACCTCGCCGAGTTCCGCCGCGTGCTGGCCCCCGGCGGCCACTTCCTGGTCGGCTTCTTCGAGTCCGAGGGCGGGCCGGTCACGGAGTTCGACCACAAGGTCACGCCGGCCTACCGGTGGCCGATCGACGAACTGGCCGGCCTGGCCCGCAAGGAGGGGTTCGCCGAGGTGGGCCGGATGCTGCGCGAGCCGCTGGAGGACGAACGGTTCCGCCGCGGCCACCTGCTGATGCGCGCCGAGGCCCCCGGCGACGCACACTGAACGAACGGGCCCGCGGGCGTCCCGGCCGGAACCGGCACGCCCGCCGCCCGGACACGCCAGGGAGGTGAGGTGCCGTCCTCTTGAGACGAGTCGTCCTGGTCGTCATCGTCTGCGGCATGGTCGTGGCGGGCGGCGGAGTCCTGGTGTCCTTCGGGTGGCCCCTGATCTACCGGTGGCAGCACGAGGAGACGACGGCGCAGGCCGAGAAGGAGACCCGGCGGCTGGCCGACGGCTTCGCGGACGACCTGCGAACCCTGCTCACCCGCCGATGGCCGACGGGCCAGCAGGTTCGTGAGCTCGGCAACGAGTACGAGATGCGCGTGTCGCATGTCACGAGCCGGCGGCCGTCCATCACGGTCGAGATCGAGACCATCACCACCGTGCGCGAGTCCTTCGGCGGCGGCCTGTTCCGGGCCTGCTTCCGCGTCGAGGCGACCGAGGCGGGCGGGGGCGTCCGGACCTCGGTCACTCCCGGCGGCGGCTGCTCACACTGACCCGGGCGCGTGCGGTCAGTGCGGCGTACTTTTTGCCGGTCGTGGCGAAGCCCAGGGTGCCGCGGTTCGGGTCGGTGAGCACGAAACACAGCCAGGAGCCCGCGGCCGGGTGGAGGGCGGCCCCGACCGCGGCCGTCTTCGCCAGGGCCGACTGGACGAGGTCCTCGGCGGCGTCCCGGTCGCCGGTCAGCGCCCGTCAGACGCCCGGCGCGGCCCCGGATCCGGCGACTTGAGTTCGCCCATAGGCGAACTCCTAGCGTCGGTGCCATGACGGAAATCAACGCCGACAGCCGCCTCCGGATCGCCGTGGTGATCGGAAGCGTGCGCAGGCCCAGAATGGCCGACCCGCTCGCCGCCTGGCTGGAGCGCGAGCTGAGCACGATCGACTGGCTCGACCTCGACATGATCGACCTGGCCGCGGTCTCGCTGCCGATGGACGAGCTGCAGCCCGGCGGAGGGGCCGCGTCCCCGATCGGCGACGCGCTCGCCGGGGCCGACGGGTTCGTGTTCCTCGTCCCGGAGTACAACCACAGTTTCCCCGCCGCCGTGAAGAACGCGATCGACTGGCACTTCACCGAGTGGGCGTACAAGCCGGTCGCGTTCGTCGGGTACGGCGCCTCCGGCGGGATCAGGGCCGTGGCGCAGTTGCGCATGGTCTTCCCCGAACTGCGGGCCGCCACGGTCCGCGAATCGGTGCTGATCCCGATGGCGTGGGAGCACCTGGACGCCGACGGCCGTTTCGTCCCCCCGCCGGGCACGACGCAGGCGCTGCACGCGACGATGGGCGAGCTGCGCACGTGGGCGCGGGCCCTGCGTTCCGTCCGCGTCACGGATCTGGCCGGCCGGCGGTGAGCAGGCTGACCGGGCCGGAGCTGCGCGCCGCGGTCGTCCTGATGGCCGGCGGGCTGCTCGCGGTGCTGGACGCCACGATCGTCGTGGTGGCGCTGCCTTCGCTGATGGCGGCGTTCGGCGCATCGCTGAGCTCCGTGCAATGGGTCGTCACCGCGTACGCGCTCGGGATGGTGGCGACGATGCCGCTGGCCGCCGGGCTCGCCGCGCGCTGGGGCGCCCGGCGCGTGTACCTGGCGGCGCTGGCCGGCTTCGCGGTCGCCTCCGCCGCCGCCGGCGCGGCCGGCGGCCTGGACGGGCTGATCGCCGCGCGGGCGGCGCAGGGCCTCAGCGGCGGCCTGCTCGCGCCGCTGGGGATGGCGATCGGGTTCGGCGCGGTCGCGCCCGAACGCCGCAGCCGGATGACGGCGGTCACCGGGGTGCCGATGCTGGTCGGGCCGATCCTGGGCCCGCTGCTCGGCGCGGCGCTCCTGGACTCCGGCTCCTGGCGCGCGCTGTTCTACATCACCGTGCCGCTGGCGCTGCTGACCGCCGCGGGCGCGCCGGCCTGGCTGCCGGCCGACCCGGCGCGCGGCCCGCGGGTCCGGCTGGACCTGGCGGGGGCGGTGTCGCTGGTGCCCGGCATCGTCGCCGTGGCGTACGGCATCAGCGCCCAGGACAGCCCGGCCTGGACGCGGATCGCCGCGGTGGCCGCCGGCGCGGTGCTGGTCGCGGCCTTCTGCGTCCGGGCGCTGAGGCGTCCGGAGCCGCTGCTGCGGATCCGGCTGCTCGGCGATCCGACGTTCGGCCGGGGCGCCGCGGTGCTCGCCCTGTACGCCGCCCCCTACTTCGGCTCGGCGCTGCTGATGCCCACCTACGTCCAGACGGTGCGGCTCGACAGCGCCTCGGTCACGGCGGCGCTGATGGTCCCCGGCGCGGTCGGCATGGGCCTCAGCCTCCAGGTCGCGGCCCGGCTGCTGGAACGGCTCGGCCCCCGGCGGGTCGTCGGCGCCGGGCTCGGACTCGTGATCGCGGCCGGCGCGGTCCAGGTGATCGTCCTCGCGCCGGACACCCCCTACCCGGTGCTCGGGCTGTTCGCGCTGCTCCAGGGAGCGGGCACCGGCGCGATCATGATGCCGACGATGTCCGGTTCCAGCCGCAATCTCCACGGCCCCGACCTGGCCTCGGGTTCCGCGCTGTTGTCGCTGGTGAGCACGGTCGCCAACGGCATGGGCACCGCGGCGGTGGGCGCGCTGTTCACGGCGCTGACCGCCGCGATGACCGGCGGCGCGTCGCTCGCGGCCCTGGCCGCCCTCGACGCGGCGGACAGGGCGGCCCAGGCGGTCACCGTCACCGACGCCCTGCGGCTGACCCAGGCGGCGGCCCTGGTCGTGATGGCGCTGGCCCTCGTCGTACGATTGCGCTCACCGGCCCGGCCCTCGGCGATGCCAGGCCGGCGGGAGTCGGCTGAGAGGACGGTGGGCGCGCCATGACCGTCACCGGCCGTCCCGGCTCCGAGACGATCCAGGACTCGCTCACGGTCGGGCAGGTGGCCAGGGCCGCCGGGGTGACCCCCAACGCCGTCCGCTTCTACGAGCGCTACGGCGTGATCACCGGCCACCGCAACAGCGGCAACGCCCGCCGCTTCACCGTCGACGCGGTCTGCCGGATCAAGCTCGCCCTCGCCGCGCAGCGGGTCGGCATCACCCTCAAGGAGAGCGCCGACATCCTCTCCGGCATCCCGCCCCTCTCCCGCGACCTCGGCCAGTGGGTCGCCGCGGGCGAGGAGCTCGTCCGGATCGGCCGCGCCCGCATCGACCAGCTCCAGACGACGGTGAACGAGCTGGCCACCCTGGACTTCCTCCAGTCCCCTTGATCGCCCTGCGGGCGTCGAGCGGCACGCCCGCCCGCCCGCGGCTTTCGGGTGACTCATCCCCGATCGACAGGAACACATCATGAGCAACCTCCATGGCAAGACCGCGCTCGTCACCGGCGCGAGCAGAGGGATCGGCCGGGCCATCGCCCAGCGCCTGGCCGCGGACGGCGCGCGCGTCGCCGTCCACTACGGCGGCAACGAGCGGGCCGCCGCGGAGACCGTCGCCGCGGTCGAGGCGGCGGGCGGGCAGGCGTTCGCCCTGCGGGCCGAGCTGGGCGCGCCCGGTGACGCCGAACGCCTGTGGGCCGCCTTCGACGCCCGCGCCGACGGGCTGGACATCCTGGTCAACAACGCCGGCATCCTGAACGACGAGCCCGGCATCGAGCACGTCACCAGGCAGCAGTTCGAACGGCTCTTCGCGGTCAACGCCACCGCCCCGTTCTTCGTCACCCAGCTCGCACTCCCCCGGCTGCGCGACGGCGGCCGGATCGTCAACATCTCCACGATGCTGACCCGCGGCTCGGCGATGCCGACGGCGATCAGCTACGCCATGTCCAAGAGCGCGCTCGACGTGCTCACCTCGACGCTGGCCAAGCAGCTCGGGCCGCGCGGGATCACCGTCAACACCGTGGCGCCCGGCGTCATCGACACCGACATGCACGAGGGCAGGCTCGTCGGGGAGGCGCTGACCTGGTTGTCGTCGTTGTCACCGATGGGCCGCGTGGGCACCCCCGCGGACGTGGCCGGCGCGGTGGCCTTCCTGGCCGGCGACGACAGCCGCTGGGTGACCGGCCACTGGCTGGACGCCTCGGGCGGCACCCTGCTCTGACGGGCATCACCCGGGCGAGTGCTGCCCGAGCAGCCGCAGCACCCGCGCGGCCTGGACCGCCAGCGCCCCCGGCGGGTTGTGCGGCGCCGCCGGGCCGCCGGGGCCAAAGCGCGGTCGTTGCGGCCGGAGTCCTCCCAGTCGACGAGCCGGACGCGGCGGTCGTGCTCGTCCCACAGGTAGTTCGCGCGGTTGCCGTCGGCCATGCCGAGAACGGGCGGACGGGGATCGGCGGCGAGCCGGTCGGGCGCGGCGGAGTCCAGCCAGGCGACGCCGGCGCGGTACGCCTCCCGCACCACGGGGTCGTCGCCGAGCTCGGGCCGCCTGCCGGCCAAGAACCGAGCCTTGGCCACGGCCGCCGCGGGCCCCCAGGGGGCGGGGCCGAACGTTTCCACCACCCGGCGCGGAAGCCGGTGCAGCCGGTTGACGGCGGCGGCCACCGCCTGGATCTGCTCGCCGGTGGCCTGCTCGCCGCGCAGGACGCGGCCGGGCAGCCGGCTCATCACGATCACCGGCGGACGGCCGTCGAGCGCGGCCCGTACGGGGACAAGGCCGAGGCCGGGAGCGTGTTCGGCGAGCAGGGTGAGCGCCTGCCATTCCCGGCGCGGTTCTCCCCGCTCCCAGGAGGCGTACCGCTTGATCACGACGTCGTCGTGGAATTCGAGGTCGTGCGTGCACCGGCCGGCCGTCATCTGCCTGTCGCGCCCCTTCCGGTGCCGTGCGGGCGGGTGGCCCTCCGGGCGGGGCTCCCGCGAAGGGCTCCGAGCGTATCGGTTGACTGGGGCACGCGTCGGCGGAGCAGAGCCCCGACAATAGGAACATTATGGACAATCACCTCACCGCAGCCACGAGGGGACGCGCGCGGGCGCGCGAACTGGGCGTCGTCGTCGGCGCACTGCCGACCGGGCCGTTGAACGCGATCACCGACGTCGAAGGCGTCCTGGTCGGCCACACCACCCTCGACGACGGCGCCGACCTGCACACCGGGGTCACCGCCATCGTCCCCCGCCAGCTCGCCGCCGAAGGGCGGGCGCTGCCCGCGGCCGTGTACGCCGGCAACGGCTACGGCAAGCTGGTCGGCTCCACCCAGATCGACGAACTCGGCGTGCTGGAGTCGCCCGTCGTGCTGACCGCCACGCTGTCGGCGTTCCGGGCGGCGGACGCGCTGCTCACCTACCTGATGGACCGCAGCCCCGACGGGATCTCCTTCAACCCGGTCGTGGGCGAGACCAACGACGGCTTCCTGTCCGACATCCGGCGCCGCCCGATCACCGAACGGCACGTGCTCGACGCGCTGGAGGGCGCGTCCGGCGGGCTGCCCGCCGAAGGGTGCGTGGGAGCGGGCACCGGGACGACGGCGCTGGGCTACAAGGCGGGCATCGGCACCTCGTCCCGGCGGCCGGTGGCCGAGGGAACCGCGGTGACGGTCGGGGCGCTCGTCCAGGCGAACTTCGGCGGCGTGCTGACCGTGGGCGGCGTCCCGATGCCGGTCGAGGAGCTGGTCCCGGGGGCCGACGGCGAGGAGCCCGCCGGGAACTCCTGCATGATCGTGGTGGCCACCGACGCGCCGCTCGACGCGCGTCAGCTCGCCCGCCTGGCCCGCCGGGCGATCTTCGCGATGGGCCGCGTCGGGGCGTCCTACTCCAATGGGAGCGGAGACTACGCCATCGCCTTCAGCACCGCGTCGCCGCAGCTCCCGCGCCTGCCCGACGCCGGCCTGAACCCGGTGTTCACCGCGGTCATGGACGCGGTGGAGGAGGCGCTGCTCAACTCGCTGTTCACCGCGACGACCACCACCGGCGTCCGCGGCCGGACCCGGCACGCCGTTCCGTACGACCGGCTTCCGCGGACCGGCGCGGGAGAGCCGGTCGGCTAGCCACCCGTCAGGACGGCTGGACCTCGTCGAAGAGGGCCAGGGCCGTGGCGGGATCCGGGCCGACGAGACGTTCCAGGCCGTCCGCCGTCATCTTCGCCCACCTGCCGGCCCGTTCCCACATCCGCTCCTCGAAGGCGCGGACGACCCCGTCCGGATCGCCGGGATCGGCGGCCAGGGACTCGGCGAGCTCGGCGCCCTCCAGCATCGCCAGGTTCGCGCCCACTCCCAAGGGCGGCATCAGGTGGGCGGCGTCCCCCAGGAGCGTCACCCCGGGGACGTGGTCCCAGGTGTGGGAGACGGGCAGGACGTGAAGGGGGCGGTCGGCGAAGGCGGTGCCGCGGCGCAGGAGGTCGAGCAGGGGGTCGGCCCACCCCTCGAACAGCGCCAGCAGGCGGCCCCGCACGGCCTCGACGCCGTCCGGGCCCGTGTCCCCTTCGGTGTCCGCGCGCCGGTCCAGCGGCGCGCGGAACTGGGCGTACACCTTGACGTGGCCGCCGCTGTTGCGCTGGGCGACCAGGGCGCGGTTCACGCCGTAGACGGCCATCGAACCGTCGCCGATCAGCCGGGCGAGGTCGGGGTGGCGGGTGTCGACGTCGTCGAGCGAGGTCTCGACCGCGGTGACGCCGGTGTACTGCGGCGTCGCGGCGGAGAGCGCCGGGCGGACCCGGGACCAGGCCCCGTCCGCGCCGACCACGAGGTCGAACGTCTCCTGCCGCCCGTCGGCGAAGCGGAGCAGCGCGCCGTCCCGCGTGCCGGGCCTCACCTCCGTCACGCCGTGTCCCCACCGGACGTCCAGGGGGCCGAGCAGCAGGTCGCGGAGCTGCCCGCGGTCGATCTCCGGATTGGCCCGGTCGTCCGGGCGGGGCCGCCAGTCGCGCAGCACGGTCCCGTCCGGGGCCAGGATGCGCATGGCCTGCCCCTCGGGACGCGACAGCGCCCGGAACTCCGCCAGCAGCCCCGCCTTGTCCAGCGCGCGCTGGCCCATCCCTTCGTGCAGGTCGATCGTGCCGCCCGGAGGACGGGCGCCGGGCCCGGCATCGCGTTCGAAGACGGTGACGGGGTGGCCGCGGCGGTGCAGGACGCGGGCGAAGGTGAGGCCCGCGGGACCGCCTCCCACTACGGCGATACGATGTCTCATGTCGATACACTGTATTGCGACAAGACGCTGTATCGCAACAGTACGATGTATCCATGACCGTCTGGGACCGTCCGGAGCCGCCGACCCGCCCCGCGCCGCTCGACCGGCAGCGGATCGTCGCCGCCGCCGTCGCGCTGGCCGACGAGGGCGGGCTGGAGGCGGTGTCGTTGCGCAAGGTCGCCGCCCGGCTCGACGTCGGCCCGATGCGGCTGTACGGCTACATCGCCACCAAGGAGGAGCTGTTCGACCTCATGGTCGACGAGGTCCACGCCGAGATCCTGCCCGACGGGCGGCCCGGCGACTGGCGGGAGGCGCTGCGCGGCCACGCGGTCCGCACCAGGCAGGCCGCCCTCCGTCACGAATGGCTGGCCGATCTGCTCGGCGGCCGTCCGAGCCTGGGCCCGAACGCCCTCGCCGTGACCGAATGCACGCTGGCCGCCCTCGACGGCCTCGCCGACCTCGACACCGTCATGCACGCCGTGCGGACCGTCGGCGCGTACATGACCGGCGCGATCAGGCGCGAGATCGCGCAGCTGCGGGCCGAGCGCGCCACGGGCCTGTCCAAGCTCGACTGGCAGCGCGCCTACGGCCCGCACGTGAGCCGGATGCTGGCCACGGGCCGCTACCCCACGCTGGCCAAGTTCGTGCACGACGGCACGGAGGTGACCGCGGAGGAGTCCTTCGCGACCGGCCTGGAGTGGGTCCTCGACGCCGTGGCCACCAGACTCGACCGCCCACCGACGTGACGCCCCCCACGCCGCCCTCCGGGCCCCCTTCCGGACCGCCTCCGGTGCCGCCTTCCGGGCCCGCCGCTGCGGCGCCCGCCACGGCGGGCCGGCGGATGTGGCCGTTGTACGCGGCCGGGTTCACCACCGCGTTCGGCGCGCACGGCATCGCCGCCAACCTCGGCGGGTTCTCCGCGGACGCGGTCACCTCGCTGCTCGTCCTCGGCGGCCTGCTGGCCCTGTACGACGGCGCCGAGGTGCTGCTCAAGCCGCTGTTCGGCAGCCTCGCCGACCGCGTAGGCGCCCGTCCGGTGCTGGTGGGCGGGCTGGTGGCGTTCGCGGTCGCCTCCGGCCTGTACGTCGTCGCCGACAGCCCCGGCTGGTTGTGGGCCGCCCGCCTGGGCCAGGGGGCGGCGGCCTCGGCGTTCTCACCGTCGGCCTCGGCGCTGGTGGCCAGGCTCAACCCTTCCGCCAAGCTCGGCCGGGCCTTCGGCGGCTACGGCTTCTGGAAGTCGATCGGCTACACCCTGGGCCCGCTGCTGGGCGGCGTGCTGGTGTGGGCCGGCGGCCTGCGGCTGCTGTTCGCCGTCCTGACCGTGCTGGGCGCGGCGGTCGCCGTGTGGGCCGCGCTGGCCGTGCCCGCGGTGCCGCCGCTGCCCAAGGTCCGCCAGACGGTGCTCGACCTGGCGCGGCGCCTGGCCGATCCGGCCTTCCTCGCGCCGACGGCCGCGCTGGCCGGGGCCACCGCGGCGCTGTCGGTCGGCGTGGGCTTCCTGCCCGTGTCCGGACGGGCCGCCGAGCTGGGCACGGTCGCGACCGGCGCGGCGGTGTCCGTCCTGGCGGCGTGCGCGGCGGTGGTCCAGCCCAGGGCCGGGCGGGCCCTCGACGAAGAGCGTCTGTCGACCCGTACCGGCCTGCTGGGCGGGCTGCTGGTCACCGCGGCGGGGCTGGCCTGCGCCATGCTGCCCGGCCTGGCCGGCATCCTGTCGGCCGCCGTGCTGATCGGGGCCGGGACGGGGCTCATCACCCCGCTCGGCTTCGCCGCCCTCGCCGCCCGCACCCCGGCCGAACGCATGGGCCAGACCATGGGCGCCGCCGAACTCGGCCGGGAGCTGGGCGACGCCGGCGGCCCGCTGCTCGTGGCCGGCGTCGCCACCCTGGCCTCGCTCACCTACGGTTACGCCGCCCTCGCGCTCCTGCTCGCCATCGGCCCGCTCGTCGCCCTCGCCGTGCGCCGCCCCCGCACCTCCTGAAGAACCGCCGGGGTGGCGCTCTCGCCTGGACGTCGCGGGCGCCTCGACCTCCAGCCGACCCCGAGCCCCACACCCGACAAAGGCGGTACGGAAAATGTCGGGCGACCGGGGCCGCTGTCGTCGCAGGATGGGGACATGGACGACACGACCTTGGTATCCCGTTTCCTCCGCGACGGCTTCGTGAAGCTGGCGGGAGCCGTCGCGCCGCGGGTGGCCGCGGACTGCGCGCGGCTGCTGTGGCGGGAGACGGGCTGCGACCCGGACGACCCGTCGACGTGGACGCAGCCCGTGCACTGGGTGGGCGGCATGGCGCAGGGTCCGTTCGCCGCCGCGCCCAACTCCCCGTTCCTGCACCACGCCTACGACCTGCTCGTCGGCGCGGGCCGCTGGGAGCCGCGCTACTCGCTGGGCACGTTCCCGCTGCGCTTCCCCCACGCGGACGAGCCGGACGACGCGGGCTGGCACATCGAGGGGAGCTACCTGCCGGAGGGCGAGAGCTGGTACTTCACCAATCTGCGCTCCCAGGGCCGGGCGCTGTTGATGCTGTTCCTGTTCAGCGAGGTCGGCGAGGAGGACGCCCCGACGCGGATCCGGGTCGGCTCGCACCTCGACGTGCCGAAGGTGCTGGAGAAGTACGGAGAGGAGGGGGCGAGCGGGCTGGCCCTCGCGCCCGATCTCGTGGCGGCGTCCGACCACCGGCCACTGGCCCTCGCCACCGGATCCCCCGGCGACGTCTTCCTGTGCCATCCGTTCCTGGTGCACGCCGCGCAACCGCACCACGGGGTGCGGCCGCGCTTCATGGCCCAGCCGCCGCTGATGCCGGCCGCGCCGTACGAACTGGAGCGGGCGGACGGCGCGTACTCGCCCGTGGAGATCGCGATCCGCCGGGGCCTGGGACGGGACACCCCCGGGTGGGACGGGGACGGCGCCGACAGCAGCGCCGGGTAGACCTGCTTCACGACTATCGTCGGCGAGACGGCCGTGAAGAGGGATGAGGACGGAGGCCAGGCATGCTGGACCGGCTGAACCAGGCCATGGAGCACATCGAGCGCCACCTCGACCAGGCCCTCGACGTGGCGGAGCTGGCACGCATCGCGGCCACCTCCGAACACCACCTGCGCCGGATGTTCTCCGCGCTGGCCGGCATGCCGCTGTCGGAGTACGTCCGGCGCCGCCGGCTCACCCTCGCGGGCGCCGAAGTACTCGCGGGGCGTGAAACGCTGCTGGAGATCGCGGTGCGCTACGGCTACAGCTCCGGTGAGGCGTTCGCGCGGGCGTTCCGTGCCATGCACGGCATCGGACCGGGCGAGGCCCGGCGTACCGGCGCCGCGCTCAACTCGCAGTCCCGGATGGCCTTCCGGCTCGTCATCGAAGGGAGGAGCAGTATGCGGTACCGCGTCGTGGACAGGGCGGCCTTCACCGTCGTCGGGTTCAGGACCCGGGTACCGCTGGTGCACACCGGCCCCAACCAGGCGATCATGGACTTCGTCCGTGGGATCGACGCGCGAACTCTGGAGCGCCTGGAGAAGCTGTCGGACCAGGAGCCGCACGGCGTCGTCGCGGTCTGCGACGACATGGACCCCAGCCGCGCCGAGGGCACCGAACTCGGCTACCACCATGGCGTGATCACCTCCGCGGCCGCTCCGGAGGGCACGACCACGTTGGCCGTCCCGGCCGGTGCGTGGGCGGTCTTCACCACCTCCGGGCCGGTGCCACAGGCCATCCAGGAGCTGTGGCGGGACGTGTTCACCGAGTGGTTCCCGTCGAACCCGTACCGCACCCGCACCGGCCCCGAGATCCTGCGCACCCACCTGTCACCGGACAGGACCGAGGCCGACGCCGAACTCTGGCTCCCGGTGGAACCCGAGCCCAGCTGAACCCCGCGGCCCACCGCAGGACTCGTCCAGAAGGGCAGGCATATGAGAGGGGGACGGGGCGATCCCGTCTCCCTGCCCTGGCGGCAGGGACCCGAGCGGCGGGCCTACTCCTCCGGTTCCCAGGCGCGCAGCAGGTCGAGCAGCCCTGCGTCTCCGTCGACGCGCAAGGAGGCGGCCTGGATGCGGTCGTACAGGTAGAGGACCAACTCGCCGGCCGTGCCGTGGACGGAGACGCCGGCTGCGTCCGGGGCCTCGCCGGGGGCGGGAATGCAGGTGGAGCGTGCGCCGTCGCCGTCGACCGTGAGGCGCCAGGAGCGGCCCTCGGCGGTGTGGAAGTCGAAGGCCGTGGGCTTGTGCGGCCAGGCGCAGGGCGTCGCGACGCAGGTGAACAGGAACTCCTCGACACCGTCGAGGGCGACCTCGGCCGGCAGCGGCTGCGGCGCGCCCGCGGCGAGCTGGGCGTCGTAGGTGTGCACCGCGCTCTCCTGGACCCGGTGCCGGGCGACTCCGCCGGAGGTCCGCGGCGTCTGCAGGGCACTCCACCACGCCCAGCAGCCGGCGTCCGGGCCCGCCTCCCGCAGGGCGTTCAGCAGCAGTCGCGTCGACTCCTCCAGCCAGGCCAACAGTGCCTCGCGCTCCCGCGGCGCTTCCAGCGCGGCGCGCGCGGCGACGGCCTCGGCCGGGGGAGCGTCGGCAGGCCCGGCGCCGACGATGGCGGCCCAGAAACGGTCTCCCCCGCCCAGGTGCTCCACCAGACCGAACAGCGTCCACCCGGGACAGGTCGGCACCTGTGCGTCGAGACTCGGCGCGGCGGCGACCGTGGCGCGGAAGGCGGCCGACCGCTCATCGATCAGTCGGAGCAGGTCAGGGAACTCAAGATGCATTTCCACGCCGGATGTCTATCACCGGGCTTCGGTGATCGGACAGCGGTTTTCACGGTCGCCGACGTCTCCATCGGCGTCGTCCACAAGACCCTCGCCGACGCCGAGGAGCCGTAGGCTCTCGCGGGCGTGGCTCAGCCGGTCGCCCGGATCGTCTCGTCGCGCTCGTGCTGGTCGCGTTGCCGTACGGCCTGACGGCGTTCACGCTGCTGCCCGACGCCGTCGCCGGCTGGCTGCTGCGGCTGACCCCGGCGGCGGGCTTCGCCGTGCTGGGCGTGTACGCGGCGGTCGTGACGTGGCGGGCTCTGCGCCGCGGGACCGTCCGCGCCTGGTTCTGGCATCATCACCTGGTGATCCCCATGACGACCGACCGGCTGCTGCTGCGTCAACCGGACGACGACGACCTCGACCCCTTCACCGCCATGAACGCCGATCCCGAGGTCATGCGGTACATCGGCGACGGTTCCGTCCTGCCGCCGGACCGGGAACGCACGGCGGCGTGGGTCGCGCGCGCCCGGCGGGACTGGCAGGAGAGCGGGCACGGGCTGCTCTCCGTCGTGGTGCGCGAGACCGGGCTGACGGCCGGCTGGGTCGCCCTGGCGGTGCCCGCGTTCCTCCCCGAGATCCTGCCCGCCGTGGAGATCGGCTGGCGGCTCGGACGCGAGCACTGGGGCCACGGCTACGCCACCGAGGCGGCCGGACGGCTGCTGCGGTTCGGGTTCGCCGAGTGCGGCCTCGACCGGATCGTCAGCATCCGGCACGTGGACAACCAGCGGTCCCGCCGGGTGATGGACAAGCTCGGCCTGCGGTTCGCGTTCGAGACGGTGGTCCCGAGCCACGGGCGGCCGGTCGCGGTGCACGAGATCACCAAAGCCGCCCACGAGATCATCAAAGTCGTCCACGAGGAGCCGCCGCCTCACCCGCGCCTGCCGTAGAGGAAAAGCACGAACGCCCCCGCCACAGCGACAGCGAGCGGAACCGGTCGAAGGCCCCGGCCGTCACGTCCTCGGCCCGGCGGGCGCCGCGCTCCGCCTGGTCGGCGGGGGGCCGGGGATGAGCCGTCAGGCGAGGTCGCGGGGAGGCCCGGACGGCCAGGCGACGTCGTCCACCGCGAGGAACGGCGACAGCGCGACCGCGGCCGGCGTCACCCCCGCGAAGGTCATGACGTCCCTGTGCAGGTGCGACTGGTCGGCGTAACCGCTCTCGACGGCCACCAGGGCGGCCCGCTCACCGGCGGCCAGCCGGTGGGCCGCCTGGTCGAAGCGGATGAGCCGGGCGACCCGCTTCGGCGTGAGGCCGACCTGTGCCCGGAACCGGGCCCACAGGCGCTTGCGGCTCCAGCCCGCCTCGGCGGCGAGCCGCTCGACGGGCACCCGCCCGCCGGTGGCCGCCATCCGCCGCCACGAGAAGGCGACCTCCGGATCGGCGGCCCGGCCCTGGTCGGACCGCCTGGCCAGCGCGTCGCGCGCGATCGCGAACCGGTCCTCCCACGTCCGGGCGGCCCGCAGCCGCTCCTGGACGCGTTCGGCCTCGCGCCCCCAGAGGTCGTCGAGCGCGACCACCGTGCCGCTCAGCTCGGCGGACGCGCCCAGGACGGCGTGCGCCGCCATCGGCGACAACCGGATCTGCAGGCACTCCATCCGGCGGGTCAGGCCGCTCCCCCGCACCTGCCGGGGCGCGAGCCCGGCGACGACGCGTCCGAGCTGCCGGGAGCCGTGGCCGTCCTCGATGACGAACGGCTCGTCGCCGAGGTCGAAGAGCAGGGTGACCGACGGGTGCGGGACGAGGGCGAGGTCGCGGAACTCGTTGGCCCGGTCGCTGAACCCGGCCATGACGACCCCGGGCAGGCCGACGGGCCGCGACGGGACGGTGATCTCCCATCCGGGCACATGACCGCGAACCGGCGCAACTGACCGCACCCGGACATCGTACGAGCCCCGCGTGCGCGGTGTCGGACGCGGCCTGGCCGGTCCCGGCTTCGGTCACTAGACTCGACGGCAGGCCGCCCCGGGGCCGTAGGCCACCTGGGAGTCACGGCCTCGACTGTGTGTAGGTCCTCTTCAGGCGTCACAGCCTGCCCGGATCGCGCGTCGTTCCGGGCGAAGCGTCACCCTCCGGGGGTTACGTCCCCCGGAGGCCGCCGCACACCACGCCCCGGACGCCCCGGTCGTCTCATGTCACGCCGAGGATGCCCTGGATGGCGGTGACCACGCCGGCCAGGGCGCTGCCCGCCGCGCCCGCGTCCGAGGCGATCTCGAAGATCGTCTTCAGCCGGGCCTTGAGGCCGCCCTCGCTGCGCTGGTCCGGCGTCCTGTCCAGCTCGCGCCGCACGCCGTCGGCCGCGTCCTCGGCCGCCGCCGCCCGCTCCTCGGGCAGCTCGTCGCGGAGCACGTGGACGGCGTCGAGCAGCTCCTCCACCAGCGCCCGCAGCTCGGCCGCGCCGTCGCCGGAGGCGTTGTGCACCGTGGCGTCCCCGCTGCCGGTGCTGATCGCGCTGTTGGTGAAGGTGCTGCGGTTGAACGTGGTCACGTTGACCTCCGGCGAGTAGTGGAAGGGCCGGTCGGACCCGGCGGCGGCCATCAGGACGCGGAGCTGTTCGACCCGGGCGGCGATGACCGCGTTGCCCGACGAGCCGGCCAGGTGGTCGAGGGTCTGCACGGTGTCGGCGTAGACCTCCTGGGTGCGGGCGAGCATCTGCGCCAGCATCTCGGCGGCGGCGAACCCGTACCGCGAGGGGCGCAGCAGCAGGTCGAGCGCGCGCATCAGGTACCGCTCGACCTCCGGCCGTCGCACGTCCAGCCGGCCGTCCTCGCACAGCGCCAGCACCTGCTCGACGGCCGCGTACTCGGCGTGCAGCCGGGACAGCAGCACGCGCATCCGCCGCAGCTCCTCGTCCGGCCTGTCCTGATCGTGGGCGGGGATCACCTTCCACATCGACACCCGCAGCCCGGCCTCGCGCACCCACGCGTGATGGACGGCCTTGTAGCGCCAGTGGTAGTCCTCCACGACGACGGACGGCGCGCCCGCGCGCACCCACCAGTCCTCCGGGTCGGCCACCGCGGACGTGCATTCCAGCAGGTGCCGCGCGAACCGTGGTCCGAAGGCCACCAACGGCGAGTGGGCCGCGCGTTCGCCGCGCAGCCAGGTGGTCGCCGACATGGCCAGCCGCAGGACGTTCTCCGCGCCGTCCCAGATCCGGTTCGGGTCGAGCAGGCGGCGCCGGAAGCCCACCTCCAGCCGGTTCACGACCCGGTCGGCGTAGAAGTTGCGCAGCACCGGCGTCACCGTCACCGAGCGGTGGAACCCCTCCTCGTGCCGCTGCCGGGTGAGCCGGACGAGGTTGCCGACGTCGACGTAGTAGGACTCGGAGATCCAGGGGGCCACCCCGCCGCGCAGCCGCGGCCGTACGGCGCCCACGCCGCGCACGTGGTCGGAGCGGTGGTGCTCCCGAGACCGGCTCGGGAAGGCGCGGTCGGGCCGCGGCCAGCGCGGCGGCTCGCGCCGCCGGGGGTCGGCGGGCAGCAGCGGCCGCAGGTCCACGATGGGCAACTGCACGGTGACGTACACCTCCTCACAGTGACGCCTGATCCCGGCCAGCGAAAGGCCCGTGCCGGGCGGATGCCGCCCGGCCCGATTGCCAGGGTCACGCGCATGCGATCGACTTACCTCGCCTGGGACGATGCGGTTGACCTGTTCGAGCGGCGCGGCCTGCCGAAGGAGACGTACGAGAACCTGTACGAGGAGGAGTACATCCTCGTGCCCGGCCCCGCCACGGTGACCGGCGAACTCCCCCTCGACGAGCACGACCGCACGCCGTGGCACGAGGACGCCCCCGACGCCGCGACCGGCTACATCGTGGACGGCGACCTGACCGTCGACGGCAACGTCACCGACGTGGACGACGGCTGCGCCGCGCTGATCGTCCTGGGCGACCTGCGGGCACGCAACGTCTACCTGGCCGGTGACGCCAAGCTGGTCGTGCGCGGCCACGTGACGGCCGAGACGTTCGTCGGCGACATGACCGACAAGCTGGTGATGATCCATGGCGACCTGCGCACCACCGTCTCGATCTTCTGGCGGGAGTTCTGCCCCGACCTGGTCACCGGCACCCTGCACGGCCGGGTCCTCACGCCGGCCTGGCTCGACCTGTCCGACGACGACGCCGTCGGCGCCCTGGCCGACCCGTCGCCCGACGTCCCGCTCAGCCGCCTCCTCGTGCCCGAACTGCTGATCAGCGGCGACCCCGGCCCCGACGACCTGCCCGAGATCGGCGTCCGCGGCGACGTCCTGCGCGACCGCCTGCTGTCCGGCCTGCCCCTCACGATCGCAGGATGAGCCCCGGACGCCGTCCGCGCATGCCAGGTGTTTCCGCCACACCGGCCATGTCCCCCAAACCACCCACGACCACTGATCACGGTCAGACATTTTGACGACGTGCCTTCGACGGGGCCGCGGTTCACGCTTTGGGAGCGAATTCCGCGATCTACCGAAGGACGGTCATGTCACTCAAGTTCAGGAAATGCCGGAAATCACTCCTGGCGGCCGCCGTCACCGCGCTGACCGCGGTGACGGCGCTGACCGGCGCCGCCACAGCGCACGCCGCCGACGCCACCGATCAGAGTGTCAGCACCTTACGGACCGGTGACGGGTTCGACGTGCTGATCGGCGGCCGGCCGCGCATCCACCTCACGCAACCGGAGAAGTCGGACGGCGTCGTGACCGCCGCAGGCCCCGGACACGTCGCCGTCATCCCCGACCACGACGGCTCCCGCGGCAGCCGCCTGATGACCTACGACACCGGCACCGGCCGTACCCGTACCCTCGTCCGCGGCAAGGTCGTCTCCGCCGCCTTCTCCCCGGACGGCACCCGCCTCGCCTACACGGTCGCCGGGCAGGCCGGGGCCGACCTGTACGCGGGGTCCGCCGAGGCGCCCGGACGCCGGATCGCCGCGATCCCCGGCGCCCGCGTCGAGGTCGTGGGCCTGTCGCGGGACGCGAGCGCGGCCTTCGTGGCCGCCTACCCCGACGCCCGCGACGACCGGCGGTACGCGGCTGGCCTGCTGCGCGTCGCGCTGGCCGACGGCTCGGTGACGCCGCTCATCGCCGGCGATGCCGCCCACGGCCAGGTGTACGCCGACTTCCGCCTGGTGAACGGGGACCGTCAGCTCGTCAGCTTCATCCGGCGGTCCGGGCCGTACCTGTGCTCGGGACGTTCCGAACTCGGGCTCGCCGACCTCGACGGCCGGACCGTGGCCACCTACGGAGCGAGCTCCGGGACGGCCTACCGCGAGGCGGTGTGGAGCGCGGACGGCGACCGGATCGCCTACGCCGCCCAGCCGTGCACGTCCCAGTCGCAGGCCGCGGCCGACCCTGCGGCGACGGCCGCCCGTACGCGCGAGGAGTCGGGCACCTTCGTGGCCCGGGTGTCGGGCGGCGCGCCCGTACGGGTGGTCAGCGGGGTGACGTCGGAGTTCGGGATCGACGGGTTCGACGGCGACCGGGTGCGGCTGGCCTCGGCCCGGCTCGGGGAGCGTGCCGTCGGGGCGGACGCGGTGGCGCGCGGCGCGGCGCAGCCGCTCGCGGCGGCGAGCCTGGACGGCGCGTCCCGCTCGCTGGCCGGCGGCCGGACGAACCGCGCCGTGCACATCAACCAGATCTACGACACGCGGGACGAGTTCGACGGGCGCGGCTCGTGCGGCCCGACCACCGCCGTCATGACGCTGGCCGGGTACCAGCTCGGCGAGTGGGGCCTGTGGGTGAACTACGGCGGCCGCCACTACTCGCCCTACGGCCTCTACGTGACCGACCAGTACGACTACAACGGCTCGACGTTCTCCCGGACCGCGCCCGACTACTCCGGCAACGGCGCGTGGAAGGGCGCGCACGGCGCGATCTACGACCCGCAGTACGGTGCGGTCTGGGCGGACATGTTTGGATACATGAACCGGCACACCGGCTGGACCCAGCAGAGCGGCTGGAACCCGGACTTCGTCCGGCACCAGATCGACATCGGCAACCTCGTCGCCGTGTCCGGCCAGATGACCTCCGCCGGGCACATCGTCCTCATCAAGGGCTACACCGATGACGGCAGGTGGGTCGTCAACGACCCGTACGGGCCGAACACCAGCGGCGGGCCCGGCGGCGCCGACCAGGTGTACGACACCGCCTACCTGCGCCCCGTCCAGGTCTGGGGCAACTGACCCCCGCGCGCCGAGGCCGGCCCGCCGGGCCCGGGAACGGCGACGAGCAGCATCCCCCACGCGCCGAGCGAGGATGCCGCCCACGGTGTCGGGCAAGGCGATGGAGACGTGAGCCACGTGGGCCAGGAGGAACAACGGCATGCGAAGGCCACCGCGCCGGGACGATGGTCGCCGCGCGCGCTCGGGTTGCTGATATCTCAACTCTTGCCTACTGTGATCCCAGTTTGGCCGGAGGGGGCGCGGGCCGTCGCGCCCGCCGGAAACACTGGACGGAGCATGTCGTGACCACTGCACTCATCATCGGCGACCTCCAGCGGGGCATAACGGGCGGTTACCCGTTCGCCCAGAAGGTCGTGCCGCCGCTCACCGAACTGCTGCCCCGGGCGCGGGCGGCCGGCGTCCTGGTGGTGTTCGTGCACTTCGCCTTCCGGCCCAACGGGGCCGACGTGCCGCCCGGCAGCGCGCTGATGAAGTCGTTCTTCGAGGCCGGCGACGCCTTCCACGAGGGCTCGGCCGGAACCGAGCTCGCCCTGCCGGTCGCCGACGAGGACGTCGTCGTGCTGAAGCGCCGCGCCAGCGCGTTCGCCGGCACCGATCTCGACCTCGTGCTCCGCGCGCGGGGCGTCACCACTGTGGCGGTCGCGGGGGTCGCCACCAGCGCGATGGTGGCCGCGACCTGCTACGACGCGGCCGACCGCGGCTACCAGGTGACGGTGCTCGGCGACGGCTGCGGCGACGGCGACCCGGCGCTGCACGACTTCTTCGTGGACGCCGTCTTCCCCAGCCGGGGGTTCGACGTGGTGTCGTGCGCGGAGTGGCAAGTCTGATCGCGGACGGGCGGGAGGCGTCCCGGGCGATCAGGCGCCGATCGCCGACCCGCCTGCCGGATCGGAGTGGGCACCCTCCCGTGATTCCTGATTGCAAACAGTTCTTCGCGAAGAAGTCTTTGCGAAGAACTGTTTGCAATCTAGGCTGCGAGGTATGACCGAACCCTCCGAGAGCGTGGTCGTCCTCGACGCCAAGGGCCTGCGGGCGCTGGCCCACCCGGTACGGGTGCAACTCGTCGACCTGCTGCGCAAGCACGGCCCGTCCACCGCCACCCGCCTGGCCGAACGCCTGGGGGTGAACTCGGGCACCGCCAGCTACCACCTGCGCAGGCTCGGCGACGCCGGATTCGTCGCGGAGGACACCGAGCGCGGCAACGCCCGCGAACGCTGGTGGCGCTCGGTCCACCACGTCACCCGGCTCACCGACGACGAGCTGTCGGAGCGGGAGCCCGAGGCGGTGCTGGCCTACATGCAGTCCATCGCCGCCCTGTACGGCCTGCGCACCCAGCGGACGCTGAACGAGCTGCCGACCATGCCCGCGGAGTGGCGGCGGGTGCTCGACCTCAGCTCCGTCACACTGCGGATCACCCCGGAGGAGGGGCTTCGGCTGCGCCAGGAGCTGGCGGAGGTCGTCGACCGCTACCGCCACGACCTGCCCGGCCGGCCCGCGCCCGAAGGGGCCGCACGGGTCTCGCTGATCACCCAGCTCCTGCCCGAGCCACCCGAAACGCCCGAAGAGCCCGAGATCACGTCATGACGTCGCGCGAGTCGTTACGACCGATGGCCGGGCTGCTCGCGGCCATGACGGTGTCGCTGACCGCGACGCGGGTGTCGGCCATCGCGTTGCCCTGGTTCGTCCTGACGACGACCGGGAGCCCGGCGCGGACCGGGATGGTGGCGTTCGCCGAGATGGCCCCGTACGTGCTGGTCAAGGCGCTGGCCGGGCCGCTGGCCGACCGGGCCGGGCCGCGCCGGATCTCCTGGATCGGGGACGTGGTGAGCGCCGCGGCGGCCGGGACGGTCGTCCTCCTGCACGCCCTGGACCTGCTGCCGCTGGGCGCGCTGATCGCCCTCGTCGCGGTGGTCGGCGCGGCCCGCGGTCCGGGCGACCTGGCCAAGGAGATCATGATTCCCGAGGCGGCCGAGCGCGGACGGGTGCCGCTGGAGCGCGCCACCGGGCTGATGGGCGTGACCGAGCGACTGGCCCAGACGGTGGGGCCCGCGGCGGGCGGGGCGGTGGTGGCGCTGCTCGGGCCATTGGCCAGCCTCGGCATCAGCGTCATCTGCTTCGCGCTCGGCTCGGTGATCGTGACATGGGCGCTGCCGCGCGGCATGGGGCGCCGCGCCCCGGCGGAGGAGGGACAGGAGGCGAAGGAGGGGTACTGGCGGCGGTTCGGCCAGGGCTTCGCGTTCCTGCGCGGCGAGCCGCTGCTGCTGTCCGTGGTCGTCATGGTCGGCGTCACGAACCTGCTCGACGCGGCCTTCGGCCAGGTGCTGGTGTTCGTGTGGGCCAGGGAGTCCGGTCACGGCGCCGCCGTGGTCGGCCTGAACAGCAGCGTCATGGGGTTGACGGCGGTCGGCGGCAGCCTGGTCGCGGCCGCCGTGGCGCACCGGATGCGGCGCAGGCCCGTCTTCTTCGTGGCGTTCCTGCTCGCCGGGCCGACCCGGTTCCTCGTCCTGGCGGCGGATCCGCCGTTGTGGGCGATCGTGGCGGTGTTCGCGGTGGGCGGGTTCGCCGGCGGGTTCCTCAACCCGATCCTCGGGGCGATCTCCTACGAGCGGGTGCCCCGGAGCCTGCTGGGCCGGGTCAACGCGCTGAAGGACTCCCTCGCCTGGGCCGGCATCCCGCTCGGCGGGCTGGCGGCCGGGGCGCTGGTGGCGGTCGCGGGGCTGACGCCGGTGCTGCTCGCCGGCGGCGCGGTCTACGCCCTCACCACGAGCCTGACGGGACTGCGGCCCGAGTGGCGGCAGATGGACCGGCTGCGCGGCCAGGGGCCGCCCGTCCCGCCGGCGGCACCCGGGCCGCCCGCGCCGCCGGTCAGACGCCTGCGGCGATCTTGAGGAGCACCACGCCGCCGATGATCGCGGCGAACGAGGCGAGCTTGGCCGGGGTGATCTTCTCCTTGTAGATCAGCGCGCCGAGGACGACCGTGCCGATCGAGCCGATGCCGGTCCAGATGGTGTAGCCGACGCCGACGTCCAGGGTCTTCAGCGCCAGGCTCAGGGTGAAGATGCCGCCGGCGGCCGACAGCAGGGTGAAGACGGAGGGCCACAGCCGGGTGAAGCCCTGGGTGGCGTTGGTGCCGAGCGCGAAGCCGATCTCGAAGACGATCGCGATGGAGAGGTAGATCCAGGCCATGATGACGTTCCTTGGGCAGTGGTGGGCGGATGGTCAGACTGCGGCGGGCTTGGTGGTGGCGGGCTCAGTGGCTGCGGGCTTGGCGGCGGACAGGCGGTCGGCGAGCTTGAGCCCCAGCACACCGCCGATGATCAGCACGAAGGCCAGCCCCTTCCAGACGGTCAGCTCCTCCCCGAAGATCACCGACCCGAGCAGCACGGTGCCGACCGAGCCGATGCCCGTCCAGACGGTGTAGCCGACGCCGACGTCCAGGGTCTTCAGCGCCAGGCTCAGGAAGAAGATCCCGCCGGCCGCGGCGGCGGCGGTCAGCAGGGACGGCCACAGCTGGGTGAAGCCTTCGGTGGCGTTGGTGGCCAGGGCGAAGACGACTTCGAAGACGGCGGCGATGAGCAGGTAGATCCAGGCCATCTCAGGACCCTTCTTTATTTGCATGTACGTGCAAGCGGTTGGTGCGACAGAGAGAAGCTTGCATGTGCATGTATGCTTTTGTCAATCCCGCGTCCGAGAGACCGGGTCCTCAGAGAAGGAGGAGGCTTCCATGGCTCCGACGGCATCCACTCCGCACCCGGCCCCCGCGCCCTCGGCGGTGTCCAGCTCCTGGAACGACGTCCTGCTGCTGCACGCCCGCGTGGAGAACGCCCTGGCCACCGCTCTCCAGCGGCGGCACGGCATCGGCCTGTCGGAGTACCGGGCGCTCGGCCATCTCGCCACCTCGGACGCCGGGGAGCTGCGCATGCAGGAGCTGGCCGACAAGATCGGGCTCAACCAGAGCTCCGTGACCCGGCTGGTGACCCGGCTGAACACGGCGGACCTCACGTACCGGGACCTGTGCCCGGACGACAAGCGCGGGGTCTACACCGTCATCACCGACGCGGGCCGGGCCCGCTACGCCGAGGCGAACGTCACCTACGAGGCGACGCTGAGGACCGCCCTGGAGGAGGCCGCCGAGGCCGATCCGCGGCTGGCCGCAGCGCTCCCGGCCCTGGGGCTGCTCGACCGGTGACCTTTTGCTTTCCACAGATATCGAGGAGTTGAACATGCGTGCTGTGCGGATCACCCGCTTCGGCGGCCCGGACGTCCTGACGGTCGCCGAGGCGCCGCCGCCCCGGGCCCTGGACGGCGAGGTGCTGGTCAGGGTCGTCGCCTCCGCCCTGAACCCGGTTGACGACAAGACCCGCGAAGGGGCCATCGGAGCGGGCAGCCCACCCCTGCCGGCGACCCTGGGATGGGAGCTTGCGGGCATCGTCGTGGACAGCCGGGACGATGCGCTGCCCGTGGGTGAGCGGGTCTTCGGCATGTCCCACCAGCTCGGCACGGGCCGGGGGACGTGGGCCGACCTCGTGGCCATGCCGGCCGGTTCGCTGGCCGTCGCGCCGTCGGCGGTCAGCCTGGTCGAGGCGGCGACGCTGCCGTTGCCGGGGCTCACCGCCCTGCAGACGCTCGACTGGCTGAACGTCCGGGCGGGCGAGCGGCTGCTGGTGGCGGGCGCGGCCGGCGCGGTGGGCGGGCTGGCCGTCCAGCTCGCGCGGGCCCGCGGCGCCCGGGTGGACGCGCTGGTCTCCAGGCCGGCGCAGGTCGAGGCGGCCACGGAGCTGGGGGCCGAACGGGTCACGACCGACCCGGCCGACCTTCCGGCGGGGGCCTACGACGCCGTCTTCGACACCTTCGGGGCCTTCGCCGTCGAGGCCGTGGCCGACGGAGGCCGCTACGCCTCCGTCGCCACCCAGGCCGGGCCGGTGCCCGACCTGGCTCATCGATCGGTCCGCACCACCGTCAACCAGGTGCGCGAGGACGGCCCCGGCCTCGCCGAGCTGGCCAAGGCCGTCGACGCGGGCCAGGCCAGGGCCCGGGTCGAGGCCCAGTACGGCCTGCGGGACGTACGGGCGGCCCACGAGCACTTCCGGCGCGGCCGGCTGAACGGCAAGATCGCCCTCGTGCTCTGAGCCCGGCGCCGCTGAGATCACGCGCCGCCGCGCGTTCTCCACGCCCGGCGCTCAGGCCACGCGGCACAGCGCGATCTCCACGGCGGAGCTCAGACCATGCGGCGCAGCGCGGTCTCCACGGCGTCGATCAGCGCGTCGCCCTCGGTCTGCGGGTGCCGGGCCAGGCCGAGCTCGACGTCGGGCAGGGCGGGCAGGGCGTCCGGGTCGTGGCGGGCCATGTCCGGTTCGAGGTTGCCGGGCATGAGCGCGGCGACCCCGAGCCCGGCCCGCAGCGCCGCCAGCACGCCGGCCAGGCTGTTGCTCTCGAACACCGGCCGCCACCGCCGGCCGGTGCGGTCGAGCGTCTCCACCACCGACGTGCGCCACGCGCACGTCCCGGTGAACAGCACCACCGGCAGCGGATCGGCGGCCGGATCGACGCCGTGGCCTACCGCCCACACCAGCGGACGCCGCACGGTCCAGCGCGGCGGCGCGGGAAGGTCGGCCGCCTCGTCGAGGACGAGCTGCACGCGGCCCGCGTGGTAGGCCTCCCGGATCGTGACGCCGGAGAGGCTCAGAACTTCCAGCGTCGCGCCGGGGTGCAGCCGGGCCAGGTCGGCGAGGGCCTGCGGGAGCTGCGCCGCGGCCAGGTCCTCCAGCAGCCCGACGCCGCAGCGGCCGGTGAGCGCGCGCCCGGTCGCGGTGAGCGCCTGGGCGGACAGCGACAGGATGCGCTCGGCGTAGGGCAGCAGCTCCTCCCCCGCCCGCGTCAGCGACACCCCGGACGGCGACCGGTGGAGCAGCGGGCGGCCGACCGCGCTCTCCAGCTTGCGCAACTGCTGGCTGAGCGCGGGCTGGGTGTGCCCGAGCGCGGTCGCGGCGCGGCTGATGCTGCCCGCGCGCACAGCCGTGACGAACGACCGCAGCAACGCCGTCTCCAGGTCCCTGGCCATAAGCATCCATTATGCCGGGTCCAACGAAACAACGTCTTCCTATGGCCTTCCGGGACGACCTAGCGTCGCCGGTGTGACCGGATACCGACAGGTTCTCGCCGTGCGGGGGATGGCGGCGCTGCTGGGCGTCTCGCTGCCGGCCCGTGCCGCGATCACCGCCGACGTGACCGCGCTGACCATGTACGTCGTGCTGGGCCTGGACCTGGGCTACGTGGCGGCGGGCGGCGTCGCGGCCGCCCTGACCGCCGGGGTTGCGCTGGGCGGGCCGCTGCTGGGCCGCATGACGGACCGGCGAGGGCTGCGCGCCGTGCTCACGATCACCGTCGCGGCGCAGGCGGTGTTCTGGGCGAGCGTGCCCGTCCTGCCGTACGCGGTGCTGGTGGTCGCCTCCTTCGCGGCGGGGCTGCTGATGGTGCCGGTCCAGGCGGTGACGCGGCAGGCCATCGCCGCGATGACGACGCCGGGGCAGCGGCGGGCCGCGTTCGCGCTGGAGTCGGTGCAGGGCGAGCTGGCGTACATGGTGGGGCCGGCGGTGGTGATCCTCTGCGCGGCGGAGCTGTCCCCCCAGGCCGTGGCGTGGGGGCTCGGGGCGGTGATCGCGGCCGGCGGGATCGGCGTCGCCCTGCTCGATCCGCCGCTGCGGGCCGCGGGCGAGGTGGAGACCGGCTCGCCCGTACGTCCGCCGCGCCGCGAATGGCTGGACCGCCGCATGGTCGCCATGCTGGTGATGGGGTTCGGCGCCACGGCGCTGCTCAGCGGCATCGACCTGGCGATCGTGGCCACGCTCAAGGAGGCGGGCCAGGTGTCCTGGGCCGCCGTGGTCGTGGCCGTGCTCGGCGTGACGTCCGTCGCCGGCGGTCTGGTCCACGGCACGCTGCGGCGGGCGATGCCGACGTGGCTGCTGCTCGGGCTGCTCGGGCTGCTGACGGTCCCCGCCGGGGTGGCCCACGACTGGCGCTGGTTGTGCCTGGCCGTCGTCGGCGCGGGACTGCTCACCGCGCCGACCCTGTCCACGGTGGCCGACGCGGTGAGCCGGCTGGCGCCTCCTGGCGTGAGGGGCGAGGCCACGGGCCTGCAGGCGTCGGCGGCGAGCGCGGGGTTCGCGCTCGGAGCGCCGATCGCCGGGCTGGCGATCGACGCCGCGCTGCCAGGAGGCGGCTTCGCGGCCGCCGGGCTGGCCGGCCTCGCCGCGGCCCTCGCCGGGCGCCTGCTGTCGCGCTCCCGGCGGGCGGACGACCGCCCGCCGGGCCGGCAGCCCCGGCCTACATCGCCGGGCCGGCAGCCCCGGCCTACATCAGCAGAAAGGAGAAGTCCTGTCTCGTCCTCCGATTCGGTGGGATGTCGATCTTGATGCGGCGGGCGACCTCGGCCCGGCCGACGCCCAGCCCGAGGCCGATCAGCCGTTCGGGACGCAGCGGGACGGGGTCGTCGAAGGCGACCCCGATCCGGACGGGCCACGGACTCTCGGGGACGGGCGGCGCGTCGAGCTCCCAGCACCCGTCCCAGTCGAGGGCGTACCGGTTCCGGCGGGCGGTCGCCGGGTCGAGCAGGGCCCGCGCCACGAGGGACGGCGAGTCACCCGAGTACCCGGCCAGCAGGCCCGCGTCCAGCGAGCGGACCGGAACCCGGTCGTGGACGGTGAGCTTGCCCGTCCGGTCGCAGGCCACGCAGTTGACCAGGAGCCAGACGTCGAGCAGCTTGCCGTTGGCGTTGACGCGGAACCGGCCGTCACCGACGGTGGCCCGTCCGGACGGGCAGGCCACGCACCGCAGGACGAGCAGGGGCAGGCGGGTGCGCCGCACCACCCAGGGCAGCACGATATGAGGATGTGAAGACATGATCTCTCTGAAGACCTGACGAAGAGCACGGAGAACAGAGCCGACGGCGTCCGTCGGCGACCGATGCGCGGGAAGGTGTCAGGTCTAGAGAGCAGGCGGCGTCATGCGCGCGAAGTCCTCACGAAGGGGGTCAGGGGGGCGGCTGTCAGCTCAGGCGGGCGCGCAGCAGGCAGAACCAGGAGGCGTCCCGGCCGGGGACGATCGGTTCGGAGACGCGGCAGGCCATGATCGGCACCCTACCGGCCGCCGGCCGCCGCCCTCCAATGCTTTACGGCCCCCCGGCGGCGTGCGGCCCCGGCGTCCGCGGCGATCACTTTGCAGTGGCTTGATCACGATCGTTCTCTCTCCGGGTACGTGAGCTGATACACCCTGTAAGGGAGGGGGCGGGCGATGACCGTGAGGATGGCATGGGTCTGCGCGCTGCTGGCCGTGGTCGCCGCGGTGATCCCGCCGGCGCTGAGCGCGAAGCGCGCCAAGCAGCAGCCGTCCGCCGGGGCCCGCGCCGACCTGTCGTCCGTGCCGTTCGGGGTGTTCCTCGCCTCCGACTGGCGCGGGCCGCACCTGCTGGGCGCGTTCGAGTCGTGGCTGGGCGCGGAGGTCCGGGTGGGCCGGACGTACGTGCCGGGCGAGGCGTGGAACGCCCTGGGCGGGCCGGACTTCGTGCTGCAGCCGTGGATGCGGTGGCGGGCGGCCAAGCCGGGGCGCATGCTCGTGCTCAACGTGCCGATGGTCATGCCGAACGAGGGCGGCCTGCCGGACGAGGCGGTCGCGGTGCTGCTGAACGCCGGCGCGGACGGCGCGTTCGACCCGTACTTCGACCGGCTGGCCCGGACGCTGGTGGCCGGGCGCGCGCCGGACACGGTGATCGTCCCGGGCTGGGAGATGAACGGCCTGACCTACTCCAGCCGCTGCTCGGCCGACCCTGAGGCGTGGCAGGCGTACTGGCGGCGGATCGTCACCGTGATGCGGGCGGTGCCCGGGCAGCGGTTCCGCTTCGACTTCAGCCCCAACCGGGGCCCGGACGCCATCGGCTGGACCGAGTGCTACCCCGGTGACGACGTGGTCGACATCATCGGCATGGACAGCTACGACCAGGGCCCCGGCAACCGGTTCGCCGACTACGTCGACCAGCCGTACGGGCTGGAGGCGCAGGCCGACTTCGCCGCCGCGCACCGCAAGCCGATCTCCTTCCCCGAGTGGGGCCTGTTCCGGTACGGGGACCGGCCGGAGTTCGTGCGCGACATGCTCGACTGGATCGCCCGGCACGACGTGGCCTACCACTCGATCGTGGACTACTGCCCGCACGGCGTCTGGCAGTGCCCGGCCAACCCGCGGTCGTCGCGGGTCTTCCGGCAGCTCATGCACGACCCCGGCTTCCGGCGCGGCCCGTCGGCGCCGCCGACCTCCCCGCCCGCCACGTCCCCCGCCCCGACGTCCCCGCCCGCGCCCTCCCCCGCGCCGGGCGGGAGCGGGCCCGAGCCGGGCGGGAGCGCGTCGCCGCCGGCTCAGCCGCGCCCGGCCGTCACCTCCGCGCCCGTGGCGGCACCGGCCGCTGGCTGACCCGGCCGGGCCAGGCGCAGCGTGTGCGCCGCCAGCCGGTCGAGGGTGACGCCGAGGTCGAACTCGGCCGCCCGCGACGGCGCCGCCCGTTCCTCCGCCAGCCGCACGGCCGGATCGGCCAGCCGGGCCACGATCGCCGCGGCCAGCGCCCGCGGGTCCTGCGGCTCGACCAGCGCCCCGGTGGCCGGGGTGACCACCTCCGTCAGGCCGGGGACGGCGGCCGCCACCACGGACCGCCCGCAGGCCATGGCCTCCAGCACGGTCAGCGGCAGCCCTTCCCAGCGGGAGGGCAGCACGACCAGGTCGGCGGCGGCGTACCAGGACCGCGGATCGGCGCTGGCCCCCGGCATGAGGACGCCGGGCGGCGCCTCGCGGCGCAGGCGGGCGGCGTCGTCCCCGTCGCCGACGAGTGCCAGGCGGGCGTCCGGCACCCGGGCCGCGACCTGCGGCCAGGACTCCACCAGCAGGTCCTGGCCCTTCTGCCGGGTGACCCGGCCGACGCAGACGACCAGCGGCCCGCGCGGAGGCAGGCCGAGGCCCCGGCGGGCGGCGACGCGCTCGTCCGGCGTGGCGGGACGGAACCGGGCCAGGTCCACGCCGTTGCGGACGACGGCCAGCGGGCCGCACACGCCCGCGTCCCCGGCCTGCCGGTGCTCCCCCTGGCCGACGCAGAGCACCAGATGCGTCCACCGGGTGGCGGCACGCTCCCAGGAGGCGGCCGCGGCGGCCAGCGCACCCCCGCCGGCCAGCCAGGACCAGCCGTGCGGCTGGAACAGCGTCGGCACGCGGCCACGCAACACCGCCCGGCCGACCAGCCCGGCCTTGGAGGAGTGCAGATGCACCACGTCGGGACGGAACCGGCGCACGATGCGGCCGAGGACGGCGGCGGCGGCCAGATCCGCCGGATGCGGCGCCCGTACGGCGGGCCAGGGCAGCCGCCGCAGCCCGAGGGCGGCCAGCCGCTCGCCGAGCGGTCCGCGCGGCGGCGCGGCGACGGCGACCGTCCAGCCCCGCCGGCGCTGGTCGGTGCAGGCGCTCTCGACGTAGGCCGCCACGCCGCCCTCGGTGGGCTGGGTGACGTGCAGCACGCGCGGGGCGTGCGGGATGAAGGTCGTCATCGCGGCCTGCGCAGGGCCCGGTCGAGTGCCGCCCAGCGGCCGCGGAGCGTCCGGCCGCCCACCCGGGCGCGGGCGGCGAGGGCGTAGAGCGTCGCGGCCGGCGTCCTGGCCAGCAGGAGCCGGTTGCTGACCGCCGGCCGGCCGCCCCACTTGGTCTTGTGGGACTCGGCCCCGCGCAGCAGCGACATCGTCGGCCGGCCCAGCCGGTGCGCGAGGCCGAGGTCGGTGCGCAGCAGCAGGGTCACGACGTCCAGCCGGTCCCGCAGGTCGGGATGGGTGCCGTAGAGGTAGCCGCCGACGAAGTCCTTGCCCACGACCAGCAGGTCCACCGCGACGACCCGGCCGTCCAGGTGGTATTCGGTCAGCTTCGCCTGCCGGTCGGCCACCAGCCGCCGGGCGGCCCGCGCCAGGTGGGCGTGGAAGCGCGGCCGGGTGTGCTCGACGTTGATGCCGCGGCCCTGCCACTGGAGGGCGTGCAGGTCGAGCAGGCGCGCGACGGCGTTCTCGGCCTCGGCGGCCGGCACGTCGCGGACCTGGATGGGTGCCTCGTCCACGCGTCTGAGCTCGCGGCGCAGCTTGGTGCCGTGCCTGCCGGGCAGCCCGGCGAGCAGCTCGTGGAGGGGGACGCCGGGCAGTTCGACGCAGGTCGAGGCGGGCAGCCGCCAGGAGCGTCCAGGCCAGGCCGCCGCGAGCCGCTCGGCGTCGGCCCCGGGGCGTACCTCCGGCAGGTCGAGCACGTCCCATCCGGGCAGCTCGGCCAGGGCCCGGCCGAGGGCCGCCGGCAGGTCGGGGTCGCCGTCCTCGATCAGCACGTCCGTGTAGTCGGACTGGTCGCCGCCGAGCGGCCGCAGGACGCGCAGCCCCGCGCGGCGGACGGTCATGACGGGGGCGGCGGCCACCAGCCGTCCGCGCCGGCGCAGCAGCACCGCGTTCAGGCCCGGGTCGTCGCCGTAGGTCTCCCACCAGGACGACAGCCAGGCGTGCGACTGGAACGGCGTCGCCGCCGGGGAGCGGTCGTGCAGGCCGGCCCACTCCCCCGCCAGGGCGCGCAGGCGTTCCGCGCCGGTCACGACCTCGGCGGCCAGGTCCGGGGCCTGGCGGATCGCGGTGGTCATGCCGACGCCGTCTCGGCCGGCCGGCGCGCGGGCGGGACCCGCCGGTCGTCCGACCGTCGCCCGGCGGGGGCCGCCAGCCACACCAGGGCGGCCAGCAGCAGGCCGGCGGCCGTGCTGACGGCGGTGGCGAGCAGGGGGCGGGGCGAGCTGGGCGTGGCGGGCGGCACGGCGGGCGCGAAGCTGGACAGCCGGACGCCGGTGTCGGCGCTGTGCCGGTTGGCGTAGGCGGTGAGCGCGGCCGTGGCGCTGTTGGCCCGCCGGGCGGCCTCGTCCGGGGTGGCGGCCAGGGCGGCCAGCCGGATCAGCGGCGCGTCCGGCGAGGCCGACGCCTGCAGCGTGGTCCGCAGCAGCTCGCCGTCGGCCAGGTAGGCGTCGCCGGTCCCGGCGAGCAGGCCGGGGTGGACGGTCACCCTGGCGTAGGCCTGCGCGAAGTCGGCCTCCTGGGTGGGCACGCCGGGCCGTACCGAGCTGACGACCGCGTAGGCGTCGGCGGTGTAGACGGGCTCCTGGGTCAGCGAGTACGCCAGCCCCGCCCCCATGCCGATCAGCGGGAGCGCGAGCAGGGACCAGGTGCGGAGCGCGCCGGCGGCGCGCTGGACCGGGTGAGTCATGACAGCCTTTCCTGGTGGCGCCTGGTGAGCAGGCGGTCGTAGAGGTCGTGCAGGCGCCGGGCTTGCCGGCGCACGTCGTAGCGGTCAAGGGCCGGAGGCGGCGGCAGGCGGGTGCGAGGTCCGGCGAGGAGCGCGGCCAGCTCGGTGGCCAGCCGGTCGGGCGGCACCCGGCGGGCGCCGGGCACCGTCCCGGGGGGCAGGTCGTCGATCGCCGGGCAGGCGCCGTACAGCACGGGCAGCCCGGCGGCGAGCGCCTCGACGACGGCCAGGCCGAACGTCTCCTCCTGCGAGGGGGCGGCCAGCACGTCCATGGCCGACAGCAGGGCGGGCACGTGCACGCTCTCCCCGGCGAAGACGACGCGCCGCCCGACGCCGAGCCGCTCGGCCAGCGAGCGCAGCCGGGGTTGTTCCGGGCCTGCGCCGACGAGCAGCAGCACCGCGCCGTCCAGCCGCGGCAGCGCCTCGACGAGCAAGTGGAAGTTCTTGCCCGCCACCAGGCGGCCGACCCCGCCGACGACGAACGACTCCGGCGGGATGCCCAGGCTCAGCCGGGCCCGGCTCGCGGCCCGCGGATCGTGGCGGAAGGCGGTCAGGTCCACGCCGTTGGGGATGGTGACGACGCGCGCGGTCGGCAGGCCCCAGCCGTGCAGCCGGTCGGCCACGGTGGGCGAGACGGCGACGACGGCGTCCGTCAGCCGGGCGCTCGCCCGGTACAGCGTGCGGACGGGCGCCGTGACCGGCCGTCCCTCGATGTGCCGGGCCCCCGCCGAGTGCTCGGTGCTGACGACGACCGGCACGGCGGCCAGCCGGGCGGCGAGCGGCGCGTAGACGCAGGCGCGGTACAGGTGGGCGTGCACGACCTGGTAGCGGCCGGCGCGCATGAGGCCGGTGAGCCGGGGCAGCGCCCGCAGGTCCCGGTTGCCGCCCATGCCGACGGCGCGCACGGGCGTGCCGGCGGCGCTGATGGCGTCGGCCAGGGTGCCGGGCCGGGTCAGGACGGCGACCTCGCTGGCGCAGTCCATGTGCGGCAGGAGCGTGCGCAGCTGCTGCTCGGCCCCGCCGGCGGCCAGCCCGGTGATGACGTGCAGGACCTTCATCGGGGCCGCCCCCAGCGCAGCCGGTGGCAGGCGGTCTTGGCCAGCAGCCGGGCGGCGGTGTCGCGGTCGCCGACGTAGCGGCGGGGCAGGGCGTGCGGCCCGGCGAGCCGGCCGGGGCGGACGGCGCAGGCGTGCTCGTAGCCGGCCTGCCGGACGGCGGCGATCTCGCGGGCGGTCAGCTCGCCGTAGGGGTAGGCGAAGCCGGTGACGGGGGCGCCGAGCACGTCCTGGAGCATGAGCTTGCTCGTGGTGAGCTCGTCGGCCAGCTCGCCGGGGCCGGCGGCCGGCAGGTGGGGGTGGCTGCGGGTGTGGGAACCGATCTCCATGCCGGCGGCGGCCACCCGGCGCAGCGTGCCGGCGTCCATCAGGGGGCGGGGGCTGACGCCGCGGTCCCAGGCGTTGTGGCCGCCGATCCGGCCGGCGACGACGTACACGGTCGCGGTGAAGCCGTATCCGGACAGCACCGGGACGACGTCGGTGGCGAAGTCGGCGTAGCCGTCGTCGAAGGTGAGCCCGACGAGCCCGCGCCGGTCGCCGGGATGGTTCAGCAGTTCGCGCACCGACACGCCGCGCAGCCCGCGCCGGGCGAGCCAGCGTATGTGCGCGGCGAAGCGCTCGGGGGTGACGACGATGTCGAAGGGGTCCTCGCCGCGCTCGGCGACGGAGTGGTACATCCAGATGAGCGGCAGCGCGCCGATGCGCGTGCTCATACGCGCTCTCCTTCCCTGACGGTCGTGACGGCCCTCCGGAGCGGCGACAGGCCGAGGCGTTGGAGACCGGCCAGCATGAGCGCGGCGGTCACGGTGATCCCGGCGGCGTTGGCCAGCGCGATGCCGCCCTGCGCCATGCCGGGGACGAGCGCCGCGGCCAGCACCGCGGTGAGGGCCAGCCCGGCGGCCATCGCCAGGGCCGGGTACCACAGCCCGCGCCACCCTCCGGCGCAGAAGTAGGCCCGGCAGACCACGCCCACGACGGTGTGGCCCAGCAGGCCGATCGTGTAGAGCCGCAGGACGTGCTCGGTGGCGGTGGCGGCGGCGTCGTCGAAGGCGCCGCGGCGCAGCAGCACGCCCACGATCGCGGGCGCGAAGGCGACCAGCAGCGCGGCGGCGGTGACCGTGACGGCCGCCGCCGTCGCCAGGTCGCGGGCCAGCAGCCGCCAGGCCCGGCGAGTGTCGCCCGCGGCGATGCTGCGGGCCAGGTGCGGATAGGTGACGGTGGCCAGCATCAGCGAGACCACCATCGGCACCTGGGCGATCTTCTGGGCGTAGTTGAGATGGGAGATCGCGCCCGCGGGCAGGTCGGCGGCGAGCACCCGCTCGACCAGCACCTGGCCCTGCCGCAGCAGCGTGAAGGCGATGATGGGCAGCAGCGCGGCGACCGGCAGCACCAGGCGCCGGGGCAGCCGCCGGGGCAGGCCGACCCGCCGCAGGTACGCCGGCGCCTGCATGGCCACCATGAGGACGGCGCCGGCGGCGACGCCCCACGCGGCGGCCCGTACGCCGAGCGCGTCGTGCCAGAGCGCCAGGGAGCCGACGAGCGCCAGGTTGTATGCCAGGCCGGTGGCGGCGGGCGGGCCGAAGACGTGGTGGGCACGCAGGGCCGCGCTGGCGTACCCGGCCAGCGCGAACGGCACGATGCAGCCGCAGCAGATCCGCCAGCACTGGACGGCCAGCCCGCCCTGGGGCAGCCCGGGGGCCAGCGCCGCCACCAGCCAGGGCGCGCCGGCCGCGGCGCAGACGGCGACGGCGGCCAGCGCGGCGGTCAGGGCGGGCAACGTCCGCTCCACCAGCGCCGCCCGCTGCCGTGCCCCGGCCGCCGTGCTGAACAGCGGGACCAGCCACAGGGCCATCGCCCCTTCGATGAGCAGCGGCGCCGCGGTCTCGGGCACGGTCCAGGCGACCAGGAAGGCGTCGGTGTCGGCGTTGGCGCCGAACAGCGCGGCCATCAGCAGGTCGCGGACGTAGCCGAGCGCCGAGCCGGCGCCGACGAGCATCGTGGTGAGGGCCGCGGCGCGCAGGTCGGCCGCGCCCCGGCTCAGCACGCGGGCCGCCGCGACGGGAGCGCGGCGGCGCCCGTCCAGCCTGTCGCCAGGCCGAGCATGACCGACATGACCAGGCTCGTCGCGCCGCCGATGTCGGCGTAGGCGAAGTCCACCGCCAGCCACGTCACGAAGCCCGCGGCGGCCAGCCCCGCCGGACCGGATCGGCCGGGCCGGGTCAGGGTGCGCACGAGGGCCCCGCCCACGAGCAGCGCGAACGCCGCCAGGCCGAGGAGCCCCTGCTCGCTGAGCACCAGCAGGTACATGTTGTGCGGGGACAGCAGCGGCTCGCGGCGGTATCCGCCGGCCGGGTCCTCGACGTCGCTGCCCGAGGACAGGGCCAGCGGCGCGTAGGTGTCCCGCCAGGCGGCGAACCCCTTGGGGCCGACGCCGGTGACCGGGTGGTCCCGCCACATGCCGGCCGCCGCCTGCCAGAGCTGGTACCGGTCGGCCACCGACCGGTCGGGCTGGTCCACCGAGGTGGTGATGGAGGCGGCGCGCTCGGCGATGACCCCGCCGGCGGGCCCGACCAGGAGCGTCAGGAGCGTCAGGAGCACGGCGGCGGCCACGGCGGCGATGGCGGCCCGCGCGGCCAGCCGCGCGCCGCGCAGCACGAGCATCACCGCGACGGCGCAGGCCACCGCGAGCCAGGTGCCGCGGCTGAGCGACATGACCAGCGGCGGGCACAGCGCCGCCGCCGCGACCAGGGCGGCGGCGCGCCGGGCCGGGCCGCCGGTGAGCGCGACCGCCAGGGCGATGATCAGCCCGAAGCTGACCACGCCGGCCAGCGCCATGACCTCGCCGGCGCCGAACGTGCCGACCGCCCGGATCGGCAGGCCGGCGTAGGAGGCGCCGCTGCCCGTGAGCGCCTGCCAGCAGCCGAGCCCGGCCTGGACGATCGACACGGCCGCGACGGCTCCGCCCACCAGCAGCAGGTCGGACCGCTGCCGCACCGCCACCGTCACGGCGACCGGGACCAGGACGAACACCTGGAGGAACCGGGCCAGGCCGGGCAGCGTCAGCAGGAAGTCGGGCGCCGCGAGCGCGGCCACCGTCGCGGCGAGCGCCGCAGGCGCGGCCAGCAGCGCCCACCGGCCGGGCCGCGCGCCGCCGCGCGCCAGGCTCACCGCGACGGACGCCAGCAGCGCCAGCGACATCAGGTCGGCGACCCGCGGCTGGACGACGTCGGCGGCGCGCGGTCCGTCGGGCACGCACACCGCGATCACGGTCAGCGCGGCCCACAGGCTGGGACGGGCCGGCAGGCGGCACAGGGACGGCAGGAACGCCCTGATCACGATCGTCCCGGCCACAGCAGGCAACCGACCGTCCGGATCATGATCTTGATGTCGCGGCGCAGGGACCAGGTGTCGATGTAGTGGTTGTCCAGCCGCGCCCGGTCCTCGATCGAGGTGTCGCCGCGCAGGCCGTGCGTCTGGGCCCAGCCGGTGAGGCCGACGGGCAGCCGGTGGCGTCGCCCGTAGTGGTGGTCGCCGCGGGAGAACAGCTCCACGAAGTGCGGCCGCTCGGGCCGGGGGCCGACCAGGCTCATGTCGCCGCGCAGCACGTTCCACAGCTGCGGCAGCTCGTCCAGGGAGCAGGAGCGCAGCAGCCGCGCCGCGCGGGTCAGGCGGGGGTCGTCGTCGATGCTCCAGCGGGTGTCGGACTCGCCGGCGCGCAGCGGGGCGAACGTGCGGAGCTTGATGATCTCGATGGGCGTCCCGGCCATCCCCACCCGGACCTGGCGGAACAGCACGCCGGGCCCTCCCTGCCCGCGCAGCAGCAGCATGCAGGCGGCCAGCACCGGCGCGCTGACGACCAGCCCGGCCGCCGCCAGCACGACGTCCAGGGCGCGCTTGAGCGGCCAGGACGCGCGCCGCTGCGGCAACGGCCGCATGCGCAGCATCGGGAATCCCCGGACGTGCTCGCCGGCGGGGACGAAGTCGACCAGCACGCCGCCGGGTTGCGGCGCCAGGTACACCGGGTACCCCGCCTGCCGGGCCTGTTGCGCGAGCCGGTGGGTCTGCTCCTCGCCGCCCGGCGGCGGGGCCAGGACGACCACGCGGGCCCGGTGCCGGCGGGCCATGGTGAGCAGGGTCTCCGGATCGTCCACGATGGGCGCGTACGGGGCCTGGCCCAGCACGTCGCAGGCGCCGCCGACGGGCAGCAGGCCGTACTCGGTGTGCCGCAGCAGGGTCAGCGCGAGGTTCCTGGCGTGCGCGCCGGACCCGGCGACCAGCGTGGGCACGCGTGCGCCGCGGCGGCGGGCCTGGCGCAGCACCGCGCAGACCAGCCCCCGCCCCACCAGCGTCAGTCCGAGGTAGACGGCGACGATCCGGGCCGACTCGCCCGTCCAGACGGCCAGCGTCGTCTGGTGGTCGAGGGCGGCGACGGTCAGCGCCCCGGCGATGGCGGTGGCGCATCCGCCGCGCCACATCCATCCGTCCATCACGGACGGCGACAGCCGGATCCGGTACGTGCCGCCCGCCAGGTTCAGCAGCACGAGCAGCCCCGCCGCCAGGCCGGCGAGCAGCGCGCCGTACCCGGCGTCGAGCACGGGCGCGGCCAGCGCGGCGGCGTCCACGCTCGCGTCGGCGAGGGAGCAGATGGTCCAGCAGGTCACCGGACGCCGCTGGCCGGGGGCGTGGCGGGGAGCGCCTCGCTGCGACAGCGGCATGCCCTTTGACGGGGAGTGCGGGAAGGGTTCCTCTTCCCGAAGGGGTGTGACCATATCTGCTCCACTGCGGAAAACAACGGCGATCAATTCAGAGCGTGATATCCACGAACAGGGGGTGGATATGCCTGTCTTGCTTATCGCGAAAATTCGCTCATCTTTGGCCTCCATTCTGATAATCGCCCCGATTCGCGGGCAGCGACCAACTTACTTGGAGGGTTCACGGGTACGGCCGTGCGGACGGGATGGCGTCCCACAAAGATTGCGAATTTTCGGGTGTCGCGAAGCTCCGCTATTTGTCCCGGTTCGCCGTTCAGGTAGCGATGAAGATCTTTGCCGGGCCATGGCGGCGGTATGACGCCGCAGGACGTCGTGGGAGATCAGCCGGGGGCCGGGGCTCGCCGCCCGGCGCCGGCTGTCGAGCCGCGAACGGCGGACATAGTCTGAATTGCCATTATCGCCGCACCCGCTGAACCGGGCGATGGAGACATTCCGTCCGTCGATTTCCGGACGTTTTCGCGGCCGGTACGGCTAACCCCGGCCGAACAGCCGTCCGAGCTGGTGGTCGACGATCGCCTCGGCGTCCTCGGCGCTGTAGTGGCCGATGAGGAGGGGGTTCACCAGCCCTTGGGCGAGGGCGAACAGCATGTCGGCCTCCTTGGCCGCGTCGACGTCGGCGGCCACCTGCCCGGCCGCCTGGGCCGCCCTGAGCTGACCGGCGTAGAAGTCGAGGACGATCGGCAGGCCCGCGCGCAGCAACTCGGCCAGCGGCTCGCTCACCACGGAACGGGCGAGGAAGGCCAGCCCGACGCGTGCCTCGAAGCGGCGCTCGTCGTCCAGGGGCAGGAGTGCCAGGAGCGCCACGCGCAGCAGGCCGAAGGGGGTGCCGTCGTGCGCGGCGGCGGCGACCCGGGCGCTGATCCGGGTGTTGAGGTGCTGCAGGGCCAGCGTGAGCATCTCGTCCTTGCCGGCGAAGTAGTGCTGCACCGCGCCCATGGACATGCCGGCCTCGGCCGCGACCTCGCGCAGGCTGACGCTGTGCATGCCCTTGGCGTCGATGACGCGGTGCACGGCGTCGGCGATGTGCCGCCGGCGGGTCTCGTGGTCGACGATCTTCGGCATCGGTTCCCAGGTTTTTGTCATGCGGTCGCATTGTGAAGCGCGGGCCCGCCGTTTACCATGCGAGTGCATGATAAACGGCGGGCGGGGAGGGCGTCATGCGCGTACTGATCGTCGGCGTGGGCACGCGGGGGGACGTGGCCCCGTACACGGGGCTGGGCGTGCGGCTGCGGGACGCCGGGCACGAGGTCGCGATCGCCTGCCATCGGCCGCACGCCGCCCTGGTGACCGGCGCGGGCCTGGAACACCGCGACATCCCGGGCGACCCGCTGCCCCTGCTGCCCGCGGGCAAGGGCGGCGCGCGGGTCTCCCCCTCCGCGAAGCTCGCCATGTTCGCCGAGTACGCCGGGCAGGTCTCCGACGGCATCGTGCGGGCCGCGGCGGCGGGGGCCGACGTCCTGCTGCTCAACGTGGCCGCCTCCGCCGGAGAGCACGTGGCCGAGGCGATGGGCCTGCCGAGCATGGGCGTGCACCTGCAGCCGGTGGCGCCGACGGGGGACTTCCCGCCGGTCATGAGCGGCCTGCGCCGCTCGCTCGGCCGGTGGGGCAACCGGACGGCGGCCCGGCTGCTCTTCGCCGTGCCCTCGCCCGCGCACGCCGGGTCGGCCAAGGCGTTACGGGCCCGGCTCGGGCTGCCGCCGATCAGCTCGCGGGAGGCGTACCGGCGGCGGGAGGCCGCGCGGTGGCCGGTCCTGCACGGGTTCAGCCCGGCGGTGCTGCCCCGGCCCGCCGACTGGCGGGACGGGCTGGAGGTGACGGGCTACTGGTGGCCGGCGCGTCCGGCCGGATGGCGGCCCGACGCCCGGCTGAGCGACTTCCTGGCCGCGGGCCCTGCTCCGGTGTTCGTCGGCCTCGGCAGCCAGGCGGGCCCGCGCGCCGAGCACTACACCGACCTGGCCCTTCGCGCCCTGCGGCGGGCCGGGCTGCGCGGCGTGCTGCAGACGGGCGTGCCCGGGGCGCTGGACGACGACGCGCTCGGCGTCGGGGACGTGCCGCACGACTGGCTGTTCCCGCGCATGGCCGCCGTCGCCCACCACTGCGGCAGCGGGACCACGGGCGCCGGGCTGCGCGCGGGCGTGCCCGCCGTCGGCCTGCCCGCGCTGAACGACCAGCCGTTGTGGGCGTCCCGGCTCGCCGCGCTCGGGGTGGGCCCGGCCGCCGTCCCCTTCCGCAGGCTGTCTCCGGAACGGCTCGCCGACGCCCTGCGCGCCGCCGTGAGCGAGCCTTCGTACCGGCGGCGGGCCGCGGAACTGTCGGAGCGGATCGGGGCGGAGGACGGGAGCGCGGCCGTGGTGGCGGCCGTGGGCAGGCTGGCGTGACCATGGCCTAGACGACCGGGCTGTCGGTGACACGAGGACACCCTCCTGGAGACCTGTCTGGAGGTCACCCCGCCCGACGTCGCCGTCCCCCGGCGAGCGCGGTCCGCTCCGGCGCGGCGACCTGTACACGACGACGGCTGGAACCCGCCCCGGCCTGCTTCAACTGCCTCTGCAGCCGCGAGGGCCGTTTCCGCAGCCAGCCCGACGGCCGCTAATGTTCCGCAAACGGAACCTGTTGGCGAGGAGGAGCCACATGACGTCCCAGGAAGACACGGCCGCCCACGGCCGGACCGTGAGCGCGGGGTCCGCCGGTACGGAGGCGCCCCTGGCCGGGCAGGTGGCCATCGTCACGGGCGGCTCGGCGGGGCTCGGCCGGGCCATCGCGCAGGGTCTGGCCTCGGCCGGCTGCACGGTGGTGCCGGCCGGCCGGCGGTTGTCGGCGTGCCGGGAGGCGGCGGCCGAGATCACCGCCGCGACCGGCGTCGCCGCCTCGGGCATGGCCTGCGACGTCACCGACGAGGAGCAGGTCCAGGCTCTCGTGCGGGACGTCGTCGCCGCGCACGGCCGCCTGGACGTGCTCGTCACCAGCGCCGGCATCCAGGCCCGCGGCGAACTGGACGCCCTCGACGCCGCCACGCTGCGCCGCTGCCTCGACGTCAACGTCGTCGGCACCTTCCTCGCCTGCCAGGCCGCCGTGCCGGTGATGCGCGAAGCCGGGTACGGCCGCATCGTCACCCTGGCCAGCGCTCTCGGGCTCGTCGGCGCCGCGGGCCGGGCGGGCTACGCGGCCAGCAAGGGCGCGGTCGTCCAGCTCACCCGCAGCCTGGCCGTCGAGCTCGCGGGCACCGGCATCTGCGTCAACGCCCTGGCCCCTGGCCCGTTCCGCACCCCGCTGAACGAGGGCGTCGAGGACGACCCGCACGTGCGGGAGTTCCTCGACCACCAGGTCCCCATGCGGCGCTGGGCCGACCCGGGCGAGCTCGTCGGCGCGGCGGTCCTGCTGGCCGGTCCGGCGGCCTCCTACCTCACCGGCGCCGTGCTGCCGGTCGACGGAGGCTGGACCGCCCACTGAAGGCGTCCGGCCGCTGTCTGATCCCACGAAGCCCCGGGTGCTCTTTGGTGTCCCGCACGATTCGGTCCCGCCGCACGGTGCCGTAGCGTCACCGTGACACTTGAGCATTCGGAGGGCCGGCACGTTGATCGCGATCAGGGAACTCCATGGGATCGCGGAGTTCGAGCAGGTCAGTGAACTGTTCGACGGGATCTGGCACTTCGACCCGGACGGCCGGCCGATCACGGTCGAGCTGATGCGGGCGATGTCGCATGCGGGCAACTACGTGGCCGGCGCCTACGACGACGCGGGCCGCCTGGTGGGCGCCTCCGTCGGCTTCTTCGGGGCCGGCAACACGCTGCACTCCCACATCACCGGCGCGACCGGCGGCCACGGCATCGGCTTCGAGCTGAAGCTGCACCAGCGCCGCTGGGCCCTGGAGCGCGGCATCGACCGCATCACCTGGACCTACGATCCGCTGGTGCGCAGGAACGCCCACTTCAACCTGGCCAAGCTGGGCGCCCGCCCCGAGGAGTACCTGCCGAGCTTCTACGGCGTCATGACCGACGCCATCAACCAGGGCAGCGACTCCGACCGCGTACTGGCCTCATGGTCGTTGTCGGCGCCGCACGTGGCGGCCCTCGTACGGGGCGAGCCCGCCCGGCGGCCCCTCCCGGCGGACGCCGCGATCGTGCTGGCCGACGAGGACGGACGGCCGGTGACGCGCGACAGCGACGCCGCCACCCTGCTCGTGGCCCTGCCGGAGGACATCGAGGCGCTGCGCATCACGGACCCCGGGGCCGCCAAGGCGTGGCGGCTGGCCGTCCGGGAGGTCCTGGGCGGCCTGCTCGTGGAAGGCGGCGTGGTGACCGCCTTCCACGACAAGGCGTTCTACGTGGTGGAGCGGCCCAGCCGGGGCACGGCCTCCAGCAGCGACCGGGTGTAGTCGTGGGCGGGGGCGCCGACCACTTCCTCGGTCGGCCCCAGCTCCACGATGCGCCCCTGGTGCAGCACCGCGACCACGTCGGAGACGTAGCGCACCACGGCCAGGTTGTGCGAGATGAACAACATCGACAGGCCCAGCTCGTCGCGGAGCCTGCGCACGAGGTTCAGCACCGAGCCCTGGACGGACACGTCCAGGGCGCTGGTGATCTCGTCGGCGACCAGCAGGTCGGGCTCGGCGCCCAGCGCCCTGGCGATGGCCACGCGCTGACGCATGCCGCCTGACAGCTCGCGCGGGTAGCGCGTGGCCACCTCGGGCGGCAGGGAGACCAGCGACAGCAGCCGCTCGACCGAGTCCTTGCCGCAGCCCTCGGCGATGGACGCCCCGACCCTCATCCGGGGGTCGAGCGAGGCGTAGGGGTCCTGGAAGACCATCTGGACGCGGCTGGCGCCGGTGATGGTGCCGGTGTGCGGCACCAGGCCGCTCACCGCCCTGGCCACCGACGACTTGCCCGACCCCGACTCGCCGACGAGCCCGACGATGGACCCGCTCGGCACCTCCAGGGTGATGTCGTCGACGGCGGTGAACGAGCCGAACCGCACGGTCAGGTTCTCGATGATCATCAGACCTCCCAGCAGGCGACCTGGTGCGCCTTGCCGTACGACGTCAAAGGGGGACGCTCGCCGGCGCAGCGGGCCGTGGCCAGCGCGCAGCGGGCGGCGAAGGCGCAGCCGTCGCCCACGTCGGAGGGGGCGGGCTGGCGGCCGGGGATGCTGGCCAGCGGCAGCGACCGGTCGGTGTCCATGTCGGGCAGCGAGTCGATGAGCGCCCGCGTGTAGGGGTGCGCGGCGCCGTCGGCCAGCAGTTCGACCGGGAGCTGCTCGACGACGCGGCCGGCGTACATGACGACGACCACGTCGCACAGCTCGCCGACGACGGCGATGTCGTGGGAGATGAACAGGGCCGCCGCGCCGGTCTCGTCGGTGACCTCGCGCAGCAGCTTGAGGATCTGCCGCTGCACCGTCACGTCGAGCGCGGTGGTGGGCTCGTCGGCGATGAGCAGCCTGGGGGCGCCCATGAGGCCCATGGCGATGACGGCGCGCTGCCGCATGCCGCCGGACAGCTCGTGCGGGTGCCGGCGCGCCACCCGTTCGGGCGCGGGCAGGTGGACGTGGCCGAGCCGGTCGACGGCGCGCCGGTGGGCCTCGGCCTTGCCGGCGCCCTGGTGCACGATCGCGACCTCGGCGAGCTGGCCGCCGACCTTCAGCGCGGGGTTGAGCGAGGCCATCGGGTCCTGGAAGACCATGGCGAGCGCGGTTCCGAGTTCCTTGGGCGACATCTCGGAGATCTCCTGGCCGGCCAGCGCCAGCCTGCCCGCCGTCACCACGCCCGGGTACGGCACCAGCCCGCCGATCGCGGCGGCGGTGAGGCTCTTGCCGCTGCCCGACTCACCGACCAGCCCGGCGATCTGCCCGGGGGCGACGGTCAGCGACACCTCGCGGACCGGCGTGACGCCGCCGGGGAAGGTCACCGTCAGGTCCTTGACCTCCAGCACCGCCTCGGGGTCCGGCTCGCCGGGGGCGGGCGGCGCGGCCGGCCTGGCCTCGCGCGTGTGCACGGCAGTGCGGGAGGCGGCCTTGGCCAGGGCGTCCCCCAGCAGGTTGAAGCCGATGCCGGCCAGCGCGACCGCCAGGGCGGGCCCCAGCGCCACCTCGGGCGTGACGTAGATGCGGCCGAACCCGTCGAACAGCAGCCGTCCCCAGTCGAAGGCGGGCGGCTGCACGCCGAGGCCCAGGAACGACATCCCGGCCAGGCCCAGCAGCGCGCCGCCGAGCGCCTGGGTGAGGTTGAGGATGAGCGGCTCGGCGATGTTGGGCAGCACGTGCCTGGTCAGGACGCGCATGCGCGGCACGCCGAGCATCCGGGCGGCCGCGACGTAGTCGGCGCCCGCGACGGTCGCGGCCAGCGTCTGGGTGAGCCGGGCGAAGCCCGGGGCGATGGCCACGCCGATGCCGAGCACCGCGCCCTTGGCCCCCAGCCCGGCGACCACCGCGGTGAACATGGCCAGCAGCAGGCCGGGGAAGGCGACCAGCGCGTTGACGGCGCCGGTGACGAAACGGGCGCCGCGCGGCGGCAGCACCGAGGGCAGCGCGCCGAGCACGGTGCCGATGGCCGCGCCGAAGAGCGTGGCCGCCAGCGCGAGCAGGAGGGAGAACCGGCCCGCGACCAGGACCCTGGCCAGCAGGTCGCGTCCCAGGTTGTCGGTGCCGAGCGGATGGGCGGCCGAGGAGCCCTGCAGGATGGCGCCGGCGTCGATCTTCTCCGCCGCCGCGCCCCAGATCGGCGGCCCGACGACGGCCAGGACCACCATGAGCGTGACCAGCACGGCTCCGGCGACGGCGGCCGGGGTGCGCAAACGCATCAGTTTTCCTTGATCTTGGAGGTGGGGTCGAGCGCGCCCAGGATCAGATCGACGGCGAGGTTCACGACGAGCACGATCGCGCCGTAGACGAGGATGACGCCCTGGGCGACGGGATAGTCCTTCTGTGTGATCGACTCGACGATCTTCAGGCCGAGCCCCGGCCAGGCGAAGACGTACTCCACCAGCACGCTGCCGGCGATCAGCGAGGTGAGCAGCAGCCCGCCCACGGTCAGCGTCGCGGTCAGCGTGTTGGGCAGCACGTGCCGCAGGTGCAGGCGGGCGGCGGGCAGCCGTTTCGACCGGGCCAGCCGCACGTAGTCGGTGGCGAGCTCGCGCAGGGTCTCCACCCGGGAGATGCGGGCGATCATCGCGATCGGGCCGATCGCCAGCGCGGCCACCGGCAGGACGTACGACATCACCCCCTCCTTGCCGGCCGGCGGGAACAGGCCGAGCCCGATCGACAGGACCGCCACCAGCGCGATGGAGTAGAGGAACTCCGGGACGGCGACGGCGGTGCCGGTGACCGAGCTGAAGGTGATCTCGGTGCCCCGGTTCCGGCCGTTCTCCGTGCGGATGGCCGCCCACATGCCGAGCGGCACGGCCAGCAGCAGCGCCACCACGGTGGCCAGCAGCGCCAGGCCCAGCGTGTTGGGCAGCCGGGCGGCGATGACGTCGCCGACCGGCTCGCCCGTCAGGAACGAGGTGCCGAAGTCGCCGGTGAGGATGTGCCCGACGTAGGCGGCGAACTGCTCGGGCAGCGACTTGTCCAGCCCGAGCAGCTGCTTGCGGGCGTTGATCAGCTCGATCGGCGCGGCCGGGCCGAGCGAGGCCCGCACCGGGTCGCCGGGGATGAGATGGATCATCGCGAACGACGCCACGAGCAGCGCCGCCAGCGACACGACGAAGCGCACGAGGCGCCGTACGGTCACTCAGCCTCCCTGGGTGAGGCGGATCGTCGAGGGCAGGAACAGGCCGGCCATCGTCCGGAAGGTGGCGCCCTTGGTGGCGGTCAGCGTGTTCATCTCCACCACGGGCACCAGGTCGGCGTTGTCGAACAGGGCCGACTCCGACGCCAGCCACTTGGCGCAGCCCTCGGGGCCGGTCAGCTTGGCGGCCTCGGCAACCAGCCGCTCGTACTCGGCGTTCTTCAGGTGGGCGAAGTTGGCGCCCTTGGGGGCGGCGGGGCCGGACAGGAAGCCGACCAGCTGCGAGGGCAGGGTGACGCCGATGGGCAGCCAGACGACGTCCCAGTCCTGGGTGGCGTTGAGCGACTCCGACAGCTTGGTGTCGATGACGCCGTTGAGCTTCACGTCGACGCCGATCTTCTTCCACGCCGCCGCCATGTACTCGGCGGCGGCCACGATGCCGGGGCCCTTGGTGGTGGCGTACATGACGCGCAGGGAGAGCTTCTTGCCGTCCTTCTCCCTGATGCCGTCGGCCCCTGCCTTCCAGCCGGCCGCGTCCAGGGCGGCGGTGGCGGCCGCCGTGTCGAAGGCGGGCACGTGACCGGTGACGGTGTCGCCCTGGCACGGGCGGGGCGGCGCCACGAGCCCGGTGGCCGGCTTGCCGGTGCCGCCCGAGGCGATGCCGCCCAGCTCCTTCAGGTCGAGCGCCTGGGTCAGCGCCTTGCGGACGGCGGGATCGTGGCCGGGCCTGTCCTCGCCCTGGTGGTAGAAGAACTGGCCGTTGCCCTGCACCTCGATGATCTTGCCGAGGGCGGGGTTGGCCTCCAGCCGGGTGCGGTCGGGGCCGAAGAAGGTGGCGGCGTTGAGCGAGCCGGCCAGCAGCAGGTTGGCCGCCGTCTGCTCGTTCGGCACCACCTTGAGGACGAGCGTCTCGGGGATGTCCTTGGCGGTGCCGCCCTCCGGGCCCCAGGTGTACTCCCGGCGCGCCTTGAACGTGTAGTGGTCGCCGGGGACGGCCTCGGTGAGCTGGTACGGGCCGGTCCCGGAGGTGGCCCGCGCGATGAGCGAACGGTCCTTGACGGCCTTGCCGCAGACGATGAACAGCAGCCGTGAGCTCTCCAGGATGAAGCTGAACGGCTCGGGCGTCGACAGCGTCACGGTGCCGGCGGACTCGTCGGCCTCGGCCTTCATGCCGGCCGGTACGAGCACCCCGTAGATGGGCGACTTGACGGCGGGGTCGGCGATGTGGTTGATGTTCTCGGCGACGTCGGCCGGGGTGAGCTTGGAGCCGTCGGAGCAGGTGACGTTCTTGCGCAGGGTGAAGGTCACCCTGTCGGGCTTGACGTCCCACTTCTCGGCCAGGGCGGGCACGGTCTTGCCGTCCGCCGAGACGGACACCAGGGTGTCGTAGGCCACCGACAGGACCTCGTTGGTGACCGAGAGCACGCCCGTGGCGGGGTCGAGCACCCCGGGGTCCGCGCTGATGGCGGCGGTGAACGTGCCGCCCGTGACAGGCTTGCCCGTACTGCCCGCCGTACCTCCGCCGCTGCCGCACGCGGCCGCTAGCAGGGCCAACGCGGTGAGCACCGCTGTCTTCTTCATGGCGACTCCAGGAGAGCGTGGGGTGGTGACCCACATTCGTCCCTCTCGGCCCGTCCTTCTTCGTCGCCCTTCACAAAAAGCGCGGACGACCTCGTGCTAGCGCCCGAAGATCCGCATCTGCAGCATCACCGTGAGTCGCGCGTCGGGATCGGACAGGTCGAGCCCGCTGATCTCGGTGAGCCGCTTGAGCCGGTAGCGGAAGGTGTTGGCGTGCACGTGGACCTTCGCGCAGGCGGCGTTGACGTCGCCGAACGCGTCGAGATACGCCCGCAGGGTGGCCACCAGCTCGCTGCCGTGCTCGGCGTCGTGCGCGAGCAGCCGCTCGTACGGGCCGGTGGGCACCTGCTCCTCGGCGGCGACCACGTCGGAGACCTGGAGCAGCAGCGACTCGAAGTGCACGGCCGTGTAGCCGGCGACCTGACCGGCCAGGCCGCGGGCGCGCAGCACGCGCAGCGCCCGATCGGCGTCGGCGCGGGCCCGCGCGACCTGGGAGAGGTTGGCGGCCAGCCGGCCGACCCCGATGTTGGCCGCGTGCCGCGGCCCGACCCTGGCCAGGAACGACTCGGCGACGCGCACGGCCCGCGTCTCCTCGTCGCCGCCCGAGCTCAGCGGCAGGACGGCGTAGGCCACCGAGCCGATCATCGCGGCGGCCGCCTTGGGATGGATCGCGCCGACGTGCAGCGCCAGGGCGTCGCAGAAGCGTTGCCGGTCGCTCTCGGCGCGCGCCGGGTCGGCCGCGTCGCCGTCGGCGAGCTGGGCGGCGAGCACGCACAGGCGCTCGGTGGCGATGCCGAGGCGGCCCGCGGCGTCGGCCGCGTCTGAACCGCCGGCCAGGACCGTGGACAGCAGGTCGGCGCGCAGCCGCCGCTGGGTGTCGGCGCCGGCGCGCTCGCGCAGCAGCTGCAGCGCGACGATCTTGGCCGCGTCGGCCAGGGCGCGCTCGCGCTGCGGCGTGAGCGGCTCGCGCACGGCGACCCAGATGGAGCCGAGGATCTCGTCGCCGATCCGGACGGCCACGGCCGCCCGGTTGATGCTGTCGCCGTCGAGCTCGATGTAGATCGGCTCGCGGCTCTGGTAGAGCTTCTTGAAGAAGCCGCGCTCGTCGAGCATGCGCTGGAACCGCTCGGGCACCTGGCGGCCGAGCACGGTCTCGACCCGGCCGGGGTCGGCTTCGTCCTGCCTGCCGGAGAAGGCCAGGACGCGGGTCGAGCGGTCTTCGATGGTGACGGGCGCGTCGAGCAGCGCGCAGACGGCGTTGGCCAGCGCGAACAGGTCGCCCTGCGGCCCCTTCTCCGGCATGGCCAGGTCGCCCTCGGCCAGCAGGGAGCGCAGCAGCGCGGCGACCTGCGACCAGGACGCGGCCCTGGTCAGCCCGAGCACGGCGACGCCGGTCTCCAGGACCTTGCTGCGCACCTGCTCGTCGACGTCGACCGGCAGCTTGACGACGATGCCGCTGGCCTCGCGGGCGGCGTCGAGCAGGGCGCAGATGGCGGTGGCGCCCTGCACGCCGACGGCCAGCAGCAGCCCGCCCGGCGGCACGTAGAGCTCGTCGAGCGGGTCGTAGATGTGCACCCCGGTGACCTCGGTGTCGAGGTCACCGGGTGAGGCGGCCACGTCGAGGACCGTGCTGCCGAGATCGAACAGGATCCGCTCAAGGCTGGCGCGCGGACGGCTGTTCATCCGCTCACGATAGTCGACGTAGACCGTCATCAGCCGCGCAGGTGATCGACGGCCAGACGGGCGGCCCGGCCGATGGCGGCGTCCGCGGCCGGGATGCGGAAGGACAGGTCGTCGCCGTGCAGGAACACCGCGACGGCGTACCGGCCGCCGTCGGGGTACTCCACGACGCCCGCCTCGTTGCGCACGCCCCACAGGGTGCCGGTCTTGGCCGACACCCGCACCTCGTCCGGGAAGCCCGAGGAGAGGCGGTGCGGCCAGATCTGCCTGCCCATGATGTCGCGCACCTCCGCGCACGCCTCGGCGGGCCCCGCCTCGTCGCGCCAGACGAGGCCGAGCAGGGTGGTGATCTCCCGGGGCGTGCCCGCGGTGGTCCGTTCCGGATCACGTACGGCCAGCGCCCTGATCCGCTCCTCGGGGATGCCGGCCACGTCGATGGTGCCCAGCTCCTCGACCACGGACTCGAACAGCGTCGCGCAGCCGCCGATCAGGCGGGTGCGCCTGAGCCCGAGGTCCTCCAGCGTGGCGTTGACGCGGTCGAGGCCCACCCGGCGCAGCAGCACGTCGGTGGCCGCGTTGTCGCTCATCGACATCATGAAGTGGGCCAGGTCGCGCAGCGTCAGCGACACGTCGTCGGCGCAGCCCGAGGTGCCGATGCCGCCGTCCTTGTCCGCCGCGGTGACGGTGAGCCGCTCGGTGCGGTCCACCTCGCCCGCCGCGGCCTGCCTGGCGTACTCCAGCAGGATCGGCAGCTTGAACACCGAGGCCAGGACGACCGGGGCGTCCGGGTCGAGGCCGATCTCGGCCTCGCCGTCCAGGTCGCGGGCGTGCACGAAGCCGCGCACGCCCGCCGCCGCGAAGACGTTCCTGGCCTCCCGGTCAAACACGCGGGACCGCCCGGCCGTTGTGCAGGTGCGTGGCGGCCCCGTCCCGCACGACGAACGTGACGGTGTCGTGCCTGCCCTCCTCGGGCTGCTCGGCGATGAAGGTGTCCTCGGCGAGGTGGACGTACCTGGCGGTGGTGCCCTCCTGGCCCATGCTGGCCATGAACGCGCCGGGGATCAGGGCGACCTGGAGGCCGCCGTCGGCCGCCGAGACCTCGTAGGCGAGCTGGGGTCCCTCGTACCGGCCGGTGTACGGCGCGGGGTCCACGGCCCGCGGCTGCTCCGGCGGGGCGGGCAGGTCGGGGGCGGCCAGCCCGGCCTCCCTGAGCAGCGGCAGGAGCAGGTCGTTAATCACGCCGACGAAGTTGCCGCCGTTGATGCTCATCGCGATCGCGTACGAGCCGTCGTCGGCCACCCGCCAGAACGTGCTCTGGCCCGGGGTCCCGCCGTCGTGGCCGTAGGCGCCCCAGGTGAACAGCTCGAAGCCGAGCCCCCAGTTGGCGGCCATCAGGCCGGGCACGCCCGGCACCGCGGCCTGCGGGGTGCGCATCGCGGCGACGCTCTCCGCCGACAGCACCTGGGTGCCGTCCTCGGCCACGCCGCCCGCGGCGAACATGCGGCCGAACCGCACCAGCTCGCGCGGGGCCAGGCACATGGTGGCCCCGGCGGGCGCGTTGGAGCGGGGCATCTGCCACTGGGGGCAGACGTCGTTGCCCGGCCCGATGTGCCCGGCCGCCACGCGGAACAGCACGGCCTCCTCGGCCAGCAGCGCCGCGTGGGTGGCGCCGAGCGGCTTCAGCAGGTGCTCCCGCATGGCCTGCTCCCAGGTCGTGCCGCGCAGCCTGGCCACGATGGCGCCGAGCACGCAGTAGCCGGCGTTGCAGTACGAGAACAGCTCGCCCGGCTCGTGCACCTTGCCCGCGCCGTGCAGGTAGGCCACGAACTTGTCGAGGCTGTCGTCGCCGCGGCCGGTGTCCTCGAACAGGTCGCCGTCGAAGCCGCCGGTGTGCGCCAGCAGCTGCCTGACGGTGATCACGGCGTCGTAGGACAGGGCGAACTCGGGCAGGTAGTGCCCGACCTCCTCGTCCAGGTCGAGCAGGCCCTCCTCGGCGAGCTGCATGATCAGGGCGGCCGTCCACACCTTGGTGGTCGAGCCGACCTGGAAGACGCTGTCGGTGGTGGTCTCGACGCCGGTGTTGCGGTTGACCACGCCCGTGGCCGCCTCATGCAACTGGCCGCCGGTCCACACGGCGATGGCCGCGCCCGGCACGTCGTGCGCCGCGGCCGCTTCGTCCAGGCGCTTCTGCAGATCCATCCGGTCTCCTCAGGCGATCTTGGGGGTGGCGCGGACGCCGAGGTGGAAGTAGGGCGAGCCGTCGTCGAGCTGGTAGAACACGCCCGAGACCCAGTCGGGGTCGCCCTCGCGGCGGCCGACGAAGGTGACGTCGTCGACGGCGACGAGGTCGAGGTCGAACGGCTCCTGCAGGGCGGCGAGCGCGCCCGTCGACTCGACGCGCAACCTGAGCGCGCCGTCGTGCACGCTGGCGGTCATGCGGGCGCCGACCCGCTCGTAGACGCCGGCGTAACGCTCGACGTCCACCTGCACGGGGCTGTCCGGCGGGCCGAGCACCGGCGGCACGGCCAGGCCGTCGAGCTCGGCGAACAGCTCGGTGGCCACGGCGTGGGTGAGGGCGCCGCTGTGGCCGCCGTTGGTGGTCACGCACACGACGGTGCCGGTGTCGGGCACGACCCAGAGCATGGCGTGCTGGCCGATGGTGTTGCCGCCGTGCGAGATGACGCGGTGGCCGGACCACTCGTCCAGGATCCAGCCGATGCCCCACTGCCTGCCCAGGGTGTGCGGGTTGGGGATGTCGACCTGCGGCTCCCACATCGCCCGCGGGTTCTCCAGCAGGCCGCCCTCCAGGTGGGCGCGGCCGAAGGCGACCACGTCCCGCGGACGGGCGCAGATGAGGCCGGCCGGGCCGCACGAGCGCATGAGGCCCCACACGAGAGCCGCCTTGCCGTCCTCGACGTGGCCGTGCGCGGCGCGGAAGCGCAGTACGTCCTCCGGCAGCGTCCAGGTGTGGGTCAGGCCGAGCGGCTCGCAGATGTTCTCGCGCAGCACCGCGTCCCAGGTCTTGCCCTCCAGCACCTCCAGGATGCGCCCGGCGATGACGAAGCCGGAGTTGCAGTAGGACTGGGTGGCGCCGAGCGGGTGGTTCTGCGCCAGGTCGGCGCAGGCCTCGACGTACTTCTCGATGCAGTCGTCGCCGCGGCCGGTGTCGAGGAACAGGTCGCCGTCGATGCCGCTGGTGTGCGACAGCAGGTGCCGGACCGTGACGGTCTTGGTCACCTCGGCGTCGGCCACCCGGAAGCCGGGCAGCAGCTCGGCGACCGGGGTGTCCAGGGTCAGCCGGCCGCGCTCGATCTGCTGCATGAGCAGGGTGGCCGTCCAGACCTTGGAGACCGAGCCGATCTGGAACAGGGAGTCGGGGGTCGCCTCCACGCCGGTGTCGACGTTGAGCACGCCCGCGGCGAACTCGTGCAGCTCCCCGTTGTGCAGGTAGGCGAGCGCCGCGCCCGGGACCTCGTACTTCTCGATCAGTTCGGCGAGACGCTGACCCATTGATCCAGCCACGCGAGGATCCTTTCGTTGTAATCGAAGCGGTGTGAAGGCCGTCCGTTGAGGATGAAAAGGTGTGAACCACCGGGATACCGGACCAGGCGGACCGGCACCCGGCGCTCGCGCAGCGCCTCGAACCACTGCTCGGCCTGGCCGATCGGGCAGCGGTCGTCCGACCCGCCGTGCAGGATCAGGGTCGGGGTGACGACGTCGCCGGCGTACGTGATCGGCGACTGCTCGACGAACTCGTCCCTGACCTCGTACTTGGCCAGGAAGTAGCCGAGGTCGGCGGTGCCGAGCATGCTGCGCAGGTCGACCACGACCCCGCCGGGGACGGCCGCGGCGAACCGCCGGGTCCTGGCGGTGAGCCAGCAGGTCATGTAGCCGCCGTAGCTGTAGCCGGTGACCGCCAGCCGGGCGGGGTCGGCGACGCCCTCCTCGACCAGGACGTCCAGCGGGGTGAGGAAGTCGTCCTCGTCCGACAGGCCCCAGGCGCCGGCCGTGGCGGTGTAGAACGCCTCGCCGTACCCGTCGCTGGCCCGGGGGTTCACCAGCAGCACGGTCCAGCCCTGGGCGGCCAGCGCCTGGTGGTAGAGGTGCACGCCGTCGAAGACGGGCGCCCAGGCGTTGTGCGGGCCGCCGTGGATGTCCAGCAGCAGCGGGCCGGGCTCGGTCAGCGTCTCGTCGCGCAGCACGAACGCCTCGACCGGCGTGCCGTCGGGGGCGGTGAAGGTGCGGCTGCGCGCCTGGAACAGCTCGACGCCCTCGGGGGCGTGGTCGGTGAGGGCCTGGCCGTCGAGGTAGACGTCACCGGCGCTGCGCGGCGTGGAGGCCACGTAGGCCACCCGCCCGGCGGCGACGCTGACGCCGGCCACGTTGCGGTCGGCCTCGACCACGCGCTCGGCGACGCCGCCGGGCGGCAGCCGGTACAGGTGGGTGAATCCGCCGTCGCGGACGCAGAACAGCAGGTCGTCGCCGTTCATCGCGGGCGTCGCCCCCGGGTAGCCGGGCGCGCCGATCATCACGTTGCGGTCGAGGCCGGTCTCGATCTCGGCGAGGTCGTCGCCGTCCAGGGCGAACAGGCGGGTGTGGCCCTCGGGCGCGCCGCGGTAACCGGCCACGATCCAGCGGCCGCCCAGCCACCAGACGCCCGCGCAGATCACGCCGGCGCCGCCCGCGCGTTCGAGCGCGCCGTCCTGCTTGGGCTCGACCAGGTAGAGGCCGCCGCAGATGTCCAGGTCGCGGTCGGGGTCCAGGCCGGCGGTGAAGGCCAGCAGGTCGCCGTCCGGGGCCCAGGCGGGCGCGCCGGCGTGGAAGTCGCCCGAGGTCACCTGTGCCGAGGCGCCGTCCTCGACGTCCACGACGAACAGGTGCGTGGTCAGGCCGCACAGCAGCCCGGCGCCGTCGGCCTTGTACTCCAGCGTGTCGATGACGATCGGCGCGTTCGGGTCCACCTCGCCGGACGGCCCGGCGTAGGCGATGCGGGCGCCGTCGGGCGACCAGACGGGCACGCCGGCGCCCAGCGGCGCCGAGGTGAGGACGCGCGGCTCGCCGCCGTCCATGGGCAGCAGGTGGATCTGCGGCGGCCCGCCGGCCGGGCGCAGGAAGGCGAGGGTGCGACCGTCGGGCGACCAGCGGGGGGCCGCGCCGGTCGCCAGCCGGCGCGGGGCGGCGCCCGGGGCGGCCAGCCAGATCTCGGTCACGTTGGCGTCGGACTCGCGGTCCGCCGTCGTCAGGGTGTAGGCGACGGCGGAGCCGTCCGGACGCAGCTGTGGATCACCGGGTACGGCCAGGCCGTACAGGTCGTCGAGGGAGAGGCGGCGCATGACCGAACGCTAGGCCAGGCCGACGCCGTCCTCTTCATCGTGCACGACGAATAGCGTCTGAGACCTTGTGCCCGGGGCCAAAGCGCTCCCGGGCCGCCCTTCTACCGTGTCGTGGCGTTCTCGCGCTCTGCCCGCTCCCTCATCAGCTCCTCGACCGCGCTGGGCAGGGTCGTCTCGAAGTCGATCAGCTTCACCCACGTCGGGGTGACGACGATCCGGACCATGCCGTCGTAGAGCGAGCGGACCTCGGCCTCCCACTCGACCCGCTGCTCGGGCGTCATCTCGTACGAGCCGTTCATCTGGAGGTACTCCTCCGGGATGCCGTCCACGACGTCCAGTTCGGCGCGGCCGCGGATCAGCAGGATCTTGGGCGGGTGCACCTCGGTGTCGATCGTCAGGGCGACCATCGGGTTCGCGCGCAGGGCCGCGAGCTTGGGGGCGTTCTTCGTCGTGCACATGACGATCTCGGAACCGTTCCAGGTGAAGGCGATCGGGACGTTCCGCGGCGTGCCGTCCTTGGCCACGTACGCCAGCCGGGTCAGGTCGCGGGCCAGCAGCTCCCGGCTGAGCGGCCGGTCCAGGATCTCGGTGATCTCGTTCGTTCGCATGGTCGTCCCTCCAGGGTCGTCTTCGTGTTCCGCCCCAGGGACGGAGCCGCCGCGCGGTTCTCGACATCCGCCGGCGAGAATTTTTCCGGTCTCTCGATGGCTACCCCCGCCGGCCCTTAGGGAGCACCCGGCGCACGGCGTCACGCGACCAGCGGTGGGCCCCGTCGGCGGTGCGGCGCGGGTGCCAGGCCATGCCGATGGCCGGCGGCATTCGGCATGGCCTGGTCCTGCCTGCGGGCGCCGAGAACGGCTACGCCCGCACCTGCGGCGTGACGCCGGTGGCCGCCCTCACTACCTGAGCCCGCTCAGGCGGGGCTGCCGAACCAGCGGGACAGGTGGACGTCCAGGTCACGCTGGTCGTCGCCGATCCAGGCGACGTGGCCGTCCGGACGCAGCAGGAGGCACGGGACGTCGAGGGCCGCGGTCGGATCCGCGACGTGGTCGACCCGGTCCGACCAGCCGCCCGGCGTCAGGCGTTCCGTGCGGTCCAGCAGCAGGCCGCGGCCGCGGCGCAGCAGATCGTAGAGGCGGCCCTGCTGCACGTCGATGTCGCGCAGGCGGCGGCCGACCAGGTCGGGGCCCGCGCCGAAGTCGTAGCGGACGCCGATCGCGGTGATCTTCTCGATCAGGTGGCGGTTCACCTCGTCGAAGTCCATCAGCTCGGTGAGCAGCCTGCGCACGGCCCGCGGGCCCGGCCCGTCGGACAGCAGTTCCGCCTGGGCGCGGGTGTTGTCCAGCACGTCCGCCGCGACCGGGCGGCGTTCGGCCTGGTAGCTGTCCAGCAGCGGGCCCGGCGCCCAGCCGCGGATCTGCGCGGCCAGCTTCCAGCCGAGGTTGACGGCGTCCTGGACGCCCAGGTTCAGGCCCTGTCCGCCGATGGGCGGGTGGATGTGCGCCGCGTCGCCGGCCAGCAGCACCCGCCCGACCCGGTAGTGCTCGGCCAGGCGGGTGGCGTCCCCGAAGCGGGACAACCAGCGCGGGGAGTGCACGCCGAAGTCGGTTCCGGCGACGGCGCGAAGCTGTCGCCGGAACTCGTCGAGGGTGGGCGGCTCGGCGCGGTCGCCGGGCTCGGCGGCGGGCACGACGACGCTGTAGATCCCCTGGCCGAAGGGCCGGACCCAGAACGGCTGGGGCTTCTCGCGCATCCCGGCCACCGTGGCGGCGATCTCCTCCTGCGGCACGCCCGCCTCCATCTCGCCCATCAGCGTCCCGTTGCGCGAGGGCTCGCCGGGGAAGCCGACGCCGAGCAGCTTGCGCACGGTGCTGCGCGCGCCGTCGCAGCCGACGAGATGTCGGGCGCGCACCTGTTCCCCGTCGGCCAGTTCGACGGTCACGCCCGCGTCGTCCTGGGCGAGCCCGGTCACCTCGTGGCCGCGCCGGACGTGCGCGCCCAGTTCGACGGCGTGCTCTTCGAGCAGCCGCTCGATGACCGGCTGCGGGATGCCCACCATGTAGGCGTGCGCGGAATCCAGGCTCCTGGGCGCGGGCTTGTCGATGGCGGCGAAGAAACCGGCGGCCGGACGCTGTCGTCCCTGCCGGAGCACGCGCTCCAGCAGGCCGCGCATCGCCATCAGTTCGAGGCTGCGGATGTGCAGGCCGACGATGCGGACGAACGACTTGGGCTCGGTCTCCTTCTCCAGGACGAGGACCCGTACGTCGTGCAGCCGCAGTTCGGCGGCGAGCATCGCGCCGGTCGGCCCGCATCCGGCGATGACCACGTCGTAGTCGTAGGGCGCGGCGGTGGGCTGCGGAGAATGCATGGCTGTTGCCTTTCGGGAGTGCCAGTTGGCGCGGCGCTCCCGGCGACATCTGCCTCAGTCGCCGACCGTGACCCCCAAGGGGAGCACCCATGTCGTTGTCTTGTGCACGGGTACCACCTCCTCGATCTCTCGCACGGCCACCGGCAACGTAGCAGCGGCCGCCGCCGTCCGCCAACGGGTTTTCACGCCCGGTCCTCGCTGCTGGCGGCCGGTTCCGCGGACGGCGCCCGGTAGCGGGCGGCGAGCCCGGTCGCGCGGGCGTGCAGGGAGTCGCGCAACCACTGCGGGGACAGGGCCTCGGCGTCCGTGCCGAGCTGCCACAACGCCCAGACGGCGTGCCTGTCGTCCTGGAAGGTCACCTCCAGGCGCAGCAGGCCGTCGGCGTCGGCCTCCTCGGCGAGGACGGCCAGCGCGGTGCCCAGCAGTTCCTCCCGCCGCCTCGGGGCCACCCGCGCCAGCACGGTGACCTGGTCGCCGCCGGTGCGGAACCGGGTGCCGCGCTCCCGCCAGGCCCGGTCCAGGTCGACCCGGTCGGGCCGCTGGGCGGGCTCGGGAAGCGCCCTGGCGGCCTGGACGCGCGACAGCCGGTAGGTGCGGTCGGCCCCGGACCTCGTGGCCAGCAGGTAGCCCCGGTCGCGGATGGTGACCAGGCCGATCGGGTCGACCGTCCGCCACTCGGGCGCCCCGCCGAAGGGCGCGTAGTGGATCTCCAGCTTGCGTCCGGCGAAGACCGCGCGCAGGACCTCGGCCGACACGGCGTCGGGAACCTCCTCGGCGGCCAGCCGGCGGGACAGCAGGTCGGTCTCCGGGTCGATGAGCAGCCGCTCGGCCGCGCCGGCCGCGGTGTCCCGGTAGCTGTCGGGGAGCGCGTCGACCACCTTGAGCATCGCCGAGGCGAGCGCCGAGCCGAGGCCGAACGCCTGCGCGCCGCGCCGCGACCCGGCGACCAGCAGGGCGAGCGCCTCGTCGGGGTTGAGGCCGGTGAGCTCGGTCCGGAAGCCGGGCAACAGCGCGAAACCGCCGTGCCGGCCGCGTTCGGCGTAGACCGGGACGCCCGCCGCGGACAGCGCCTCGATGTCGCGCAGCACCGTGCGGGTGGACACCTCCAGCTCGCGGGCGAGGGTGGTCGCGGACAGCCGTCCGTGCTGCCGCAGCAGCAGCACCAGGGAGACCAGCCGGTCGGCGCGCATGCGAAAACCCTATCGAGATACACGACACAGGATGTCGTGATTCGTTGGCAGGCTGATCACCATGACGTCGAACAACATGACCTCGAACGGAGCCGGCATGACACTGGAACGAACGGCGATCAACCCGGTCACCTGGTCGGTCGAGATGGGATTCAACCAGGGCGAGCTGGTCTCCGGGCAGACCCGCACCCTGTACTGCTCGGGACAGACCGCGATGGGCGACGACGGCACGCCCCGGCATGACGGCGACATGGCGGCGCAGCTGGCGCTGAGCCTGGACAACCTGGAGGCCGTCCTCGGGAAGGCCGGCATGTCGTTGACGAGCCTCGTCCGGCTCAACGTCTACACCACGGACGTGGACCTGCTCTTCCAGCACTACGGCGTGCTGGCGGCGCGGCTCGGGGCCGCCGGGGCGGCGCCGGCCACCACGATGCTCGGCGTGACCCGGCTGGCGATCCCCACCTTGATGGTCGAGCTGGAGGGCACCGCGGTCGCCTGACGCGACCCGCCCCGCGCTTCTTCATTTCCCGGGCCCGCGACACCCGGGCCGCCGGGCACGAACCCGCCCGGCGGTAGCGGAGCTTCAGCGGGCGGCGGGCTGGTAGGCGCCGCCGCGCTGCCGGTTGATGACGGCGAAGCGGTTGGTGGCGTTGATGAGCGCGATGAACGCCACCAGGGCGGCGAGCTGGTCGTCGTCGTAGTGCTCGGCGGCGTTCGCCCAGGCCTCGTCGGTGACGCCGCCGGCGCCGTCGGCGATGCGCGTGCCCTGCTCGGTCAGCTCCAGGGCGGCCCGCTCGGCGTCGGTGAACACCGTCGACTCGCGCCACGTGGCGACCAGGTTCAGGCGCGCGAGGGTCTCACCGGCCTGCGCGGCGTTCTTGCCGTGGACGTCGGTGGCATAGCCGTCGCCGTTGATCTGGCTGGCGCGCAGCATCACCAGGTTCTGGGTCGCGATCGGCAACGCCGACTCCTGGATGAGCACCGGGGCCACTGCGCCGTAGTGGCCCATGGCCTTGGCGACGACCGGGCTGCCGAAGAGGTTGAGGCGGGTTTCCATGATGTGCTCCTTGCGTCTCGGTGGTTCGACCAAGAGATGCCGGAGACCCGCGTCCTGTGACAGCCGAATGCGTGACGTGCGCCACATCGGCGCGGGCCGTCAGCCGGGGGCGGGCTGGGTGCGCCGGGCGTAGGCGCGGGCGGCGCGGGCGCGGTCGCCGCACCGCGTGGAGCACCAGTGGCGGCGGCCGTGCCGCAGCAGGTAGCGGTTGCAGGGCGGGGATCCGCAGCTGGTGAGGCGTTCGGCGTCGGGGCCGGTGAGCAGGTCGGCCGTGTTGGCGGCCAGCGTGGCGAGCGCGCGGTCGAGGATCTCGTTGGTGGGGCACGGCGTCGCGCGGTAGGGGCCGTTCTTCTCGTCCCAGTACAGCAGGGCGGCGGTGGGGGCCTTGCTCAGCGCGTCGTTGACGGCGGACAGGGCCGCGGGCAGGACGGGCAGCCCCGCGACCCGCGCGCTGAACAACGCCCTGACGTGCTCGCGCAGCGAGCGCAGCTGCGTCGCGCACATCTCCTGCACCCCGGCGTCGGCCGGCGCGAGGCCGCGTTCGGTGAGCCAGCGATTCGTCGCCGCGGGCGTGCCGAGGAGGTCGACGAACTGGCCTCCGGGCAGCGCGACGGCGCTGTTGACGAAGTCGAGGGCGAGGTAGTCCTCGGCCCCCGGCGCGGGCGGCAGCACGGACTCGGCGGTCGGCGTCTCGCTCATGTGTCTCATGGTACGGCTTGCGCTCGTCCGTGAGACACCGTTACCGTCATCACGGATAAACCACTTCCCATCCGTGAGGTATTCGCATGGCCAGTTCCGGCGCGCCCGTCGAGCAGATCCCCGTCCGCGTCCTGGGCGGCCCCACCGCCCTCTTCGAGTACGGCGGCCTGCGCTTCCTGACCGACCCGACCTTCGACGCCCCCGGCGACTATCACGTGCCGGGCGGCCGGCTGACCAAGACGGCTCCCCCGTCCGCCACGCCCGCCGGCCTCGGCCGCATCGACGTCGTCCTGCTCTCCCACGACGAGCACCCCGACAACCTGGACCAGGCGGGCCGGGCCCTGCTGGCCGACGTCCCGCTCACGCTCACCACGCCCGGGGGCGGGCGGCGCCTGGGCGGCGGGGCCAGGGGCCTGGCCGACTGGGAGTCGATCGAGCTGGACCGCCGCGACGGCGGCACGATCACCGTCACCGGCGTGCCCGCCGTGCACGGCCCCGGCCCGCGCGAGGAGGTCGAGCCGATCACCGGCCAGGTCGTCGGGTTCGTCCTGACCGGGGAGGGCCTGCCCACGGTCTACGTCAGCGGCGACAACGCCTCGCTGGACGCGGTCCGCGAGATCGCCGGCCGGTTCGGCCCGGTGGACACCGCCGTGCTCTTCGCCGGCGGTCCCCGGTTCTCCGTCCTGTTCGACGGGCGGCTGATCGTGCTCGACAGCGCGCAGGCCGTGGAGGCGGCCGGGATCCTCGGCGCCCGCCGGGTGGTGCCCGTGCACTACGACGGCTGGGCCCACTTCACCGAGGGCCGCGACGAACTCGTGGCCGCCTTCACCGCCGGCGGCCTGCTCGACCGCCTGGACCTGGGCGAGCGAGCCTGACCACGCCCATGGGCCTGGGCCACGCCGTCGATGGCAACCCCTCTTCGAAAGAGCTCTCTCGTGACGACCAACGCGCCCGTCCGGGCGGATGACCTCCCGCGCGTCCAGGCGCAGCGCCGCTCCCTGATCGTCCTGGTCATCGCCCAGGTCCTCAGCGGCGTCGGGCTGGCGGCCGGCGTGACCGTCGGCGCCCTGCTCGCCCAGGACATGCTCGGCTCCACCGGCCTGGCCGGCCTGCCCAGTGCCGTGGGCACCGCCGGCTCCGCCGTGGCGGCCGTCGCCGTCGGGCGCCTCTCGCAGGCCCGCGGCCGCCGCCCCGGCCTGGCCCTGGGGTATCTCGCCGGCGCCGCCGGCAGCGGCGGCGTCATCGTCGCCGCCGTCGCCGGCCATCCCGTCCTGCTGTTCCTCTCGCTCTTCCTGTACGGCGCCGGCACCGCCACGAACCTCCAGGCCCGCTACGCCGGAGCCGACCTGGCCGCCCCCGCACGCCGGGCGGGCGCGGTGTCCACCGTGCTGGTCGCCACCACCCTGGGCGGCGTGGCGGGGCCCAACCTCGCCGCGCCCACCGGCGGCCTCGCGGCCGTCCTCGGCATCCCGTACCTGGCCGGGCCGTTCCTGCTCGCCGGGGTCGCCTACGCGCTGGCCGCCCTGGTCCTGGCCGGGTGGCTGCGTCCCGATCCGCTGCTGCTGGCGCGCGCGCTCGAAGCCGATCCCGCAGCAGCGCCGGACGACGCCGCCGGTCGGCCGCGTCCGGACGCCGCGGGGCGCCGCCCCGGCGTGCCGGCCGGTGCGCTGGTCATGGTGCTCACCCAGGTCGTCATGGTCGCGATCATGACCATGACGCCCGTCCACATGCACGACAGCGGCTCCGGCGCCGCCGCGTCCGGCCTGGTCATCGCGATCCACATCGGCGCGATGTACCTGCCCTCGCCGCTGACCGGCCGGCTCGTCGACCGTCACGGCCCCCTGGCGGTCGCCGCCGCCGCCGGGCTGGTCCTGCCGGCCGCCGGGACGCTCGCCGCCGTCGCCCCCGACGACTCCGTCGCCGCGTACGCGGTGGCGCTCGCGCTGCTGGGGCTGGGCTGGAACCTCGGTCTCGTCGCCGGCACCGCGATCATCACCGACGCCGTCCCGCCGGCCACCCGCGCCAGGACGCAGGGCTGGGTCGACGTCTCCATCGCGGTCGCCGGCGCCGTCGGCGGCATGGCCTCGGGCCTCGTCGTCGAGGTCGCCGGTTACCCGCTCCTCGCCGTCGGCGGAGGCGTTCTGGCGCTGGCCGTCGTTCCGGTGAGCATCGCGCTCGCGCGTGGCTCGTTCAGGGACGTCCGCCGGCGGCGGGAGCGCCCGCCCACCGCGTGAGGGCGTCGGTGAGACCGGAGACGTCGGCGACGGAACCGGCCCAGCAGACGTAGCCGTCGGGCCGTACCAGGACGGCGTCCGCCCCGAGCTCCGCCTTGGCGTGCACCCGGCCGATCCTGGCCGACCACGGCCCGGCGGCCCGGGCGAACGCCGCCTCGTCGGCGGTCGTCAGCAGCAGGCCGCGGCCGTCGCGCAGCAGCCGGGCCACCCGGCCGGGCCCGGACGCGGTCACCAGGTCGAGGTCGGGGACGCGGCGTCCCAGCAGGTGGTGGCGGCGGCCGGGCAGGTCGTAGCGGACGTCCAGCCCTGAGATCATGCCGGCGACGATCCGGTTGGCCTCGGGCACCCGCACGAGTTGCTCGACGATGTCGCGCAGGGCCAGGTTCTCCTCCTCGGGCACGATCAGCACCGCCTGCGCCCGGGTGTTGGCCAGCACGCGGGCGGCGACCGGATGCCGTTCGGCGTGGTAGCTGTCGAGCAGCCCCTCGTGCGCCCACCCGCCGATCTCGGCCGCCAGCTTCCATCCCAGGTTGAACGCGTCCTGCAGCCCGAGGTTGAGCCCCTGACCGCCCATGGGCGAGTGGATGTGCGCGGCGTCCCCGGCGAGCAGGACCCGGCCGTGGCGGTACCGCTCGACCTGGCGCGAGGCGTCGGTGAACCGGGACGCCCACCGGACGCCCGTCAGCCGGACCCCCGGGCCGAACTCGTTGCGCAGCGCCCGCTGCACCTCCTCCTCGGTGATCGGGGTGTCGCGGGACAGCGCCTGCTGCTCGGCTCCGTAGAACAGGAACCGGTGCACGCCATCGCCGATGGGCGCGATGTAGCCCTTGCCGGTCTTGTCGGGCGTCATGACGGGCAGGGTCCAGGTCTCCGGCACGGCGCCGTCCGGGTCGGAGATCGTGATGTCGGCGACCACCGAGAGCAGCTTGCCGTCCAGGCCGGGAAAGCCGACGCCCAGCAGCTCACGGACGGTGCTGCGGCCGCCGTCGCAGCCCACCAGGTAACGCGCGGTCAGCCGCGACCCGCCGCCCTCTGGCCCGCGCAGGGTCGCCTCGACGCCGTCGGCGTCCTGCGACAGCGCGGTCACCTCGTGCCCGCGCAAGACCCGGACGCCCAGCTCGCCGAGCCGCTCCTCCAGCAGCGCCTCGACGCGCCCTTGGGGGATGCCGATCGAGTACGGATGCCGGGTGTCCCAGGCGGCGTAGTCCAGTCGCAGCCCGGCGAAATGCCCGCCGGGCACCCGCTGGATCGCCCGGTCCATGAGGGGTTCGAGGAGACCGCGTAACTCCAGCGCCTCCGCGGAGCGGGGCTGGATGCCGAGCGCCTTGGACTGCCCGCTGCGCCGGGGAAGCCGTTCGACGACCACGGCCGCCACCCCTGCGAGGCCCAGCTCTGCGGCGAGCATGAGCCCGGTCGGCCCGGCTCCGACGACGATCACATCGACGTTCATCACGGATGCTCCGTTCGACAGGGATCGGCGATGACGTCGCCGACCGCTGCGCCGACGGTAACGGCGAGGGTGCCGGTTCCCGCAACGATAGTCACCGGCGCTGAGGCCGATCCCTGCGAGCACCGGCCGAGGTGCTAGGCTGCCCGTGAAGTTCGGTACTGGATCTGTGTGGAAGGGAGGTGAGGCTTGGTGACCGCGGTGAAGACCGCTGCCGCGCGCAGCGCCCGGACCAACCTCACGTCCCGGGCCCCGGTCTGACCCACTTCCGCTCCCTGCCTTGAGCCAGGCGGGGTGACGTCCACGTCTCGTCGGGGCCCCTTCTTCGCAAGGGTCTCACGTTGTCACACCCCTACACCGATCCATCCGGCCTGTCCCGGTACGGGTGGACCGGCGCACTCGACCGAACCTTCACCGAACACTACGAAGCGGGCCTCGTCCCGGCCCGGATCTCCCGGGTCGACCGCGGCCTGTGCACGGCGGTCACCGCCGAGGGCCCGGTGCGGGCCACGTTCGCCGCGCCGCACCCGCCCGACCCGCTCCTGACGCCGTGCACCGGCGACTGGGCCGCGCTGCGCCCGGATGCCGAGCCGCATCTGGTGGCGCTGCTGCCGCGGCACAGCGCGATCGTGCGTTCGTCGGCGTCCAGGTCCTCCCACGGACAGGTGCTCGCCGCCAACGTCGACACGGTGCTCATCGCCCTGTCCTTGGCCACGTCCCTGGACGCGGCCAAGCTGGAGCGGCTGCTCGCCCTGGCCTGGGAGAGCGGGGCGCAGCCGGTGATCGTCCTGACCAAGGCGGACCTGGCGCACGACGCCGGGGCCGTCCGCGCCGAGGCCGAGGCCCTGGCGCCCGGCGTGGACGTCCTCGTCACCAGCGTCGCCACCGGTCGTGACATCGACGTGCTCGCCGCATTGACGCGCGGCACCACTGTGCTGCTCGGCCCCTCGGGGGCGGGCAAGTCCAGCCTCGGCAACGCGCTGCTCGGCGCGGAGCTGCTGGCCACCGGCACGGTGCGCGCGCAGGACGGCAAGGGCCGCCACACCACGGTCCGCCGCGAGCTGCTCCCCCTGCCGGGCGGCGGGGTCCTCATCGACACGCCCGGTCTGCGCGGGATCAGCCTGCACGACGCCGCCGACGGCCTGGAGCAGGTCTTCGCCGAGATCGAAGAGCTCGCCGCGTCCTGCCGTTTCGCCGACTGCGCCCACGACACCGAGCCGGGATGCGCGGTCCAGGCCGCCATCGGGTCGGGTGAGCTGTCCGGACGCCGCCTGCGCAGCTACCGCAAGTTGCAGCGGGAGAACGCCTGGGCGGCCTCGCGGACCGACGCCCGGCTGCGCGACGAGCGCGTCAACCACAAGAAGGCCATCACCAGCCACCTGCGCGCCACCTACAGGTTCCGGGACCGGCAGCCATGACCGGCAGCCTCCCCCGTCCGTCCATTCCGTCCGCCACGAACACCGGCCAGGTCCCGCATCCGCAGAAGGACAAGGAGACGAACCCGATCATGACTTCTTCCTGGATCACCCGTCCCGAGAACGCCGCCGACGCCGCCGCCGTCCGCGAGATCAACCTCTCGGCCTTCCCCGGCCCGTACGAGGCCGACCTCGTCGAGGCGCTGCGGGCCGACCCGCAGGCGTGGCTGCCCGGCCTGGCCTGGCTGGCCGAGACGCCCGGCGGCGAGCCGGCCGGGTACGCGCTGCTCACCCGCTGCCACGTCGGCGACTCCCCCGCCGTCGCGCTGGGCCCGTGCGCCGTCCGGCCCGCACACCAGCGACACGGGGCGGGCGCCGCCGCCATCCGCGCCGCCCTGCACGCGGCCCGCGAGCAGGGCGAGAACCTGGTGGTCGTGCTCGGTCACGCCGAGTACTACCCGCGCTTCGGCTTCACCCCGGCCTCCGGGTTCGGCATCCGGCCGTCGTTCGAGGTCGAGGACCAGTACATGATGGCGCTGGCCCTGGACCCCGAGCGGCCGGTCCCGACCGGCGTCATCCGCTACGCGGAGGCGTTCGGCGTCTGATCCCCCGCTTCGCGCCCGCGTCGTACGGCCCTCAGCCCGGCTGGGGGCCGTACGGCCGGACAGGTCATGATTTTTCCGGTACGGACGTCGAAACCGGCGCCGCTGCTCCGACTCCGCTGTGACCGGCTCCCAGCAGGGGAGCCGCCGACGGCAAGGAACCGACATGGGGATGCTGGAGAACAAGAACGCCCTGGTGACCGGCGGATCGCGGGGAATCGGGCGGGCGATCGTGACGCGGCTGGCCCGCGAGGGCGCGGCGGTGCTGTTCACCTACAACCGCGACCGGGCGGCGGCCGAGTCGGTGGTGGCCGAGGTGACGGCCTTCGGCGGGCGGGCCATCGCCGTACGGGCGGACCAGGGGCGGCTGGAGGACCTCAAGCACCTCTTCGGTGAGGTCGACCGGTGCCTGGGCGGTCTGGACGTGGTGGTCAACAACGCGGCGATCAATCCGATGGGAGACATCCGCGACGCCGTCGAGAGCGACTTCGACGAGGTGATGGCGGTCAACGCCAAGGGCCCGTTCTTCGTCATGCAGGCCGCCGCCGAAAGGCTCGGCGAGGGCGGACGGATCGTCAACATCTCCTCCAGCGGCGCGGTGCCGGGCCTGGCCCTCTACTTCGCCAGCAAGGCTGCGCTGGAGTCGATCACCGCGGTCGCGGCCCGCGAGTTCGGCCCCAGGGGCATCACGGTCAACACGGTCACCCCCGGCGCCACCGACACGGACATGATGCGCGCCGCCGCCGGTGAGCACCTGGAGCAGGCCGTCGAGCACACCGTGGCCATGACGCCGCTGCGACGGCTGGGACGTCCGGAGGACATCGCCGACGTCGTCGCCTTCCTGGCCGGGCCCGACGCCCGATGGGTCACCGGCCAGAACCTGCGCGCATCCGGCGGCCTGGTGGTCTGACCGGCGGCAGCGGGCGGTTCCGCCCCGGTCAGGAGGCGAACCCGTCCAGTGGGGCGAGGTCGTCGCCGGTGAGCCGGACGCGCCCCGCGCCGATGTTCTCCGCCAAATGGGCGACCGAATCCGCCGGGCCCTGTCCACCTGCTCCACGGTCACACCGCTCAGCCCCAGGTGGCGGATCAGGCCCTGCTCCCGGAGCCGGACCAGCGCGGCCGCGCCGGTGTCGATGTGGTCGACGCCCAGCTCGACCGCCCGGCGCAGCACGGCGAGCGCGGCGTCCTCGTCCGCGGGCGGGCCCCAGATCATCGGGGCGGGGAGCTGCACGGCGCCGTAGCCGATCCTGCTGACGCTCAGGTCCGGGACCGGCCCCAGCCTCCCGGCGGCAGCGGCGGCGGGCTCATGTTCCTGTCTCACCTGTGACCTCTTCTCGTGGGACGGGCGGGCGGCTCTCCCGCGCGGACGACGAAGTGATGCGTCGCTGCACCGAGGCGGTCGTCACGCCGCCGCGCCCGCCCGCTCGACCACCCTGCCGCGCACCCGCGACAGGTCCGAGCGCGACTCCAGCAGGATCTCCAGCGGATCGAGCAGGCGGGCCTCCACCAGGCCGATCAGCTGGGACGCCAGTCCCCCCAGGACGGGAGCTCCTCGCTCATGCCCACCTCCGAAGTACTGGACGCCAAGCGTCAAGGAGTGGGCCGCCGGGATCTCGGTTATCGCGGGCGTATCGAAAAACGCATACCTCGCGGCAACGGCCGTCCCCCTTCACTGGGAGGCATGGAAACGGAGAAGGCTTCGGCCGATGACGGGAGATGGGACCGGCGTTCGCTGCTCCGGGGGGCCGCCGTGCTGGCCGGCGCCGCCGCGGCGGCGCCGCTGCTGGACGGGGCCGCCACGGCGCTGGCCGATGGCGGCGACGCCGACGCGCTGTTCAGGGCCGGGAAGTTCGAGCAGGCCGGCCGCGCGTACGAGGAGATCCTGAAGAAGGACCCCGGCAACCTGCACGCCGCCCGCCGGCGCGGCCATGTCGGGCTGCTGTCCAACCGCTTCCCCGAAGCCGAGAAATACCTGAAGGCGGCCGTCCGCCTGGCGCCCGGCGACAAGGAGGCCAACGAGCTCCTGGGCGACTGCTACATCCGGCAGGACAAGTTCGCCCTCTCCGTGCCGTGCTGGAAGGCGGCCGGCGCGGAGGACTACGCCCAGTGGTTCGCGGCGATCAGCGGGGACGCCTACCAGATCAAGGGTGACGTCGGCCGGGTGCGGTTCCTGCAGATGGACCCGCGGCCGCTGGTGGAGGCCTCGGTCAACGGCGGACCGGCCAAGCGCTTCACGTTCTACACCGGCGCCCCGAACCTGAGCCTGACCGCGTCGGCGGCCAAGGAGGCCGGGCTGAAGGCCGTCGTCAGCCAGAGGACCGACTTCGAGGGCACGCCCATCTGGGTGCACTACGGGGTGCTGGACTCCTTCAGGCTGGACGGCATCGAGCTGCGCAACGTCCCCGTCGGCTGGTCGTCGACGGAGTCGGGCGCGGACGTCGGCGCCGACAGCGACGGCCTGATCGGCACGTGGGTCTTCTACCACCTGCTGACGACGTTCGACTACGCGGGCCGGCACCTCGTCCTGCGCCGCCGCACCCCCGAGACGGCCAGGAAGGCGCGCGCCGCCGCCGCGCGGGCGGGCGCCGAGCCGCTGCCGATGTGGCTGGCCCGCGACCACGACGTGCACAGCGTGGGCAGCGTCGCGGGGTCCGGCCCGCGGGTGGTGGGCGTGAACCTCGGCGGGGTCGGCGAGATCGCCGCGGGCATGCCGGGAGAGGTGGCCAGGCGCCTGGGGGTCCGGATCGACCTCGACCGCCCGATCGAGACGTTCGCCCACAGCCACCCGACCGTCACCCACCCCTGCTATCCGGAGGAGATCCGCCTCGGCGGCGCCGTCGCGCAGCGGGTCTACTGCGAGGCGGACCCGAACATGCCGGTCAACGTGCCCTGGCCCTACGGGACGGGCATCGACGGGATCGCCCATTTCGCCCACTGCTTCTTCAAGCCCTACAACGTCACGCTCGACTTCACCGACATGAAGCTCTACATCGCCCGCGGCAAGGCGGCCTGATCACTCCGGCCGCAGCCGGTCGCGGCGGCGGGCCAGCGAGGCGGTCTCGGCGGTGTTGCCGGCCAGCTCGATGGCCCTGTCGTAGGCGGCGCGCGCCTCCTGACCGCGGTCAAGGCGGCGCAGCAGGTCGGCGCGGGTGGCGTGGTAGGCGTGGTATCCGGCCAGCCGGTCGCCGAGCCGGTCGACGGCCGCCAGCGCCACCGCGGGCCCGTCGAGCTCGGCGAGCGCGACGGCCCGGTTGAGCGCGACGATCGGCGAGGGGTCCAGGCGCACGAGCTGGTCGTACAGGGCGAGCACCTGCGACCAGTCGGTGTCGCGCATGTCGCGGGCGGAGGTGTGCACGGCGTTGATCGCCGCGAGGATCTGGTAGCGGCCCGGCGCCACCCCGGCGGCGGCCGCGGCCAGGCGCTCGCGCACCAGCCGGTGCCCCTCGGCGATCAGCGCCGCGTCCCAGGCGCCGCGGTCCTGCTCGTCGAGCGCGACCAACTCGCCGCCGGCCGACACCCGGGCGGGGCGGCGGGCCTCGGTGAGCAGCATCAGCGCCAGCAGCCCGGTCACCTCGCCGTCGTCCGGCAGCAGGGCCCGGATCAGGCGGGTGAGCCGGATCGCCTCGGCGGTCAGCTCGTGCCGTACGGGGTCGGTGCCGGGGCCGGTGGCAAGGTAGCCCTCGTTGAAGACCAGGAACAGCACGGCGAGCACGCCGGAGACGCGCGCCGGGAGATCTTCGGCGGACGGCACCCGATAGGGGATGCGCGCCGCCTTGATCTTGGCCTTCGCGCGGGTGATCCGCTGCCCCACGGCGCTCTCCTGGGCCAGGAAGGCGCGGGCGATCTCGGGCATGGTCAGGCCGGCGACCAGGCGCAGGGTCAGCGCCACGCGGGCCTCCATCGCCAGCGCCGGATGGCAGCAGGTGAAGATCAGCCGGAGCCGGTCGTCGTCGATGGCGCCGGCAGGCTCGGGCGGGTCGTCGCAGGACATCTGAGCCTTCCTGTGCTTGTCGTCGCGCTTGCTCTCGCGCCGGATCCGGTCGATGGCCTTGCGGTTGGCGGTGGTGGTCAGCCAGGCGCCCGGGTTGGGCGGCACGCCGTCGGCCGGCCACCGCTCGACGGCGGTCGCGAACGCCTCGGCGGCCGCCTCCTCGGCGAGGTCGAGGTCACCGAAGCGCCTGGTCAGGGCGGCGACCACCCGGGCCCACTCCTCGCGGTGGGCCCGGGCGACCGCCTGGCGGGCGTCGGTCACAGGAACGGTCGCACCTCGACCCTGCGGTTGCAGTGCCTCGACCCGTCGGCGGCGAGCCGGAGCGCCACGTCGAGATCGGGGGCCTCGATGATCCAGAACCCGGCGAGGTACTCCTTGGACTCCAGAAAGGGCCCGTCGGTGACCATCGCCTCCGCGCCACGGTTGTCGATGACGGTGGCCGTGGCGGGCGCGGCCAGGCCGCCGGCGAAGACCCAGTGGCCCTGGGTCTGCAGGCGCTCGTTGAACACGTCGATCGCCGCGTGCTCCTCCTGGGTGGCCGAGTTGGTCCTGTCGTCGATCACTGAGATCAGGTATCGCATGTGAAGATCATCTCCTGTGAGGTCGAGGCGGCGGGCAGCGGTCAGGCCGTGGCGTACTGCGGGCGCCCGGCCGGCCGGTAGACCTGGATCGTCACGCCCCTGCCCCGGGCCCATCCGCCGCGCTCGAACCCCGTTCGCGCGGTCCTCCTGCGACGCGCCGCCGTTGCCCTGCATCACTCCGTCGAGGGTCACCTGGGTCATGGTCGTCAGCTTCATGGTCGCGCTTCCTCCGCCTGCGGCGCCGCCCTCTGCGGGCGGCCTCACCTCTGCTACGAACGCCACCGCCGTGATCCGACACCGCCCACCGCATTGTTGTACGTACTTTTACCTGGAACGCCGACCGCGGGCCGCCCGATCATCTGGTGTGCTCCTCAGCAACCGTGCCGTCTTCGCCAGCTCCGACCTCGACGAGGTCCGCGGCGAGGTCGCCAAGGTGTTCTGCCCGCACCGGCTGGACCTGGCCGGGGACGCGGACCTGCTGTCGGCCCGGTTCAACTCCGTGCAGCTCGGCTCGGTCCGCGTGAGCTATCTCGACTACGGCGCCGACGTGCACATCGAGCCGGGCGACCTCGACACGTTCTTCCTGGTCATGATCCCGCTCGCCGGGCGCAGCCTGATCCGCGCCGGGGACGAGGAGATCGTCACCTCCCCGTCCCTGGCCTCGCTGCCCTCGCCGACCCGCCACCTCGACATGCGCTGGGCCGCCGGCTGCCCGCAGTTGCTGGTCAAGTTCGAGCGCACGACGATCGAACGCGCGCTGGAGCAGATGCTCGGCGAGCCGCTCGACGGCCCGGTCGTCTTCGACCTCGGCATGGACCTGACGACGGGCTGGACCCGCTCCTGGCGCGACATGGCCGACCTGCTGGTCAGGGAGGCCGAGCGGGACGACGGGCTGGCCGGCCACCCGCTGGCCGTCGCCCACCTGGAGAACGCCCTGATCACCCTGCTGCTGACCATGCAGCCCTCCAACTACCTGGACCGGCTGACCGCCCCCAGGCCGCCCGCGCTGCCGAAGGTGGTGCGCCGGGCGATGGAGTTCATCGAAGGCCACGCCCACCTGCCCCTGAGCACCACGGACATCGCCGGCGCCGTCGCGGTCAGCAGCCGCTCCCTCCAGGAGGGGTTCCGCGCGCATCTCGGGCTGTCCCCGATGGCCCACCTCAGGCAGGTACGGCTGACGCGCGTGCACGACGAGCTCAGGACGGCCGACCCCGCCAGGGCCACGGTGACCACGGTGGCCGCCCGCTGGGGATTCCTGCACCAGGGACGATTCGCCGCCCAGTATCGCGAGAGGTACGGGCAGCCGCCGTCGGAGACGTTGCGCAGAGGTCCCGCGTCAGGCGGATGAGATCCGCGCTCAGCGGATGGCACGGGCGTCCGCGCCGCCCGTACCGTTCTTGTCAGGCGCCGATCAGATCCTCCACACCACACCAGAAGGACACCACCATGCGCGACATCCTCATCGTCGGCGCCGGCCAGGCCGGTCTCCACCTGGCCATCGGCCTGCTCCAGCACGGCTACGACGTGACCGTGGTCTCCAACCGCACCCCCGAGTCCATCCGCGACGGCCGGGTGATGTCCGGCCAGGCCATGTTCGGCACCGCGCAGGCCCACGAGCGCGAGCTCGGCCTCGACTGGTGGGCCGACGTCTGCCCGCCCATCGAGGGCATCGCGCTCACGGTCCCGGGCCCCGAGGGCGGCAAGGCCCTCGACTGGGCGGCGCGGCTGGACGTCCCCGCCCGCTCGGTCGACCAGCGGCTGAAGATGCCAGCCTGGCTGGGCGAGTTCGAGCGGCTCGGCGGCAAGCTCGTCCTGCACGACGCCACCCCCGACGACCTGGAGAGCTACGCGGCCCGGTACGACCTGGTCCTGGTGGCCGCGGGCAAGGGCCAGATCGCCTCGCTCTTCGAACGGAACCCCGCCCGCTCCCCCTACGCCACCCCGCAGCGCGCGCTGGCCGTCACCTACGTCAACGGCCTCGCCCCCCGTCCCGGTCACTCGGCGGTCTGCTTCAACCTGCTGCCCGGCGTGGGCGAGTACTTCGTCTTCCCCGCGCTCACGCACACCGGCCCCTGCGAGATCATGGTGTTCGAGGGCGTGCCGGGCGGCCCCATGGACTGCTGGGGCGACGTCCGCGGGCCCGCCGAGCACCTGGCCCGCAGCCGCCGGATCCTGGAGACGTTCTTCCCGTGGGAGGCCGAGCGCTGCGCCGGGATCGAGCTCACCGACGCCAACGCGGTGCTGACCGGCCGCTTCGCCCCCACCGTCCGGCGTCCGGTGGCGGTGCTGCCCTCCGGCGCGCCGGTGCTCGGCGTCGCCGACGTCGTGGTGCTCAACGACCCGATCACCGGGCAGGGCAGCAACAACGCCGCCAAGTGCGCCGCCACCTACCTGCGGGCCATCGTGGAACGCGGCGACCGGCCGTTCGACGCCGGCTGGATGCGGCAGACCTTCGACCTGTTCTGGACGCAGGCCCAGCACGTCACGAACTGGACCAACGCCCTGCTCGCGCCGGCCGAGCCCCACCACCTGGCGCTGCTGGGCGCCGCCGGTCAGCGCCCGGAGATCGCCTCCCGGTTCGTCAACGGCTTCGACGACCCGGCCGACTACGCCGAGTGGTTCATGGACGCGGGCCGCGCCGAGACCTATCTCGGCAGGGTGACGGCATGAGATCGCTCCGGGACGCCTTCGGGCAGTTCGCGACCGGGGTGGCGGTGATCACGACGGTGACCGCCGACGGGGAGCGGGCCGGCGTGACCGTCAACTCCCTCACCTCGGTCTCGCTCGATCCGGCGCTGCTGCTGTGGTGCCTGTCGGACCGGGCGCCCAGCGCGCCGCTCTTCCTGCGGGCCGGGCGGTTCGCCGTCAACGTCCTGGCCGCCGACCAGGGCCACCTGTCCAGGCGCTTCGCCACGCCCGCGGCCGACAAGTTCGCCGGGGTGGAGCTGCTCGGCACGCCGCTGCCGATACTCGCCGGGACGCTGGCCAGCTTCGTCTGCCGCACCGAGCGCGTCCACGACGGCGGCGACCACCACATCCTCGTCGGGGCGGTGGAGCGTCACCAGTGGGCCGGGGGCGAGCCGCTGGTCTTCCACTCCGGCCGGTACCGGGAGTTCTGGCCCGAGCTGAGCGCGGGCGAGGGCCGCGTGGCCAGCCACGCGTGACGGCCGCCAGGGGGTGTCACTCCTGCCCGGCCGCCGCGGCCACGGTCGGGCGCCGGCAGACGTACGTGCACGCGGGCGGCAGGTTGCGCCAGACGGTTCTGGTGGTCAGCACCTCGTCGAAGGCGGCCTCCAGCCGTCCGCGGAACCGCCTGCGCGCACCGGACCGCGTGCCGGTCAGGTAGGCGATCGTGGTGAAGCTGCCGCCGGGCGCCAGGACGCGGGAGACGGCGTCGAGGATGCGCTCCTGGGCCCGTTCCGGGATGAGCGTCCACGGCAGCGCGCTCACCACGGCGTCCACCTCGCCCGCGCCGATGCGTGACCCCAGGTCGGCGGCGTCCATGTGCAGCACCTCCAGCCACGGACGGGTCTGCGCCAGATGGTCGACCATCGCGCGACCAGCCGGGCCGGTCCTCCACCCGGAGGACCCGGCACGTCCGGCCGGCCACCCGCTAGGAGCGCGAGCCGTGCCAGGAGTTCCACAACGCCCGGTAGACCCCGCCGGCCGCGACCAGCTCGTCATGCGCGCCGACCTCCACGACGCGGCCGCCCTCCATCACCACCACCCGATCGGCGTCCCGCGCCGTGTGCAGCCGGTGCGCGATCGCGATCACCGTGCGGCCGTCCAGCACCGCCGCCAGCGACCGTTCGGCGCGCCGGGCCGTACGCGGGTCGAGCATGGCGGTGGCCTCGTCGAGGATGACGGTGTGCGGGTCGGCCAGGACGACCCGGGCCAGGGCGAGCTGCTGCACCCGGTCGGGCCCGAGCTCGGCGCCGGCCGAATGCGGGCCGAGCTCGTCGTCCAGCGAGACCACCCAGTCGGCGCCGACCGCCGCGAGGGCCTTCTCCATCCGGTTGTCGTCGGCCGCGGGGTCGGCCAGGCGGAGGTTGTCGCGGACGGTGCCCAGGAACAGGTGCTGCTCCTGGGTGACCAGCACGACGTGCTTGCGGAGCTGGGCGGGAGACAGGTCGGCGACCGGGACCGAGCCGACGGTGACCGTGCCGAGCCGGGGCCGGTCGATGCCGGCCAGCAGCTTGCCGAGCGTGGACTTGCCGGCTCCCGAAGGGCCGACGACGGCCAGGCGCTCGCCGGGCCGCACCGCCAGGTCCACGCCGGTGACGACGTCGCCGGTGGACTCGTAGGCGAAGTGCACGCCGGCCGCCACGATGTGGTCGTCCCGGGGTTCGGGGGCCGCGGCGTCGGCCCGCGCCGCCGGGAGCCGGAGACCTTCGATCCGGGCGAAGGCGGCGCCGCTGCTCTGCAGCTGTTCCATCCACATGAGGACGGTCTCGACGGGCTGCTGGAGCTGGCGCAGGTAGAGCACGCACGAGACGACGGCGCCGAGGGTGACCTGGCCGCCGTCCAGCAGAATGCCGCCGAGCAGCAGGACCAGCACCGGCGGGAGGAGGGCGGAGACCTCCACCGACGGCCACAGGACACCGCGCAGGAACAGGGTTCGCAGCTGGGCCGCCCGGCTGCGCTCGATCACCCGCTCGGCGGCGCGGGTGCGCCGGTCCTGCAGGCCGAGGGCTTCGATCGTACGGGCGCCGGAGGAGTTGGCGGCCAGGTGTTCGGCCAGTTCCGAGCGGGCGGCCCCCTCCTCCAGGTAGGCGTCGCGGGCGCGGCGCAGGTACCAGCGGGAGGCGGCCGCGACGCCGGCGAGCGCGACGAGTCCGCAGGCTCCCAGCAGCGGGTCGACCAGGAAGACGGCCGCGACGAGGAAGATCGCCTGCAGGGTGGAGATCAGCACGGCCGGGGCGGCGTCGCGCAGCGTGCGCCCGACCACGCCGACGTCCGTGGTGCCGCGGGCGGTCAGGTCTCCGGTGCGGATGTGCTCGACGGTGGCGGCGGGCAGGGCGAGCACCCGGTCGAGGAACTCCTTGCGGATGTGCTCCTGGACGCGCTCGCTGAAGCGGGTGCCGGTCCGCTCGGCGTATCGGGACAGGACGAGCTGGAGCAGCGCCCCGCCCACGGCGGCCGCGGCGAGGAGGTCGATCGTCCCGCCGGTGGAGATGGTGTCGATGATGCGGCCCAGCAGCCACGGGCTGACCAGGGCCGCGGCCGCCGCCAGGCCGTTGAGGACCAGGGTGGCGGTGAACCCGGGCAGGTCGCGGCGGATCAGGCGCAGGGCCGCCTGCCGTACGCGCCTGCGGTCGGCGACGGGGAGGTCGCGGGTCACGACACCACCGTCCGGTACTCGTCGCTGGATTCCAGCAGGTCGCGGTGGGTGCCAGTCGCGGTCACCCGGCCGTCCTCGATCAGCAGGACTTCGTCGGCCTGGGCGAGCAGCAGCGGCGAGGTGGTGGCGACGACCGTCGTGCGGCCGGCGCGCGCCGTGCGAAGGCGCTGGGCGAGCAGCGATTCGGTGTGCGCGTCCAGCGCGGAGGTGGGGTCCGCCGCGAGCAGCACCTCGGGATCGGCCACCAGCGCCCTGGCCAGGCGCACCCGCTGACGCTGGCCGCCCGACAGGTTGCGGCCGCCCGGCTCGATCACGGAGTCCAGGCCGTGGCGCAGCCCGGCGACCACGTCCTGGGCGGCGGCGACGGCGACCGCGCGGCGGATGGTCTCGTCGTCCGCCTCGCCCCGGCCCTGCAGGACCTCGCGCAGCGTGCCGGTGAACAGCGCGGCGTCGTGGTCGGCGATCAACGACGTGCCGTCGAACCCGCCGAGGCTCTCCAGCAGCGCCGTGCTCTCCTCGGGACGGGCGCTGACCAGCGCCACGAAGCTGCCCGGGGTGATCTCCGGTTCGGTGGAGCGGGGCCGGTCGCCGGGCCGCAGCGCGAGGAAGCGGGTGACCTGGCGGGCGGAGACCAGGCCGTGGCTGATCTGGAAGCTGCCCTCGATGAAGAAGGACACCGGGACCACCAGCATGGCGATGTACCCGTACACGCCGACCAGCTCGCCCACCGTGATCGTGCCCTCCGCGGCCAGCCTGGCGCCCAGCCAGGTCACCGCGGCCAGGAACAGCGCCGGCAGCCCGACGCCCAGCGCGCCGATCCAGCTCGTCAGCGACGCCACGCGGTATCCCTGCTCGCGCAGGCGCGCCGAGTCGGCGAGGTGCCGCTCGGCGTAGGCGTCCTTGCCACCGAACGCGTTGAGCACCCGCAGCCCCTCGATCAGGTCCACCAGCCGGGCGGTCAGCCGGCCCTGGCTCTCGCGGTAGCCGTTCTGCACCTTCATCAACCGCCCGAGCAGCGGCCCGAGCACGACCCCCAGCACCGGCACGCCGAGCAGCACCACCACGGCCAGCACGACCGAGACCTGGAGCAGCAGCGCCGCCACCACCCCGTAGCTGATCACCGCGCCCACCCCGGGGCCGGTCACCGTCAGCGCGGCGGCGATCGTGATGACGTCGCCGATGCCGATCGTCACGACCTCGCCTGCCGAGGTGCGCCGGTTCAGGTCCGCGCCGAGCGTGTTGATCTGCTGCACCAGGGCGCGCACCGTGCGGAAGTTGGCGTCCATCCGGATCTTGGTCATCGTACGGTGCCGCATCATCGCCAGCCAGGCGTTGACGAGGCCGGCGCCGAGCAGCGCCAGCACCCAGCCGGGCGCCAGGTCGTCGTCGATCGCCCTGGACAGCAGGTACGGCGGCAGCGTCAGGCCCACCGTCCACAGGGTGCCCAGCGTCGCGCCCAAGGCGACCCGGCCCTTCTGCGCCCACGCCAACCAGCACAAATACCGAGCAGCCGCCTTCATGACGATCACGCTAGACCATGGCTGCACCGCCCTCCCGGCGGGGGCTTTGTCCGCGTTCAGCACGATCTTTCCGAGGGCGGCGTCGGGTCAGCCCTGCCCGGCGTCGAAGGGCGGCAGGCCGGCCAGGTCGAGCACGGCCGCGGGCGGGAACGTCGGCGGATCCTGGTCCAGGTCGCGCAGGTGCCTGTCGATGAAGCGCTGGGTGTCGCGCAGCACCCTGACCGCGGTGGCGGCGTCGATCACGCCGTCCTGCAGCGCGTCGGCGAGCTCGTCGAGGTCCAGGACGTCGTAGCGCCGGGCGGCCGGAGGGACCAGGATGTCCACGTAGAGGTCGCGGACCGTCAGCCGCTTCGGGCTCGCCTCCTCCACCTCGACCAGGTCGATGTACCAGCCGCCTTCGAGTGCGCCCACGAAGGTGACCGGCCTGCGGATCTGCACCCCTTCGTCGGCGATCACGAAGCAGCGATCGGTCGTGGGACGGCCGGGAACCCGCCACGGGGGCAGGATCTCGACGTCGTAGGCCACGATGTTGTCGCCGGTTCGGACGCCGGAGCACCACTGCCCGGTGCGGTGGTGGACGCGTACCTCTTCGAGAGTCACGAATCGCAGTATGACCGCACCGGGACGCGGCCCTGCCCGCAGAACAGGACCCCGGGGTAGCGCTTGGAGGGCTTGTCCAGCAGGGGTTGCGGGCGGCCGTGCAGGTGCAGGTCGAGGAAGGCGGCGACGTACCCGCGGGTGAGGTCCACCGAGCGGGTTCCCTTCAGGCCGCTGCCGAGGTCGACGCCGAGTTGCTGGAGCGGCATGTCGTAGTCGGTGAACGACGGGTGCAGCGCCCCCTTCACCACCAGCCAGCGTTTCCGCCCGGTCAGGCGTGCCCGGTCGCGTTTCCAAGTGCCATCGTGCGAGGGGGCGCCCATCAGCATGAACGGCCATGCCGGCCACCACGTACCCCCTGCTCGCCAGGTCCTCGGCCAGACCCGTGAGGGAACCGCGCGGCCAGGTGAAGCCGGGCGACAGCACCACGAGCGGCAGGCCGCGCCGCCGTCCTGCGGGCTCGGCGTCTTGGAGGGCGTTCGTACGGGTGCGGCTCAGCCCGTCCGGCGGGAAGTTCTCCAGTTCCTTGATCCCTTGAGCAGCAGCTCCGACTCCTTGGGGGTGACGTACGGTGCCCGCCGTCCGGCCTGCGCCGCCGTCGGGTACCACAGGGAGACCATGAGCTCCCTCGTCCTGGCCGCGGGGACCCACGGATCGGGACGGGAGGCGTCGGCCAGGTGCAGGGACGTCGTGCCGACCCCGTGCGGGCCGGTCGGCTCCGGGAGAGACGGCGTACCGGGCGCGGCGGCGGCGGGCGTCCCGGCGAGGGAGGCCGTGAGGGCGAGCAGCCCCGCCACGGCGGCCACGAGGACGGGCCTTCTCCGCGGCGGGCGGGGGATGGCGGGTGCCATGGGGCTGATCCTGCGGTTCCGGCACGGTGCCGGCATCGGCCACGGGTCCCCAACCTCTCGACCGAACGGCTGATCTTGTCCTCCGCCGGAGAACGTGGCTGCCGGGGGCCGTCACAGGTGATCTTGCGGGGTGGCGGCGGCGAGGCGTTCGAAGGGGCCTGGGCCGTCGTGCGGTTTCGGCGGGGCGCCGAGGTGGCGGACGCGCAGCTCGTCCATGAGCTCCTCGATGAACGCCGGGCCCTCGTCACGCATGGCCTGCTGCCGGCTCCGGAGCTCGTCGCTGCCCGGACGCCAGTCGAGACCCCAGTTGCCGAGGGCGTAGATGACCGGAAGGGTCCGGATGCCGGCTTCGGTGAGGCTGTAGCGGGCGCGCTGCCCCCGCGCGGCGGTGCCGCGGGTGAGGATCCCCGCCTCGACGAGCCGCACGAGGCGGTCGGCGAGGATGTTCGAGGCGATGCCCTCGATCGACCCGGTGAGCAGCGCCCGGAAATGGCGGCGGTCGCCGAAGATGACGTCGCGCAGCACGATCAGCGTCCAGCGATCTCCGAGCACCTCGACGGCGGCGTTGATCGGGCATCCGGACCGTGGTTCCACGATTCCTCTCCTCCTTGACGGGGTTCTCGCTCCCCCTATAGTAGTTGCAAATTGCAAGCACTTTTTCACGAGGAGGAGCCGATGGGTCGCTTCGTCTACTCGATGCAGGTGTCCCTCGACCTGCGGATCGAACAGGTTCCGGGGGACGCCGGCGCCGGCGAATGGCTGCGTGTCGACGAGGAACTGCACCGCGAGGCCAACGCGCAGATGCGGGCGCTCGCGCTCATGGTCCACGGCCGGGTCCACTACGAGGTCATGGAGGAGTACTGGCCACGGGCGGGCGAGGACGCGTCGCTGCCGGACTACATGCGTGAGTACGGCGAGATGTGGACCGCCAAGCCCAAGGTGCTCGTCTCCCGCACCCGCCGCAGCGCCGCGCACAACACCCGGATCATCGGCGGCGACGACGCGATCGAGCAGCTCGCCGCCCTGCGCGCCGGGACCGGCGGCAGCATCGGCGTGGGCGGCGCGACGCTCGCGACGCAGCTGCTCCGGGCAGGGCTGCTGGACGAGTTGCTGCTCTTCACCCACCCCGCGATCCTCGGCTTCGGCAGGCCGCTGTTCGACGACTACGACCTGCCGATCGATCTCGACCTGCTGGAGCAGCGGACGTTCCAACAGGGCGTCACGATGCATCGCTACGCCGTCCGGGACGTGAAGGAGGCGGGCTCGTGCTGAGGCAGGTCGCGGAGGGCGTGTGGGTCCACGAGAGCGGGTTCGTGCAGAGCAACGCCGTTGCGGTGCGGGGACGGGCCGGTGTGCTGCTCATCGACCCCGGGGTGACCGGCGCCGAGATCGGCTGCCTCGCGCACGACCTCGGCGAGTCAAATCAGCCCGTGGTGGCGGGATTTTCCACCCATCCGGACTGGGATCACCTGCTCTGGCACGCCGACCTCGGCGAGGCGCCCCGTTACGGCACGGCGCGCTGCGCGGCCACCGTCCGCGAGCAACTGCCGGACGAGGACGCGAAGGCCCGCGTCGCCGACCACCTGCTGGAGACGGAGATCGCCGGACAGGTGCCGCTGGACCTGCTCGGCCTCATCACCGGCCTGCCCGACGGGACCACGCGGATCCCCTGGGACGGCCCCGAGATCCGGATCATCGAGCACCGGGCACATGCCCCGGGCCACGCGGCGTTGCTGATCGAGGAACGCGGGGTGCTCGTCGCCGGCGACATGCTGTCCGACGTCCTGGTCCCGATGCTCGACCTGGACGCCGCCGACCCGATCGAGGACTACCTCACCGCCCTGCGGCTGCTGGAGGAGGTGGCGGACGGCGTGGACGTCGTCGTCCCCGGTCACGGTTCCGTCGGCGGGCCGGGCCAGGTGAAGGCGCGGATCGAGCAGGACCGGGCGTACGTGCTCGGGTTGCGCAGCGGCCACGTCTCCGCCGATCCGCGGATCGGCCCGTCGGCCCAGCCGGGCTGGGAGTGGGTGAGCAGCGTGCACGAAGGGCAGCTGGAAAGCCTCGCCCGCAGGAGCGGACGCGACGGGACGTCCCGCTAGCGAGATGCCCGCGAGCCGCCGGCCCGGGATCCGTGCGGGCGGGCGCCGGTCAGCAGCAGGCGGGTGCCGGTCGGGCGCGGGCGGCGGACGTCTCCTCGTCCTGGGCGATGCGGCCGCGCATCATGACCTCCATGACCTTCATGAAGCGCTGCGTCCTGGCCCGGCCGATGACGAACGGGTTGGCCGCGCCCGTCGTTCCGGCGCGCAGCCGCTCGATGCGGGTCAGGCCGTCGTCGACGCCGCCGTGGTTGGTCAGCTCGACCTCCACCCCCGCGCGCCGCATCGTGGCGGCGAAGGCGAGCACCGAGGCCAGGGTGGTGCGCTTGTCGGCGGTCGCGACGGGCGGGTTGGTGCCGCCCCAGAACATCGCGGTGTGCCGCCGTCCCTTCCAGCGGACGGGGAAGATCGACGAGACGGTGCCGGGCGTGTGCCCCGGCGTGTGGTGGAAGGCGATGGTGGTGCCGCCGACGGTGAGCTTCCGGCCGTCGGCGATCTCCAGGTCACGTTCGGGCGCGTTCGCCGGACGTTCGGCGGCGATGAGGTCCCAGTCCTTCCGGCTCATCATGACGCGGGCGCCGTAGCGGTCGGCGAGGAACCGGGCGCCGCCGAAGTGATCGGCGTGGCCGTGGGCGACCACCACGTACTTGATCTGTGCGGGGTCCGCGCCCACGGCGCGCAGCCCCGGGACGATGATCTTCTCGGCGTCGTCCGGGGATCCCATCGCGTCGAGGAGGACGATGCCGCCGGACGTGAACAGCGCTGTGGCCTGCACGAAGGTGGTGCCCAGCACCGCCACGTCGTCGAAGACGCGCAACGGCCCGAGCGGCTTCGGCTCCGGCATCGTGAGGCCGGGCGCGAGCACCTTGACCAGGGCCCGCAGCACCGGATCGTCGCCCGCCAGCGCGGCGGCGCGGTCGTAGTAGCGCCGAGCGCGACTGGGGGCGGTGACGGCCGCGGCCGGGCGGCCGGCCAGCGGCAGGAGAGCCGCAGCGGCCAGCAGCGCACGGCGGGACGGTACGGACTGCCTGAGGGACATGGTCGGCCACCTGCTCTTTCCCGGGCACGGATCCTGATCCGAGCGGCCCGGCGGGACGTCGATGCCGGTCCAGCAGATCAGAACAGATCTTGTGGCGTCCAATACCGGTATGGCAGGCCGGGCGATGGCGATGTGGATATCGCCGCTGGTCCGGCGGGCTCAACGCACGCTCTAGGCGGACGTCGTGAGGCGCTGCGCCTGTGCGCGGCCGACCGAGGCGGCCCGCTCCAGATAGTCGGCGATCAGGGCGAGCGCGTCGTCGTCGTAGTGGTCGAGCATCTCGACGAACGCCTTGCCTGGAACGTCCCAAGCCGCGCCGATCCGGGCGCGGGCCTCCGGGGTCAGGGCGACCAGGGCGCGCCTGCGGTCGGCCGGATCGGCATGCCGGACGACCAGACCGGCCTTGTCCAGGCGGTCGACCAGCCGGGTGGCCGATCCCGGGGTGAGTCCGGCCAGGCGGGCGATCTCGCCGGTGCTGATCGGCCCCTCCTCCAGATCGAGCAGGGCCACGCACTGCAGGTCGGTGGGGTGGAGGCCGAGCCGGTCGGCCATGGCCTGGTTGAACAGAGTGTAGGCCGCGTAGTGGCGCTGACTCTCGTCGCTGATGCGCTTGAGCATCTCGGCTCGATTTGACACGTGCGGCTCCGTACTCCTCATAATGTCGTCACGCAATATTTGCGTGACGCAAATTCTGTGTCGCGCTTTCATTCTATCGACAGGCGTCGCGCTCACGTCGCGAAGAGCCTGCGAAGGGATCTGCACCGACATGACCACTCTTGTCACGGGCGCTCGCGGCGCCGTCGCGACCGCCCTCATCGGCCTCCTGCGCGAGCGGGGCCTGCCCGTACGGCCGGCCTCCAAGGCCCCCGCCGACCCGTCCGTCGTCAGGTGCGACCTGGGCGACCCGTCCACCTTCGGCCCTGCGCTCGAAGGCGTGACCTCGGTGTTCCTGTACGCCGACCCGTCGCACGCGCAGGAGTTCGCCGCGGCGGCCGAGGCGGCCGGGGTCGAGCAGGTCGTGCTGCTGTCCTCGGCCGCCGTGCTCATGCCCGATCCGGACAGCAGCCCTCTGGCCGCCACGCATCTTGTCCCGGAACGCGCCCTGGCCGCCTCGTCCGTGCCGAGCACCGTGCTGCGGCCCGGCACCTTCTGCGGCAACGCGATGGCGTGGTCATGGGCGATCAAGTCGGGGACGCCGATCAGCCTGCCCTACCCGCACGCGCACGTGGACGCCATCCACGAAGCGGACATCGCGGCGGTGGCGGCCGCCGTGCTGGCCGACCCCGCCCTCGGCGGCAGAGCGTACACACTGACCGGGCCGCAGTCGCTCACCTTCTCCGAGCAGGTCGCGATCCTCTCCCGCGTCACCGGGCGGGACATCGCGATCACGCCCGTCACCAGGCAGGAGTGGACGGCCGAAATGGCGCAGTACATGGACGCGGCCCTCGCCGAGGCCCTGCTGGACTACTGGCAGAGCTGCGACGGCCGCCCGATCGAGCTCACGTCCGTCGTGGAGGAGCTGACCGGCACGCCCGCGCGGACGTTCGCCTCCTGGGCCGAGGAGAACCGGGCGGCGTTCCTCGGCCAGTGAACCGGTCGGTGAACCGGCCAGTGAACTGGTCGGTGAGCCGGTCGGTGAGCCGGTTCGAGACGCGGTCGGCGGCGGCACCTTGCGACTCCGGTCGCAGGCAGGTCGCGGAGGTCATACCGGGGTCGCAGGCAGCTCTCGGCCTGGGGCCCGATGTCCGGCCGAGGTCGGTGCGCCACCGTGATCACATGACTGTGACCGTGTTCGGCCTGTCCCTCGTGGAGCTCCCGGCCCTGGCATCCGCCGTCGTGCTGGTGCTGGCCCGCTGGCTGCCGCCCGGAGCGCGCCGGCCGTCGACTCTGGCCGGTGCGGCGGGCCTCGTGGTGTCCGCGATCGTGGCGGCCGTGCTCGGGATCCGCTGGCAACTCCTCCCCGTCCTCGCAGGCGGGGGCATCGCGCTGGCGTTCGCCGCGCCCTCCCTGCTGGGGTGGCGGGCCGGACGGCGGGCTCGATGGTGGGTGGCGCTGCCGAGGTCGGCGGCCTGCCTGGCCCTGATCGTCGCGGGCGCGGCGGCGGCGTGGGCGCTGCCCCTGCCCGTGTTCCCCGAGCCGTCGGGCGCCCACGCCGTCGGCACCACCGTCGTCCAGTGGACCGACCCCGATCGCGCGGAGGCCGCCACGTCCCGGGCCGATGACCGGCGGACGGTCGTCGTCCAGCTCTGGTATCCCGCGCGGGACGTCCCCCCGGCCGCCCAGCGGGCGCGGTACCTCGGCCGCACGGCACGCGAAGCGCAGGTCGTCGCCCGTGGCGAGGCCGGCTACCTGGGCCTGCCCGCCTTCGTCCTGGACGAGCCGGCACGCGCCCGCACGCGTTCGGCGCCCGACGCGCCGGTGGCCGGCGGCGGCGACCGGTTCCCCGTGGTGCTGTTCTCACCCGGGCTCGGCGGCGTGCGCACCCAGAACACCGCCTGGGCCGAGGAACTGGCCAGCCGCGGGTACGTCGTGGCGGCCCTCGACCACCCGTACGACTCGGCCGTCGTCACCCTCGCCGACGGCCGGACGGTCCGCACCCGGGTCGCGGCCACCGGCGACCAGGCGGAGGACAACAGACGGGCGGCCGGATGGACGGCGGTCAGGGCCGCCGACCTCAGCTTCGTCCTCACCCAGCTCGGCCGCCTGGACCGCGGCGAGATCCCGGGCCTGCTGAGCGGACGGCTCGACGTCCGCCGGGCCGCGGCGACCGGTCACTCACTCGGCGGCGCCGCCGCCCTGCAGGCCGCCCGCCAGGACCCCCGCTTCGCGGCCGTCATCGACCTGGACGGCTTCCCCCGCGACCCCGCCGCGCGACCGTTCCGCCAGCCGGTGCTCGCGCTCACCCACGACGTCGAACCGGGCGAGGAGCCGGACTACCTCCCGCGCCTCACGCGGGTGCTCCAGCTCAGCACGGCGACCGGCTACCGCCTCACCGTCCCCGGCACGGCGCACCTCACCTTCACCGACGCCCCGCTCTTCATGCCGCCCCTGCCCGCGCTCACCGGCTCGCTCGGCCGGACGGACGGGCCGCGCATCACCGCGGCGGCCACCCTCGCCTTCCTGGACGCCACACTCCGCGGCGGATCCGGCGACCTGGCCGCGACCCTGTCCAGGTACGGCCGCCTGACCGTCCTGTGACGGCCCGCCGCGCTACATGCAGATCGGGTGGCAGACCCACTTGCCCTGCCAGAAGGTGCACCGCTCGCACTCGCTCCGTTCGACCAGCTTGTCCGCGATCGAGACCCCTTCGAACCCCAAAGGCGTCAGCAGGCCGGAGAGCTCCCGCTCGTCGCCCGCCTCGACGGCGGCGCTGAACCTGCTCTCGAACTCCTTGTCGTACTTCAGCAGGACGGCCAGCTCGTGCAGCTTTCTGGCGTAACTCAGCAGGTCATCGGCCGTGGGCCGGGCATCCGTCGTCATGCCGCGACTGTCCCCTGGAGGAAGCACCCGAAAGCCTGCCCTCGCCGACAATTGACCCGAGATCAACGAACGCATGAAGGATGCCGTCTTCTCCTGGACACACTGGTCGTCGTGTTCAGCGGCGCGACAGGAACGGCAGCAGCCGGCCGATCTCGTCGTCGACCGCCTGCTGTTCGTTCCGGGAGAGGCTTCCGAACGGCGCCAGTCGTACTTCGCCCGCGGTGAAGGACCAGGTGCCGCGGACGTGACCGTCGACGAGCACGGTGGGCAGGACCCTGGCCTGCCCGGGGGCGACGTGCCTGCGGTCGGCGTCGGCGATGATGCGGCTGCGGTCGGCGTGGCCCAGGAGGGCGTTGTCGTAGGCGGGCAGCAGCCGCACCGGCGCGGGGGTGTCGGGGTCGGGCAGCGGGACGTCGGGCAGGTCCACCAGGCGCCGGCCGTCCGGGCCGGTGTAGTGCCGCAGGTCCGGGCCCATGTCCGAGACGATCTCGGCCAGCCGGGTCAGCCCGCACCACGCCTGGACGTCCGCCACGGTGGCGGGCCCGAAGGCGGCCAGGTAGCGGCGGACCAGGTCGCGGAGCGCGGCGGGCCGCGGCGCCTCGACCGTGGCGGCGCTGACGGTGATCGACGAGCGGGTCCCCCACCCGCCCCAGGACGCGGTGGCCGGGTCGTGGACGAGCGGGGTGCGCAGCTCGATCTCCCCTGCCAGGACGCGGCTGTCGCGGCCCGGGTGGCGGGTCGCGAGGCGCTTGGCGAGCTCCTTCCTGGGCAGCGGCCCGGTCCGCAGCAGGGCGCGTCCCTCGGCCACCAGCGTTTCGGGGTCGAGTCCGGCGTTGTTGCGCCGGAAGTGCGCCGAGTCGGCGGTGCGGTTCAGTACGGGCTGCAGCACCGGCCGCAGCCGGCGGAAGTCGTCGGCCGCGGCGAGGTGCATCGTGCTGCGCAGGAGCCCGGACCGCACGACCCGTCCCTGGGCGAGCAGGGCGGTGAGGTCGGCGTGGGTGAAGTCGCGGATGCGGGCCCACAGGCCGACGTAGGGCCAGTTCGGCTCCTGCGCCTGCATGGCGACCAGGCGGCCGATCACCTCCAGGGCCGTCAGGTCGGCCCGCTCCAGCAGGAACTGCCGCTGGAGCAGGGCCCGGTTGAGCGCCCGGCGGCACAGGACGGTCATACCAGCCGCACCGAGACGTTGCCGCGGTGCTCGCCGCGCAGCAGGCCCAGGAACGCGCCGGGCACCCCGTCGATGCTGGTCTCGACGACGGTCCGCGGGTGGACGAAGCGGCCCTGGTCAAGCGCCGTGCGGAAGTGGCGGTGCCAGGCGGCGAGCTGGTCCGGGGTGTGGTGGCAGGAGAACGGCAGCAGCTCGACGCCCCTGGCCAGGGCGGCGTCGCGGTCGGGCTCGGGGAAGCGGTCGGAGGCGGCGCCGAGCTGGGTGGACAACGAGCCGCACAGGGCGAACCTGGCACCGGGCACGGCGACTTCGAGCGCGGCGTCGTACAGCGCGCCGCCGACGGTGTCGAAGAAGACGGTGATGCCCTCCGGGGCCAGCTCTTTGAGCGCGGCGACCGGGTCGCGGTGGTAGTCGAAGGCGGCGTCGAAGCCGAGTTCGTCCACGAGGTAGTCGGCCTTGGCCTGGCTGCCCGCGCTGCCGATCACCTTCCTGGCGCCCAAGTTGCGGGCGATCTGCCCGGCCAGCGAGCCGACACCGCCGGCCGCGCCGGAGACGAAGACGACGTCGCCCTCACCGACCTTGGCCACGTCCGCGACGCCGTGGTAGGCGGTCGGGCCCTGGGCCAGGTGGTAGGTCGGGTCGGGATAGGCGTCCGGGTCGAGCTTGACGTAGGAGGCCGCCGGTCCCGCCGAGTGCGTGCTCCAGCCGCTCATCGACTGGACCAGGTCGCCCTCCCGCAGGTCGGGGCTCGCCGAGCTGAGCACGGTGCCGATCGCCATGACGCCCACCCGCCGGCCGGGCTGCCAGGCCGGGATCGGCAGGTGGCAGTCGGCGCGCATGAGTTCGAGATAGGTGGCGGCCAGCCCCACATAGTCCGTACGGACCACGACCTCCCCCTCGATCTCGGCCGGCGCGACGGTGAAGTGCTCGGGTCCGGGGACGGCGGCGATCTGGGCGGTCAACTGAACCTCGTGAGTGATCATGGTGACCACTCTAGGGAGGCTTCCGGCCACTTTCTGACCGGAAGTGGCGGATAATTAGGGATATGGCCAACACCAGCTCCCGCACGCTCAACCTGCTGTCGTTGCTGCAGACGCACCGCCACTGGCCGGGCGCGGATCTGGCCGAGCGGCTCGGCGTCTCGGAACGCACCCTCCGCCGGGACGTCGATCGCCTGCGCGAGCTGGGCTATCCCGTGCACGCCTCCCGAGGCACCGACGGCGGATACCAGCTGGCGCCCGGGGCCGTGCTGCCGCCGCTGCTGCTCGACGACGAGGAAGGGGTCGCGCTGGCGGTCGGCATGGGAGACGCGGCGCAGAGCGGCATCGCGGGGCTGGAGGAGGCGGCGGTGCGCGCGCTGACCAAGGTGGTGCAGGTCCTGCCGCCCCGCCTGCGGGCTCGGGTGAACGCGCTGCGCGCGATGACCGTCTCGGCGGCCTCGGCCGGCCCGGTGATCCCGGCGGAGGTGCTGACGATGATCGCCCAGTCGTGCCGGGACCAGGAACGGCTGCGCTTCCACTACGTCACACGCGCCGGCGGGCGCACCGAACGCGAGGTGGAGCCCCATCGCCTCGTGGCGCTCGGGGGCCGCTGGTATCTGGTGGCCTACGACCTGACCAGGCACGACTGGCGCAGCTTCCGCCTCGACCGGCTGACCTGGCCATCCAACACCGGCGCCTCCTTCCTGCCACGGCCGCTGCCCGGCGGGGACGCCGCCGCGTTCGTCCGCACCGCGGCCCGGGTCCCCACGGCCAAGACCGTCGTCGCGCTGGTTCACGCACCGGCGGAACAGGTGCGCCGCACGGCCGGCCAGTGGGGTGAGATCGAGCCGGTCGCCCCCGATCGATGCCGGCTCACGATGGTCTCCACCAGCCTGGACTGGCCCACGCAGGCCCTGGGCAACATCGGCGCCGAGTTCGAGGTTCTGGAGCCGCCGGAGTTCGTCGATCACCTTCGGAACTGGGGCACACGCTTCCTCGACGCCGTCGAGAGATCGGCCCCTGAGGCGCGGTGACAGCTCGGCATTCGCGTCCGCCGGCCGGCCTGGCCTGACGACGGTCAGAATGTCGTGCGCGTCTCACTGCGGCGGTCTCCCGGCACCCGGTGATCGTCATAGAGGCCGGCGCGTGCCCGGCGTCGCCAGGGCCGGGCCAGGCGGACCGACACGTCGATGTCCGCGTCCGGCGCGTCCAGGTCGAGATCTGCCACGGCCAGGGCGGGGCGGCCGTCCGCCGGGCAGCGCGCGAGCCAGCGACCGCCCGGCGCGACGATCCCCGACGGGACGGTCGCGCTGAACTGCGCCGGGACGGAGTACCCGAGCCAGTAGCCGTACAGCCTCCCGTACGCCTGCGCGACCACCGCGCGCGCCGCGTCGTCGACCATCACCGACAGCAGCACGCAGTGCACGTCCAGGCGCTCGTACTCGGCGAACATCTCGGGGAACTCGGCCTCGATGCACAGCGCGCACCCGAACCGGAGGCCGTCGATCTCGAAGACGACAGGGGACGAACCGGGCGCGTACATGAACGACACCTCGGTGTTCGACAAGAGCCGCTTGTCGTACCGCGTGACCAGCCGGCCCTGGTCGGAGACCACGTACAGGCTGTTGTGCGGCCGGTTCGGCCGGGTCAGCGGGTGGATCGAGCCGAAGGCCACCCAGAGCCCGAGTCGTCCTGCCAGGCGGGCGATCGACTCGGCCTCCTCGCGCAGGACGTCCCAGCGGACCCGGCTCCAGTCCGCCGCGCTCAGCGTCCCGGACGGCCCCGAGCACATCACGTCCCTGCTCGGATACGTGATCGCCCCCTCCGGGAACTGCACCAGCCGCGCCCCGGCCGCGCTCGCCTCCCGCATCAGGCCGCGCACCTCCGCGCCGCTCTCCCGCAGCGCACCGGGCTCGGTGGGATCCCCGGGCACCGTGCTCTGCGCAACCGCCAGCCGCAATGTCCTGGCCGGCCCGGGGCCGCCCTGGGCAATGTCGTCCGTCATGGGAACTCCTGTCGTTGAGCATGTCGTGCACGGTCGCACTCGATCGGGGTGAATGCACTTGCATGAACCGCCACGCTCTTCTATAGTTGGTTTGAGCCAACCAACCAATCGTGGGAGGGGGTCGGGGTGGCGGGATCGGCGGAGAACGGGGACGTCCGGCTGCGGGAGGCGACTGATCGGGTGGCGGCGGCGCTGGCCACGGTGGGCAACTGGATGTTCGCCCCGACGACGCGGCGACGGATCATGGCCGCCTCCGGGCTGGAGTTGTCGCTGGGCGACTACACGCTGCTCGCGCAGATCTCCCTGCACGCCCCCGTGCGGTTGTCGGTGCTGGCCGAACTGATGGAGGTGGACAAGTCCACGCTCTCGCCTCCCGCCAAACGGCTGGAGTCACGCGGGTTCATCGAGCGGCAGCCCGACCCGGACGACGCACGGGCGCGGCTGGTGAGCGTCACGCGGGAGGGGAAGCTCGCCATCCGCGAACTCTGGAAAGCCCGGACGACCGCCGTCGCCGCGCTCATGGAGGGCTGGGAACCGTCCGACGTCGAGCATCTGGCCGACGGTCTCGCCGCCTTCGCCGAGGCGATCAAAAAGGGCGCATGACCACGCGTCACGGATAGCACGAAACACACGCCGTCGCTGCGGAAGTACGCGTGGCCCCTCACCCCGGGGGCCGCGACCTCGAACCCGGCCGCCATCGGAAAGCGCCTTCCCTGCGGCCCTTCTCCTTCCCCGCGCAGCACGGACCCCATCACGCCCCAAGAGCCGTAACCGGCCTGGGCGAACACCGATTTCACCCTCGAAAAGGAGCCGATGAACATGTCCACTTCCAAGGTCTTCGTGGCCGGTGCCACCGGCCTGCTCGGCCGCCAGATCGTCAGTTCCCTTCTCGACCAGGGCGCCACCGTCCGCGCCCTGGTCCGCCCCGGCGCCGACGCGACCAAGCAGGCGGCGCTCGCAGCGCTGCGGTCGCGCGGCGTGGAGGTGACAGAAGGCGACGTCACCGACCCGGCCGAGACGCTGGCCGAGGCCGTCGGCGACGCCGTCACCGTCATCTCGGTCGTGCAGGGCGGCCCCGACGTGATCGTGGACGGCCAGGCCAACCTGGCGCGCGCCGCCGCGAAGGCCGGTGCCCGCCGGTTCATCCCCTCCGACTTCGCCATCGACCTCACCAAGCTCGACGACGGCGACAACGTCATGACCGACTGGCGTCGCCGTGCCGCCGCCGAGTACGCCGACGCCGGCCTTGAGGTGATCTCCGTGCTCAACGGCGCGTTCTACGAGGTGATGGTCGGTTTCATGGGCCTGGTCGACTGGCAGCGGGGCACCTTGTCGCACTGGGGCGACCCCGATCAGCCGCTCGACCTGACCTCGGTGGCCGACACCGCCGCCTACACCGCCGCCGTCGCCCTGGACCGGCAGGCCACCGGCACGCTGCGTTTCGCCGGTGACGTGCTGTCCATGCGGCAGTTCCACGAGGCCGTTCAGCGCGGCTCGGGCCGCACGCTGGAGCTGCGGCGCCTCGGCACCGCCGACGAGCTGCGCGCCGAGATCGAACGCCAGGCCGCCCGGACCCGTAACCCGTTCGACTACGTCGCCCTCCAGTACCAGTGGTGCATGGTGACGGGAAAGGGGAAGTTCGCCGCCCTCGACAACGACCGGTACCCGCAGATCACACCGACTCCGGTGACGGACTTCGTCCGCGCGACCGCACCCACGGCCTGATCCGCGCCTCCCTGTGCCCGGAGGCCCCGAGAACCCAGTCCTCCGCGGAGATCACGTGGCCGTCCGGGTCGCAGGTGTGCCGGCCCAGGTCGTCGCCGCCGGCGAGGATCGACACCACGTCCGGGCGCGCGTCGAGCACGTCGGCCTGCCAGCGCAGCGGGTAGCCGGACCCGAAGACCCAGCCGCCGGCAGTCGGTGACGGAGTCGCCGGTGAACATCACGGTGCTCTCCGCCCGGAGGGTGATCGTCATGCGCCGGGCATGTGTTGCGCCGTTCAGGCGGCTCCCGCTCCGCTCGCCGGACGGCCGAACCACCGGCTCGCGGCCCGTTCGAACCCCTCACGATCAGGGTCGCCCGCCCAGGCGACCACGCCGTCCGGCCGGACGAGCACCGCGGCCGCTCCGAGGTCGTCTCCCGCCGCCCCATCCGCGTACCGGATCCGGCTCTCCCACCTCGTCGCCGGATCGCGCAGGCGCCGGTCGACGCTGAGGTCGAGGGCGACGCCTCGTCCGTCCCGCATGAGGTCGCCGAGGCGGGCGCCGTCCCCAAGACGGAGGTCCGGGGCGTCGCGGCCGGTCAGCGGGTGGTCGCCGCCGAGGTCGTAGCGGATCGACGAGCCCGACGTCCGCTCGTGGACGTACGTCGCCCCGTCACGGGTCCCGATCAGGTCGCGAACGACGCCTTGGATCGCCTGGCCGTGCGCGTCCGGCCGCATGACCGCCGTCTGGGCGCGCGTCCAGTCGAGCGCCCGGGCGCCGACCGGACGGCGCTCGGCGGTGTAGGTGTCGAGCAGCCCGTCCGGCGCGTGCCCGTGCACGGTCGCCGCGAGCTTCCAGCCCAGGTTCATGGCGTCGCCGATGCCGAGGTTGAGTCCCTGCGCCCCGAGGGGAGAGTGAATGTGCGCGGCGTCGCCCGCGAGCAGGACGCGCCCCTGCCGGTAGGTCGTCGCCTGCTTCGCCCGATCGGTGAAGCTTGAGGCGAGATGTACGTCGGTCAGCGTCACGTCGGTGCCGGAGACCCGGCGCAGGACCGCCTGGAGATGGTCGCGGGTCGGCTGCCGTGAGCGGTCGAACGCGCCGCCGTCGAACTCCAGCATGCCGACGTACCCCTCCGTGGGCGTCCGGAGGTACATGCCTGCCGGCGTCAGGTTGAACCCGGGACGCAGCTTCTCGGGGTCGGCGACGGCGGCGAGCACGACGTAGCCGGTGAACTGCGGCTCTGTGCCGGTGAACGCGAAGCCAGCGAGCCCGCGCACCGTGCTGCGTCCGCCGTCGCAGCCGACGACCCAGCGCGCAGCGTCGGCCCTGTTCGACGTGTGGGAGGCCGGCTTCCAGTTGCGGCTCGGCGACCTGGATTGGGCGCGAGCGCTGCTGGACGACGCCGAATGGGACCTCGACGGCGACACCGCGTTCGCCGGTGACCACGTGCGCACGCTGGTCGGCAGCGCGCGGGCCTGGCTCTGCCTGGAGACCGGCGACCTGCCCGGCGCCGCGAAGGCGCTGGAGCAGGGGTACGCGGCGGCGGTGCGGACCGGGGACCTGCCGATCCTGTCGCTGGTGGCGGTGAACGCCGCCGCGTACGCCGGGGCACAGGGACGGCATCACGACTCGGCCGTCCTGCTCGGCGCCGCGTCCCGGCTGCGCGGCGCTCACGACCGCACCGATCGGCAGGCCTGCGAGCTCGGCCGCCGGGCGCGGGCCGCGCTGGGCGAGGCGGCCTCCGCCGCGGCGTACGGACAAGGCCGGCACCTGGACGGGAAGTCGGCCGTGACCGCAGCCGACCCGGCCCGGCTGCGCGGAGAGGTCAGGACGGCCCGCCCGGCCCCGGAGTGATCCGGCGGGCCCGCCGCCCGGAAGGAGCCTCGCCGACCCAGGTGGTTCAGGAGATGTGCAGCAGTGCGGCCACGGCCAGGGAGCGCTGTGCGTGGGTGCAAGGGCGGGCGGATGGCGTCAGGCCGGCTCCCGGTCGCGGGGCTGGCGGGCTCTGTAGTCCTGGGCACGGGCGGCGAGTTCCCGGAAGAACACCGGTGGTGGTGTGACCTGGCCCTCGCGCCCGATCGGGGATGGTGCCAGCGGAATGAGCAGGTCGGCGTGGGGTGAGTGCAACCACAGGGCGGTCTGGTAGAGCTCGGGGATCCGCAGGAGCAGGTTCCACAACACCTCGGCCGACTGCGTCATCGGCCGGGCGCGGACCAAACGGGCGTAGGAATCGCTGCAGGGGCTCTTGCTGACCAGCAGCAGCGAGAGGAGCGAGGCCAGCCGGCCGGCCAGCAACGCCGCGCGCTCATATCCCCGCTGCACGCTCACTCCCAGGACGCCGACCCGTTCGGTGCCGCTCAGCAACGGCACCCATAGCCGCTGCGGCCCCTCGCCGACCGGCGAGGCAGGGACGCTCTCGGGAGCGGCGGGATCCAGCACGTGCCGGGCCTCGACGATCTCCACGTCGCGGAAGGCGCGCCCGGCCATGGTGGCGTCGATCCGGATCGCCTCCATCGCGGACAGCTGAGTGGCGTCCAGCAGGCCGCCCAGCATCCGCTCACCATCACCCGTCACCTTGACGCCTTCCCCGTGGAGCCCCCTCCCCTCACAATGGATCGTCTCCTCTATGTGGAACGAGCTCCTTTCAAGCGTGCTGACCAGGACTAACGTCCCCCGAGCTTGCTGGTGCGCAGTGTGTGCTTGCCGGCCACCATGCGTGGGTGGCCGAGGACGTCGGCGGGCTGCCAGTGCACGTTGGTGGCCCAGCGCAGGCGTTCCAACAGGCGGATGAGCCCGGCGGAGGGGTCGATCTGGCGGGGGCCGCGGCCGTGCCGGGCGCAGCCGGGCTGGCTGTGGTGGCCGTTGTGCCAGCTTTCCCCGAAGGACGCGATGCGGACCAGTCCGGCCCAGATGAACGCGGTCAGAGCACCGTAGAGGCTGCCGCTGATGCCCAGCCCGCCGCGAACGGCAGGAGCAAGGAGGCGGCGCACCAGGCGGGGAAGGCGCGGGAGATCCGCAGCATGGCCGGATCGTTGCGGAGCAGGTCGGGGGCATACCGTGCGGCCGAGGTGGGCTCGCTGGAGAGAAGCCAGCCCAAATGGGCGTGGGCTGGACCGCGCAGTTGCCCATGAGGTTGCCCTGAAAGCTCATCGATCCGGCCGCGGCCCGTACGATGCGCAGCCACGGGCGGGCAGTGAAGGAGCGATGGGTCAGCAGCCGGTGGAAGCCGACCGTCACCCCCAGCCCGGTCAGGCGGCCGGCAGCAGGTCGGTGAGGGTGATCCCGCTTCCCCACGCCAGCCAGATGCCGGCGCCCAGCGCGATGAACGGCGCGATGACGATCGCCGCGGTCAGCGTCACCGGGACGATACCGGCCCGCGTGGGTGCAGCCGGGCGGGGGAACGGCGCATTGCCGTCATGGCCCTCCCCGGCGGTGGTGCGGGTGACGCTCGGTATGCAGGTCACGCCATGACCGGGAAGCGGTGGTCCAGGCCGGTGATGCGCAGCAGCCGGGCCATGCGCGGCGGGACGCCGGTCAGGGCCAGCGTAATGCCCCGCGCCCGGGCACGGCCTTGCACGCAGACCAGCACGCCGATCCCGCCGGCCCCGCAGAAGGTGACCCGGGACAGATCGAGGACAAGCAGGTCGGTGCTGTGGTCGAGGGCGGTGATCAGCCGCTTGCGCAGCCGGGTTGTGGTGAAGATGTCGATGTCCCCCGACAGGTGCACGAGGGTCGACGCTGAGGCGCTGGCCCCAGCGAGCGGGGCGGTGTCGATGACAGTCATGGAATGTCTCCTCACGGGAGAAGCTGAAAGGTGATGAGATGCCTGCCGGCCGGAGATCGGCCCGCCGCCAGTACGGGCGGTGCCAGGACCGCTCGATCCGGCCGGCAGGCGGCACGGGTCATGGCGACGGCGCCGGCCGTCCCATGGATGGCTGCGCCGCCTGCCCGATGACCGACCCGCCCTCGTCCTCCCAGCGGGCCGAGCCGTCGGCCGAGGCCCGCGGAGCGGGGTCGCCCGGCAGGTGCGCGAGGGTGAGGAGGGCGTCGATGCTCAAACCGGCGATGTCCTGGGCGGTGAGCTTGAGCGTGGCCTTGGCGGCGCCGGCGACGGTGCCCGCAGGGATGATCAGCAGGACGACCGGCTCGCCGGCGGCGAAGCTGAGAGTGATCACGCGCGGGTCGGTGTGGC